>BTVJ01000050.1:0-50865 GCA_045863395.1 Myxococcales bacterium
GCGACGGGCTGCAAGACCACGGCGGTGACCTGCGACGACGGCATCGACTGCACGGAGGACTGGTGTGACCCTGACTCCGGGTGCCAGAGCTCGGCCCTCGACACTCTGTGCGACGACGGAGACGACACGACTGTCGACGCATGCGAGCCCAGCGTCTGTGCCGTCGGAACGGAGTATGGCGGGAGCTGCTACCAGGCCGTCCAGGCGACCCTGCTCTGGCCGGCGGCCAACGCTGCCTGCCAGGCGCTGGGCGGGCACCTGGCCTCCATCGCCGACGCGGACGAGAACGCCTTCGTCTATGGCGTCGTCCTGGCCGGCTGCACCACCGACGCCTGGCTCGGGCTCAACGACATCGACGTGGAGGGAACCTTCGTCTGGACGGACGGCAGCCCCGTCACCTACACCAACTGGTACAACGACAACGGCCCCCCAAGCACCCACGCACTGGCCGACGCCGTGAAGATGCACCTGAACCTCGGTACCTGGTTCAATCTCCGCACGGACCAGACCTCCGGCTGCTACGTGTGCGAGCTGGAGGCGGACCTCGGCTGCACCAACCAGGACATCACCGGCACACCCTGTGACGACGGCAACGCCTGTACCACTTCGTCCTGGCAGACTCCGGCGGCAAGCGCCAAGAGCTGCGACGAGCTCGGCTGGACCAACGCGGCGACCTACGGTTCTCCCGATGTCTGCGGAGAGACGGACGCATCGCCCCTGTCTGGCTGCTCGGGCCTGAAGACCTACGCCGAAGCGGTCGCGATCTGTGAAGGCGCCGGCGCCCGTCTCTGTACGATCAACGAGCTCTGGTCTGACGAGTCGCGAGCGACGGGGTGCAGCTACGACTCCTATGCCATCTGGTCGTCGAGCCCGTGCGACGGTGGCCACTGGACGGCCCCGGGAGACTCCACGAAGACAGGCATTCCGAACCTGTGCGCGAGCGACACGGCCACGAAGGCCGTTCGGTGCTGCGCGGACGTGGATCCGTCGGCGGTGGTGCTCACGTGCGTCTCGACCGGCGGGTCCTGCAGCGATGGGACGTGCGCGGTCGGAATCTGCAACCCGGCCACCGGGTGCAGCGACGCGCCCATCGACGCCACGTGCAGCAACCGGAACGACGACGTGGTTGGATGCCCCGGCTCTCCTGCTTGCCAGGCTTGTGTCTGCGCCAAGGACGACTACTGCTGCTCGACGGCCTGGGACAACCTCTGTGGCGGCTGTGCCAAGGGAACGGGGAGCGCGGCGACCTCCTGTGGGGATGGACAGTGCGCTGCCGTGTGCGGTTCTGCGGGGAAATACTGTGACGATGGAGGAGCGTGCAGCGGAATTGGCACATGTCTGGGGGGAGTCTGCGTCGTTGAGGGAGACTCGTGCGACGACCTGGACCCGTGTACGATTGACACTTGCACGGAGACCGGCTGCGAGCACGCGGACTGCGACGGTGACGAGTGTACCTACAACGGATGCAGCTCCGCGTGCTCGCAGGGGATTGACACGGGCTTCGGCTGTCTGGAGGCGTTTGCCTCCACGAAGACCTGGCTCGGCGCAGAGGCGGCGTGCCAGGCGCTCGGAGGCACCCTGGCGAAGGCAGACTCGGCGGACGCAAATGCGGCCGTACGGGCGCTGGCCGACGCAACGTGCGGCGCCGTCAGCGCCTGGATCGGCCTCTCGGACCAGTCCACCGAGGGCCTCTTCGTGTGGAACGACGGAAACAGCCCCGCCTATACGAACTGGGGCTCTGGCGAGCCCAACAACGGCACGTCGAGCGGCGAGGACTATGTCGACTTGCATGCCAACGGGACATGGAACGACCTCGGCACCTCGTCGACGCGGACCTGCTACGTGTGCCAGTACGAGGGCGTGGCGGAGTGCCCGGCGAGCTGGACCACTCCGACCTGCTGTGAGGCGAGCGGCTCCGGTGGACCAGGCTGCGACGGCTCGGCGTGCGAGACGTGCGTGTGTGCCATCGACGGCTTCTGCTGCGCTGTCGCCTGGGATGCTCTGTGCGCCGACTGCGCGTCCGGAGGCGGAGGCAGCGGGGACGCCTGCACCGGCAGCGCCTGCGGGGGAATCTGTGGCTGCACCGCTGACTTCGGCGTGGTCTCCGAGGACTGCTGCAACGACGTGGGGAGCCCAGGGTGCTCCAACGACGCGTGCGAGTCCTGCGTCTGCGCACTGGACCCCTATTGCTGCGACTCCTCGTGGGACGGGATGTGCGCCCAGTGCGCGAACGGCGGCGCCGGCGAGAACGGCAACTGCTACGAGGCCTGCACGGCTCAGTGTGGCTGCGAGAAGACGACCTGCCTCTGAGCCTCCGCGGTTGCTCCCGGCGGCGGGGGGGCCGTGCTGCCGCCGTGCTGCGCTCCTCCACCGCACGCGCGAGCGCCTTGACTCCGTCGGCCGCTTTGCTCTAGCGTGGCATCGGTCTCCCCCGCACCCTGGAGGAAGCGATGTCTGGTCCCGAAGGTGCTCTGGTCCCCGACAAGGCGAAGGTCCCGGCGCCGAGCGGCCCCCAGGAGCAGGAGGCTCCGGGTGCAGCGGACCGGCTGAAGCAGTCCGTGCGCGGCATGGGGTACGCGGATGGCGCGGCGGCCCTCGCGCCGGCACCCGCCACGTTCGATGACGCCCCCGATGGCCAGGTCTCGAAGGACGCGGGCGGCGCGCTCTCCTGCCCCGTCCCCACCGTGACGACGGGTGCGGCCACGCCTCTGGGAACCCTGGTCAACCGCCGCTTCGTCGGCGACCCCGTCCTCGAGAAGGTGGCCAAGGGCAAGGCGACGCTCCAGAAGGGATCCAAGGGCCCGGCCGTGAGCAAGCTCCAGGCCGCCCTCGAGTCCCTCGCGATCCCCATGCCGAAGCCGTCCCTGGACAACGACTTCGGCAAGAACACCAAGGGCGCCGTGGAGGTGTTCCAGACCACCGAGTCCATCGCCGGCGCCAAGGCGGGCGTGCTGGACCAGGCGACCCTCTCCCGCCTCGACGTCAAGACCCCCCACGCCGACGCCGACGTCCACGTGTGGCGCGAGGCAGAGTCGGAGGACCTGGCGGGCACCCAGGTCACCCACAAGGCCCTCTCCAACCCGCGCTTCAAGGGCGACCCGGTCCTCGAGATGGTGGCGAGCGGCATGGGGGCCATCACAGCCGGCAAGGTCGGCGGCTACGTCTGGAAGATCCAGCGGAGCCTGAAGGACCTCGGCTTCAAGGCGGGCACGGACGGCACCTACAGCAAGGAGACCAAGGCCGCGGTCGCCACCTTCCAGGAGGCGTTCAACGTGCCCCTCGGCCCCAAGGCCGGCCAGCAGACCATGACCGAGCCGAAGGAAGAGAAGGGCTCCGTCAACGGCTCTACCATGGCGGCGCTGGACGCCTACTCCCCGACCAACGTCCCCACCGAGACCGTCCCCGAGGGCCTGACCCCCATCGGCGGGCCCAACTACGCCAAGCTGTTCGAGGACGGCCGCTTCGACGCCACCGTCGCCCTCGGCTACGACGAGGGGGGCGCGCACGTGGCGAAGCTCGGGACCACCGTCTCGGTGCTCAAGGACGAGCTGGGCATGGCCATGGTCGACCCGCGGACCGCCAAGCCCGACGAGATCGCCGCCGCCGGCCTCAAGGACGCGACCCTGGACCGCGAGATCGTCTACTTCACCAAGAAGTTCCACTCCACGGCCGTCAACAAGGACGTCCAGGTCGTCCTCAAGCTGATCGCCGCGCGCAGCGACGGAAGCAATGGCGCCGAGCGCATGGAGAAGTTCAAGGGCGCCATGGCCAGCGACGACTACGTCGGCTACACCGGCCACGCCCGCGCAGGGACGGGCCCCGACTTCGACGACAAGCACGACAGCGCCGGCAACTACGTCATGGGCAAGGGCTACAACGCAGAGTACAACAAGGCCGTCGCGGGGGCCCCGAACCAGCTCGAGGCGACCGACTTCAAGGACAAGGCCCAGGTCATCCAGTTCTGGGGCTGCACGACGGACCACTACCAGAAGCACCTGGACGCGAAGATGGGCAAGCGCGGCACGAAGGGGAGCGTGCAGGACTCGAAGGACATCGTGACCACCACGAAGCCCGTCTTCACCGCCCGGGGAGTCTACGGCATGCTGGCCATGGTCCGGGGTCTCCTGGCAGAGGCGGACGGCGCGACGCTCAAGGACATGATGGACATCTCCCAGCGCGACAAGGTCACGACCATGAAGGGCTTCAAGTCATGAGGGCCTGGACGTTCGAGGAGGTCCGGTCCCTGGCCACCGGCTCCGATGACGAGATCGCGGCGGGAGCCATCGAGGCGCTCCAGACGGAGGACGGCGACGTCCGCGCCGAGGCGTGCCGCCTGCTCGCGCGCTTGAGTGACATCGAGGCCCGGCTGCGCACCACGTTGCAGACAGACCCGCGGTTGGCCCTCGAGGCAGTCGTCTTCTTGCGCCAGGAGTCTCTGCTGGGCGACGTGGCAGCGCTGATCCGGGAGTCTCCGGACGCCAGCGTGCGCGGCCGCGCGGCCCAGATCACGGGGCTCCTGGGGGGCAAGCAGTTCGAGACGGAGGTCGCCGCGGCCCTCCTCGACCCGTCGCCGCGGGTGCGGGCACTTGCGGCTGCCGGCCTCGGTGCTCTCGGCTCGGGGACTGCCCTCGACGCGCTGCGGGCGGCCTGGTCCCGAGAGTCGGACGCGGGGGCGCGAGTGGTGATGACCCAGGTCCTCGACGACTGCGGCGCGCTGCCGTGATTCGCTCTCTGGCCCTCGCCCTGGCGCTCGTCTCCGCCTCTGCGCTCGCCGCTCCCCCCAAGGGCGTCTCCACCGAGCTGTCCCGCTGGCTGAAGGCCGTCAAGAGCGGCGAGCCGGACCGCGTCGCGGCGCTGCTGCCCGAGGGAGCCGCGCTGGCAGTCTCCACCGAGGGCGCCATCCGGGCGACCCCAGAGCGGACCCTGGACCGCACCTCACTCGCTGACGCGCTCCGAGCTGGCCAGGCCGACGCGCTCGGTCTCGACCGCCATCTCCTCCTGCCCCGCGCCCGGGATCTGGGCCGCGTCGAGGGGCGCTGGGAGGCCAGGGACAAGCGCTGCCCGGAGGTGCGGTGGATCTTCGAGCGGGTCGGCAAGCGTTGGCGCCTCACCCGCATCGTGCGGGTCCTGCTCGACTGCTGACGGCTCGGGGGGCCCGCGCAGTGGCCCCCTCTGCGTGGGGCCCGGAGCGCCGCGGCCTTCGAACCTTCGCCTCGCGATCACTCCACGGGCAGACACGTGAACGAGAAGCACGACCCGTGCCCTGGCTCGGACGTCACCCAGAGGCGCTCCCCGTGGCGCTCGACGATGCGGGCGCACACCGCCAGCCCGAGGCCCGTCCCGGGGTAGCGAGCCTCCGCGTGGAGGCGCTTGAAGGGCTCGAAGATCTGGCGCTGGAACCGGGGCTCGATGCCGATCCCGTTGTCGCGCACCGAGACGACCCACCGGTCTCCGTCGCGATGCGCCGAGACGTGCACCCGTGGCGGCGCGTCCCCGTGGAACTTCAGGCCGTTACCCACCAGGTTCTGAAGGACGTGGGGTAAGAGCGAGCGGCTCGCGCGCACGACGGGGAGCGAATCCCAGGTGACGGCGGCGCCAGCTTCGTCGATGGCGCCTCGCAGATCCTGCGCCACGAGGCCCAGCATCGCGTCGAGGTCAACGGGCTCCAGGAGAAGCTCGGTGGCCCCCACCCGCGCCCAGGCCAGCAGATCCGCGATCAGGCGCTGCATGCGCGCGGCGCTGCTGGCGACGGTCTCCAGCAGGCGGCGGCGCTGCTCCTCTCCAATCTCCGCGTCGGGGTCGTTGAGGAGCCCGATGAAGCCGGCGATGCTGCGCAGCGGCGCCTGGAGGTCGTGGGAGGCAACCGCGGCGAAGTGCAGCAGATCGTGGTTGGAGCGCTCCAGCTCCCGCGCCTTCTGCTCCAGGTCCCGTTCGGCGCGGCGGCGCTCCTCGACCTCTTGCGCCAGCATTCGGTTGAGCCGGCGGCTCTGCTCGAGCTGGCGGCGGTGGACGAGCCCGTAGGCCATCTGGAGCTCCATGAGTGGCTCCGTGGCCAGGCGGGCCGCCTGGGACAGCAGGAGCTCCGGGTGGGTCTGACAGAGGAGGTCGAGCGCTTCATCGTGGATCTCGAGCATGTCCTCGTGCGGGACCCCTGCGGTCACCAGCTCGCGCCCGATCTCTGCTGCCTCGGCGAGCCACTCCTCGCTGGGCGCCTCGACGTGGGCCACGAGCAGCCGGGCATAGCGCGCGTGCGCCAGCGCCAGAGGGTCCAGAGTGCGGTCGGGCTGCTGCGTCTGCTCCGCCGCGCCGTTCATGCCACCTCCATGTGCTGGTAGACGAGGACCGCCGCGTCGTCCTGGCCCGTCGCCCATCGCGCGAGGAGCTGATCCGCGAGGTCCCCCGTGTTCACCCGGCCGAGGGTGGTGGACGCGGGCACGCTCAGCCGCTCGGACACGCCGTCGGTGAAGAGGATGACCAGGTCGCCCACCTCGACCGCCGTGGCCTCGACCAGGATGCGGCACGATCCGGCGCCGACGATGCCCGCGTCGCTGCTGAAGCGGCAGGTGCCGACCCCCACCCGCATTCCGCGCGTGTTTCCGACGCCACCGTAGGTCAGCCGTCCGCCCTCCATGATCACGATCCCCACCGCCGCCCCGCGGCTGCCCCGCAGGGCAACGTCGCAGCCGGCGAGCAGAACGGGGACGCTGTCGTCCAGGTGGTTGCCGACGTACTCGATGGCGCGGTAGGCGGCCCGGGCTGCTTCTGGTCCGTGCCCGAGGCCGTCGGCGATGCAGAGGACTCGGCGCTGGCCAGACTGCCACCAGGCTCCGACGTCGCCGCAGACCTGTTGCCCTGGGTAATGGCGCACCCGCAGGGCGGCGTGCTTGTAGACGGTGGCCTTCGGCTGATCCCCCGTGTCCGCCGCCTTCACCGCCGCACACGGCGCATGGTCGCGCGAATGACGGTGCGCCCGGGCACGGTCTCGATGTGCAGGTCGTCCATCAGGCGGCGCGTCCCCGGCAGGCCCGCGCCCAGGCCGCGCCCCGTGCTGAAGCCGTCCTGCATGGCCTGGTCGACGTCGGCGATGCCCGGCCCCTCGTCGGCGACCTCCACCCGCAGGACCACGTGCCCGTTCTCGCGCTCCCCCTCGACCCGGCACACGCCGCCACCGGCGTACTGCCACGCATTGCGCGCGAGCTCCGAGATGGCCGTGGCCACCCGGGTCTGGTCGGCGGTCCCCATGCCGAGCTGCCGGGCGATGTCTCGCCCCGCCTGTCTCGACGCGATGATGTCCGCCTCGTGCGCGATGGTCACGCAGCTCTCCAACATCAGCTCCCCTCCCCGGTGCCCGTCGCCAGCGGGCTCGACACGCGATGCTCCTTCGTGAGCAGACTCACCCCCTGCTCCAGATCCAGCGCCGTCTCCACTCCGATGAGCCCCCGCCCCATCTCGACGAGCGTCACGGCCACGGCGGGGCGGATGCCGCAGATCACCACCCGTGCCCCAAGAAGGGTGACCATCTGCGCCGTGTCGTTGAGCACCCGCGCCAGGAAGGAGTCCACCACGTCCATGCCGGACACGTCGATGACCACGCCGTCCGCGTCCGTCGTCTGGGCGCGGCGGAGCAGCGCGTCCTGGAGGTCCATGGCTGCCTGGTCCGTCAGGTCTTCCTGCACCGACGTGATCAGGAGGCGTCCGAGCTGCAGAATCGGAATCTTCATGGGCCTCCCTCTGTGCTCAGCCCGCCGTGACCACGCGCTTGCCGACGAGTGCCAGTGCCTTCTCGATGCCTCGGAGCAGCGGGCCCCCAGTCCGGAGCGCCGCCAGATCGATGCCCAGCTTGACCAGCGTCTGCGCCATCTCGGGCCCGATCCCGGTCAGCACGGTCTCGGCGCCCAGCATGCGCGCCGCGCTCACGGCGTTGACCAGGTGCTGGGCCACCCGGGTGTCGATGATCGGGACCCCCGTCACGTCGAGGATGGCCACGCGCGCCTTCGTCGCCACGATGGCCTCCAGCAGCGCCTCCATGAGCTGCCGCGCGCGGAGCGTGTCGATGACGCCGACCAGCGGCAGGAGCACTATCTCGTCGAACAGCCGCACCGTCGGCGTGGACAGCTCCAGGATGGCCTGGCTCTGCTGACTCACGCGCTGCTCCAGCTCCTCGTTGAGGCGGCGGATTCGCTCGTCGGTTCGCCGCTGGTCGGTCACGTCCCGGGCCGCCGCCACGATGATGTGCCGCTCCACGATGGCGTAGGAGTTCCACGAGAGCCACCGCCACGAGCCGTCCTTGCAGGCGTAGCGGTTGTCGAAGCAGATCACGTCGCGTCCGTCGGACAGGGCCGACGCGGCCGCGATGGTGGAGTCCCGGTCCTCCGGGTGGACGAAGTCCAGGAACGGGCGTGCGAGCAGCTCCGCGTCGCTCCAGCCGAGGGTGCGGGTCCACATGGGGTTGAGGCGCTTGAAGTACCCATCGAAGCCGGCGATGCACAGCATCTCCAGCGCTACGGAGAAGAAGAGCTCGTTCTCTTGCGCCATGGCGTTGGCCGGGCTCTGCGCTGCCTCCAGGGCCGCGATTCGCTCATCTCTCTGTGCCAGGAGCGCCAGCAGCTCCTCTCGTGACGGATCACTCGCCATTGAAGCCCTCCAGCAGTACGCGCGGCTCTCTCGAAACGGAGCCATCATAGATCGAAAAGAGATGGCACCGCTACCTGACTGGGCGGACCCGGTGCGTGTTGTTCAGGCAATCGTCATCGCCCCTGCCCGTCGAGGGGGGCGTGGTGTGGGGGGACGGGAGAGCCAGCGGAAGGGAGCGGGCGTTCGCGACGGGGGGGGACGGTCAGCGCGCTGCGCGGGCGACCCGTCGCCTCCCGGAGAGCAGCCAGACGCCGAGCAGGGCGAGCGCTCCCCCCGCGCCGCCACCAGCCGACGTCTGGCATCCATTTGTCTCGGTGGTCGTCACGCTGCCTGGGCCCGCGTCGACGGAGAACCCGCTCCCAGCGGGGGCGTCGAGGGCCCCGCCCTGGCCCCCCGGAGCACCGGTGCTCCCGGCGTCGTCGGTGGCGCTCGGCCCTGCTCCCGCATCGGCCCGGCCGCCGGTGCCTCCCCCCGCGTCGTCCGCGCCGCCTGAGCCGCCCGCGTCCGATACGCGAGGGCCCGCGTCCTGCTCCGTGGTCGGGCACACTCCGCACACGGCGCATGCGTCCTTGCAGCAGGTGCCCTGCTCCAGACAGGGCGCGAAGCACTGGCAGCCGCTGAGCGCCGTCCCTCCGCAGGCTCCGTCGCAGGTGTCGGGGATGGGCGGGGGCCCCTCCGGCGACGGCTCCCCGGCGGTCACCTCCAGGAGCGGCCCCATGGGACCCGTCTCCCGGGAGTGGTAGCCCGAGCCGTCGGCCTCGGACGAGGTGATGGCGAAGGAGTAGACACCGTCCTGCTTGACTGCTCCAGAGACGTCCAGGATGTAGGTCTCGCCGATGTCCACGAGGCCGAGGGCGTCCAGGACCACCGGGTCGAGCGCGGGGCGGTTGGCGTAGCTGAGGGTGGCCTCGGACCACGCGGTGTCTCCCACCCGGTGGATCTCCCCCCCAAAGCCCCCGTTCATGGCCGTGAGGCGCAGCAGCGCGCTCTTGACGGGCCCCACTCCGCTCACGGTGAAGCGCAGGTAGATGGTGCGGCCATCACCGCCCGTTCGCAGCTCCGTGTCGCTGCCGTGGGTGGCGGTGGGGTTCAGGGGCTCGGCCCAGGTGTCTGCGTCCGGCGCGATGAACCCGGGCGGGGGAGGGGGCGGCTCCACGGGGCCCGGCTCGCCCGTCTCACCCCAGACGTGCACGTCCCGGTAGATCACCCCGTTCTGAGGCCCGTAGGTGCCCGACGGCGCGTTGTCCGTGCCGATGAACACGTGTCGGAGCGCCAGCGGCTTGCCGTGGTGGTGGGTCTCTTGCGGGACCCCGTCGATGCTGACCGTGACGTCGCCAGCGAGGGTCCACGCGAGGCCGATGGTGTAGGTGCCCTCCGCGGTGAAGGTCCCGTAGGGCTTCTTCACCCGGGTCTCGATGCGCTCGGCGAAGCCCCCCGTGCTCGACAGGATCTTGAAGCAGTTGTCGTAGCTTGCGCCCGTGCGGACGTTGATGAACGAGGTCTTCGGGGCGTCGTCGTCCGACTTGTGCGGCGAGCCATGGGGTGCCTCGTACAGATTGATGATGTGCTGCTTGTCGTGGACGTGCTGCGGGCTGTCCTCGTTGGGGTTCCAATTCGTGACGGTGACGGTCATACCGCCCGCGACCACCGTGGCGCCGAGGTCCCACACGACCTGGTGGGGGGCCTGCCACCCCCCGGGCACGAAGGCGCCGCCGTCCTGCTGGCCCGACGTGGAGCCGTCGAGCGGGTCCTGGAGCAGGGTCTGGGAGAGTGCCGTCATCGGGAGCAAGGCGAGGGCGAGGGGCAGCAGGAGCCTCATGGCGGGCCTCCGGGTGGTTGTGGGCTCCGACCATATCACACCTGGTCCAAGCGAGGGATACCCGCTGGTGGGCCCCGGGGAGCGTGTCCCTGCGGCGTCCTGCTCACTCCCGGGCGGCGAGGTGCGGGGCGCGGGCGGAGCGTGGGCCGCCCGGCCTGGGACGGCCAGGATCCGGGCGCCGGCTTGCGCGCTTCGCGCCGCCGCGCTAGGTTGAGGCGCTCCCCCGACAGTGCGGACGTGATGGGCCGCACTGCCAGTCTCCACGCCCTGGTGCCGCGCATGGCAGATCGCAACGTCCAGGTGTTGAGCAGTGGGGTCTCTGCCGTTGCGGCGCTGCTCGCGGCCACGACCGCCGAGGATCGCGCGGCGGCCCTCGCCGCCTGGGGCGCCTTCGAGGAGGCCCTGCGCGGTGCGAGCGACGTCCCCCTGGCGGACCTGGCCGCCCGCTTCCGCCTCGACACCTTCGAGCTCCAGGTCATCGTGCTCGCCCTCGCGGGGCACGTGGAGCCGCAGCTCCCGGCCCTCGCCGCCGGCCGCGGGACCCAGCTCCTCGCCCACGGAGCGACCGTGCGCATGGCGCTGGAGGTGTTCTGCGACGACCCTGGCGAGCGCATCCACGCGCGGCAGGCCTTTCTGCCGTCGGGGCGCCTCGTGCGGCAGCGGCTCATCGAGCTGGAGCGGCCAGCGGCCGCCTCGCCGGACCGCATGTTGGCCCAGCGGGTGGAGCTGACGGCGCCCACGCTGCGGCGGCTGCTCCAGGAGCCGGAGCTGTCCGAGCCCGTGGCGCGGGTCGCCGAGCTGCGCACCCCGGACGTGCCGCTGTTGAGGGTGGTCCTGCCCCCGGCGCGGCTGCGCCAGCTCCTGCGCATGGTGGACCACAACAAGCGCTACCGGGAGGTGATCCGCGAGTGGGGCTTCCACCGGGCGCTCCCGACGGGGCGTGGCGTCACGCTGCTGTTCTCGGGGCCGTCGGGCACGGGCAAGACCCTGCTCGCCGAGGCGCTCGCGACCCACCTGGGGCTGCCGCTGCTGTGGCTGTCGGCCGTGGACCTGCCGGAGAACGAAGGGGTGGAGCGGGTGCTGCGGGACGTGTTCGCGGAGGCGGCCATCCGCGACGCCATCGTGCTCATCGACGAGTGCGACGCGCTCCTCGCCCGCACCGACCGGCGCAAGGGCTTGGTCTACAAGGCCATCGACGGCTACGAGGGGATCCTGGTCATGACCACCATGCGCCCCGACGTGCTCGACGAGGGCCTGGAGCGGCGCATCCTCCACCACCTGCCCTTCGAGGTGCCCGATGCGACCCTGCGGCGGCAGATCTGGGAGGCCCACCTGCCCCCCGAGGTGCCCGTCGCCGAGGACCTCGATCTGGCGACCCTCGCCGAGCTGTACGACTTCACCGGCGGCACCATCAAGAACGCGGTGCTCACGGCGGTGAACCTGGCGCTGGACGTGAGCCCCGGGAGGCCGTGCCTGACCATGGCGCTCCTCGACCAGGGCTGCAGGGAGCAGCTCCGCTACGCGCTCGCCGGCCTCGCCGAGCGCACCACCACCCACCTGCGCCTCGGGGACATCGCGCTGCCAGGCGAGGCGGACCGCAAGGTGCGCGAGATCCTGGCCGCCTGCCGGAACCAGACGGTGGTGCTCAACCGGTGGGGGTTCGGGCGGCGGCTCGTGACGGGGAAGGGCATCGTCGTGCTCTTCGACGGGTCGCCGGGAACGGGCAAGACCTACTGCGCGGAGATCCTGGCCGGCGAGCTGGACCGCCCCCTGTATCGGGTGCAGGTACCGGAGGTGGTCTCCAAGTGGGTGGGGGAGACGGAGAAGAACCTGAAGGCCATCTTCCAGCAGGCGCGCATCAGTCACGCCATGCTGCTGTTCGACGAGGCGGACTCCCTGTTCTCGGCGCGGGTGGCGGAGACGAGGTCGTCCAACGACCGCTACGCCAACATGGAGGTGAACCTGCTCCTGCAAGAGATTGAGCGCTTCCCGGGCATCTGCATCCTGACGACCAACTCCTTCGGGGCGCTGGACAAGGCGCTCGTGCGGCGCATCCAGTTCCGAGTGACCTTCGAGGAGCCGGACGCGGCGCAGCGGAGGGCCATCTGGGAGGTGCTCGCCCCGCCGGAGGCGCCCCTGGCGGCGGACGTGGACTTCGGAGTCCTGGCGCGGCGCTTCGAGCTGACGGGCGGTATGATCAAGAACTCGCTGATCCGCGCGGCGTATGCTGCGGCGGACCGCGGCGCCATCATCGACCAGGCGACGCTGGTGGAGGCGTGCCGGGCGGAGTATCAGGCGGCAGGCAAGGTGGTGCGGGAGGCGCAGGCCGATGGCCGGCGCGCTGGAGGCGCGGGATGATTCGAGAGCGACTGCGACGTGACCAGGAGAGGGGGGGACGTGGCAGAGAGGACCGGGCGCTGGAGGCGCGGGTCCTCGACCTCGTGCTGTCCTACCGGGACACACCGGACCGCATCGGAGAGCTGCTGGCGTCAGACGTGGCTCTGGGGCGCCTCGACGCCGCCGACCTGGAGACTGCCTACGCGCACCTCGTGGACGTCGGTGGTGAGGCGCTGGCACGGGCCGCCTTCACTCCTCGCATGTTTGCTGGGGCCGCCGCGGTGTCTCCCGTGGCGGCGCCCATCGTTGCCGAGGGAGGCGTCCCGGGAGTCCCGGACTCCTCCGCGCCCGATCACGACCCCGCTCCATCGCAGGTGCGCCCACTCGCTCCGGGCGTCGTCGCGCGCCTGGAGCCGCTGCTGGGCACGGCGGTCCGCCTGGTGCGCGTGCACGATGATACGGGGTCCCGCGAGGTGGCGGACTCTGTGGGGGCCGCGGCGGTGACCGTCGGCCAGGACGTCTACCTGGGCGCATCGGCTGCACGGAGCGGCGACGCAGCGCTCGGGCTGCTCGCGCACGAGGCGGCTCACGCGGTGCAGCAGGCGGGCGCAGTCGGTGGTGTGACGGCGCGCGCCGGAGCTGGAGCCGAGGCCGAGGCTCACGCGGTCCACGCGGCCGCGCTCGGGGCGCCCGTGGCGGAGCGGGTGCCGATCACGCCGACCGGGCTCGCCGTGGCCGCCTTCGGGGAGGCGCCCGAGGGGGCGGACTCCGAGCGGCTCACGGCCCTGCGCAACGCGGTCAACGAGGGCAACCAGGCGGGCGCCCAGACGGCCTACCGCCGGCTTCAGGCGAGCGACCGCACGCGGCTCGCCCAGGACCGCGCCCTGATTGTCGGCCTTCTGGGGCTTGTCTCCGCTCGGGACGCCCGCACCACGCTGGCGGCGCTGCGCCTCGGCCGCCGCGACGCGCTGGACGTGGCCGCCGCCGCCAAGGGCACGGACACGGAGTTCCTGACCAACGTGCTGCGAGACAACGGGGTGCGGGACATCGCGACTCTCACGGCCGCAGCCGTCGACGTGGTCGCCTTCGAGGCCTATCAGACCCAGGCGATTCTACAGCCCCTCATCGAGGGCCCTCGGGTGAGCACGGCGGCGAAGCTCGCGCTGGCGACCAGCGAGCATGGGGCCACGATCCTGCGCCATGCGTGGCCGGACACCTCGCCGTTCAACATCTTCGGCGTCGCGCTGGCATCGGATCCTGGGGCGATCACGGCCTTCGAGACCAACGAGGCGTTTCGATCCTGGTGTGTCTCGAAGCCCGAGATCCTGCGCCAGGTGGTGCAGGGGACGACCGCGCCCGAGCGCTGGGCTCGCGCCCTGTGGCGCAGCTCGCACGCGGATGCCGCCGCCCGGTGGTTCGCCATCGACAAGGCCTTCTGGGGGCCGCGGCTCCAGACGGCGTTCGCGACGCCGGAGCTGGACGACTCCCTCACCATGCAGAGCAACGGTCTGTTCCGCGGCCACGCCTTCGAGGCGATCCACGCCTCCGGGGGGGCCGCGGCCATCGTCGCGGTGTCCAACGCGACCGGGCTGTCTCTGTCCGTGCGAGTGCTGACCGTGCTCGACTCGACCATCGAGGACGCGGCCCTGCTGAACGCGCTGCTGGCGGACCCGGCGCTCACCGCCGACCAGCTCTTCGAGCTGACCGCCAATGACCGGGCCATCGCGGGCCTCGTGCGGCGCGTGGAGGGGCGCCGCCCCGAGGTGGTGCTCCAGCGCCTCGCCGCCGTGCCGGCCCGGTTCGTGGAGGCCTACGCGACCCACGCGGGGTTCCGCCGCTGGGTCAACGACACGCCCGCCAACCTGCGTGCGACGATGCGAGCCGTACCGCCAGAGAGCGCCTGGGTCAGCGCCTTCCGCCGCTACAACCAGCCGGGGCTGCTGCTGGAGTTTGCGGCCGATCGGGCGCTCGCGGCGGCCATGCGCCCGGGGCTCGTCACGCCGCCCGACGGGTACATCTGGCTCATCGGCACGCAGCCCCGCCCCATCACCATCGACGTCCACGCGAGGGGCCTGATCAACCTGGTGCGGGACGGGAGCGGAATCTCCCACGAGCACCTGCGGCAGACGTTCCAGGCGCTCTACTCGGCCCCACTCGCGAGGGCGGGCCAGAACTACACGGACCGGTACAGCTACTTCGGTGGGAGCGTCACGGAGACCTACCTGGCCGTGGACCCCGACCAGGCCGCCATGGGGTACTTCTTCGAGCAGTTCGGGCGCATCCCCCGCACCCACATCAACCTCGCCTCAGGCATCACCATGGTGGCGTTCTACACGCGCTTCAAGAGCCCGTGGATCGGCTCGGACTCGTGGCTCGACAAGGACGGCAACGAGGTGCCGGCAGCCAGCCGGTTCATCCGCATGCCCACGTCCTACTACATGGGCGACAACCACATCCTCATGCAGGGGCTGGCGGCGTCGGGTGGGGCGACCTCGGCGGCGCCGCAGACGGGGGTGAGCGGCACCGCCTTCGGGACGGCCCGGTCGGTGGACACGCAGACGAACAGAGATCGCCCGGGGGCGACGTCCGCCATGAACCTCTTTCAGAACCACGCGACCCACGAGGTGGGCCACGCGGTGGGAAACCGCCCGCTGCGCCGCGACGGCTTCGACATCTCGGGGGACGAGTGGACGCGCCAGTACGCCGACTGGCAGACGGGGGGAAACGCGACCGATTACAAGCGGATGCTGGGCTGGACGGCCGCGCTGGACAGCACCCGGTTCACCCTCACGTACAGCGGCTCGACGCTGACCATGGATGGAGACGACATCGCCGAGTTCATGACGAAGATCGCCGAGCGGGGCACGAGCAGCGTCTCGAGCCACCGCCTCGTGCGCACCTTCGGGTCCGTGGACAACGCGATCCTCGCCATCGGGACGGCGCCGGCGGCGGCGGCCACCGCGCTCTACCGGACGGTGAGCACCTACTACAACGGGATGCCGAGCGACACCTACCACATCTCAGGGATAGGCACGTCGACCCGCGTGACCTACTTCTGCACCCGCTGGGGCAACCGGTACGTGAACTTCAAGGGCGAGGCCTGGACCAGCAAGGTCAGCCACTATGCGGTCTCGTCCTACCGTGAGATGTTCGCCGAGCTCTACACGGCCTACTATAACGGGCAGCCGCTCCCCCCGGCCATCGGGTCCAAGAACCCGCAGGACTTCTTCCGGGCCCTGGATCGCGCAAACCCTGCCGACTTTGGCAACGTAGGGGGTGGCGGCTCGCAGGCGGGGGTCGGCGACGGGGGCGCGGGAGCGGGCGGCGCGGCTGGCGCGCCCTCTGCCGGAGCGGAGGCTGGCCGGCCCGGACCGAGCCCGAACAGGAGGCCCTTCCCATGAGCACACTTCGCGGGGCGCAGACCCTCTGCCCGCACTGCGGTCACGGTTTCGCCATCCAGCTCTATGACAGCCTCAGCGTGCTCCGCCTGCCGTCGGTGCGGGAGAGCGTCCTCGACCGCACCCTGCACGCCTTCACGTGCCCTGCGTGCCGAGGGCGGGTCGTCGTCACGGAGCCGGTCCTCTACACCGACTTCGACCGGGGCCTGTGGGTCGCCTGCGTCCCGGAGGACGAGCGCCCGAACCTGGCGGCCCACGAGGAGGCCGTGCGTGCCACGTTCGAGGAGGCGTTTGCCGCCGACCGCTCGCCGCCCATCGTCCAGGACATGCGCCGGGACATGCGGCTTCGGCTGGTGTTCGGCTACGAGGAGCTCCGCGAGAAGGTGGTCTGCGCCGACCACGGCCTGGACGACGCGGTGGTGGAGCTGCTGAAGGAGCAGGTGCTCCTCGGCCACCCGTGGCTGCTGCACGACGGCGTGTGCCTGCTCCGCCTGGACGCGGTGACCGAGGAAGGGCTGGAGCTGCGGCTGCTGCGCGCGACGAGCGACACCCGGGAGCGGGTCGCCGATGTGGCGGTGGCGCCCCGAGAGGTGTATGCGCTCCTGGCGCGAGAGCGTGAGGAGCTGGTCGCCGACAACCCGTCCTTGTTTGCGGGTCCCTACGTCAACCTCATGCGGTACCGCCTGGAGCTGCGGCCAGAGGGCGAAGGGTGATCGCGGTCCTGATCGTGGTGGCGGAGGTGCTGATGGGAGCGGCCGGAGACCCCTGGAGCGCCGCCTTCGAGGCGGTGATGACCCACAACGCGGCGCTGGTGGCGCAGGGGGGAGTCACGGTGCAGCCCGTGACGGACCCGGACGGAGAGACCCTCGCCGGGTACGTGGAGCTGCGCGGCGAGGGGCGGGTGCTGGACCGCCAGCTCGTGGTGGGGGGCAAGGTGGTGACCTGGCGCGCAGGGCTGCCGGTGCTGTCCGGGCACCTGAGGGCGCAGGGGTTTCCCGCGAGGCTCGTCAGCCGCTACCTGCTCACGGATCTGCTCCAGTACTTCGCCGTGATGCCCCGCGGCTTCACGCGCGACACCCGCGCTGGGTGGGGGGCGCTCGACGCGGTGATTCTGCGCGCGGACGGGGAGGGCGCCGTCCTGGTGGTGCCGGGCGTCGTGACGGGGGAGAGTGGAGGGGGCCTGGCGCCGGACGTCCCACGGCGCCTGGAGGTGCGCTTCGACCGGGAGGCGACTCCCCGCTTCGTCGTGTACGAGGACCGCGGGGCCGGCTTCGTCGAGGTGGCGCCCTGACGTGTCTCGCGGCGGTCACTCCACCGTGCCCGTCGCCCAAGCAACCTGAGAGGATGTCCATGGAGACTCGCTTCCTCGGCCGCACGGGCGTCCGCGTCTCGCGCCTCGCCTTCGGCACCATGTCCTTCGGCGGCGACGCCGACGCCGCTACGTCGGCCGCGCTGTTCGCCCGCTGCCGCGACGCGGGCGTCAACCTGTTCGACTGCGCCGACGTCTACAACGGCGGTCGCTCGGAGGAGCTGCTGGGTCGCCTGATCGGGCCGTGCCGTGACGAGGTGATCCTGACCACCAAGGCGTACTTTCCCACGGCGGCAGACCCCAACGCCCGCGGCAGCTCCCGTTATCACCTGGTCCGGGCCGTGGAGGCGAGCCTCCGCAGGCTGGGCACGGACCGCATCGATCTCTTCTTTCTCCACCGCCACGACGACCGGACGGACCCGGAGGAGACTCTCCGAGCCGTGGACGACCTGGTGCGCCAGGGGAAGATACTCTACGTCGGGGCCAGCAACTTCGCCGCCTGGCAGGTGGCGAAGGGGTTGGGGATCCAGGCGCAGCGGGGGTATTCTCCGCTCGTCGCGATCCAGCCCATGTACAACCTGTTCAAGCGCCAGGCGGAGGTGGAGATCCTCCCCCACGCCGCAGCGGAGAGTCTCGCCGTCTTCCCCTACAGCCCGCTGGCCGGGGGCATCCTGTCTGGCAAGTACGGGCGAGACCGGCGCCCGGACGTCGGGCGGCTGCTGACCAACACCATGTACCAGGTGCGCTACGGCGATCCCGCGGTCTATGACGTGGCGGACCGCTTCACGACCCTGGCTCGCGAGTGGGGCGTGGAGCCCGCCGCCCTGGCCATCGCCTGGGTGGCGAGCCACCCGGCGGTGACCGCGCCGCTGATCGGCGCTCGGGATGTGGCCCAGCTCGCCGTGTGTCTCGGGGCGGCGACGGTCACGCTGAGCGACGAGCAGCGAGCGATCCTCTCGGCGCTCACCCAGACTCCACCCCCGGCGACGGACCGCAACGAGGAGACCTCCGCCCACAACTTCGGAGCGCGGTAGGGCGGCAGGGCAATCGCATCTCAACTTGTGCTGGAGTCGGGAGTTGGCACTGCGATTGCCCTGGGGCGTTGATCCCGACCAACATGCTTGAGGGCTGCGGGCGGACCAGCGTCGGCGAGTCCGCACGACCTCTCGGCACTGCTGCCGGTTCGGTCAGCGAAGTGGAGCACCTGCTCCTGCTCGCGCGTGATCCTACCTGTCTGGCCGCCAAGCGGCACCGTCGCCGCGCTCCCTACCAGACTGTGCGCGGGTAGAAGCCTCGGATACGCTCGTCTGCAGTCACCAGGTCCGCGCCTGAGCGGAGAGCCAGGGCCACGATGACCCGGTCGGCGGGGTCTCGGTGTTCCCAGTCCAGATCGAGGCTCGCCATCCAGCCATCAGCGGATACGGGGACGACGTCCACCACGCTCGTCTCTGACAGCCGCTCCACGAACTCCCGCAGTGACATCCCGAGCTCAAGCCGCTGCCGTTGACAGAGGAGCCCAATCTCCCAGATCGAGATGGAACTCACTTGCACCCTACGTTCCGCGCCGATCATGCAGCACGCTGCCGCTGCCGGTGCAGAGAGGCGCGCGGGCGCCATCGTCCACCACAACAGGGCGCATGTGTCGAGCACTAGTCCAACTGGGGCCATGCGTCACTCGTGGGGTCAGTGAGATCGCCTTCCGAACGGAAGCGGAAACGGAAGGGGCCAAAGACCTCATCGACAGTTTGGACGCGGCGAATTGGCGAGATCCGTGCCACGGGTATCCGGTTGTGCGTGACGACCAGCTCTTCGCCGGTCTCCTCCACCTCGCGCAGGTACTCGAGCATCCGGCTCTTGAGCTCAGCCTTCGATACCGTCTTCATCGTTCGCACCTTACGACCTATGGTCATGTCCATGGTCATTGCGGAACTGTACCCTGCCCTCCACCGCACGTCAACCCCCGTGCGTTCAGTTCGGGCGCCACAAGGCGAGGGTCGCAGCTCGGTGAGGGCGCCGGTATGTAGGGCTTGATGGTGACTGCGGCTCGCCACGCTTGGAGGCCGTTGCGCTGAGCACCGGTCGAGGTCCAGAAGCCGCGGGATGCTTCGCGAGGGCGCCGCTCCCGGGTCCTGCTCGCCGTTCACGGGGCGGGTCTGCCTCCGTCTGAAGGAGCGGGACCGGGTACCGCGCCCGCGTCCAGGGGGGCGGCGAGTGTAAGCTCGCTGCTGGTGGCGCCGGTGCCGGGGTGCGGAGGCGTCCTTCCCCCGGACGGGCAAGACGGTGCGCCGGACGCATGATTGCCACGAGGGTCCGTGTGGTGGCATCCTCCGCTGTGCACTGTAGTGTCTGGTGAAACGGATGTGCGAGGTGATGCATGGCCCGTTGGTGGACGTTTGGCCTCGTCGTCGCGGTGGTTGGGTGCGCTGACGGCGCGGGAGAGGTGGGGGGCGGCGCGGACGCCATCGACATCGCCTCACAGGACGCGGTGGTGGATGCGACCGGCACCGGCGACGGTACGGGGCCCTCGGGCGACGTGGGGAGCGTCGACTCCCTGGGGGGCGCGGGCGACGCAGGGTGGAGCAGCGGGGACGCCGAGGCGGATGTGGGCGGGAGCGCCGGAGACGCCGCTGTGGACACCGGCGGGGGCCAGGGCGACAGCGCGGACGGTGGCGGAAGCTCCGGTGATGCCGAGGACGGGGGCGGGAGTTCCGGAGACGCAGAGGACGGGAGCGGGACCGACGGCGACGGCGACGGGACTGCTGGGGATGCTGACTCCGGCCCGTCCGCCCCGCCGTGGCTCCCCGACGACCCGACCGACGACTGGTGCGACCGGGTCGTCCCCGGCCTGCCTGGCGCAGAGCCCTTCCCCGTGGCGCTCTCGGCGGCACACGCCGGCGTCCGCTTCTTCGGCGCCCACGCCAGCTACGTGGCGCCGGACGTGGCGCTCGCCGACGCCCTCTCTGGCGACGGCCCCGTCGTGCCGGATGACGCGCTCGCTGCCTACGCCGCGGCGCTCCCCGGGGTGTGCGTGCGGGAGGCGGGGGTCGCCGGCGCCCTTGGCCCGGTCGAGGTGACCCTGGTCGGAAGCGTGGCCCTCGTGCGCCCCGGGGTGGGGGAGGTCGTGATCCCGGGTGAGGCGACGGCGTTCGCGGTGGACCTGCGCGAGCTGCCGCCATCCGCGGACCTGGGAGCAGCGGTGCGTGCCGCGGTCGCGCGCGCCGTCGCCAAGACGCTGCTCGGCCCGAAGCGCGTGGTCCGGCAGCACACCGGCATGACGGACCAGTACTTCGCAAGTCAGTCCGTATACTCCTCAGCGCTCGTCAAGGACACGGTCGACCCCATCGCGCCCGCCGGCGGCGGGACGCTCCCGCTCCTGCTGATCACGGGCAAGGAGATGCCCCGCGACGCCATCGTCGTCGCCGCCATGCTGCGGCTGGCAGGGGGCGCCTTCGTCGCGGGGGAGGCCCTCTACACGGCCGTCGCCGAGGCGCGCTGGGCGCCGGTGGGTGACCGCGGGGTGGCGTGGCGAGACTCGGACCTCACGGGCGCAGAGCGGTGGCCGGACGTTATCCCGGCCGACTTCCCGCTGGCATCACCCGCCGACCTGGACGCGCTCCTGGCGGCCCCGGACCAGTGGGCCGGCGGGCCGCCCCCCGTCGCGGGGGCTGCGACGCGCCCGCCCCTCGGGAAGCTGACCCCGTTCAACGACGCCCCCCCTGTCGCCGAGGGCCGCGGGGAGCTGCGCGCCGCCCCCATCGCCCTGCACGGGGCGCTGCGGCGCTTCTTCCCCTACTTCCCCGTCGTGGGGGACACCATCGACGAGCGCCTGCTCAGCCTCCTGGCCGAGGCGGACGTGGCCTCCACCGACCGCGCGACGATGCGCAACCTGTTGCGCCGCTTGCTGAACGCGGTGTCCGACGGCCACGGCTTCGTCTTCGATCCGGCGGGCGCGGGGGGCGCGGGCCTCCTGCTCGCGGTGGTGGACCACCTGGACGGGGAGCCGGTCATCCGGCGCTCGGCGACGCCGCAGCTCAAGCCCGGGGACACGGTGATCTCCATCGACGGCACTCCGGCCGCGGAGTGGTATGCCGCCCAGCAGGACCTGGTGTCCGCGGCCACGGAGGGCTATCGGTTGGACCTGATCAGCCGCCAGTGGATCAGGGCGACGGAGCCCCGGACCCTCGGCCTGCGGGCGGCAGACGGGACGGAGCGCACGGAGGTCGTGCCCCCGGGGACGGTGGCTGAGGCGCAGGCGATGGGCTTCGTCCCGTCCATGCGGCCGTCCGGGTGGCTCGACGACCTGGGAGCGCCGCAGCTCTACTACGTGAACATGGCCGGGGAGGTGGAGTGGGATACGGCCGCTCTCCTCGCTCGCATCAAGGACGCCCACGCTGCGGCAGGGATGGTGGTCGACATGCGCGGCTACCCGGGCACCAACCACTACGCGATCCTGGCGGCGCTGATCCCGGGCCCCTTCTCTTCGCCAGTGTTCCGCGTGCCCCGGTGGCGGGGCCCCGAGGTCATGGACTGGAGCGAGTCTCAGATCAAGCAACAGGGTGCGCCGGACGCCTATGAAGGGCCCATCGCCCTGCTCGTGGGGCCGGTCACCGTGTCCGCCGCCGAGAACTTCGCCATGCAGCTCACCGGCGCCGACCGCGCGACGGTCGTCGGGCGGACCAGCGCGGGCACCAACGGCAACATCACGGGCGTCCTGGTGCCGGGGGCCATGGCGCCCACGTTCACGGGCATGGAGGTGCTGTTCCCGGACGGCTCGCTGTTCCACGGCGTCGGCGTCGTGCCGGACGTGCCGGTCATGCCGACGGCACAGGCCTTCGCGGCCGGCCAGGACCCGGAGCTCGAGGCCGCGGTGGAGCTGCTGCTCGCGCCGTGACCCGGGGAGCGCGAGTCTCAGCGAGGCGTCCCACCGGGCCGGCGGTGGTTCCGTCTTCAGCGGGCGGTGTTGGTCCGCTCAGCGGGCTGACTTGACCTGCCTTCGTCTTACCTGGAGGCGCGAGACGTGAAGACCACCGTATCGTCGAAGGGGCGAGCGGTGATACCGAAGGTGATCCGCGACCGCCTGGGGCGCACCCCCGGGCCCCCCCTCGAGATTGAAGAGCGCGGGGACGTCATCCTGCTCCGCGAGGCGCGGGGGAGGAAGCGATACACCGTCGACGATCTGCTCGCCCTGCCGAGACACTTCACGGCCCCACCCAAGAGCGAGGCCGAGATCGCGGAGGCACTCGACGAGGAGACGCGGCGCCGTTGGAGGGGGGAGTGACGGCGCTGGATACGACCGTGATCCTGCGCCTGGTCGTCCGTGACGACCCGGTGCAGATCGCCCGGGCCGCAGCGCTGATACGCAGACACGGCTGCTGGATACCGACCACCGTGCTGCTGGAGGCGGAGTGGGTGCTGCGCGCCGTCTACGGCTACACACGGGAGCAGGTCGTGGAGGCCCTGGAGCGGCTGGCCTCCATGGAGAACGTCGAGATCGAGCGCGCGAGAGACGTCGGACTCGCCCTCGACTGGCATCGGCTCGGGTTGCACCTCGCGGACGCTCTCCACTTGACGGCGAGCCAGGACTGTGACGGCTTCGCTACCTTCGACGGCGCTCTCTGCAACGCGGCGAGGCGGCACAGGCTCCGGTCAGGGGTCATCGAGCCGTGAGGACGCAGAGAGCACCAGCAACGTTCGCGTCCTGGCTCTCAAGAGCGCCTTGACGAGCCCTGGCGGCCGTGCGTAGGTAGAAGGGGGCGACGCCGCCGTGCGCCGCGATGACGAGGCGAGGACCATGGAGCCTGATCGAGGTGACGCACTCTTCCAGTCCTGCGTGGATGGTGCGCGCGAGCGTCTTCGCCTCGCACGCGAGAGGGCGCTGGCGTGGAACGTCGAGGCGGTGGGGCAGGCGAGGGCGGCAGCCCACCGCCTGCGAGTCGAGTTTGGTGCGCGGGAGGTGATCCTGTTCGGGAGCGTGGCCCGCGGACAGGGTCGGCCTGGCTCAGATGTGGATCTGCTGGTAGACGGCGTGGCCGACGAGCGCTGGTTCGATGCCTGCGCCGCTGCGGCCGACGAGGTTCGTTGCGCCGAGGTCGACATGGTCCCCCGCCGCCACGCCCGTCCCCACGTCTTGGAGCGCGCTCTGGCAGAAGGGAAGGTGCTCGATGGGTGAGCCGACGCCAGCCATGTTGCGGACCCTTGCCGCCGAGATCAGGGCCGAGCTTCCATCCATCGACCGCACGCTCGATGACGTGGCCTTGGCGGATCCAACCGGCGACGACGTGCTCGACCGATTGCGCCTCTACGCGGGCGCGGCCATCCTGGACACGTTCTACACTGGCGTCGATCGGCTCTTGGAGCGCGTCGCCCGCACCTTCGACGCGGTGCCCACCGGCCCCCACTGGCACACGGAGCTGCTCGGGGCGGCGTCTCTCGACGTGCCAGGCGTCCGCCCACGCATCCTGACCCGGGAGTCTCTGGCTGGCCTGAAGCGCTATCTGGCCTTCCGCCACCGATTCCGCAACCTGTATCTCTTCGACCTGGACCCGCGGCAGATGGCGCCCCTGCTTGCGGACCTTGCGCCGGTGTGGACGACGGTGAGAGAGGATCTCGCCGGATTCAGCGGCGCGCTCGATGCGCTCGCGGCCGCCGTGTAGCGGCACGGGCCGGGCCGGTGCTCCCACACCCTTGCGCGACGCCTCTCGCCTCGGCTGTGGGGCAGCGGGACGTTGGACCCGACACGAACATCTGGGTGCAAGGATCTTGCCCCCAGCTTGTTGCTCCCATGGATAGAGCACTATACTCTGCCTCCATGGGCGACCACCCCCTTGTCACCACTGCCGTCGACGATGCAACGAGCCCGAGCAAGGCGTCCGACGAGGACCGTCGTCGTCGTGCGGCTGAGCGGCGCTCCAGGGTGGTTCTGCGTCGCTCCTCGCTCGGAGAGGAGGGGGATCTGAGCCCCATCTGCGGAGCCGAGGCCGTCTCCCTGGTGGCGACACTGACTCGGGAAGCCTGGGCGCTCGGGGGCCTGCCGATGCCCGACTACGGCCGCCATCAGACCCCGTTGTGCATTGTGCCATTCTCGTCTCCAACTCCCCCCGAGGACACGCGCTGAGATGTCAGACCAACAGGCGCCGCCGCGCGACCGCCAGATCGACCTTCCCGACGACTTCCAGGACCTGCTCGCGGAACTCCACGATGCGGGCGCTGAGTTCGAGGTCGTGGGAGGGCACGCGGTCGCGTTTCACGGGCACCCGCGTGCTACGAAGGACCTGGACGTGCTCATCCGGCCCACAGCGGCGAACGCGAGCCGAGTCTACCGCGCCCTTGCAGCGTTCGGCGCGCCGCCTTCGGGGTCTCGGCGGACGATTTTGCCACCTGCGATGGCATGCTGCAGGTCGGGTTGCCTCCCCGCAGCGTCGACCTCTTGAATCGAGCACAGGGCATCAGCTTCGACGATGCGGTTGCAGAGGGGACCTTCATCGTCCTGAGCGGTCGCCGCATCCCCGTGATCGGCCTTCGGGCGCTGCTCAGGAACGAGCGGGCCGCAGGTCGCCCGCAGAACGTGGCGGACGTTCGCGCCTTGGAGGCGATCCGAAGGTGAGGTCGCGGTGCTGTCGTTCGCCTCACCTCTCACCGATCAAACAGCGCGAGGATCAGCCGCATGGCCGGGGCCCCCTTGGAGTCTCCCGCGCTCCGCAGCGCCTCGTGAGTCGCCGGCAGGGCGAGGCGGAGACTCCGCTGGGCCGCGGTGTCGCAGGTGGCGGCGTCCGCGATCCACTTCGCCACGGTCGCCTGCGCCTCCGGCCCGAGCAGGCTGGGTAGGTCCCACGCGGTCACGGCGCGGTCCGGCGGCACAGTGATCGCCCCAAGGCGGGCGTGCTCCAGCACGAGCGGTCCCCCGGCGGGCACGACGAGCACGTCCAGGCGCCCGAGGACCACGAGCGCGCCAGCCTTCAGCTTCAGCGACTCGCCCCGCCGCAGCAGCACCGCCCCGCTGGGTGCGCTCGTGACGCGCAGGGGGAGCGTCGCCTCTGTCCGCCAGGTGCCGGCCGTCGCCGCCGGAAACGCCTTCTTCAGCTCCGCTCCCAAGGTCGGCGGGGGCACGAGGTCCGGGAAGCCCCGCAGCTCCATGGGCCTCATGGCCTTGCTCATCCACGGGCGCTGCTCGACCGGCCCGACCACCGCCAGCGCCTTGAGCGCCGCGTCGTCCACGCGCGCATGCCCCTCCAGCCGCCCGTAGAGCGTGGCCAGCGCCGCCCCGTCGGCCGCCTTCAGGTCGCGAGCCGCGGATGCAGACCGCCGGAACAGGGCGCCGACCACCCACCCGTCGTAGGTTCCCGCGGCCTCCGTCGCGTCCAGCGCTGCGAGGAGGCGCTCCACCGACGGCGCACCCTCGACCAATGCCGTCCACTCCCGCGCCACCAGGTTCAGCGGCGGCCTGGCGATGCCCCCGACGTCCAGGCGGGCCAGCGCCGCCTTCGCCTCGTCCGTCAGGGCGTCCGACGGTGACTGCTCCAGGGCGTCCAGCGCCTGCTTGCTCCGGGCCCACGCGCCCTCGCGGGCCAGTCGGGTCACGACGAAGGTCCGCTGCGCCTCGCCGGGGGTCGCGATGGCGGCCGGCACGACCCCGGCCAGCGGCACATCCTGCGCTCCAGACACGGCGGGGCTCCCCTCCGGCAGCGTCCGGCACGCCTCGGGGTCCGGCTCGGCGCCCGCAGCCTCGCCGGGCCCCACCCCGAGCGCCACGAGGACGACGGCCACCATGCGGACGAGGCGCGGAGACAGCCTCCCGACCAGCAGGCGTCCCCGGCGCAGCCGCCAGACGACCAGCGCGATCCCCACCGCCGCGACCCACAGCACGGCGTCACGCAGCCCGCTCATGCTGCCTCCTCGCGCCCGAACGCCAGCTTGCGGCAGGCGTTCCCGTTGCGCGCCTGGAGCCAGCACTCCCGCCCGTCGGCGCAGGTCGGGTTGCCGGGCCGTCGAAAGCGGGCAAACCCCTCCCGCCAGAGCTGCGACAGGGGGCGGTCCCGGATGTTGCCCGCGCTCTCCGCCAGGTCCGTGGTGGTGCAGGGCATGACCTCCCCCGTGGCCGTCACGACGCAGGTGATGCGGCCGGCGCCGCACAGGAAGGGCGAATCCCGGTAGTAGGGGTCGTCCGTTCCGGCGCTCCCCCACTCGTTGTCCAGCTCCACGGGGAACAGGCTGCGGGCGCGCCGGGCGAAGGCGGCCACCCTTCGGAGCTGGTCCGCCGTGGGGAACAGGCCCATCTGCTCCGCTCCCCGGCCCTCCGGCGCGAACAGGTGCAGACCCCAGCCGTGGACTCCCGACGCCATGATCCCCGGCAGCATGTCGGCCACCAGGTCCGCGTTCTGGCGGGTCACGGTGGTGCCGGCGATCACCTCCTCGCAGCCCGTCTCGCGCAGCACTGCCACTGCGGCTAGCGCGTCCCGGTACGACCCGGCCCGCCCTCGGAAGCGATCATGGTGCTCCTCGGGCCCGTCGATGCTCACGGCGACCATGGCGGGCGGGTGCTCCGCCAAGAGGCTCCGGTGGCGCGGCACGAGGCGGCCGTGGGTGTGCATGGACCACTCGATGCCTCGCCCCGCGGCCTCCCGGATCAGCTCCGGCAGGTCGGGGCGCAGCAGGGGCTCGCCGCCCGCCAACACGAGCGCGGGACGCCCCAACGCGACCAGCTCGTCGAGCAGCCCCCGCGCCTCATCGGTCGTCAGCTCCCCGTCCGCCCGCGGGCCCGCGTGGGAGTAGCAGTGGGCGCAGGTCAGGTCGCAGGCGCGGGTCGCCATCCACTGGACGGCGGTGGGGGGCCGCACGAGGCCGAGGCGGTGGATGAGGCGCGTCTCCACCTCCCAGACGGCCGCGGCGTGGCGCGCGTAGACGCGGTGCAGGATGCCCATGGGTCACCTCCGGGGCGTGCCTCCCATCATGCCCCGCAGGACGGCTCTCCGTCCACCGGGCGCCTGTCAAGCGACGGTTGCCTGCGCACTTTGGCCTCCACTCTCCCGCGCGTCGCGTTCTGCCCTTCCGCCCGCGCGCCGTCTCTGCCATGCTTGCGCGCCATGAAGAAGACCACCGCAGCGCGGAGCATGGACAGGGCCATCGAGGAGATCCTCGACCGCCTGAAGGACGGGGAGGAGGACGAGGTGGCGATCTCGTCCTGTGTCTACGACGTCGTGCACCTGGGGACGGACGCGGTGCCCACGCTCCAGGAGTGGCTCTCCGTACCCCACTACCGCGCCAGGGCCGCGGCCGTGGAGGCGCTGGTGCGACTCCAGGGGCAGGCGTCAGAGGCAGCGGTCAGCCGTGCCCTGGGCGACCCTCACCCCGTCGTAAGGGCCGCGCTGTGCCGGGCCCTCTCCACGCTCCAGCTCCCCGGCGATGACACGTTCCTTGGGGGCGCCGCCGACGACGAGGACCACCCGGAGGTGCGCGAGGCTGCGCTGAAGACCATCGGCGTCCGCGCCATGGACAGCCTCGTCGAGCGCGTCGAAGCCCACCTCCTCGACGACAACTTCGGGGTGCAGCAGACCGCCGCCCGCACGCTGCGGGCCATGGCCCCGCTCCGCAGCCTGCCTGCGCTGGCGCGCGCCCTGCGGGACGACTCGGCCGGCTACGTCCACCACGAGATCGTCGAGTCGGTGGCGCGGATCCTGGAGCTGCGCGGCCGCGATGCCTTTGGCGCCGCCTACGTCGCCCTGGCGGGGGAGGACGCCTCCGCCCTGGCGGAGAGCGCCGCCGAGGCGAAGAGCCAGCCCAACCTGGCGGCGCTCCACACCGCCGTCGAGGAGCTGCGCCGCACCAGCTTCGACCGCGAGCAGCTCCGGGGCTACGGGACGCTGCTCTCCGAGGAGGCGCGCAGGGGACGCCTCCAGCCGGCCCTTCATGTCGATGCGCGCGTGGACGCCGTCCGCCGTCTGGTGGAGGGGCCCGGGGCCCGCAGCGTCCTCCTCCTGGGGCCCAGCGGCAGCGGCAAGACCGCCGTCGTCCACGCCATGGCCATGGCGCTCGAGGCCGCCGGGGGCGAGGTGCTGGAGGTGCGGGGGGCGGACGTCATCCGCGGCAAGATGTACCTCGGCCAGTGGCAGGAGCACGTGCTGCGCCTCGTCGATGCGGTCCGGCGCCCGAAGCCGGTGGTCCTGTACGTGCCGGACATCAACGAGTGGCTCCAGGTGGGGAGGAGCTCGTCGAGCGAGGACAGCCTCCTGTCCGCGCTACGCCCGTACCTGGAGCGCGGCGACGTCATCGTGGTCGCGGAGAGCACGCCCGAGGCGTTCCGGGCCGGGCTCGGCCGCACGCCGACCTACGCGGCGCTCTTCCACGTGCAGCAGGTGCAGCCGGCGACGGACACGGAGGCGCTGCGCATCGCAGAGGACGTGCTGGCGCGGGTGGCCGCCGGGCTCGCCACGTCGCGCAACATCGTTGTGTCGTGGGATCAGGACCTGCCCCGTCGCGCCTTGGAGCTGACGGGCCACGTCTACAGCGGCCAGGAGAACCCGGGCCGCACGGTGACCTTGCTGCGCCAGCTCACCGACGACGTGGCGCGGCGCGCGGACCAGGGGGAGGACCTGGGCAAGGTCCACCTGGTCGAGAGCAACCTCCACGCCCTGCTCGAGCGCCAGACGGGCATCTCGGCGGCCCTGCTGGACGACGCGGTGGCGCTGGAGCTGGCGAGCGTGCGGCGCTTCTTCGAGGAGCGCGTCATCGGGCAGCCCGATGCCGTGGACGTGGTCGTAGACCTGATCACGCTGATCAAGGCGGGCCTGACCAACCCCGACAAGCCCATGTCGGTGCTGCTGTTCATCGGCCCGACGGGCGTGGGCAAGACGGAGCTGGCGCGCACCATCGCCGAGTACCTGTTCGGCAGCGCCGACCGCATGGTGCGCATCGACATGAGCGAGTTCCAGGACCCGGGCGCCATGGAGCGGCTGGTGGGCTCCGCGCACGGAGAGACCGGCGGCCTGCTGACCGAGCCGGTGCGGGAGCAGCCCTTCTGCGTGGTGCTCCTCGACGAGATCGAGAAGGCCCACGTGGGGGTGCACGACCTGCTGCTCCAGGTGTTCGACAGCGGGCGCCTCACGGACGGGCGAGGCCGGCTGACCTCCTTCCGGCGGGCGGTGATCGCGCTGACGTCCAACCTGGGCTGGGACCAGCCGAAGGGCGGCGGGGTGGGCTTCCTGGAGAAGACGGTTGGCGCCAAGCAGCAGGACGTGCTCACCATCGTCGAGAAGACCTTCCGCCAGGAGCTGGTCAACCGCATCGATCACGTCATCGCGTTCCGGTCGCTGAGCATGGACGCCATGGAGCGCATCGCCCGGCGCGAGCTGGGGAGGGTGCTCACCCGCAGCGGGCTCGTGCGCCGCAACGTGGCCGTCGACCTGGACCCCTCTGTCCTCTCGCTCTTGCTGCGCCTCGGCTTCTCGCCGCGCTATGGGGCGCGCCCCCTCAAGCGGGCCATCGAGCAGCACCTGCTCGTGCCCGTCGGGCGCAAGCTGGTGGGCATCAGCGGGCGCGATACGGAGCCCACGGTGCTGCGCGTCGAGGAGCGGGAGGGGGCGGCGAAGGTGCGGGTCGTCGACGGGGGAGGCACGGAGCGCGTCACGGTGGAGCGCCCCTTCGGCGGCGGCCGCACGGACAGGGTTGACCTGGCGACCCTGCGCAAGCGTGCGAAAGCACTAGGCGAGGACGCGGACGCGCTGCGGACGGAGGCCACCGCCAAGGGGCTCCGCGAGGAGGCGGCGGGGCTCGCCGCAGCCCTAGCGGCGCCGTCGGGCTGGGCGGACGGCCCCGCTGCTCGGGAGCGCACCGCGCGCCTGTCGGACCTGGAGCAGGCGCTGGCCAAGCTCGGGGCCCTGGAGGGCGCGGCGACGGCGCTCCAGGAGCAGCTCGCCCGCCATCGGCGCGCGCCGCTGCGCCCGCTGGCCGAGCGCCTCGTCGACCTGGAGGAGCAGGCGCGGCTCGTGCGCTACGAGGTGCTCGCCGGAGATGGAGTCGACCGCCAGGACGCCTTCGTGGAGATCACGGCGGTGGGCGCTCTGGTCCCCGAGGACCCGGTGCGCCTGATCGCCGGCATGTTGCGTGGGTTCGCCGACCGCCACCGCTTCACGTGGACGCCGCTGTTCGAGGAAGGCGCCGGGGAGGGTCTCCTCAGCGTCAAGGCCCACGTCGAGGGGGTCTGCGTCCACGGGCTCCTGCGGGGAGAGGACGGCCTGCACCGCTTCGTGGTGCGCGGCCCGCGCGGGCGCGCCTACGCCCACGTGCGGGTCACGGTGCTCCCGGACCCTCCTCGCGGCGGAGCAGAGCTTCCGCCGAAGGAGCTGGCGAGAGAGGAGGTGCCCGTGCGCACCCCCCGCGTCTTCATGCCCGACGCCCGCTCGTGCCTGCGCGTGACCCACATGCCGACGCTGACCACCGTGCGGGTCCTGATGGCGGGAGACACCACGGAGCGCCGCGCTCTGGATCTGCTCGCCGCGCGCCTCGTCGCCCGGGAGCCGGGCCGCACGGGAGGAGCCCTGGTGCGCCGTTACGGCCTCGACTCTCCCCGGGAGGTGCGCGACGTGGCGACGGGGATCCGCACCGGCCGCGTGGACGACGTGCTCGCCGGGCACCTGGACCCCTTCGTGCTGGCGCGCCTGTCCTGACGGGTTCGCGCAGCACTCGTCCTCCCGGCGGTGACCGTCGGCTCGCCGGTCCGCGCGTGGTCGGCGCGTGGTCGGCGCCAGCTCGACGGCACCCTCGACCGGTTTGACCTGCCGGTGTCCCGTGAGCATCATGATGCGCGGGAGGTGATGCGACGATGACACGCACGACAGTGGCGCTCGATGACAGACTCCTGGAAGAGATCCGGCTTCGTGCGGCTGAGCAAGGGCGGAGTATGAGCCAGGTGGTGAATGACCTGCTGCGGCTCGGTCTCCGAAGCGCGGCCGCAGAGCCGCCGGAAGGCTCATCCGTACCTTGGCGCACGTTCCGATGCGGGGAGGTGCTGGTCGATGTGAGCGACCGCGAGGCCCTCTACGCGGCCTTGGAGGACTGACCCCATGCGGGTCCTCGTCGACACGAACGTGCTCTTGGGCGCGACGTTCGAGGAGCTGCCGAGCCATGCACCTTCGGTGTCGTTTCTGCGGGCCTTGCTCCGGTCGGGCGACCGGCTCTGCCTCACCTGGGTCAACGTGTACGAGTACTTGCGGGTCGCAACGCACGCGCGCGTGTTCTCGAGGCCGCTCCGTTGGAACGACGCGAAGGACCAGATGGCCGCGCTGCTCAGGCACACGCGCACCGACCTCCTCTCTGAGACGCCGGACCACCTCCGGGTCCTGAGCGCTGTCGTGGAGGGTGCTGGCGGCGCTTCCGGCAACTTCGTCCACGACTGCCACATCGCCACGCTGATGTCCGAGCACGACGTGAGGACGATCATCACCGCCGACGCCGGCTTCAGGAGGTTCCGCGGCCTCGAGGTTCTGGCGCCGGAGGAAGCAGAGGGGCGGCTCTGGCCGAGTTGAGGAACCCACCCCAACACCTCTGCACCGCCGCCTACTTGCTCTCGCAGACGAACTTGAACGCCGAGCCGCAAGGCTCATCGTTCCAGGTGTAGTCCCAGCCGAAGCGGAAGAGCTGCATGCAGTCCTCGTTGCCCACGTTGTTGGGCTCGCCGGAGTGCCAGTTGGTGTAGCCGGACGCCTCGCCGGTGCTCCACACCCAGGCTCCCTCCACGGCCTGGTCGTTGTACCCGGTCCACCACTTCTCCTGGCTGATGGGTCCCGCCTGATTGAAGAGCCAGGTGTTTTCGTTGGCGCTGGTGACTGCTGCGAGGTCCATTCCGTACTGGAGGCAGAAGGCGCGGGCGTCCCACCAGTTCTTGGCCGCCGTGCAGAGCAGATAGGTGTGGCCGTTGCCGGACCAGACCGCCGTGGTGCAGGGGCAGACGCCGCCCTCGTCCTGAAGGCCGTTGCAGTTGTTGTCGAGGCCGTCGCAGACCTCCGGGTGGCCGGGGTAGACCGACGCCTTCGTGTCGTTGCAGTCTCCGCTGCAGATGCGGAAGCCGTCGCCGTCCGCGTCCTTCTCGTTGGCCGGCACCACGCCGTTGCAGTCGTTGTCCACCCCGTCACAGGCCTCCGGCGCCCCTGGGTAGATGGTCTTGTTGGAGTCGTTGCAGTCTCCGGTCTGCGTGGTCGAGTATGCTCCCGACTTGGCGCAGAGACACTGGCTCGCCGACTGACCCCAGCCGTCCGCGTCGTTGTCGAGGTACCAGGTCGTGCAGCCGACGGAGCCGGTCTCGTCCACCGAGCCGTCGCAGTCGTCGTCCTTGCCGTTGCACACCTCGGCGGCGCCGGGATTCACCGTCGGCGAGGCGTCGTCGCAGTCTCCGCCCTTGCTCGCCGAGTAGGCGCCCGCCTTGGCGCACAGGCACTTGACCGCGCCGTTGACACCCCAGGTGTCTCCGTCATTGTCGAGGAACCAGTTGGAGCAGCCGCTTGCCCCCTCCTCGTCTACGAGGGAGTCGCAGTCGTCGTCCTTGCCGTTGCACTTCTCCTGCGCCCCGGGGCTGACGGTCGGATCCGCGTCGTTACAGTCTCCCGGCAGCGTGGCCTTGTACTGGCCCGCCGGCGCGCACAGGCACTGGGCGTCCCCGGCGACGCCGTAGCCGTCCGAGTCCCCGTCCTTGAAGTAGGTCGTGCACGCGGAGGCGCCGTACTCGTCGACCTGCCCGTTGCAGTTGTCGTCGGCGCCGTTGCACACCTCCTGGGCGCCCGGGTAGACGTTGGCGCTCGCGTCGTTGCAGTCTCCGGGCTTCGTCGCCGTGTACGTGTCCGTCGGCTTGCAGAGGCACTGGGTGTTGCCGGTGACGCCCCAGCCGTCCGAGTCCCCGTCCTTGTAGAAGGTGCTGCACCCGACCGCCGCGCCCTCGTCGATGAGGCCGTCGCAGTCGTCGTCCATGCCGTTGCAGACCTCCGGGGCCCCTGGATACACGTTCGAGAGCCCGTCGTTGCAGTCGCCTCCCTTCGTGACCGTGTAGTAGCCCGCGGGAGCACACAGGCAGGCCTTGTCCGCGTCCAGCCCGAAGCCGTCCTTGTCGAAGTCACGCAGGTACTGGGTGCAGCCCGTCGCGTTCTGCTCGTCCACGGCGCCGTCGCAGTCGTCGTCGATGCCGTTGCACTTCTCCTGGGCGCCATGGAAGATCGCCGGGTCCGTCGGGGCGCAGTCGCTGGAGTCCGGGTCTCCGTCGCCGTCCACGTCGTTCTCGCACGCGTCGCCGATGCCGTCGCCGTCCGAGTCCTTCTGGTCCGGGTTGGGGAAGAGCGGGCAGTTGTCCACCGGGTCTGTGACGCCGTCGTTGTCGTCGTCCGGGTCCACGCAGTCCGCAATCCCATCGCCGTCCGTGTCCAGGAAGCCCTCGTCCGTCTGGCCGTCGCAGTCGTCGTCCTTGCCGTTGCACTGCTCCGCCGCGAAGGGGTGAATCGACGGGTCCTTGTCGTTGCAGTCTCCCTTGGTCTTCGACGTGTAGACCCCGCCGCCCTGGCAGCGGCACTGGCTGTCGGCGTCATACCCATACGCATCGCCGTCCTCGTCGCGATACCACGGGAAGCACCCCGCCGCGCCCGGCTCGTCCACGAGGCCATCGCAGTCGTCGTCCTTGAGGTTGCACGACTCCTCGGCGTTGGGGTTCACGGCCGCGTCCGCGTCGTTGCAGTCGCCGGCCTTGGTGACGGGGTAGCCAGGCGCGGCCGCGCACAGGCACTTCTTGTCGAAGGCCAGGCCGAAGCCGTCGCCGTCGCCGTCCGCGTAGTGGACGACGCACCCGCCGGCGTCCTGCTCGTCCACGGCGCCGTCGCAGTCGTCGTCCTTGCCGTTGCACACCTCGACCGCTCCCTTGTAGACCGCCGGGTCCAGCGGCGCGCAGTCGGTGGTGTCCGGGTCCCCGTCGTTGTCGTCGTCCGGGTCGCAGGCGTCTCCGGCACCGTCCCCGTCGAAGTCCGCCTGCCCTGCGTTGGCTACCAGTGAGCAGTTGTCGGTCGCGTCCGGGATCCCGTCGTTGTCGTCGTCCGTGTCCTGGCAGTCCGCGGTCCCGTCGCCGTCCGTGTCCAGGATCCCCTCGTCGACGAGGCCGTCGCAGTCGTCGTCGATCCCGTTGCACGCCTCGGGCGCGCCCGGGTGGATGCTCTTGTCGGTGTCCACGCAGTCTCCGCCGACGGTCGCCGTGAACGGAGACTCCGCCTTGCACGTACACTTCTTGGCAGTCCCGCCGTAGCCGTCCTTGTCCGCGTCCTCGTACCAGGTCACGCACCCGACGGCGTCCTCCTCGTCCACCACCCCGTCGCAGTCGTCGTCAAACAGGTTGCAGACCTCCGCAGCCCCCGGGTGCATGGTGGCGACCGAGTCGTTGCAGTCTCCAGGCTGCGTCGCCGTGTTGAAGCCGTCTGGCGCACACAGGCACTTGCCGTCCTGGGTCAGCCCGTAGCCGTCGGCGTCGAAGTCGCGCCAGTACTGCGCGCACCCCGTCGCGCCCGCCTCGTCGATTCCGCCCGCGCAGTTGTCGTCCTTGCCGTTGCAGACCTCCACCTGCCCATGGAACACGGTCGGGTCGTAGGGCTTGCAGTCCGTGTCGTCGTGCTCGCCGTCGTTGTCGTCGTCGCTGTCGCAGCCGTCCCCGAGCCCGTCCAGGTCCCAGTCCGCCTGGTCCGTGTTTCCGACTGTCGGGCAGTTGTCCACCTCGTCGGGCACGCCGTCCGCGTCGTCGTCCGGGTCCACGCAGTCGGCGAGCTTGTCCCCGTCGATGTCGCTGAACAGCTCGTCGATGAGCTGATTGCAGTTGTTGTCGATGCCGTCGCAGAGCTCCTCGGCCCCATGGAAGATGGTCGGGTCGAGCGGCTTGCAGTCGACCACGTCCGGGTCGCCGTCCCCGTCCGCATCCGCGCCGCAGGCGTCGCCGATGCCGTTTCCGTCCGTGTCCGTTTGATCCGGGTTGAACGTCAGCGGGCAGTTGTCGCTCCCGTCCGGCACACCGTCTCCATCGTCGTCTCCATCGACGCAGTCCGCGATGCCGTCGCCGTCCGTGTCCACGTAGAACTCGTCCACGGTCCCGTCGCAGTCGTCGTCGTAGCCGTTGCAGACCTCCTTGCCCACGGGGCTGATCGCCGCGGTCGTGTCGTCACAGTCTCCCCCCGTGATGGTGGCCCAGGGTCCGTTCGGTGCGCAGAGGCAGGGCGCCGCCGGGTCCGTCACCCCGTACCCGTCCCCGTCCCCGTCGATGTAGTGCTTGTTGCAGCCCTGGGCCGCCCCCTCGTCCACCTCGCCGTCGCAGTCGTCGTCCTGGAAGTTGCAGACCTCCGGCGCGCCCGGATAGATGGTCAACGCCGTGTCGTTGCAGTCCCCCGCCACGGTCACGACATAGTAGTTGCCCTTCTGACACAGGCACTTGGAGTCGCCGGTCTTCCCGAAGCCGTCCCCGTCGAAGTCACGGAAGTACGTGGCGCAGCCGCTCGCCCCCTCCTCGTCGACGGCGCCGTCGCAGTCGTCGTCGATGCCGTTGCAGGCCTCGGCCTGCCCGGGGCTGATCGTCCCCACGGTGTCGTTGCAGTCTCCCGGAGTCTGCGTCGTGTACTGGCCCGCGGGCCCGCACTGGCACTTGCTCGCGCTCAGCACGCCCCAGCCGTCCGCGTCCACGTCCTTGTACCAGACCTCGCAGCCTCCGGCGCCGTCCTCGTCGACCAGGCCGTCGCAGTCGTCGTCCTTGCCGTTGCACATCTCGATGGCGCCCGGGAAGGCCACCGGGTCGGCGTCGTTGCAGTCTCCCGCGAGCTTGGCTGTGTGTTCCCCCCCAGGCCCGCACTGACACTTGGCGGACCCACTCTTGCCGTAGCCGTCCGCGTCCACGTCCTGGTAGAAGAGGGTGCAGCCCACGGCGTCCTGCTCGTCCACGGCGCCGTCGCAGTCGTCGTCGAGGCCGTTGCACAGCTCGGGGGCGCCGGGGAAGATCGCCCCGCTGGAGTCGTTGCAGTCTCCTCCGTCCGTCGTCGTGAACTTGCCCGCCGGCCCGCACAGGCACTGGCTGACCGCCTCATTGCCGTAGCCGTCGCCGTCCTTGTCCTGGAAGTGCCCCACGCACCCCACCGCGTCCATCTCGTCCACCAGCAGGTCGCAGTCGTCGTCCAGGCCATTGCACGTCTCGACGGCCCCGTGGCCGATGGCCGCGTTCTTCGGGGCGCAGTCGGTCTCGTTGATGTCGCCGTCACCGTCGATGTCCTCGTCGCAGGCGTCCCCCGCTCCGTCTCCGTCCATGTCCGCCTGGTTGGGGTTCGCCACCGTCGGGCAGTTGTCCACCGGGTCCGGCTTGCCGTCGTTGTCGTCGTCGTTGTCCACGCAGTCCTTGAGGCCGTCGGCGTCCGTGTCCGGGAAGCCCTCGTCCACCATCTTGTCGCAGTCGTTGTCGATGCCGTCGCACAGCTCCGGCGCGTTGTGATGGATGGCCGGGTCGTCCGGCGCGCAGTCGCTCTGGTTCGGGTCCCCGTCGCCGTCGATGTCGTTGTCGGTGCAGTCTGCCTGGCGGTTTGCGTCCAGGTCCGGGTAGCCCTCGTCGACCATGCCGTCGCAGTCGTCGTCCTTGCCGTTGCACAGCTCGAAGGCCCCGGTGTAGACGCTCGGGTCCTTCGGCTTGCAGTCTGTGACGTCCGGGTCCCCGTCGTTGTCGTCGTCGTCGTCCACGCAGTCGGCCACCGAGTCCTTGTCCGCGTCCGGGAAGCCCTCGTCGATGAGCACGTTGCAGTTGTCGTCGATGCCGTTGCAGAGCTCTGCCGCCCCGTGGTGGATCGCCGGGTCCTTCGGCTTGCAGTCCGTCAGGTCCGGGTCGCCGTCCCCGTCGTCGTCGTCGTCGCACGCATCTCCCGAGCCGTCGCCGTCCAGGTCCGCCTGCGCCGGGTTCGCGACGAGGGGGCAGTTGTCCTCCGCGTCAGGGATGTCGTCGCCGTCGTCGTCGTCGTCGCAGACGTCTCCGAAGCCGTCCAGGTCCGTGTCCGTCTGCTTCGGGTTCCACACGAGGGGGCAGTTGTCGTTGTAGTTCTTCACCCCGTCATCGTCGATGTCGTCGTCCAGGCAGTCCGCGAAGCCGTCGCCGTCCGCGTCGGCGAAGTCCTCGTCGATGAGCCCGTCGCAGTCGTTGTCGACGCCGTCGCAGATCTCCGGCGCCCCCGCGTGGATGGCCGGGTTCAGCGGAGCGCAGTCCGTCGCGTCCGGGTCGCCGTCCCCGTCGTCATCCGGGTCCGTGCAGTCGGCGATGCCGTCGCCGTCCGTGTCCAGCATGCCCTCGTCGGTCAGTCCGTTGCAGTCGTCGTCGAGGCCGTTGCACAGCTCCACCTTGTTGATGTCCCCGAGGCACACGAGCCCCGCGCCCCCGCCCGCGCAGGCCCACGTGCCCGTGGCGCACTGGTCGGGGTCGGTCCCGTCGCAGGGCTTCCCGAGGTCAGCCCACTCCTCGTCGGTCTCGCCGTCGCAGTCGTCGTCCTTGCCGTTGCACAGCTCGGCGGCAGGAGCATCCCCCGCGCACAGCAGCGACTGGCCGTCGGCCGAGCACGCCCACGTCCCCGCCGGGCACTTGTCGGCGTCGGGGCCGTCACAGGAGTCGCCCAGCAGCTCGAAGCCCTCGTCGATCTGACCGTCGCAGTCGTCGTCCTTTCCGTTGCACAGCTCGACCGTCGCCAGCGGTGCGCCGCAGACCATGCCTTGCGCCCCCTTGCACGAGCGCGTCCCTGCACACTTGCCATGGTCGCTCTCCGACTCGCAGGGCTCGTCCGGGAAGCCCTCGTCCACCTGGCCGTCGCAGTCGTCGTCCTTGCCGTTGCAGGCCTCGACCTGGGGCTCCACGGCGCTGCACGGCGACCAGCCGTCCGCCCCCTCGCACACGCGGTCCCCGTAGCACGTCCCGATCTCGTTGCCCTTGGAGCAGGGCTGCGTCGTGCCGACCAGCTCCGCCGGGCAGACGCAGCTCTCCGTATCTGGCACGCACTGCTTGGACGACACCCCTTGTGTGCCCTCCTTCAGCGCGCAGTGGTGCTGCGCGGGGCAGTCGTCGCTCGTCGTGCACCCGAATGCGCAGTAGCGCCCGCCCTTGGTCCCCACCTCGACGCACAGGTCGCCGGCGCCCCCGCACTCCTTGTCGTCGGCGCAGCCGTCGCACAGGAAGTCCGCCTTGGGCACGCACAGATACACGATGTCGGGGCCCTGGAGGATGCTCTTGCACTGCCAGCCCTTCGGGCACTCGCTGACGCAGCCCATGGTGCAGAAGCTCCCGCCCTTGGCGCTGTAGCAGTAGCCGCTGACGCAGTCCTCGCCGGTGGCGCACGGGCAGCCGAACTCGCCGCTCTCCGGGTCGTCGCAGGTCACCGGGCCTTCCACGCCGCCACCCGTGTCCGCGGTGTCGGGGGAAGCAGGCTTGCCGGCGTCGTCGCCGCCCGTCGCGCCGCCCACGTCGGGGGCCTCGGTGTCCTGTGAGCCGAGGGGGCCGGCGTCTACGAGGCCGTCGGCCTCGCCGCCGGTGGTGCCGTCCTCGGAGCAGGCGGCGAGAGCCAAGGTCAGGAGCGCGATGAGCACGAGGGTGCGCGTCAGCATGGTCATCCCCGGGGTGCAGAGGGCGTTACGTCGTGCGCCATCGTATCGCATTCCGGTCACGCTTCCAACGCTTCCACTGCTTGCATCCCATGGTGCGCGCGGTATGCTCCTGGCCTGTCCACACCACAGGAGAGCCATCCATGAGACGAATGACCCTGGTCGCACTCGGCGCCGCCTTGTCCGTGCTCGCGTGCGACCCGCCGGAGGAGTCCGCGGGCTCGACCGGAGCCGGCGCTGGCGACACGGGGCCCGCCACCTCCGACGACGCCGTGACTCCCGACGCCGGCTCTCAGGCTCCGGACGTGGCCGAGCCCGCCGTCGAGGCCCCGGACGCGGGCGATCCCGGGTTGGAGCCAGAGGATGTTGCCGCGGCCACGGAGGACGTGGGCCCCGTCGTGGAGGACGCGAGCCCCGCCGGCGGTCACCCGGAGGATGTGTGGTTCGACCCCTACAACGACCCCAACGTCGAGTGCCCGCCCTCAGGGGCCACGGGCCCCAAGATCGGCGACGTGCTGCCGAACGTGAAGCTCAAGACCTGCGACGGCACCCCGTTCTACATCCACGAGCTGTGCGGCGCCCAAGCCTACTGGATCTTCCAGACCGCCGGGTGGTGCCCCTACTGCGCTGCTACCGCGAAGACCCTGAAGGACATCCCACAGGAGTACTTCGACAAGGGTGGCCGCATCATCGTGAACGTGCTCCGCGACCAGAACGACAAGGTGGCCAACACCACGTACTGCCAGGGCTACGCAAAGTCGTTCAAGATCCCCGAGGACCGCATCATCCTGGCCGTGGACCCGACCCAGACCACCAAGAAGTTCAACCAGACGGGCGGTGTGCCGTTCCACGTGGTCATGGACCGCGAGATGCGCATCCGCTTCATGTGGAGCGGCGGCGCGACCTCCAGCACGGCGCTGTCGTACATGAAGATCCTGTTCAAGGAGCAGGCCAAGGCCGACGGCCGCGCCGACTGACCCGCTTGGTCGAGCCCTGGCAGCGACAGCTCACCGAGGGTGCTCGGTCCCTCTCGGATCTAGCGGCTCACGGCCTCCTGTCCGTCGCGGACGTCGCGGCCCTGGGCCCCGTCGCCGCTCGCTACCAGGTGCTGGTTCCCCGCCACGTCCTCGCTCTCATCGATCCGCGTGATCCATCGTGCCCCATCCGGCTCCAGGCGGTGCCGGACCTCGCCGAGCTCACGGCGCATCCCTCGGAGCTCCTCGACCCCATCGGCGACGGGGCGCACGGGCAGACGCCGATCCTCGTGCACCGTTACCCGGACCGGGTGCTGCTCTTCCCGACCCTGGCCTGCCCCATGATGTGCAGGCACTGCTTCCGCAAGGTGCGGCTCAACGAGGGAGGTGCGGTGAGCCTGCGCGCGGAGCTCCCCGGCGCCCTCGCGTACCTGCGCGCCCACCCGGAGGTACGGGAGGTCATCCTCAGCGGCGGCGACCCCCTGATGCTCGGCGACCGGCGCCTGGACGAGCTGCTCTCGTCGCTGCGCGAGGTGCCGACCGTGCGCATGGTCCGGCTCCACACCCGCGCCCTCGCCGCCCTCCCGCAGCGCTTCGCGGCCGGCCTCGGCGAGATCCTGCGGCGTCACCGCCCTGTGACCCTGGTGGCTCACGTCAACCACGCCCGCGAGCTGACCCCTGAGGCGGAGGAAGCCCTCGCGGTGCTCGCGGACGCTGGAGTGCCCGTGCTCGCCCAGACGGTGCTGCTGCGGGGCGTCAACGACCGCCCGGCGTCCATGGAGGCCCTGCTGCGCGGCCTCTACGAGCGCGGCGTGCGCCCCTACTACCTGCACCACCCGGACCTGGTCGTGGGGACGGGGCACCTGCGGGTGAGCATCGACGCCGGCCTGGAGCTGATGCGGGCGCTGCGGGGGCGGCTCCCGGGCGCGGCGCTGCCGGTCTACGTCATCGACATCCCCGGGGGCGGCGGCAAGATCCCGCTGGACAGCGCCTATGCCGAGCGCCTGGGTCCCGGCCGCTGGCGTCTGCGGAGCCCGCTCGGTGGGGCGGTGGAGTATCTGGACCCGGCGGGCCGCGGGTGACACGGCGGGGCAGGGCGGGTATGCTGCCCTGCGCCGTCGCCCGCCAACCTGGGAGGAGGGGATGATCAAGGCCACCCTGGCCCTCTATCTGGAGTCTCTGCGCAAGGCAGCCCGCGTCAGCACCCGAAACTGGGTGGTGATCTTCACGTCGTGGATCTATCTGGCCATCACGCTGGTCGCGGGCTATGTGGTCGCCCCCCTCGGCATCATCGGCGGCTTCATCATGGCCTTCGTCGCGGCCGCGGTGGTCAGCTCGTACATCTACCTGGTGGAGATGGTCGTCCGCACCCACAAGGTGACCCTCGACGACTTCAAGCGGAGCTTCGGCGCCCACTTCTGGGACGTCGTCAACGTGATGTTCCTGCTGTGGCTCATCCAGCTCGCGACCGTCGTGGTCGCGAAGGCGTCCGGGCAGCCTCTGGCCGTCTCCGTCATCGTGGGCGTCGCCATCTTCGTGCTGTTCAACGCCGTGCCGGAGCTGATCTACCAGGGGCGGGTGGGCTCCATCGCGCTCCTGGCGGCGAGCGTGCGCTTCATCCAGGAGAACTGGATCGAGTGGTTCATCCCCAACATCGCCTTCGGTGCGCTGATCTACGGGAGCTACCTCATCGGCACGGGCGACACCTTCTCGCCCGTCGAGCTTGTGCTGGACCTGGCGCGGGCCTTCCTGGTGTTCTACATGATGGTGTTTCGCGGCTACCTCTTCGAGGGCCTCAACAGCGGGTCACGCCGGACGCGCATGTTTAGGAGCCGCCTCGGCCTGTGACCATTGCGGCGCTACCTGCGGGCGCGTATCCTCACGGTGGTCGAGCGATCCCCCCGTGCCGCAGGAGGCCCCCATGCGCACCACACGACTTCTCCCGCTCATCCTGGCCTTCGGGCTCGCGACTCCCTTGCTCGTCGGCGCCAAGAAGGGCTGCGCCCCCATCCCCGTCGAGCCGCTGGACCTGCCCCACTGCGTGACCTACGAGGTGAAGGGCTCCCCCATGTCCTTCCACGCGGTCAACGTGGACACCTGGGCGGAGGGCGACGCGCTGCTCGCCTCCGTCGGCGGGGTCGGCTCCGTGCTGGAGGGGACCTGCGCCTCCATCGACCTGGACTGCACGTTCGAGTATGCCCCGGTGTGCGGCGATCTCGGCGGCTCCAAGGGCGGCTACGGCAACCTGTGCGCGCTCCAGGGCGCCGTCCGCGACGCGGCGGGTGCCCTCGGGTCCGCGTCCGCCACCTGGACGTGGGGTGAGTGCGGGGGCGGCGCCGGCTGCTTCTCCGACGGCGACTGCATGAAGGGCGAGACGTGCCAGATGAAGTGCGAGCCCTGGTGCAAGATGGCGCCCCCGGCGGACCCGGCCTGCTGCACGGGCGTGTGCGTCCCGGCCCCCGACCAGGGGTGCGCGTGGGGCGGCGCGTGGTACTCCTACGGCGAGTCCTTCCCCGCAGGGGACGGCTGCAACACCTGCACCTGCAGCGTGAGCGGCGTGGGCTGCACCAAGATCGGGTGCCCGCCGCCCAAGGGGTGTGAGTACAACGGGACCTGGTACGCGGTCGGTGACACCTTCTGGGCCGCCGACGGCTGCAACACCTGCACCTGCGGCGACGGCGGCTTCGTCGGCTGCACGAAGATGGGGTGTGTTGGCGACGGCTGCTGGGTGGAGGGCACCTACTACGAGCCCGGCAAGAGCTTCCCGTCACCCGACGGCTGCAACACCTGCGTCTGTCAGAAGGGCGGCATGGCCATGTGCACCTTGATGGCGTGCGCGCCGGTGTGCAGCTACGGCGGCAAGAACTACGAGTATGGTGAGACCTTCCCCTCGACCGACGGCTGCAACACATGCACGTGCATGGACGGCGGCGTCGCCTGCACCGAGATGGCCTGCGCCTGCGACCCCAAGAGCGAGTGGTGGCGCAAGTACGTGGGGTCGTCGCCTGAGCAGTGCATGGTGATCAAGTACACCTGCGAGCCCAACACCACGGGGTTCTCGAACGCCTGCGGCTGCGGCTGCGAGCAGGACCCGAGCTGCCCCGAGTGGTTCAACTGCATGCCGGGGCCCGGCGCGCCGCCGTGTGACCCTGCCGCCATCGCCGCGAAGTGTCCCTACTCGGGCATCGCCTGGTAGAGCAGGCGGCGCCCATCACCTCGCCGTCCCCCCTCGGGGCTCGCACGCCTGCCGGCCCCCGTCGCCGCATCAGCCCAGGGTCTTCACCAGCCGCTTCGGGGCCACCGCCCGGTAGCTCTCATCCAGCCAGGCCAGGAGCAGCCCCATCGGGGGCTCCTCGTCGGTGCCGAACCTGGCCGACACCCAGCCGCTCTTGCCGAGGCCATAGCCCGTGGGCTCCACGAAGGGGAACATGAGCGCCGCCATGTGGGTGCCGGGGAGCTTGACCGTGACGCTGAGGCGATCCTCGCTGGCGCTCAGGAACATGAAGGTCTTGCCGCGCACCTTGAGGGCCCGCTCTCCCCACGGGCGGTCCTCGTGGGTCTCGGGGTAGGCCAGGGCTGCGGCGCGCAGGGTGGCCTCGTGGGGGTTGGTCGGGGTGTCGCTCATCGCTCCTCCGGGGCCATGCGGGTGCAGAAACGACGAAAGCCACGAAGCGGCTGCTCCGTGGCTCTCGCGATCATCCTGCTGTCGAGCAGCGGACTCTACGGGGACTCAGTCCCCGAGGGGGCTACCAGCGGTCGCCACCGCGGCCGCCGCCGCCGCCACCGAAGCCTCCGCCCCGGCCGCCGCCGCCGCCGCCGTAGCCGCCGCGACCACCACCGCCGCCGCCGCCGAAGCCGCCGCCGCCCTCACCGCGGCTCTTCTCCTCCGCGGTGTCGACCTTGATGGTGCGCCCGTCCAGCGTGGTCCCGTTCATCTCCGACATGGCCTTCTGGGAGTCCGTCGCGTTCGCGAACGTGACGAACCCGAAGCCACGGGAGCGGCCCGTGTCACGATCCTTGATCACCTTGGCGTCCGTCACATCCCCGTACTGATCGAACGCCTGGCGCAGTCCGTCGTCGTCCGTGTTCCAGCTCAGGCCACCCACGAAAAGCTTCTTCGACATCTTCTCTTCTCTCTCTCTCAGTCTTGCGCGGTGTCGCCTCTCGGCAGACCGCTCTGTGTTCCGGCGGTCTACCCAGACCACCGGGAAGCCAGGCAGGTGCCTGCTTCAACTTGCTCCAATTCAGGGACGCGGACAGAAACCCGAGGATCGCGGACACAGATAGCCGAAATCGTGGCGGGGAACTCTGGACACTCCGAGAAGCCGAGCGCTCGGTCGTGGACCCTACCAGCGCCCCGCCGCGCTGTCAACACCGAAGATCCGGAGCCCTGTCGATTTGACCCCTCAGGGTCACGCGGTGTAGGTTCCCGACTCCAAGTCGAAGACTTCTGCTGGAGGGTTGGGATGAGCGCCCTGAGGATCGTGGATCTCTACAAGCGCGCGGCACACCGCAGCGCGGTGCGGGCCAAGGTGGCGAGCTACGCGGGACACTATGGAGGGGCCGCGGGCGTGGAGGACCGCAAGAACGGCTACGCGGGGATGACCAACGATTTCTATGACCTGGTCACGGACTTCTACGAGATCGGCTGGGGGGAGTCCTTCCACTTCGCGCCCATGGCCCGGGGCGAGTCCTTCGAGGCGTCCATCGCGCGCCACGAGCACTACCTGGCGCACCGGCTCCGCCTGGAGCCCGGGATGTCCGCGCTGGACGTGGGGTGCGGTGTGGGGGGGCCCATGCGGTCCATCGCCCGGTTCTCGGGGGCGCGGGTGGTCGGCATCAACAACAACGCCTACCAGATCGAGCTGGCGCGGGCCTACAACGAGGACGCGGGGCTCAGCCAACGCTGTGACTTCGTCCACGGCGACTTCATGAAGATGCCCGTCGCGCCTGAGACCTTCGACGCGGCCTACGCGGTCGAGGCCACGTGCCACGCGCCGGACAAGGCGGGGTGCTTCGCCGAGGTGTTCCGCGTGCTCCGGCCCGGGGCGCGGTTCGCGGGCTACGAGTGGTGCCTCACGCCGAGCTGGGACGCGACCAACCCGGAGCACGTCGCCATCTGCCAAGGCATCGAGCAGGGCAACAGCCTCCCGGCGCTGGCCTCCACGGACGAGGTCGTAAGGGCCCTGGAGGCGGCCGGCTTCGAGGTACTCGACCACCGGGACGTGGCGCTGGACTCCGATCCCGAGACGCCCTGGTACACGCCGCTGTCCGGGGATGGGCTGAGCCTGCGGACCATGGCGCAGAGCCCCGTCGGTCGGTGGCTCACGGAGCGGACGGTCACGGTGCTGGAGTCGGTGGGGCTCGCCCCCGAGGGGACGAAGCGGGTCAGCGCGCTGCTCAACGACGCCGCGATGCACCTGGTCAACGGGGGCAGGACCGGGTGCTTCACCCCCATGTACTTCTTCTGCGCACGCAAGCCGGGCTGACGCCGGGTCAGCGCGGGAGCCAGCGGAGACGCGGGTCGTCGGGCCGCAGTTGGCGGGCGCGGTCGGCGGCTGCCCTGGCGCCGTGGGGGTCGCCAGCCTCGGCGCGTGCCAGGGCGAGGTCCACCCAGGCGGCGAACAGGCGCGGGTGGAGCCGCGCGGCCTCCTCACAGGCGGCGACGGCGCGGTGGGGCTCCAGCGCGGCCAGGTGGGCGCGCGCGAGCAGCAGCAGGCCGGCAGGGGTCCGGGTCCGGTGGACGGCGTGTTCGGCGAGCAGCCGCGCCCGGGTCGGGTGGGCAGGGAGCAGGCCGTCTGCGTGAGCGCGCAGGGCAGGCTCCGGCGTCAGGGACAGGGCGGCGGCGAGGCGGAGCGCCTCGGGCGAGGCAGCCACGGTGAGGCGGTCTCCCAGGAGGTGGCCGGTCGCGAGCGCGGCCGGTGCGAGCAGCAGCAGGCGCCAGCGGGCCACGGGGGAGGTCAGGCCGCGGGTCGGAGGGGGGCCGTCGCGACCGGCGCGCTCCCCCAGGCACACGCCGGCGCACACGAAGGCCAGGGCGGCGGTCGCCGGCTCGTGGAGCGCCGGGGAGATCAGGGCGACGGTCAGCGCGGCGGCGAGGGCGGCGCGGGCCGGCGAGCGGGGGCCGACGAGCGCAGCGACCAAGGGGACCAGCAGGACGAGCCCGGGGAGCCCCAGCTCGACGAGGGCCTGGAGCGGCTCGTTGTGGGCGTGAACGAGGTTCGACCAGAGGGCGGGGTCGGCGTCTCCGGCCGCGATGGCAGTGGATTGGCGTTCCAGGAACGTGCCGTGGAGCTGGCCGGCGCCGACGCCGAAGGGGAGGGCGTCGGTGGCGACGGCCGCCACGATGCGCGTGAGCTGCCACCGCCCCGCGAGGTGGTCTCCCACCCCGGGGAGCACCAGAACCAGCGCCCCGGCGGGCAGGGCGAGGAGGCGCGCGGGGTGCCACGGGCTGCCTGGCTCTCTCAGCGTGACGTGGAGGGCGAGGCCGGTGGCCACGGCGGCGGCCGCGCCGAGGCTCCCCGTGCTGATCAGAGCCAGAGCCTGGACGGCGGTGGAGAGGACGACGAGCGCCCGCCACCGGGGCGGCAGCGCAGGCAGGGACGCGAGCCCGTACACCAGCGTAGGGGCCAGGAAGCAGGCGAGCAGCGTCGGGTTGCCGAAGGTGCCGCCGGGCCGTGCGAGGGAGGGCAGCGCGACGAGCAGTGCCGCCGCTGCGACCCAGCGGGGCAGGAGCCTGCGGTCTCCGGTGCTTGCCGCCAGCCCGACGGCGAGGGCCGCCGCCCAGCCCAGGTGGAGCAGCGCGACCCGCAGGGCGGCGCCAGGTGCCGGGGCCCACAGGGCGGTGGCGGCGCTCCAGGCAGCGAGCAACGCGATGAGCGCGACGGGCCAGCGGGTGAGGCTGCCCGGGGCGCGCCACGCGACCACCAGCGGGAGGACCCCACCGAGCAGCCACCACCGGGTCGTGCTCGCGTGGAGCTGCCCGGGGAGCCAGGCGGCAGCCACCGCGAGGAGCACTGGCCCCGCCAGGGCGCCGAGGGTCGGGGGGGCGCCAGCGTGGGGTGACGAGCCGCTGGGTGTCCCCTGCGTGGAAGCGCCGATGCCAATGGGTGGTGCGTCGTCTGGAGCGCCACGGGTGACGGCGGCGGGCGGCGCGCTCGATCTCACCGGCGCGCAGACGGAGGCAGCCGCACGGAGCAACCACCGCACGGACCGGCGCTCCCGCGCGTCATGGCCTCGTCCGGATGCGGTCGATCTCGGCGCGGACCGACGCTCTCGCGCGTCACGGCTTCGCCAGGATGCGGTCGATCTCGGCGCGGAGCGGCGCAGGCCCCGCCTTGGCCCAGGCCTCCAGGGCGGGCTGCGCGAGGGCCCGCGGGGCGCGCTCGGCGATGTCGAGGACCTCGTCCCGCACGAAGGGGATGCGCTTGTCCAGCTCGCGGCCGAGCAGCGCGAAGGCCGCGGCGTCGCCCACCTGGGCCAGCGCCCGGGCGGCATAGAGGCGGACCGTGACGTCCTCGTGGGCGAGCAGGGCAGACAGCGCCTCGCGGGTGCCGGGCACGCGCTCAAGATCCAGCTCCGTCAGGACCGTGGCCACGACGCGCTTCATCTCGGTGGGTCCCTCCTCCAGGGCGCGCAGGAGCTGCTTGGCCGCCTCCCCGTCACCGAGGGACGCCAGCACGAACGCTGCGTAGACCTGGGAGCGGGCTGCCTCCTCCCGAGCGAGCCAGTGGCGCGCGAGGGGCTCGCTGGCCGTGTCCCGGAGGCGGCCCAGGGCGCGCAGGAGCTGGTCCTGCTCCCCGCCGGGCTGGGAGAGCCACTGCCTCAGGACGAACCGCGCCCGCTCGTCCGCGAAGCGCGCCAGCAGCACGAGCGCCTCCCGGCGCACGTTGCCCGCCGCAGCGCGCAGGAGCCACGCGGTGGCGCGCTCGTCCTCCAGGCGGTCGAAGCGGCCCAGGAACTGGAGCGCCAGCGCGGCGTCGTCCCACTCGTCCGGGCTCAGCGCGGCCAGCACGGGGCCCACGAGCTCCGGGTCGCGGCGCCCGGCGAGGAAGCGGGCGGCCTTCTCGCGCACCGACGGGTGCTCGGATGGCAGCAGCTCCGAGACGATCCGGTCACGCCAGCGGGGGTAGTCGATGGACGCGAGCGCCAGCAGCACGTCGCGCCGCACGATCTCGTTCTCGGACGCCAGCGCCGCCTCCAGGGCCGGGGTCGCGGCTGGCGAGGCGATGCGCCCGAGCGCCACCGCGGCTTCGCTGCGCACCACGTCGTTGGGGTCCGACAGCGCCGCGATCAGCGCGTCCACGAGCCGCGCCTCGCGCAGGTCGCCCGCCACGAAGGCCGCGTTGAAGCGGATGTAGGCGCGGCGATCGGCGAGCATGCCCCGCAGGAAGGGCGTGACGTCCTCGCCGAGCCGCTGGAGGGCGAAGGTCACGTTGTTCATCAGCCGGGCGTCGCCGGTGCTGTCGAGCTGAGCCCGCAGGAACTTCAGCGCCGAGCGGTCGCCGATGAGCCCCAGCGCGTAGACGATGCGGTTCTGCAGGTTCGGGCGCGCGGGGAACAGGGCGATCAGCGGGTCGACGGCGTCGCTCAGGCGCAGGTCGCCGGCCCGCTCGACGGCGAAGGCGACGACGTCGTGGGGCGGACCGCTGTCCTTGCCGGCGGCCTCCAGCGGGGGGACGACGATGTCCTCGAGGGCGCTCGTGCCGAGCTGCATGCGCATGTCCCAGAGCGCCTCCTGGGCCGCCGGGTCCCACGTCGTGCGGAAGCGGCGCATCAGGGGCTCGACCGCCGCCGGGTCGCCGATTCGCCCGAGGGTGCGGATCGCCTCCGACCGCACGTAGGCGGCGACGCCGGGCTTGGCGAGCAGGGTCAGCACGCGCGGTGTCGACGAGCGGCTCTCCACCATGCCCAGCGCCTGGAGCGCCAGGTAGCGCACGCCGTCGTCCGGGTCGTCCAGCGCGTCGATCAGCGCCGTGATGGCGCGCGGGTCCCGCGTGGCGGTCAGCACGGCGGCGCACGAGGACCGCACCTGCTCGCTCATGCTGTTGACGAGCCCGTTGATGATCGCCGGGGTCGCCCGCCTGCCGAGCCGCACCATGTCCGTCGTCGAGGGCAGGTCGGCCGGGTCCAGGTTCACGAGCAGGTCGTCCTGGGTCGGCAGCAGGTGGAGCACCCGCGCGACGGGGTCGTCGGGGACCTCCGCGTCGAGCGCCTCCGCCAGGCCGACCACCCCGAGCAGGGTGGCCGCCGCACCGAGAAGCCACAGATTGCGCAACGCCATGGGGTCCTCCGTGGGCGCGATGCTCCCAGAGGTGGGGGCGCGCGTCAACTGTGGGGCCCGTCGGCTGGCCGACGCTTTGAGCGGAGGTCGTGATCGAAGGGGCGGCGCCGTGTCACAGAGCCGCGAGCCACCGCCAGCCCTCGGAGCGGTCCCGCCGGAGGAGCGCGACCAGAGGCGCGGCGGCGTGGCCGAGGGCGGACTCCAGCGCCTCCCGCACGGCCGCGGCCTCCCTGGGAGCCCCCGCGGCGCCCGCACGGAAGGCCCGGATGGCCGCCGCCTCGCCTCCGGGCGTGGTGGCGCAGAGAGCCCCCAGGGCGTACCAGTCGGCGGGGTCCCGCTCGGCGGCGTCGACGGTGGCCCTGACAGCCCGCGACGAGCCGTGGAGCCGGGACGCGGCGCGGGCGGTGCTGGCCGCGCGACCGGAGGCGGCGGCGCCGCTGGCCGACGCGCTGCTCGACGCGGGCTTCGGGGAGGCGCTGCTCCGGGAGGCGGCGTCCAGGCGCCCGGACCTGCTCCTGGACGCGGGCCCCCGGGCCCAGGCCTTGCCATGGGCGGCGGCGCTGCTCGGGGAGGGCCGCGCGCGACGAGGAGGTGAGGAGGACGCCCGCCGGGCCGTGCTCGCGGCGGTCGGTCGCCTGAAGGCATCGCCGGACGACATGGAGGCGGCCAAGGTGCTCGCGGTCCACGGGGCGACCGACGAGGCGCGGGCGGCCGGCCTGCTCCTCGCCCGGGAGCGCCCGGCGGCGGTCTGTCGCCACATCGCGCTGTGGGGCGAGGCCCCCTGGAGCGAGGAGGCCATGCGCGCCGTCGCGGCCACCCACCCAGCGCAGGCGCTGGCGGCGGTCCCGGCCGTCGTGGACGCCCCCTGGGCCAGCACCTGGCTCCTCGACCTGGCGGACACGGTCCCCGAGGCCCTCCTCGACACGGTGCGTAGCTTCGACCACAAGTGCTGGGGCCCCCAGGTGGTCCGCCGCTGCGCCCTGAAGGCCCCCGATGCGGCGCGGGGTGCCCGGGATCGCTTCGATCTCTCGGTGCACCCGTGGTGGGCGGACCTGGAGCGCGCGCTCCCGCCGGTGGTCAAGCCCGCGCCGTCCGCCGTCCCCGACGAGGAGGTCCGCCGCCGGGTCCTGGACGCCGCTGCGTCGCTGCGCGCGGGGGGCAAGCCGGAGGCCGCGGCGGTGCTGGTCGCCCACGAAGCTCACCCGCTTGCGCGCCACGCGGCCCTCACCTTGGCGCGGGAGGAGCCCGCGCGCGTGGCCAAGGCCCTTGATCGCCTGGCGCTGGCTTCGTGGGGCCGCGAGGTGGCCGCGGCGCTCATGGAGGCCAACCCGCGGGAGCTGGCATCCCGCATGGACGCAGTGCGCGATTGCCCCTGGGCCCGCGACCTGCTCGTGGAGCTGGCGCGCCGTGCTCCGGCGGAGGTCGTGGAGGGCGCTGGGGTCATCCCGCGACCTGCTCGTGGAGCTGGCGCGCCGTGCTCCGGCGGAGGTCGTGGAGGG
>BTVJ01000051.1:0-50380 GCA_045863395.1 Myxococcales bacterium
GTCGCCGAAGCTCGACCACAAGGAGGTCATCGGGTCGCGCGGTACGAGCTCGGAGGCGGCGACGAACCACCTGGCCTTCAACTACTTCAAGGAGAAGAACCTGCTCGCCATCCCCATGACCATCTGCGAGGGCGCCTCGGGCGGCGGCAACTACGGAGACCTCATGACCTTCAACGGCCTGCTGGTCTACCGCGTCACGGCCGACGGCGGCTTCAAGAAGGTAGGCGGCGTGTCCCACGTGGCGCCCGAGACGAAGGGGAACGCTTGGGGCGCGTGCAGCTCCTGGTGGTCGGACGGCAGCTCCGTCGTCAAGCGCAGCATCTTCATGGATGAGTTCGTGGTGAGCGTCGCCGACGACCAGATCAAGTTCTCGGCCCTGACCGACCTCGCCAACCCGGTCGCCAGCGTCAAGATCGCCGAGCCGACCTGGCCCACCGACGGCATGGGCTGGTAGACCGCCTCGGCCCCGCTCCCCGCCCGCGCCCCCTCGTCACTCCCCCTGTCTCAGCGCGACGACCCGCTCCCCATGAGCTTCCTCAGCGTCGACTGGGTGTCGAAGGGGTTCCACTGGTTCGTGTTGATCTCGATGTCGCCGAAGTCGATGGCCTCGACCATCTTCTTTCCGAGCAGCGTATCACCGCCCGTCTGCTGGTAGGCCTTGTTGATGGCCTCCTCACCCTTGGCGCGCGCTCGCGCCAGAAGGAGGTTGCCCTCGGCTATCTGCTCGGTCTCGAAGCGCTCGGCCTCCGAGTTGACCTGCATGGTGTAGAGCGCCACGTCGCCCTCCATCTCCCGGAGCTTCTTCTCCTTCTCCGCGAGGATGGTCTTGACCTGCTTGTCCCGCTCCTCGGAGATCTTCTTGACCATGGCGCCGGTCTCCTTCTCGATCTTCTCGGTGACCTGCTTCTCTTTCTCCGCCTTTGCCAGAGAGGACTGGAGGAGCTGGTCCTGCTCCAGGAGCTGCTTCTCCAGGAGCCGCGCCTCAAAGCTCGAGTCGTAGTCGATCTTTCGCACCAACACGTCGAGGACGTCCACTCCCTCCTCGCTCAACGCAGCCGCCAGGGTCTTGCGCGCGCGCTCCGCGTGGGCGTTCCTGACCTTCACGTTGTAGAAGTCCTCCGTGGCGAGGTCGCTCATGACCTCCCAGATGACCTTGTTGGAGTTGCGTGTGACGATCTCACGGAGCCGCTCCATGGATCCGAACTTCCGGGCGCTGCGCCACGCGGTCGTCCCGCCGTTCTCGTCCCGCGCGATGCGGAACAGCACGGTCATGTCCAGGTGCGTCGTGTACTGGTCCTTGCCCCGGATGTGGACGCGGCGGTCACCCTCGGGTCCCAGGTCCAGGTGGATCACCTGCACCGTCGGGTCCCACAGCACCAGGGTCTGGGCGCCGGGCCAGATCCACAGGTAGCCGGCGTCCCGGTCCTCCTGCTCGACGCCGCCGCCGAAGTTGTTGATGACCACACCCACCTTGTCCAGCGGCACCTTCTGCAGGCACACCACCAGCAAGACCACGATGGCGAGCGCCACCACCCCTGCGATCACAGCGCGCGACATCACTGGTCCTCCGTCGGTGCGTAGGGCAGGCGCCCCGTCTGCTGCATCTGGACGCGCTGCGGCGTCCCGTCCTCGGACCAGGGTCGGCCGACCACCTTGGCGCCCTGCATCTTGGCCGCGAGGGCCTCCCGCACCAGGCCTATGCCACCGGCCGCATAGGCGTCGGCGAGCGCCCTGACGCCCTCGGCGCGCTTGGTCAGCTCCAGCTCCAGGGCCGCCGCCTGGTTCTCCAATTGAATGAAGGCGCCCTCCGCCTCCTTCTTGCGCTTGTACGCCTGGCCCTCAGCCTTGGCGCGCTGCTCCACGGCCCACGCCTCCCGGGCGATGATCTCCTTCTCCGCGTCGCCCCGCGCCTCTGCGATGGCGTTGCTCTGGAGTCGGTTCTGCTCCGCGATGCTCGTCTCCTGCTTCTTGCGGTTGGTCTCCTGCGCGGCGGCCTGGTTGACGAAGATCTGGTCCGCCTCCTTGCGCCGCTTGATCATGGCCTCGTAGGTGTCGTCGTAGTCCCAGTCCGTGGCGCTCACGGTCTGGATCTCCACCCCGAAGTTGACCATGGTCTCATTGAGGCGGGTCTTCGCCTCCTCGATGCGCGCCGTCCGCTCCTCGGGGCGCGCCAGCTCCTCCAGGTTCAGCTCGCCGATGGAGTCCCGGATGCGCGCCCGCACGAAGGAGTAGACCACGTCGCCGATCTTGCCGTGGTCGGCCCCCCCCGTCGCCATGCCAATCTCGCGCACGATCTGCCCTGCCCGCGACGGGATCAGGTTGTACGTGATCTCCACGTTGGTATCGACGTTGGCGCCCTCACGGGTCTTGATGACCACGCTGTCCTGCTCGACGAGCAGCAGGCTGCGCTGGGTCACGTCGATGACGTAGACGTCGGTCATGCCCCAGGGGAGGTGGATGATGATGCCCTCCGTCTCCTGGACGGTCTCCTGACCGGTGATGTTGTTCTTGATGACGGCCACCTGACCGGCGGTCACGGTCGCGTAGCCAGAGAAGAAGGTCCCGACGATCAGGATCGCGATCACGATGAGTGGCGCGACGACCAGGACCCGCTTGACGATGTGCATCGGATCGATTGTGTTGCTCATGGCGTCGAGCCTTAGCACGAACGCCCCAAGGCGACAACCGGAATCGGGCGCACCTACGGCAGGCGCGAATGGACCCAGGCGTGGGCGGCCTCTGAGGCGACCAGGTCCCAGTGGTTCAGCGGCACCAGGACCTCCACCTCCGGGGGGGACGCGAACAGGTCGGTCTGTGTGGCGCTCTGGAGGAACACAAGCCCGTCCGACGGGCCCGTCGTCTCCAGGGCAACGCCGCTGACCAGCGGGGTGGCGCCTGCTCCGATGGAGACCGCGATGCTCCCCGGCACCTGGTGCTCGTGCAGGCGCGCCATGAAGTCGCCGCCCAGCTCGATGGCCGCGTCGATGCCCAGAGAGTGGCTCACGAATCCCCAGCCGCCCTCGTAGGTCGTGTACCAGTCCTGCTCGACCATGGAGAGGGGATGGACGCTGTCCCACCGCGCCGTGAGCTGGGCGACCCCGACGAAGGCCGGCCCGTAGATGCTGTCGGCGAGAGCGTCGGTCCAGAGACCCCACTCCAGGATCTTGTCCCAGGAGCCGGGCATGGGGAGGCCCCACACGTCGGCCGGCAGATTGAAGGCCGGGTGGCGGAAGCTCCAGTCCGTGCCCCCGATGGGCGTGGCCAGGAGGACGAGGCGTTCCACGTCCCCCTCGAATGGTGCACCCCGCTCCTCGGCCAATCCAGACACGTAGGCCAGCGCGACCACTCCGCCCTTGGAGTGGCCAACGACGGAGACCTCGGGCACACCCGTCAGGAGCCGCACCTGCTCCACGGCGGCCGCCAGGGCGATGGCCTGATTGAGGTTTTCGCCGAACGGGTGCGAGAACGTCAGCGCGACGACACAGAAGCCTTCCGCGATGAGCGTGTCGGCCAGGCCCACCCCGAGCCACGGCGGATCGGCCCAGGAGAGCTGTGCGTCGCTGCCGGCCCCGGGCACGAGGACCACGACCCTCCCTGGCTCGGCGCCGCTGCAACCAGGCGAGATGTGGAGCAGAAGGTGGCCGGGGGCGGGTTCGGCGGAGCCAAAGGCGTCGACGATCCGGGAGTCCGTGTACCGGGTACGCTCCGTATGGGTCTGGTCGACCAGCCCCGGGTGGTCGACCACCACGTGCCGCACCTCCTCCCAGGGGTCGAAGGCGCTCGACCCCGCCAGGGTGACCACATAGGTCGGTGCAGGCCCGGACCCGTCGCTCGCGGAGTCCCCCGAGGTGGCGGCGTCGGTCCCCCGGCCCCCCGCGTCCCCCACCGTCGTATCTGCGCCGGCGTCGACCACCGCATCTGCACCGGTGGCGTCGGTCCCTGGCGTGGCGTCGGGTCCTCCGTCCACGGCGCCCGATGGGGCGTCGCTCTGACCATCGAGGCCGCCTGAGGGAGCGTCCGGGAGCCCGGAGTGCGCGTCCCCGGCCTCCGCGGCGTCCTGCGTCGAGCCCGTGTAGCCCGGCCCGGCAGAGTCCGCCCCGGCCTCGCCCGTGACCGGAGACGAGCCACACCCCACGACCACCGCCAGTACAAGAGCCGCGCTCGTCCTCATCGGCCACCTCCGCGCCGAGCCTACCGCTGCGCGAGCGGCCGTTCCACTGGCGGCACGCCGGAAGGCAGGGAGGCCGGGCCGGAGGTAACCGGGAGCGACTGGTTGTAGTGGGTCCACCGGCCAGGTCCCTGGCGTTGGCTACTTCTCGCAGAGGAACGGGTAGTTGGCGCCGCACCCGGCGTCGTTCCACCGCCCCCCGCTGCACCAGTTGATCAGCGTGCAGTCCTCCGCCGCGAGCAGGCTGTTGCCGTCGTTCGGCTCCCCGCTGCACCAGGCCGTATAGCTCGCGTTGGATCCGCTGACCCAGGAGAAGTTGCCCTCATTCCAGGTGCCGCGGTCGTTGAATCCGATCCACGCGGGCCCCGACTCCAGGTCCGTCAACTTCTCGGCGAGGGCGTCCTGCTCGGCCTTGTTGTTGACGGTGGCCAGGTTGTAGCCCTTGCCCGTGCAGTAGGCCTGCGCCTGCTCCCAGGTTCGTGCGGAGGTGCAGAGGAAGTAGTTGCTGGTGCTCAACGCGAAGGCGTTCTGGAGCGCGAACACGCAGCCCGACGCCGGGCTGCACGAGTCGACGGTGCACGGGTCCCCGTCGTTGCAGACCTGAACTCCAGCGCCGATGCACTTGCCGTCGACGCAGGCGTCCCCGAGGGTGCAGGCGTTCCCGTCATCGCACGTGGTCCCGCCCGGCGTGTGGACGCAGGCCCCGCCCAGGCAGGCGTCCACGGTGCAGCCGTTTCCGTCGTCGCAGGTCTGGGCTGCGCCGACGCACTTGCCCGCCGCGCACGCATCTCCCTTGGTGCAGGGGTCTCCGTCGTCGCAGGCCGCCGTGTTCTGCGTGTGCTTGCACCCGGACAGCGGGTCGCACACGTCGTCCGTACAGGGATCGTCGTCGTCGCAGGCGATGGGCGTCCCCTTGCAGACGCCCCCGGTGCAGATGTCGCCGAAGGTGCAGGCGCTCGCGTCGTCGCAGAGGCTGGTGTTCGGGGTCGCTGCGCAGCCGACCGCCGGATCGCAGTGATCGTCCGTGCACACCTTCCCGTCGTCACAGGTCACCGAGGGGCCGCCCACACAGGCGCCGCCGGCGCACGCGTCGCTCTGGGTGCACGCATCGCCATCGTCGCACGCGCCAGGAATGGGCGCGTTGGAGCAGCCCACCGTCGGGATGCACAGATCCGCCGTGCAGGGGTTGCCGTCGTCGCAGCCGACCGCCCCGCCCGTGCATGCCCCGCCGCCGCACGTGTCCCCCGCGGTGCATGGGTCGCCGTCGTCGCAGGGAGCCGAGTTCGGGAGGAACTGGCAATCTCCGCCTGGGTCGCAGCCGTCGTCCGTACAAGGGTCGTCGTCCGTGCACACCCGCGGCGTCCCAGCGCAACTCCCGGCAGCACAACCGTCGCCGTCGGTGCAGGGGTCACCGTCGTCGCAGGCGCCGCTCGCGGGCACCGACGTACAGCCGGTGCGTGGATCGCAGCTCTCGTCCGTGCACGGGTTGCCGTCGTCGCACGCCACCGGCGCTCCCATGCAGGCACCCTCGACACAGGCATCCCCGGCCGTGCAGGCGTCTCCGTCGTCGCAGGGCTCTCCACTCGCGGGTGTCGCAGAGCACCCCGCCGCCGCGTCGCACTGGTCGTCGGTGCACGGGTCGCCGTCATCGCACTCGACGGGCACCCCGCCGCACACGCCGCCCGCACAGGCGTCGTCCGCCGTGCAGGCGTCGCCGTCGTCGCAGGGAGCCGTCGAGAGGCTGTACGCGCACTCGCCGTTCGCGTCGCACCCGTCGTTGGTGCACGGGTCCCCGTCGTCACACCCCAGCGCCTGGCCCAGGCACCCGTCGGGGCCGCAGACATCGCCGGTGGTGCACGCCTCCCCGTCGTCACAGGGGGCTCCCGTCGGGGAGTGCACGCAGCCCAGACCTGGTGCACAGGAGTCTGCGGTGCACGGGTCTCCGTCATCGCAGTCGACGGGCTTGCCCGCGCAGGCCCCCCCCGAGCACCACCCTCCGACCGTGCATGGGTCAGGGTCGTCGCACGGCACCCCGTCATAAGGGTTGTTGAGGCAGCCATCTTTCGGGTTGCAGAAGTCCGTCGTGCAGGCATTGCCATCGTCGCAGTCGACGGGAAGCCATACGCACCCTACGCCCTCCTCGCACGCGTCGAGGGTGCAGGCGGTCTCGTCGTCGCAGGGCTCCGCAGGGCTCCAGGTCGCGCAGCCCGACTCCGGGTCCACCTCGCAGAGCACCATGGAGGGGCCGTTCAGGTCGTCGCAGACAACCGTGCCCTCCTCGCATGCGTCCACGCAGCCGGCGTCCACGGGATCCACCCACCCGTCGTCAGCAGAGACGTCGCTGGAGTCCGGTCCCTCGCTGGTATCGCCAACCCCGGCGTCGTCACCAGCTTCCACGTCCCCCGCAGTGTCTCCCCCGGTGTCTCCCCAGGTGTCCTCCACGGGAGCGACATCTGCGCTGCCCGCGTCCGCCACATCGGCCATCCCGTCTGGTACCGGGCCACCGGCGTCGCCGCCAGGGTTCGCCCCCGCGTCCGTCCCCTGGCCGAGATCTGCTCCGCCTGTGCTGCCTCCGTCGAGCCCCGGCTCGACGCTCGCCGTGTCGGGAGCGCCCCGGCCGCCCCCATCGCTCGCGCCGCCGGGCTCCGGTACGTCCACGGCGACGAACCCGTCGATGCCGTGGAGCCCCTCGCCCAGGTTGAGTCCCCCGGACACGCCGTCCGCTCCGCAAGCGACCAGGAGCGCTCCGGCCACCACGCACGCCACACCCCGCACTGCACGTGTACGAGCCACCGTTACACCTCCGACGTTCCGTAGAGCGTACCGCACGGCAAGTCCTTTCGCCAGCTTGGTTTCTGGGCTGATCGTCACCTTCCCGGGGCGTGCGCTGCCCCGTCCCCGCCTCCCGCCCCCCGCCGACCGACCACCGACCGTCGCCGACGGTCCGACGTCGCCCCTTTCCGGCGCCTCCCTCCTGGCAGCGCGCGTCAACATGCTGAAACCAAAGGACATCGAGGCGCCCCTGCGCACCTGCCACGTGCGGCACGGCCCTTGCCCATGTGTCCGGCAGGAGGACACGAACATGAGACTCACGACGCTGATCGAGATGGTGCAGGCGCTGACGGTGGTGGTGGCAAGCATCCTGGTGGCGGTGAGCGCGGGCCTGCTGTGAGGTCGCCCTCCCAGCCAACCGGCTACGCTGGCGGCGCTCCGAAGATCTCGTCGAGGCGAGCAAGGAGCGCCTCGGCAGAGAACGGCTTGGTCAGCACCTTGGGAACCTCGCTCGGCTCCACCCCGAGCTGGAGCAGCGTCTTCCCCGCGTACCCCGAGATCAGGATCGTCGGCACGTCCGCCCACGCCTCCCGGAGCTGCCGGAGGAGCGCCGGCCCCGGCATCCCGGGGAGGCTCACGTCGCTGACCACGAGGGACGGCGGCTCGGGGAGGGCTCTGGTCAGCGCCACTGCCTCCTCTGGGGTCGAGACGTCGATGATCGTGTATCCGGAGGCCACCAGGAGGCGCCGGACCACCATGCGCACCATCGGCTCGTCCTCCACCAACAGGACGGTGCGCCCGTGGCCGGCCCTCTGGAGTGGCGCAGGCTGCGGCTCGGGAGCATCCAGGCTCGGGACCTCGACGATGGCCGCAGTGCCCACATCCACCAGGGGCTCCAGGCGGATTGTCCCCCCCATGGACTTCACGATGCCATGGGCCGTAGACAGGCCGAGGCCTGCGCCCTCGGGAGGCGACTTGGTCGTGAAGTAGGGCTCGAAGACGCGCCGCGCGATCCCCGCGGGGACCCCGACCCCATCGTCTTGCACCCGGAGCTGTGCTCCCCCTCCCCGCCCCTCGGTGACGGAGACCCGCACGGTCCCGCCATCGTCCCCCAGCGCGTCTCGTGCGTTCATCACGAGGCTCATCACGAGCTGGTCCAGGTGACCCGGGTTCACCTCGACGAGGGGCACGCTCTCGGCCAGGGAGACCTCGAGCCTCACGCCCTCGCCCACCGCATGCTCCAGCAACGGTTGCAGCGCCCGCACCGCCCCGCTCATGTCCACGGGCATCGCCACGCCGGTGCGCTCCCGCGAGAACACCATCAGCCGCTGCACCAGCGCCCGGGCCTTGCCTGCCGCCCGAGCGGCGGCGGCCAGGTCCTCAGCGCGGGGGTCAGCGCCCTCGAGCCCCTGCCGCGCCAGGGCGATGTAGTTGATCACCGCGGAGAGCTGGTTGTTGAAGTCGTGAGCGATGCCGCCTGCCAGGCGCCCGAGGGACTCCAGGCGCTGGGCCTCGCGCAGCTCCGCCTCCAGGCGCTCCCGCTCCCGCTCGTGGCGCTGACGCTCCAGGGCGTGCCCCAGGGTCCCCGCGATCATGGCCAGCACCGCCGTCTCGTCGGTGCGCCACGGGCGCGGCTCGCGCAGGTTGTCGAATCCCACGAAGCCGAGGAGCCGCCCGCCCAGGAGCACGGGGACGCACGTGGCGCCGCGAATCCCCTGTCGCTCCAGCTCCTGCCGCTCTGGAGACGCATCGGAGGGCAGGGCCTGCACGTCCTCGATGTGGATGCTCTCGCCCCTCTGGAGGCGACCGGTCCACCACGGGAAGGCATCCACCCGCAGGCCCTGCAGGGTGGGTCGCTCCGCCTGGACCCCTGGCGCACACCACTCGTGGGTGTTGTCCATGAGCTGCCCCCCGTCGCGCAGCATGAACAGGTAGGCGCGGTCGGCGCCGGTCAGGGCGCCTGCCAGGGCGAGCACCTCGTCGATCACCGGATCCAAGGCCTCCAAGGGCCCCGCGAACCGCTTGGCGACCCGGATGATCGTTCGCACCGTCTCGGCGCGCACGGCGTCCGTCACGCCCCTCGAGGCCGCGCTGGCCATCGGGGACCCGCACCTGTCGCAGTCCACCGCTTCCATCACCATGGCACCTCCGCCCGTCCTCGGCGCGTCAGCGCGCTCCAATTGCGCCCCCCACGCCCGCACACTACGGCCCCTCCTCCTTGTCCGGCTCGAAGGGCCGGAAGACCTCTCGCACCGTCTGCACGTTGGCCAGGGTCGCGCGATCCACGTGCCTGAGCGCCGCGAGGATGTCGGTCAGGCGGTTCCAGATCTCGCTCTGTCCCTTCAGGTGGTGCCCCATGGACCGGAGCAGGGGGATGAGGGACAGCTCCACCACCTGGATCTGGCGCTCGAGCAGCTCGTGGATGGCCGGCGGCGGCATGTTCACGATCTCGACCCCGAGCTGCGCCTTGGACAGCGTGCGCAGGATCTCGTCGAGCCGCCGCAGGTAGGGTGCGAGGGCCACGCTCGGGTCGGTCCGCGGCGCCGCGCCAGCCTTGGCGACCAGCTCCGCGGTCTTCGCGGCCGCCTCGACCTGGGCCTCGGCGACCTTGGCCGCCGCCTCTGCCTGGCGCTCTGCCACCTTCGCCGTCGCCTCTGCCTGGCGCTCGGCGGCCTCCACCTGGCGGGTCGCGGCCTCCCGCGCCGCACCTTGTATGGTCCCCGCGATGGACTCCAGGCGCTCGGACAGGAGCCCGAGCTGCCCCGTCACCCGGGTCACGGGATCGTCCTCCTTGCCCCCCATGAGGACCTGGCGCTGGAAGCCCTTCTTGATCTCCGCCCACCGCGCCGCCTGCTCGGCCGTCATCCTGCCGCGCAGCTCGGCGAGCTTCAGCAGGTTCTGCTCCGCGCCGGTGGTCAGGGTCTGCGCCTCGCCCAGGTAGTGGTCGTCGATCAGCGCCTGGAGCTCCGCCTCGTTCATGACCGGCACGACCCGCTGGGCCATCTTGTTCATGTTGCGGTAGCTGCCCTGGAGCTTGAAGGGAGGCTCCGTCCGGTACGCGTCGTCCTGTGAGGCGCTGCGGATGTACTCCAGGTTCACGCGCAGCACGACCTTTTGGATGGCCATGAGCTTCCGCACCACGCTGATCACGTCCTGGAGCTCGGCGGAGGTCCAGGAGGTGGAGAGCTCGCTGGTGGCGATCTCTTCGCCCAGGGCCATGCGCACGATGAGGCGCACGTCCTTCGGGTCCCGCGTGGTCAGCGGCGCGAGCACCTGGTTCGACGTCAGGGAGTTCTCGATGTAGCTCAGCGCGAACAGCTCCTCCTTGCCGTCGAGGATGTCGCCCAGGTTGTAGGTGTCCGCCCGGTTGGCGAGCATGTCGGGGATCTGGAACTTCTCGCCGGACTCGGTGTACGGGTTGCCGGCCATCACCACGCAGAACTTCTTGCCCCGCAGGTCGTAGGTGCGCGTCCGACCGCCCCACACGCCCTCGATCTTGCGCGTCGCGTCGCAGAGCGAGATGAACTTCTGCAGCAGCTCCGGGTTGGTGTGCTGGATGTCGTCGAGGTAGAGCATCACGTTGTTGCCCATCTCCAGGGCCAGGTTGATCTTCTCGACCTCCTGCCGCGCCGTGGCGTTGGGCGCCTCCGCCGGATCCAGCGACGTCACCGAGTGCCCGAGCGACGGGCCGTTGATCTTCATGAACACGAGGCCGAGGCGCGTCGCCACGTACTCCATGAGGGTCGTCTTGCCGTAGCCCGGGGGGGAGACCAGCAGCAACATGCCCATGAGGTCCGTGCGCTTGCCGGCCCCCGCCGCGCCGAGCTGCTTCGCCAGGTTGTCGCCGATCAGAGGCAGGTACACCTCGTCGATCAGGCGGTTGCGGACGAAGCTGCTCATGATGCGCGGTGTGTACTCGCTGAGCCGCAGGCGGCGCCGCTGGGCCTCCAGGACCTTGTGGCGCACGGCCTGGTAGGCCCGGAACCCGGGGACCCGGACGTGACGGAACTGGAGCAGCCGTGAGAGCACCTCGTCGAGCCGCAGGCTCATGGTCCGGTTCGTGATCCGCCCGTGGTGCCCGAGGAGGCCCGTCACCTCCACCGAGGACACGACGCTCGAGGGCTCGCGGTCCAGGCGCCGCTCGGTCACCATGAGCACGACCGCCTCCTCGACCACGTGGCGGTGCTCCGCGCGCCCCGCGTCGGCCTGGAGCCAGCCTCCCAGCCAGGCGCGCACCAGCTCCACCTGGCTCGTCGGATCTCCGTCCAGCGCGCGCAGATCGTCGAGGAGCTCCCGCAGCGCGCCGCTGCGGTCCAGATCCGTCGTGAACGCCCGCTGGAGCGCCAGCGCCTCGGCGCTCGCCACGAAGCGCTGCGGCGTCCGGGCGATCTCCTCCAGCAGGTAGGCGCCGGCGATGCGCGCGTCCTCTGGATCGATCAGCAGCTCGCGCGCCTCGAAGAAGGAGGCCACCGCCGCCGCGAGGTCCGCCTGGAGCTCACCGATGGCGGGCCCATAGGCGAAGGCCTCCCGCATGCGCACGAGGCTCCGCGCCTTCCGCTCCCAGAGCCCCCTCGCCTTCGCGTCGTCGAAGAAGGCCCAGAACAGCGCCGCATACGCTCGCGGGGCGGGTGGGAACCGCAGGAGCCCGGCCGTCTGCGACATGCCGTGGAGCTTCTCCAGGATGAGCGCCGCGTCCGCGTCGTGCAGGCCCCGCTCGTAGCCCTCGTCGTAGCGCTCGGCCGCCACGCGCCGCACGAGGGCGAGGAGACCCCCCTCCGCCAGGGCGGCGTCGCGCAGGTCCGCCATGGACAGCCCCTTGCCGACCTCCGCATCGAAGAGGATGCTCGTCGCCAGGTACTCGGCCCGGTAGACCTCGGGGGTCTCCGACACGAGCTGCTGGTCCCAGTACGGTCGCGTCGCCTCCAGCTCCGCGTCGCTCACCACCTCGAAGAAGTCGGTGCCGAGCAGGTGGACCGCCATGCCGTCGCCCCGGGGCAGCATGGTCAGGTCGAGGGCCTGGGTGTTGACGCTGAACCGGTGCCGCCCGAGGCGCACGAGGCTCGCGCCCTCCTCGAACAGGTCCTGGCGGTCCCGCAGGGTGCGCCCCGCCTCCTCACGGGCCGCCTTGATGCGGGACTCCACCTCGTCCGCGCGCACCGAGTCACCGAGCTCTCGCAGGCGCTGCGCGACGTCCCGGATCTTCGCCACCATGGGGTCGGCGGCGAAGTAGGCGTTGAGCTCGTCGCCGGTGCCAAGCTGGGCGGAGCGCCGAACGATGCCCGTCAGGATCCGGTCCGCCGCGTCCATGAGGCTCTGGGCCTTGCGCTGCCGCACCTCCATGAGCGACTGCTTCTTGGCAGCGAAGGCCTCGGTCAGCTCCTCCCGCTTGGTGGCGAGCTGCACCAGGAACTCGTCGAACTCGCTGAACCGCCCCTCCAGGTCCTCGAGCTGGAGCAGGAGCCGGCTCTGCCCCTCGTCGCACTTCTCGGGGGTGTCCGCGACGACCAGCGCGCTCTGCACGTTCTGCGACAGCAGCTTGAACTGGGCGCCGAACTCCGCGACGCTCTCACGCCCCAAGAGCTCGCGACGCCGCGCCGCCACCACCGCCCGGGCCCGGTTCAGCGCGCCGAGCACCTCCGAGATGGCCTCCAGGATCTGCGTCCGCACCGTCGCGTCCGAGATCGCCAGGCCCCCCACCACCTCCGTGAGCAGGTCCACCTGGGACGCCACCTCGTCGATGGCCACGAGCACCGGGTCTGCGTCCGTGACCTTCTGCACGGCCTCGCCCGTCGCCAGCAGCTCGCCGATCCGCGCGTGGTACGGAGCGAGCGCCTCGTCCCGCAGCAGGAACTCCACCGCGCCACGGCTCAGAGCATCGAACCGCTCGATGACCCCCTTCTCCAGGGCGTCGATGCGGCCCACGTCCGCATAGCGCATGTCCTTCAGCGAGATCAGGTGCCCCCGCTGGCGCCGCAGCTCCGCGAGCCCGCCGACGTACCCATCGACGGTCGTCCAGTCCTCCGCCCGCAGCCGCCGCAGCAGCTCCTCCTGCTGGCGCGACGCCGCCGCGACGGCGTCCTCCGCCGCCTTGCGGATGGCGACGACCTTCTCGAACTCATCGACGATCAGCTCGGCGGTGGCGCGGATCTCCGTCACCAGCGGCGCCAGCCCGCCGACCTCCGCGTGGGACAGCCAGTAATACTGGTCCAGGGCGCGCGTGGCCGCGGCGATCAGGTCCTCGTAGATCTGCACCGAGGGCTTCTGCTCCTCGATGGCGCGCCGCAGGGACAGGCAGTCCGAGATGCCCCGCACCAGCTCCGCGTTGCCCACCTTGGCCAGATACGAGTCTCCGACGGGAGCCTTTGCGGCAAACTCGTCGCTGGTGAAGGGGGTCTGCCACACCTGCATGGGGTGCACGCGGGTCGCCTCCGCCCCGGTGGAGCGAAAGATGACCATGAGGCCGTCCTCGAAGATGGTGTAGCCGTGGCAGAAGATGGGGGTCTGGACCTCCTTGCGGATCAGGTTGTAGCCGAGCAGCGCGAACCGCCCCTCGTCGGCCCGGTGGAACACGTAGAGCACGTCCTCCCCGTTGGGCGACCGGATGGCGCGCTTGAAGGTCATGCCGCTGACGTCCGCGTCGAAGGCCCGCGTGACGCCGGTCTGAAGCGTGTACCCGCCGGGGAAGATGATGCCGTGGTCCTCGGGCAGCGACACGCACGAGAGGCCGATGGCGTCGATGCGCTCGACCTGCCGCGTCCGCGTATTGAAGACCAGGTAGCGCCACACCTTCTCGTGGTAGGGCAGCACCTTGATCAGGATCAGCCCGCCCACCTTCGCGTACCAGATGTCGGCGTCGTCCAGGGCCTGGCGGGGGTCCTCGACGGGCTCCCTGTAGATGCCGAGCCCATCGGTGGTGTTGTCCTCCACCTTGACCGTCAGGTCGCCGCCGACGGTCTCCACGAAGACGGTGTCGAGGATGTTGACGTGCGGGTGGCGCCCCGCCACGTGGTTCTCTCGGGTGGTCTGGGTCCACTCGAAGTCGTGGCTCGGCGGGTAGACGTCGTCCCGCTCACCGCGGTTGTCGATGTACGAGACCTTGCCCGCCGGGGAGATACTCCACCGGAAGGCCTTGGTGTCGACGATCTTGGCGCCGATCTGCAGCACGGCCAGCAGCTTCCCGTCGAGGCGCCGCGCGTGCAGCAGCTTCGCGTCCTTGTAGTACCTCGTCAGCTCGCCGAAGTCCTTCACGAAGCGCGGGTCCGCCAGGAAGTCCGCGTCGGAGGCTGGCTCCAGCGAGAATCCCTCGCCGGTTCTCCGAAACGTGTGCAGCGAGAAGACGTCCCCGACGCCGATCTCTGTGCGCAACCCCAGGAACACGTTGTACGCGAAGAGCAGGCGGTCACCGATGGCGACGATGGACCGCGGGATGCAGTTGTTCTCGGTGCGGATGCGCTCGTTGCCGACGACGGCCAGCTCCTGGCCGCCGAACAGCTCCATGCGCCGCTTGTTGAGGGCCTCGGCCTTCTCGGCCAGCGCGCGCCCCTGGGCGATCAGCCGATCACGGATGACCTCGTAGGCGCCGCGCTCGATCTGCTGGCTCTCCGCCATCTCAAGACTTCAGCGAGTCGATGCCCAGCGACCTCGCCGTCTCCAGGAGCTTCTGCAGCTTGAGCTTGCCCTGCGCGTCCGCCCGCCCCATGAGCGAGGCGATCACCGCGGAGATCGTCAGGTTCTGGATGTCCCCGGAGCCCAGCGCCGGGCGCGAGAGCACGTCCTTCAGATCTGCTGCCAGGTCGCCCTCCCCGCTCAGGTACGGCTTCAAGACCGTCTGGAGCGACTCGCTGCGCCCCACGAAGCCGTCGATGGACTTGCCCATGCTGATGGCGTTGACCATACGGTCGAAGAAGGCCCCGTCGCCGCCGACGATGTCGATCTTCGCGGACTTGAAGGCCTCGCCGATGAGCCGCGCCTGGGCCTCCGCCACCTCGCGGCGCGCGTGGATGTGCTCCAGCTCGACCGCCTTCTCCTTGTCGAGCCGCAGCCGGAACTCCTCGTGGCCCCGCCCCGCCTCGTCGAGCGCCTTCATGGCCGCCGCCTTGCTCGCGATGCCGCTCGCCTCGGCGGCCAGCTTCTCCTTGGTGCCGACCGCCTCGGCGGTCAGCTTCTCCTTCGTGCCCACCGCCTCGGCCAGCGCCTTCTCCCGCGAGACCGTCGCCTCCGCCAGCCCCACCTTCTCCAGAGCCGCGGCCTCTGCCTCCCGCACGCGCACCCGGGCCTGGCCCTGCGCCTCCTCGCCCACCGCCGTCGCCTGCATCTTCTCTACGGTGACCCGGGCCTCTGCCATCCCCTGCTTCTCCGTGGCGATGGCGCCGGCCTCCCGCACGCGCACGTCCGCGAGCCCGGTGGCCGCCGCCTCCGCCTGGACGCCCTCGGCAAGCCGCATCTTGGCCTTGGCAAGCCGGTCGGCCGCCTCCAGCTCCGCCTCCGCGATGGTGAGCCGCTGCTTGGCCTCGTGGCGGGACGCCTGCTCGCTGGCCTCTGCGGCCTTGATGTCCTTGACGAGCTGTTGCTGTGCCTCCCCCTCCGCCTTGATGATCGAGGCGTCCTTGTGGCGCTTGGCGTCCTCGACGAGGCGCAGCGTCTTGATGCGCTCCTCCTCCTCCGCCACGGTCTTCTCGACGGCGATGCGCTGCCGGATGACGTCCTGGATCTCCTTGCGCTCCTTCTCCAGCTCCTTCTCCTTGGAGATGCGCTGGAGCTCCACCTCCCGCTCGCGCGAGATGGCCTCCAGGTCCCGGTCCTTCTGGACGCGCTCGGTCTCCACGCCGATGACCCGCTCCCGGTTCTTGCGGGCGACCTCCACCTGGCGGGTCTTGTTCTCTTCGTTGATTGCGATCTCCTCGTCGGCCTTGATGCGCGCGTTCTCGGCCTTGAGCCGCTCCTCGGCGGCGACGCGCAGCTCCTCCGCCTTCTCGCGCGCCTTCACGGTCGCGATCTCGCGCGCCTGCTTGGACTCGGCGTCCGCCTTCTGGCGGTCCAGCTCCAGGATGGCCTCCTGCGCCTCCACGTCCTGCTTGCGGATCAGCTTCTTCTCGTTGTTCTCATACTCATTCGTGCGCACGTGCTCGATGGCCGTCAGCTCGGTGATCTTCCGGATGCCCTGCGCATCGAGGATGTTGCTCGCGTCGAGGGACGTCAGCGGCGTCTGCTCCAGGTAGTCGATGGCCGCGTCCTCCAGGACGTAGCCGTTCAGGTCGCGCCCGATGACCTCGATGATCTTGTCCTTGAAGTCGTTGCGCTGGGTGTAGAGGCCCTCGAAGTCGATGTGCTTGCCCACGGTCTTCAGCGCCTCCGAGAACTTCGCGCTGAACAGCTCCTCGATGGTCTTCTGATCGCTCGCCCGCGCGCAGCCGATGGCCTGCGCCACCTTCAGCACGTCCTCCTTCGTCTTGTTGACCCGCACGAAGAACGTGACCTTGATGTCCGCCCGGATGTTGTCCTTGCAGATCAGGCCCTCCTTGCCGCGCCGGTCGATCTCGATGGTCTTCACCGAGATGTCCATCACCTCCGAGCGGTGGATGATCGGGTAGACCACCGCGCCCGTGAACGTGACCAGCGGCTCGGACTTCATCGTGTTGACGATGAGCGCGCGGCCCTGGTCGACCTTCTTGTAGAAGTTCAGCACGACGATGCCGGCGCCTGCGATCAGCAGGACCAGCACGCCGATGGACACGAGGACGGCATAGATGGTCATCGGTACTCGCTCCTTTCGCGCATGGTCAGGACCGGGGATCTGGACACGCTCAGGGGCGCGTGTCAACCGGAATGTCCCCGTCTCCGAGGAGCTGATCGTAGGGGACGACGTGGAAGATCCCGTGGGCGGGGTCGTAGTCGATGATCAGCGCGCGCTCGCCCCGGCCGAGCTGCTTCGCCTTGTCGGCGCTCCTCACCTGCACCAGCAGCCCCGCGCCACCGTCCGCCACCTCGGCCTGCCCGAAGTGGTCGTCCACGCGGGACGTGGAGATCACGCACACCTCGCCGATGAGCGAGCGGCTCTCGGGGCCCGCGTGGGTCACGAAGAAGCGGCGCAGCGGCTTGATGGCGAGGCGCGCGCCCGCCAGGCCCACGCCCAGCGAGGCGATGGTCACCCCCGCGCCCACGATCAGCCTCATCAGCGCCGAGTCGCCCAGGCCCCCGAGCGCCTCCATGACCACCACCGAGGAGAGCCAGGCCAGCAGGACGACGAAGCTGAGCGAGACGGTCAGCGGCACGCCCCGGAGCCCCAGCGCGCTGAACAGGGAGGCCACCCCCTCGTGGCCGTGTCCGGCCGCCTCATGGAGCCCCTCTGCCGCGCCGTCCGCCGCGCCGTCGAGCCCGTCCACCCCGTCGAGGGCATCCAGGGAGCCGTGCCCTGCCGCGTGGGCCGCCCCGTCCACTCCCCCGAGGGCCGCCTCCGCCGCCCCATCCAACGCCCCGTCGGCGCCGTCCAGGTGCACGTCCAGGAAGTCCATGTCCAGCGCGCCCAGGACGACGAAGCCCCAGTAGATCACCACCACCCCGAGCAGGATCGTGAACACGACCGTCGGGAAGGCCAGAATGGCTGCGAGGAACTCCGTCATCGTCCGCTCCGTGTCCGGCAGGTGCCGCCGCGGCGCCTGCTACGAGGTGGCCACACCTGCCGCGGGGCGTGCGGATTGTAGCGTGAAGCGGGGGATGGTGGAACCTGCCAACGACGTGCGGTGCGGACCGGCACGGGGGGACGACCGGCAGCTCGGGAGCCTGCCTGGCGAGGAGGAGGTGATCGGGTGGCCGCCGAGGCGGTGGATGCACCCCGCAGCTCGCCTCGACGACGGTCGAGCCACCCGATCAGCCACCGGACCGCCCGGTGGAGCGAGCGCGCCCGGAACGGGCGTGCTCGGTTTCTGGTCCCTCACCAGTGGCGCACGCGAATGACGCTAGTTGGCCTTGTCCTTCGCCTGCCCCGGAGGAACGTCCTTGTCCTTGTCCTTCGCCTGCCCCGGAGGGACCGGCTTGTCCTTGTTCTGTCCGGGCGCGCCGGCCATGCCCGGATTGCCCGAGGCCCCGGGGTTGGTCGCCGCGGGATCCTTCTTCAGCAGCCCAGGCGGGACCCGCTTGCCATCGCCCGTGTCCGGGTCCCCGCCCTTGACACCAGGCATCGCGGCCGAGCCCGGGGGCCCGCCCAGAGAGTCGAGCCAGGGCCCAAAGCCTCGGCGTGCGTCGTTGCGAGCAGCCGCGCCGGCCAGCTCCCGCGCGGCCGCAGCCATGTCCCCTCCGTGGCTCGACCCCAACCGGTCCAGCGCGCCCAGCACGCGAGCGACGTCCCCCGGCGCGCCGGCCGCAACGGAGCGCGTCAGCCCCAGCGCGAGGTCGGCAGGGACCCCGCGGAGCCTCAGGTCGGTGGCGAACCGAATGACCACCTCCGGCGAGAGGGTCGAGGCGGTGATCGCTCCGGAGAGCGACTCCAGCTCCACCCCGCTGCGGAGCGCCTGGGCCCCGGCGATGATCGCGTCCCGCGAGGCCTCGGCGCCGTACCACGCAACCAGCGACTCTCGGGCCCGCAACAGATCGCCGCGGAGCCCCGTCACGGCCTCCATGAGCCGCTCCTCGGACACTCGCTTGAGCTGCCCCTCCCGTATCTTCCTCTCCAGGACGTCTGCGGGGAGCCCCTGCTCCCGCGCCTCACGCACGACCTCGCCGAGCGGGCCCGACAGCTCGCCTGGCGCCTGCGCGGTGGCTGCCCCCGGGAGCCAGACGGTCAAGAGAAGCGCTAACCAGGAGACCTTCCGCACGACACCCTCCGTTCGGGGGCGGGCCCTTCAGAGACTCGCCTGCCGACATGATCCACCTACGACGCACCCCCAGCGTCGATACGTACATCGTCTCCGCGCGTCCGCCGCGGCTCGCTACGAGGCACCACCCGAGGACGCCTCACCTTACCACCACCACCCCGTTTACGTCGCCGAAGCCGCTCTCGACCCGATGCTCGACGCCCTCCGGCGCCTCGACGCGCTCGCCGTCGACCAGGAACGCAAACTCCCACGCGCCCGGGGGGACGGGTACCGTCGCGACCCAGAGCCCGTCGGACTCGGGCTCCATGGGGGCAACGCCGGGGTCCCAGCCATTGAAGTCCCCCACCACGGACACCCTCACGGCGTGAGGGGCCCTGTGGAGGAAGCGCACGCCCCCAGGCACCACGCGAGGCGCGAGCCCCTCCGGCGGCTGGGCCGTCCCGAGGGCGAGCTCCATCCGCAGCGGCACCATGTCCGCTGTCGCGCCGCCCCAGCGGAGGCCCACCCCGGCCCCGAGCGCGTGGGAGACGAAGCGCCTGCCTGCGTCGCCCGCGTCGTTGACGGCCAGATCCCATCGCGCCCACACCGTGAGCCACTCCGTCGTGGCGACCTCTGCCTCCAGGCGGTTTCCGTGCAGGAGCTCTGGCGCGTCGGTCCCTTCGAAGGTGCGCGCGTAGAGGAGGTACAGCTCACGAACGCGGACCCGCGCATGGGGGCTCAACACCGCGCCCACCAGCAGCCGGTGCCCGAACAGATCGTACCCATCGACGTCGGCCTCCCGGGGCCCGACCTGGTAGCCCGCCAGGAACGCCAGCCATGGCGCCACGCTCTGGAAGAGCTGCATGCGTGGCAGGTGAGAGACCTCCTGGCGCACCGGGGACGCGTCCATCCAGGTCCGCGCGTGGGCCCTGTAGGCGATCTCCACCTCGCCGCTCCCCCACGCCGCGGCCAGCGCGGCCTCTCCAAACCCCGCGGCCGCGTGCCCCCCCAGCCCCTCCGTTGCCCACTGGTGGTCGAAGCCGGCGGTCACCTCGACGCGAAGCCAGTCGGTGGCCCACCAGTGGAGACCCACGTCGCCGGCATGGACGGCGACGGCACCGCGCGCCGCGTCGAGGTAGCCTCGCAGCGTCCCGGTCCAATCCGCGGCGATGCGCAGGCCCGGCGCGACCACGACCGTGAGCCCCGCAGACGGAGCGACCTCCAGGTACCCATCCGCGGTGGGGTCATCCGCATCGTAGAGCACGTTGCTCTCCCAGCCGGAGCCAACCTCCAGGCCGAGGCCCCCGCGAATGGGCGCAGCGTGCGCGGAGGACAGGGCGCCGACCAGCGCGATGACGGAGGGCATGCAGCGATAGGGGGACAGCCGAGCCTCCGGAGACGTTCCGACCTGGTGGCGGGGGCTGCTCAGAGCCACCCGCTCACTAGATGTCAGAGATCCGTCAACTGGGCCAGCTCAATCAAGGCGTTTCGGTTGCCGAAGCCGTCGTCGCGGTAGCGACCGGCCAGCGGATCCGGCACGAAGCGCTGGCCATCGACCACGAACACGTACTCGTGCGTGCCCGACGGGATGCGCAACGTCGCGGTGAAGGCGGCGGCGCTCTCGGCGCGCGACATCGGGGCGGGCTCCCAGCCGTTGAAGTCGCCGGCGACCGCGACGGTGCTCGCGTCGGGGGCGGCGTAGACGAAGCGGACCAGCACGGCGTCGTCGCAGGCCGGGTGCGCCGCAGGTTCCGTCGCGGTGGGCCCAGCGGCGACCGCCCCGGACTCCCCGCCCGCCGTCGGAGCGTCCTGCGGGGGCGCTGCCGCCCCACGCCCGAGCGCATAGCCGAGGGCGAGGAGCAGGCCGGCGGCCAGCGCCCAGGTCGGGGCCGGGAGCTCCAGGCGACGCCCGAACCACCGCGCCACCCGGCGCCACCCGCGTGCCTCCCGCTGCGCGAGCCGGGCCATGACCGCGTCGTGCAGCGCGCCTGGCGCCCGCAGCGTCGCCAGCACGGCCAGGTCCTCGGTCAGTGCCTGCTCCGCCACGATGCGCGCGCCGAGAGCGGGGTCTTGGGCAGCGCGCCGCTCCAACACGGCGCGCTCGGCCTCCGTCAGCTCGCCGCTGATCAGTCGCTCGATGAGCAGCTCGTCACGGTCCATGGTACCTCCGTCGCGTCTCGCTGGCCTCCGCGGCCTCCAGCGTCAGGCGAAGCTGCTCACGGGCGCGCACCACGCGGATCTTCAACGTGGTGATGGGCAGGCCCGTGATCGTGTGCATCTCCTCGTAGCTCAACCCCTCCACGCACTTCATGAGGAGGGGCTCCCGGTAGTCGTCCCGCAGCTCAGCGACGGCCGCCCTGACACGGTCCAGGTGCTGCGTCCGCTCCAGGGTGTGGTCTGGGCGATCCGCAGGGTCGCCCGCCACCTCGTCGTCGGGCGGCGGCTCCCCCGGGTGCCTGTGCCTCCCCTCCACGCGCTTCCGCTTGAAGTGATCCTTGCACAGGTTCACGAGGATGCGAAGGAGCCAGGGCCTGACGGGGAGCGCCGAGTCGAAGCGGCCAAGCGAGCCCAGGAAGCGGATGAGGGCCTCCTGCACGAGCTCGCTCGCCACCTCCTCGGACCCCGTGTAGTACACGGCGAACCGATACAGCGCGTCCTGGTGGGCACGAACCAGACGGGAAAACGCCGCGGTGTCGCCGCGCTGGGCGGCCTCGATCAGCTCTTGTTCCAACGTCCCTCGGGGCGAACGGCACACGCCGACTATGCTCATCTTACGACGCCCGAACGCCAAGGATACGACGGCGCGACGGGAGCGCGCGGGTAGCGGCGAGCGCCCTGGCTCTGGTACGCTCACCGCCAACGACGGAGGGACCGATGAGAAGAGCGCTTCTGGCTCTCGTGCTGCTCCTGTGGGGCTGTGGCGACGACGCGATCCAGCGAGGCGGCGACGCCGGCGACGTCGGCGGCATCGGGGGCATCGATGGGGTCAGCGGGGGCGGCGACGTGGAGGCGCCCGACGCCGCAGGTGGCGAGGGCAGCGGGGACATCGACGCCGTCGCCGACGTCGGGCCAGTGGCTGACACCCAGGACGGACCGGCCACCGGCGAGCCCGGGTACCCGTGCAAGAGCGGGAGCGACTGCTACAGCGGGTGGTGCGTCCAGGGGCCGGACGGCGGGGAGTGCGCCGCCCCGTGCGCGGGCAACGACTCCTGTCCCACCGGCTGGATGTGCTCCCAGGTCGCGACCCACCCGGATCTGACCTTCGTCTGCGTCTACACCATGCCGAACCTGTGCCGCCCGTGTGCGACGGACGGGGACTGTGCGGCCCTCTTCGGCGAGGATCCGGGCGTCTGCGTGAGCGCGGGCGAGCAGGAGGGGAGCTACTGCTCCTATCCGTGCAAGGCGGACCAGACCTGCCCCACAGGGTACGGCTGTGGCGCCCCGGGCGGCGCCCAGCGGTGCTGGCCGGAGGGCGCCTGCGCCTGCACGCCCTCGTGGGAGGGCCTCTCGACCCCGTGCGCCGCGACGAGCGATGCGGGGACCTGCTCCGGGCAGCGCACCTGCTCGGGCGGCGCCTACACGGAGTGCTCGGCACCGGTCGCGGCCGAGGAGACCTGCAACGGTGCGGACGACGACTGCGACGGCCAGGTGGACGAGGGCGTCGGAGGGGGCTCCTGCGACCTGAGCAACGAGCACGGCGCGTGCCCCGGTGCAGAGACCTGCGAAGGGGGTGCGCTGCTGTGCGTCGGGGTGCCCCCGGCGGCGGAGAAGTGCGACGGCGCCGACCAGAACTGCGACGGCGTGGCCGACGAGGGCTACCCCGACCAGGACGAGGACGGCGTCGCCGACTGCGTGGACGACGACCTGGACGGCGACGGCGTCGCCAACGGGGTGGACAACTGCCCGGCCGTGGCCAATGGAGAGCAGGCGGACCTGGACCTGGACGGCAAGGGAGACCCCTGCGACCCGGACGCAGACGGCGACCTGGCGGCCAACGAAGGGGACTGTGCCCCGCTCGACTCCAAGATCTTCCCGGGGGCCCCCGAGGCGTGCAACGGGGTGGACGATGACTGCGACGCAGCCGTCGACGAGGGCTTCCCGGACCTGGACGGTGACGGCGTGGCCGACTGCGTGGACGCGGACAAGGACGGCGACGAGGTCCCCGACATCGACGACAACTGCCCGCTGATCGCGAACCCCGGCCAGGAGGACCAGGACGAGGACGGCAAGGGCGACGCCTGCGACGGCGACTCCGACGGAGACGGCGACCCGGATTTGACCGACTGCGCGCCCCTCGACCCGGCCATCCACCACGGTGCACCGGAGGTGTGCGACGGGGTGGACCAGAACTGCAACGCCATCGCCGACGAGGGCTTCCCGGACACGGACAAGGACGGCCTCGCCGACTGCGTGGACCCGGACGACGACGGCGACGGGGTCGAGGACGCGCTGGACTGCGCGCCGGTCGACCCGCTGATCCCTGCGGCGACCGAGAGCTGCAACGGCAAGGACGACGACTGCAACGGGCAGGTGGACGAGGGCTTCACCGACACCGACGGCGACGGCGTCGCGGACTGCGTGGACACGGACGACGACGGCGACGGGGTCGCGGACCCGCAAGACAACTGCCCCCTCGTCTCGAACCCGGGACAGGAGGACCAGGACAAGGACGGCAAGGGCGACGCCTGCGACGGCGACTGGGACGGCGACAAGGACCCGAATGAGACCGACTGCGCGCCGCTGGACGGCAAGATCCACCACGAGGCCCTGGAGAGCTGCAACGGGGTGGACGACGACTGCGACGGTGTGACCGACGAGGGCTACAGCGACCTGGACGCGGACGGGGTGGCGGACTGCATGGACGACGACGACGACGGGGACGGGGTCGTCGACTCGCAGGACAACTGTCCGGTGACCTTCAACGCGGACCAGGCGGACCTGGACGGAGACGGCAAGGGGGACGCCTGCGAGAACGACAAGGACGGCGACGGAGACCCGGATCTGACCGACTGCGCGCCGCTCGACCCTCTGGTGCACCACGGCGCCCAGGAGCTGTGTGACGGCGTGGACCAGAACTGCAACGCCATCGCCGACGAGGGCTTCGCGGACACGGACAAGGACGGCGTCGCAGACTGCGTCGATGGGGACGACGACGGGGACACGATCCCCGACGGCGAGGACAACTGCCCCCTGGCAGCGAACAAGCCGCAGAAGGACACGGACGGAGACGGCCTCGGAGACGCCTGCGACCCGGACGACGACGACGACGGCGAGCCCGACGAGAGTGACTGCGGGCCGCTGGACTTGGCGGTCTACCCCGGGGCGCCGGAGGTCTGCAACGGCAAGGACGACGACTGCGACGGGCAGACCGACGAGCAGGACGCCAGCGGCTGCACGGTCTACTTCTACAACAAGGACGGCGACGGCTATGGCATCGACCTTCTGACGCGGTGCCTGTGCGTCCCCGAGGCGCCGTTCACGGCGCTGGTGGACGGAGACTGCAACGACCAGAACGCCCAGGTGTTCCCGGACGCCACCGAGGTCTGCAACGGCAAGGACGACGACTGCGACGAGGAGGTCGACGAGGTGGGCGCCCTCGGCTGCACCCTCCACTGGCAGGACTCCGACCTGGACTCCTGGGGTGGCCCTGCGACGGCGTGCCTGTGTGTGATCAAGCCCGGCTGGGCCCAGAAGGGCGGAGATTGCGACGACACGTTGCCGCTCGTGAACCCGACGGCCATGGAGGCCTGCAACGGCATCGACGACGACTGCGATGGGCTGGTGGACGAGATCGGCGCCAACGGCTGCGACAAGCTCTACGCCGACAAGGACCAGGACGGGTTCGGCCTGACCGCCGACAACAAGTGCTTGTGCGAGCCAGCGGCGCCCTACACGGCGGCCTCCGACGGAGACTGCAACGATGGAGACGGGTCGATCTACCCCGGCGCACTGGAGGTCTGCGACGACAAGGACAACAACTGCAACGGCCAGATCGACGAGGGCGCGAAGTCGACGTTCTACATCGACAACGACCAGGACGGCTTCGGGGCCGGGTTCAACTCCAAGGAGGCCTGTGCGGCGCCGCCCGGCTACGTGGCCAGCGGTGGAGACTGCAACGACTTCAACGGAGCGATCAACCCGGGGGCGCCCGAGCAGTGCAACGGGATCGACGACAACTGCAATGGGCTCGCCGACGAGGGCCTGCCGCTCGTCAACGTGTGGGTCGACATCGACGGAGACGGCTTCGGAGCCAAGGGCACCGCGGGCAAGAAGGTGTGTCTGCTCGACGAGGACGGGGACGGCCTCGGTGAGACTGCCCCACCCGGGTGGGCGCTGGTCGGTGACGACTGCGACGACAGCCAGGCGACGGTCTACCCTGGCGCCCCGGAGCTGTGCGACGGCAAGCTCAACGACTGCGGCGCGCCGGTCCAGGACTTCCAGTGCCCGCAGAGCTGCGGCGGAGCCTGGCCCTTCTCGGCGGGGGTGACCAGCGGGTACGTCACCGTCGCGCAGATGGACACGGGCAACACGCTGGAGGTGGTGGTCCAGGGCGCGGGGAAGGTCACGGTCCTCAATCACGACGGCACGGTCAAGTGGACCGCGGCGGCCAGCGTCCAGTACTCCCACCCGGTCCTCGCCGACATGAACCTGGACGGGACCATGGACGTGGTGCTCGTCGAGAACAACCTGATGCGGGTGCTGGACGGAGCGACGGGCGCGGTCCTGGAGACCCACGCGACCCCAGGCGGCAGCGGGTGGCGCCAGGGTATCGCCTTCGACCTCGACAACGACGGGATCACGGACATCGCGGGCATCGCTGGGAGCCCGGCGAGCGGAATGCCCGTCGTGCTTCGGAACGGGACAGGCGGCGCCAAGAGCATCCTGTGGCTGAAGGCCCCCGCCGGCGCCTACATCGACGCGGGCGTGCCCGCCATCGTGGATCTGAGCGGCGACGGCATCGCGGAGGTCCTGGTGGGGACGGGCTACTCGACCTGCAACAGCCCCACGGCGCCCGCCTGCAACGGGATGCTGCTCGCGTTCAGCGGCGCCACTGGAGCCCTTGCAGCCGATCCCCTCGCGGCCTTCCTGGTGCCCGACCCACCGAACACCTACACGGGAGGGCCGGCGCCGCTGATCGCGGACCTGGACGCGGACGGACAGCCGGAGGTCTTCCACTGGTTCTCCAGCAAGCTGGGCGGCGGCGCGCCCATGGTGTGGGACCTCGACGGGGTGGCGGTCTCGCCCGCGACGCCCATCGCCAGCTCGGCGCCCCTGCTCGCGCCCATCGACGCCGCTGGGAAGCTCGTGGCCGACGGCACCCTGCTCGACGTAGGAGGCGCGGCCGTGGACCTGGACGGCGACGGCATCTACGAGGTGGTGAAGGCGGTGCCTGCGGGCTGGGGAGTCTACAAGGCGGGGCAGCCCATGGACGGATACCCCGTCACGGTCAAGATCAACGCGCCCCTGGTGGCCGACATCAACCGGGACGGGCGCCTCGACGTCATCGGCATCGGCGCCGACAGCACCGCGGTCTACTGCTCGACGCTGGGGGAGGGGACCTACGACTTCAAGCGCGTCCTGACCAACGGGGCCAGCGACACGATGGCCGCGGCGGTCTACCGCACGGGCAACGTGGACCCCTTCGAGCCCAACGACATCCCCGGCCTCACGTTCGACCCGGCGGCGGTGACGGACCCCGTCAAGGACACGCGCGCGTTCCCGCTGCGCGGGTTCCTCGACAAGTACAGCTCATCCAGCGGCTGGAGCCGGAGCCTGGTGGCGAAGATCGGCCACGAGGGAGACCGTGACTTCTACTGGGCAACGGGCACCTACATCAACGCCTCGGTGGACCTGGGCCCCGGGGCGGGTGACTACGACCTGTACGTGCACATGTACAAGAAGGTCGGGGCGGCCTGGCAGTACATCACCACGCGCAGCGCCACGGGGCCGGGCGGAGACACCGTGGACTGCCACTGGTCAGAGCCCTGCCCCGACGCGGCCAACGGCGGCACCAAGACCTTCCTGCTGGAGGTCCGGCCCAAGAGCCCGACGACCTGGGGCCCCTGGCCCTACCGGCTGCGCATCAACTATGGGGCGCAGTAGCACGCACCAAGCACAACGAGCGCCCTCAGGTACCCACGAGGAGAACTTCCCCCTCAAGGTCGCCCCCACCCCTGCCGAAACTTCCCTCGTGTTTCCAACCGCCGCGACGCGGCCACACACTCGAGGGAAGACCAATGCGACCCACACTGTTCGGCACCGCGCTCCTCGCCGCCACCCTGCTCGCCGCCTGCGAGCCCGGCATGGAAGAAGCTCCGGAGCTCGCGAGCCTCGAGGGTGAGGCCCGCATCGACGCCTGCCCCAATGGAGAGTGCGGGCTCATCGGCGCCGCCTGCCCCCACAACGGGGACTGCGGCGCCGGCCTGGCGTGCCAGGCTGCCTCGGGGACCTGCAAGCGCGCAGGGACGACCGGCACCGCGTGCGCAGCAAAGGGCGACTGCACGGCGGGCCACACCTGCGACATCATGTTCGGCATCTGCCGCCTGGACGTCGCCGCCCCTGCATGGCCGCGCATCGGCCACATGGCCCTCGACGACGAGCTCGGGCCCTGCTCCGAGAGCCTCGACCTCACCGGGGACGGCGTGATCGACATGATCTCGACCTTCTCCTACGGCCCCACGGGTGACGTCATCGAGGCCAAGGAGATGATGGGGAGCTGCGCCCTGACGGACGCGAAGCTCATCGTGGCCAAGGAGAACCTGACCTGCACCCCCCCGGACGGGACCGTCACCGGGCGCACGGTCTGGGAGCGGGATGGGCTGGGGCGCGTCCGCACCATCGACAAGGACATGGACGGGGACGGGTCCTTCGAAAGCCGCAGCACCTACGTGTACGACGCCAACGGCACCTTGCACGAGGCGCGCCACGACCTGGGCCTGGACGGCACCGTGGATGCCATCACCAAGTGGACCTGGAGCGCGGGCCAGCTGACCTCGACACAGCTCGACACCAACGGCGACGGCAAGGCGGAGCGAATCATCTCCTACATCTGGAGCGCAAACGGCTACCTGCTCGCGGAGATCGACGACACCGACGCGAACGGGCTCCTGGACGCGACCACAATCTACGAGTATGACGCGGGCGGCCTGCCCACGATGCGAGAGTGGGACGGCTACGGACCCTGGACGCTGACCAACGCCATGTGCGGGACTGGAGTCTATACCAAGGGCGCCGACGGGCAGCTCGACAAGCGGCACCGCTGGTCGTGGGGGTCGGACGGGCAGTTCCAGGGTGAGAAGACCATCTGGTTCCTCGTGAACAAGGGCTTCAGCGGGTCCTTCGTCATCCGGGACGACGCGGATCGGGTCACCGAGGTGGTCCGCCAGTCCCTCGAGGCGGTGGACTTCGTGGGCCGCTGCAAGAACCCGCTGATGGGCATCACCCAGCGCACCTGGTCTTACGACTGGTCCTGCAAGTAGCACCGCCGGTCCAAGGCCACCGCCCGCCCTGCCCTCTCCCGCGCCCGCCGCTTCCCCTGGCTCCTCCCCTCGCAGAGTCTGACTGCGCCGCTCCTCTCTGCGCTCGCTCCCGCGTCCGCCGCTTCATTTGGTTCTTCCCCTGCCGGACTTCTGCTATTCTCGGGCTGCGGTCCACGCGACGACCGCCCCTCCGCGGAGATCACCCATGGGAACGACCAGCGAGCAGCTCACCACCCCGTCGTCCGGTGTCACGCAACCATCCAGCGCTCCAGCGTCCGAGGCTGGCCGCAGCCCGCTGCGCCCGGATCTGCGCGGCATGGGGTATGCCGGGGGCCTCGCGGCGGTGCGGCCGGGGCAGGGGCCGTCCGAGCCCGACGCCGGCGCTGACGACAGCGTCGCCAGCCGCCTCCCACAGGGGGTGGACCTCCAGGCGCTCCGCCTCGGCTTCACGCTGCCGCAGGGCAAGGTCCTGCAGGGCAGCTGGCAGAGCGAGGTCCGCACCAGCACGGACAGCCGCGTCACGCTGGAGGTGACGCCGACGCAGCTTCGGGTCTGGTGCTCGCCCGGCATCCACATCGACGCCCTGTGGCCCGTCCAGAACATGACCCTCGGGGGCGCGACCTACGACTTCCGGACCGCGTCGACCAGCGTCGACGTGTGGCTCCGGCGCGGGCTGGGCGAGGGGTTCATCGACGCGACCGACACGGCACGGCGCAGCGTCACCGACCTGATCGCCGGAGGGCTCCGCGGGACCGCCGCCGGGCGGCCCGGCTACAACCCGCTCACGGACACCGACATCATGGCGACCCTCAACGCCATCGCCAGCAACTTCACGAGCCTGCCGTCCGCCGGCGGAGGTGGTGTGACCACCAACGACATGCTGCGGGCCTCGGCGGGCGCGACGCTGGCGCTGCGGGACGGGTTCCGCCAGGAGCAGGGCGGCGCGGGCGTAGAGGCAGCGCAGGGAGCGATCTTCAACGTCTCCGTGGCGGGTGACGGGAGCCTGGGGGCCATCGCGCGGGGTGGTGACGCGGCCGCGAGCGCCCGGGCCGCGCAGATCCGCTCCGTCTCGATCAGCAGCGACTCGCTGAACGTCACGAAGGGCGGGCAGGCCGTCATCAAGCTCAAGCGCGTGCGCGTGGACCGAGGCGGTCAGGTGTCGGTAGAGGACCTCGAGCTGCTCGGGAGCGCGCGCCGCGCGTCGGACATCGAGTCCGCGCTGCGGCTCCTGGGTGGCATGCTGTACTACGGCGCCCAGGGCGCCCCGGACCAGCTCGCGGTGAACCTCGCCGCGCGCCACGCCCAGGCAGAGATCGTCCCGGGCCTGACGCGCAGCATGGTTGAGGAGGGCCTGACCGCGGCCGTCCACAAGCTCCTCACCGAGAACGCCAACGCCGTCCCGGGTCTCAACCTGGCCGAGATCTTCGACGTCCGGCGCTGACGCCCGACGTCAGGCGCTGCCCCCCCAGCTTCGACGTCAGACGCTCCCCCCGCGGACGCCTACTTCTTCAGGATGTACTTGTCGATGGCGGCCTGGAAGCCCTCGGTGGAGTATCCACCCGCGGGGCTGAACTTGCGGCCGTTGATGAAGACGCTCGGGGTGCCCTGGACGCCGATGCGGCTACCCTCCGCCATGTCTTTCTGGACCTTGTCCTTGTACTTCTCGGCGCCGACCGCCGCCTTGAACTTCGCCATGTCGAGGCCCACCTGCTGGGCGTAGAGCTCCAGGTCGGCGGCCGACAGGCTCTTCTGGTTCTCGAACAGCAGGTCGTGATACTCCCAGAACTTGCCCTGCTCGTTGGCCGCCATGGACGCGATGGCAGCCGGCATCGCGTTCTTGTGGAAGCTCAGCGGGAAGTGCTTGAACACGATGGCGATGTCGTCGCCGTAGATCTCCTTCAGCGGCTTGAGGGCAGGCCCGACCCGGGAGCAGAAGGGGCACTCGAACTCGCTGAACTCGGTGATCACGATGCGCGCCGGGGTCTTGCCGATGGTCGGCGAGTCCTTGGTGTCGATCCACTGGACCTTGTCGTCGAGTGGCGTGAACAGCTTGCCCTTGGCGATGAGGGTCTCGTAGAGCTTGTCGGGCGCCGTCCCCTTGTCCACGAGCTTCTGCACGACCTCAAGCTCGGCGTCGATGGCCGCCTTGAAGTCCTCGAAGGCCTTGCCGCCGTCCATGAGCTTGCCGTTGATGAAGAAGGTCGGCGTGCCCGACGCTTTGACCTCGCCCGCCTGAGAGGCGTCCGCCAGCACCACCGCCTTGTAGGTGCCGTTGTCCAGCGCCGCCTTGAACTTCTCGATGTCGAGGCCGATCTCCTGGGCGTAGCGCTCCAGATCGGCACGGTCGAGCGCCTGCTGGTTCTCGAACAGCTTGTCGCCGTACTCCCAGAACTTGCCCTCCGCGTGGGCCGCCATGGAGGCCTCGGCCGCGAGCTGCGCCTTGTCGTGGAACGACAGCGGCAGGTGCTTGAAGATCACGCGGACCTTGCCCGCATACTCCTCCTTCACCTGCTTCAGCGTGGGCACCACCTTGCCGCAGAAGGGGCACTGGAAATCGGACCACTCGACGATGGTCACCAGCGCGTCGTTCGGGCCCATCTGGGGCTCGTCGCCGCGCAGCGAGACCTTCCAGACCTCCGCGTCGCCCTTGGCCGTGGCGGGACGGGGCGCCGTCGTCGGCATGTTCCGCACGAGCAGGTCGAGGGCCTTCTGGTTGTTCTTCGCCATCAGGGCGTAGGCGACCTTCTCCTTGGGAGTGCCCGCCGCAATGGCCTGGTCCGCCTTGGCGATCTCCGCGTCGATGATCGTCTTGAACTCCTCGAAGGGCTTGGCGCCGGAGAGGTTGATGCCGTTGACGAAGAAGCCCGGTGTACCGGTCGCCCCGAGCGCCACGGCCGCCCCCTGGTCCGCGTCGACCTTCTTCGCGATGGCCGGATCCTTCAGATCTGCCTTGAACTTCTCGGCATCCAGGCCCAGCTCCTCGGCGAACTTGAGGAGGCTCGCGTCGTCCAGCGACTGCTGATTCGCGAACAGGGTGTCGTGGTACTCCCAGAACTTGCCCTGACGCCGCGCCGCCATGGAGGCGATGGCGGCGGCCCGCGCCTTGTCGTGGAAGGACAGCGGGTTGTGGACGAACACGAGCTGCACCTGGTCCCCGTAGGTGTCCGTGATCTGCTTCATGGTCGGCACGACCTTGCTGCAGAACGGGCACTGGAACTCGCTGACCTCGTGGATGATCACCTTCGGGGCGTCGCCGCCCTTCTTGGCGCTCGGCTCGAGCTCCCGCATGGGCTTGACGTCGATGTCCGCGGCCGCGACCTCGACGCCCGTAGGCCCGCCCGCGCCGCCGCCCTTGTCGTAGTTGACCGCGTATCCGATGAAGAACCCCACGATCCCGCCGGTGATCAGCGCGATCAGGATCCGGTCGAAGCCTCCTCTGCTCATGGCCTGGATGTTCCCTCCGGCGTAGCGCGCACTCCTGCGCTGTGTGAAGTCGCGAGGCTTGTATCGCAACCGGGAGGGAAAGGCAACGACTGCGCCATTGGTGGGTGCGGCGGGGTGCCGCTCGCAGCACCAGGCGACGGTGACACCCGCCACGTCGGGCAGTGGCAGCGTCAGGCGCGCCACTTGAACTTCGGAGCATTGATCAGTAGCGTCCCCACTGAAGGATCTGCGTGCACGCTTCGCGGCGCCCGGGGGTGGGCGAGGTGGCCCTGATCCTGTCACTGACCCGAAACGTCAGGAGGTGGACCATGGTGAGGAGGTGGCTGTGGAGCGCCGCGCTGGCGCTGGTGGTCGGGCAGGCGCTCCCCGTGGACGCGGCGACCGTGGACCGCACGCTCAACATCCAGGGCATGGTGCTCACCAGCTCCGGGGTCCCCGCGGGCGGCACCTTCACCATGACGTTCCGCCTGTTCGCCGCCCAGACCGGGGGGACGAAGCTGTGGGAGCAGGTGAAGACCGGGGTCGTGGTGACGGCGGGGGTCTTCGACGTCCAGCTCGGTCCCATGATCACCGGCGTTCTGGAGGCCTACGACGCCGTGTGGGTGGAGACGGAGGTCGAGGGCACCGTCCTCCCCCGCGTCCCCCTGCGGGCCGTCGCATACTCCCTTGTGGCGCAGCTCGCCAACGACGTGAGCTGCAGCGGGTGCATCGCCAACAGTGACATCGCGGACGCGGGCATCGGCCCCTCCAAGCTCGCGAGCGGCACCTACGGCATCAACATCTCCGGCAACGCGGCGACGGCCACGTCGGCGACCACGGCGCTCAACGCCACCAACTTCACTGGGGCGCTGGCTGGAGACGTGACGGGCACCCAGGGCGCCACCCAGGTCGCCAAGGTGCGAGGGGTGACCGTCAGCGCCACTGCGCCGACCAGCGGCCAGGTGCTGCGCTACAGCGGATCCCAGTGGGAGCCGGCGACGCCGGCGGCGGGCTCCGTGACGTCGGTCAACTCCGGCGCGGGCCTGACGGGCGGCCCCATCACCTCGTCGGGGACCCTGTCCATCGCGAACAACGGCATCACGCCGGCCATGGTGTCGAGCGGGTCGTACGGGATCAGCATCAGCGGCAACGCCGCGACCGCGACCACCGCCGCGGGCTTCTCGGGCGCGCTGGCAGGGGACGTCGTGGGCACGCAGGGCGCGACCAGCGTCACGAAGGTCCGGGGCGTGACGGTGTCGGCGACCACACCCGCCAGCGGACAGGTGCTCAAGTATGACGGCACGCAGTGGGCTCCCGCGGCGGACAACGCCGGCGCAGGGACGGTGACCAGCGTCGCCACGGGCAAGGGCCTCCAGGGCGGCACCATCACGTCGTCGGGGACTCTCAGCGTTCGCGTGAGCGGCACGGGCGGTCTGTCTGACTCCCTTGGCGGCGGCTCCAATGAGCTGGGGATCGCGGCAGGGGGCATCACCCCCGCCATGGTCGGCAGCGGCACGTATGGCATCAACATCTCCGGGAGCGCGGCGAGCGCGGCGAGCGCCACCTCGGCGACCAACTTCACCGGGTCCCTGGCGGGCGACGTCACGGGGACCCAGGGAGCGACGACCGTCGGCAAGCTCCAGGGGCGGGTGGTCAGCGCGACGGCGCCGTCGTCGGGGCAGGTGCTCAAGTACAACGCGACCACGTCACAGTGGGAGCCGGGCGCGGACGCGACGGGCTCGGGAGTCACCAGCGTGACGGCGAGCGCGCCGCTGGCCTCGTCCGGGGGTACGGCGCCCAACATCACGCTCGGCACGGTGCCGACGACGAAGGGAGGGACCGGGCTCACGGCCGGTCCCACGGCAGCCGGTCAGTTCCTTCGCGCCACGGGCAACGACACGTGGGGCATCGCGGGGCTCCAGGCGGGCGACGTGCCGTCCGGCAGCGGCTCCTACATCTGGAACACCACGAGCGCCCAGTCGGCGAACTTCAACGTGACGGGCAGCGGCACCGTCGGCGGGATCCTCGTCGCCAATGGCAGTATGCGGTCGCCCATCTTCTACGACCTGAACAACACCTCGTACTACCTCGACCCGGCGAGCGGGTCTCAGGTGAGCACCATCTATGCCAACGCGTGGTTCCGGGCGCAGGGGCAGTCCGGCTTCTACTTCGAGGACTACGGCGGCGGAATCTACATGACCGACTCCACCTGGGTGCGGGTCTACAACGGCAAGGCGCTGCTCGCGAGCAACGAGATCCGCAGCGAGAGCAATGTGAGGGCGCCGATCTTCTACGATCTCAACGACGGCGGCTATTACGTAGACCCGAACGGCACGAGCCGCCTGAACGCCGTCTACCCGAACACCATCACGTGCATGAATGGCTACTGCCCCGCAAACTACGTGGCGCGGCTGACGCCCAACCTGCACCTGAACGCGCTGGCCGGATACTCGGTCATCCTCAACTGGGACAATGGCACCACGGGCAGCGCGCAGACCCTGCGCATCGGCAACGGCGCTGGCAGCGACGTGTTCTACGTGCGGGCCGACGGCCTCGTCTACGCTCCCCAATACCGGGATCTCAACGACGGGAGCTACTACCTGGACCCGGCGAGCGTGTCGATCCTCAACGACGTCCGGGCGACCATCTTCTACGACCTCAACGACACGGGCTACTACGTCAACCCGAACAGTGTCACGCAGCTCCACTACGTGCTGGCCAACAATTGGTTCCGCGCCCAGGGCACGACGGGCTTCTACTTCGAGTCCTACGGCGGCGGCTGGCACATGACGGACGGGACGTGGATCCGCGCATACAACAGCAAGCCCGTGTACGTGGCCGCGGAGATCCAGAGCGGCACGCTGCTGCGCGGCCCCATCATGTACGACCTCAACGACGGGGGCTTCTACATGGACCCGAACGGCACGAGCCGCCTGCAGCACACCCGGCAGGACGGTCGGGTCTGGCATGACGGCGGCTGCCCCGCGCCCTTCGACCATGCTGGGGGCTATCACTCCTATGCTGGCTACACCAACAAGATCTGCATGTGGCGGAGCGGCTGGAACACCTTCCCCGAGATGCAGAACGTGTGCTTCGCCATGGGCGGGCATGTCTGCTCCTACTCGGACATCTACGCCATGGCGCGCGTCTACGGGACGTCTCCGGCTGGCATCGGCATCACCAATGGGTGGTGGGTCGGCAACTTCTATGCGGACGACGCGGTGTTCTGCGTCAACAACCAGAATGACCGCAACAACTTCGAGGGTGGCTGCAACAAGAACGACGGCCGCTACGCCGCCTGCTGCTACACTTCGACGCACAACGAGTGACGCCTGTCCCCATGTCATCGCCATCGGCCCCATCCATGAAGCACTGGGCGCTACTGCTCGCGGTGGCGGCCGTCGTCGGGGGGCTCGCCGGGTGGCTCGGGAGCCGCGCCGGGCGCACTGAGAGCCCACCGCCGATTCCCGCTGCGCCGCAGCAGGAGGAACCCGTCTCCGCCCGTCCGACGCCCGCGGTCCAGCCGGCTGTGTCGCGCCAACTCGGCTTGCCTCCTCCCATCGCGCTGCCTCCTCGTGAGACCCCGCGGCCCAAGGCTGGGGGCCCGGCGCCGCTGCCTGCGGTGCTGCCCAGCGTGACGAGCCAGATCGCAGACTCCACGGCGGACCAGCGCCTGGCCACCGCCGAGAGCCTCCTGGCCCGGGGCACCCCTGCGGACAAGTGGGACGCAGTCAACGTGCTGGCTGGAACCAAGGACCCTCGGGCCTACGACCTCGCGCGCCGCCTCGTGCGGGACAAGGACCTGGACGTCGCCACGGGAGCCGCGCACGTGCTGGCCATGGGACCCGGTCTCGCGGGGGAGGACGTGCAGGCGCTCAAGGACATGATGGGGGACGCCAGCATCATCGGCGGCGAGCGCGCCGGCTACAACGCGGCGATCATGAGCGCGATGCGCATGGGCAAGGCGCCGGGGGACCTGATCGCCCACGCCATGAAGGCGCTGGAGTCCGACGCCTCGGAGGTCAGGGGCAGCGTGGTCGCCAACGTCGTGACCTTGCCCTCCGACGCCGCGGTGCCCGTGCTGGTCAAGGCGCTCTCCGACGCGAACGGCGACGTGGCCAACGGCGCCTGGCTCGCGCTCGTGCACGGCCACGGCGGAGACCCGGAGCTGGGCAAGGACCCGGCCGCCTGGGCCGCCTGGTGGGAGAAGAACAAAGACAAGCCCACCGCAGACACGAGCGGAGCGGCGCCACCACCACCGGAGGACTTCGCCCGGCCCGAGGCGCCTCCGCCGGTTCACGTGCCCGCCGATCCCTCCCCCGACGAGGACTGACCATGACTTCGACCACTGACGTACTCCCGCACGGATACTCCATCCGGAAGCGTGTGGGGACTACCATCTCCACGCTCCAAATCAGCCCCGCGGCGCTGCGACTGCTCCTGCTGGCCCTGGTGCTCTCCGCTGGTGCCTGCGTGGACGTGGGTACACCTGGGCCGCTCGGCGGGGTCGATGGGGGCACCACCGATGGAGACTCCGGGGGTGAATCGCCCGACGTGGCCGACACCGGAACGACTCACGAGGACGGCGCCGCGGAGGGCGACGGGGCCTCGCCGGACGGGCTTGGTGCCGATTCGGGGGGAGACACTGCGGTGGATGTCACTGAGGGGGACTCGATCGACGCGGTCACGGACACGACGGACGGCGGAGGGGATTCGGCAGACGCCGATGGCCAGGACACGCTCGCGGACGCTGGCGGAGACTCGGGGGGAGACACGGGCGGCGATGTCAGCGAAGATTCGGGAACGGACTCCGGTGATACGGGTGGAGACTCCGGAGAGGACACCGGCGGAGACGCCTCCGCGGACGTCGGTGCAGACACGGGCGGAGACACGGGCGGAGACACGGGCGGAGACACCGGCGAGGACGTCGCCACAGGCTGCCAGGGCACCTCGGACTGCGACGACGGCGACGCCTGCACCGCGGACGACTGCCTCCCTGACGGCACCTGCGCCCACGAGGCGAAGCTCTGTGACGACGGCAACGCCTGCACCGTGAGCGTCTGCAACCCGATGAGCGGCAACTGCTCCAGCGCGCCCGTGAGCTGCGAAGACGGCGACCCCTGCACCCTGGACGTGTGCTTCGCCGGCATCGGCTGTACCGCGGTGCCCGCCCCCTGCGACGACGGCGACGCCTGCACAGAGGACGTCTGCACCGCGGGCGCCGGCTGCACGAGCGCCCCCCTCGACTGCGACGACGGCGACGCCTGCACCGTGGACTCCTGCGCGCCGGTTGGCGGGTGCGCCAACGTGGCGAAGCCCTGCGGAGGAACGCTCTGCAACCCGAGCACCTGTGATCCCGCCGTCGGCGAGTGCACGTCTGCGCCCCTCGACTGTGACGACGGCCTCGCGTGCACCGCGGACTCCTGCGACCCCGTGGCCGGCTGCATCAACGCCCCCCTGCCCTGCGCGAGCAACGATCCGTGCGTGACGGGCGCATGTGAGGAGCCGGCAGGGTGCGTCTTCGTGGAGGCGAGCTGCGGTGACGGGGGCGCGTGCGTGGCCATGGCGTGCGATCCGGCCAAGGGCTGCGTGTCCGCGCCGCTGGACTGCGGCGACGGCGACCCCTGCACCTGGGACGCATGCACCCCGGGCGTGGGGTGCGACTATGTGCCGAACCCCGACTGCAAGGGGTGCGTGAGCGCCGCGGAGTGCAGCGACGGCGACCCCTGCACCACCGACGCGTGCAATGACGGCCAGTGCGGCCACTCGTCCCTCGTCTGCGACGATGGTGACGCCTGCACGGCGGACGCGTGCAAGCCTGGCGTCGGGTGTACGGCGGTCGCGATCCCCTGCGACGACGGCGACGCCTGCACTGCGGACTCCTGCGACCCGGCGACGGGGATCTGCCAGCACACCGAGTCACCCTGCGACGACGGGGACGCCTGCACGGAGGACGGCTGCAACGCGCTGACGGGCACGTGCAGCCACGGGGCCGTCGCGTGCTTCGACGGCAGCCCCTGCACGACTGACGCCTGCGCAGGCGGGGCGTGCGTGTTCACGCCCGTGCCGTGCGAGGATGGGAACGTCTGCACCACGGACTCCTGCCACCCGTCCATCGGGTGCATCCACGCGCCGTCCGGGTGCGACGACGGGAACGCCTGCACCGCCGACTCCTGCGACCCGCCGACCGGGTGCAAGCACGCGGCGGTGACGTGCAACGATGGGGACGCCTGTACCGTCGACTCCTGCCTGCCCGGCGCCGGATGCGCCTTCGCGCCCAAGGACTGCGACGACGGCGACGCCTGCACGGAGGACGGGTGCGCGGCGGGGGCCTGCACGCACGCCCCGTCCGCGCAGTGTGACGACGGCAGCGTCTGCACGCTCGACGTGTGCGACGCCCTCGCCGGGTGTACCTGGTCGCCGATCCCCTGCCCGTCCGTGGGCTGCGCCACGCAGATCTGCGACCCGGTGGACGGGTGTGTCGCCGCTCCCTCCCTCTGCGACGACGGGGACGCCTGCACCCAGGACGCCTGCGTGGGGTCCACCTGCCAGCACACGGCGACCACGTGCAACGACGGCGATGTGTGTACCGACGACCTGTGCGACCCCAAGACGGGCGCCTGCGTCCAGGTGCCTGTGTTCTGTGACTCGTCTGACCCGTGCATGACCGGGAGCTGCCTCGGACCCACGACCGGCTGCGTGGAGGCGCCGAAGCTCTGCCCCGGTGCCGACTTCTGCAACGACGCGGTGTGCATCGGGGGGGCGTGCACGCTGGTGCCCACGAGCTGCGACGACGGCGACCCTTGCACCGCCGATGCCTGCGGCGCCACGGGCTGCACCCACGCCCCCATCGCGGGGTGCGGCACGTGCCAGACGGCCGCGGACTGCACGGTGTTGGGGCCCTGCCTCCAGGCGGTCTGCGCGGCGGCGCCCGTCGGCTGCACCTACACCCAGGTCCCCTGCCCCGACGCGGGCCCGTGCGTGGAGTCCATCTGCGACCCGGGCTCGGGCTCCTGCGGGTATCAGGCCGGCGGCTGCGACGACGACGACCCGTGCACCACGGACCTGTGCGCCCCGGACGGGAGCTGCACGCACGCCCCGAAGAGCTGCTCCGACCTGGACCCGTGCTCCCTCGACTTCTGCGACACGGACGGCTCGTGCAAGCACGTGGCGGGCGCCAACTGCCACGACTGCACCTCGGCGGCCCAGTGCGACGACCAGGACCCGTGCACCGACAACCTGTGCACGGGGGGGCAGTGCACCTTCGCGCCCAAGCCCTGCGACGACGGCGACTCCTGCACCGAGGACACGTGCGGGCCTGGCGGGGTCTGCCAGCACGCCGCGTCCCCCAAGTGTGGCGACTGCACGAGCGCGGCCCAGTGCAGCGACGGGGACGTCTGCACCACGGACGTGTGCGCGAGCGGCAAGTGCGCCTTCCCGCCCGTCGTGTGCGATGACGGCGACGAGTGTACGGTGGACTCCTGCATGCCCGGCTCTGGCTGCACCTACCTGCCGGCGACGGGCTGCCTCCCCTGCGTCTCGGCGTCGACCTGCGACGACGGCAACCCGTGCACCATCGACGCCTGCACCGGGGGCTACTGCGCGTTCACCCCGACCCCCTGCAACGACGGCAACCTGTGCACCCTGGACGTCTGCGACCCGTCGTCCGGGTGCAAGACCCAGGTCATCGACGGGTGCAAGCTGTGCAGCACGGCCGCAGACTGCGACGACCTCACGCTCTGCACCACCGACCTCTGCGTGGGGGGCGTCTGCAGCAACCCCATCGTGAGCTGTGACGACGGGGACCCGTGCACCTACGACATCTGCGGGGGCGACGGCGTATGCACCTTCCTGGTCGTTCCGAACTGCGTGCTCTGCGACTCGGCGGCAGACTGCGGCGACGGCAACGCCTGCACGACCGACGTGTGCTTCCAGGGCATCTGCATCCACGACACGGTCTTCTGCGTGGCCGACAACGGCTGCTTCCTGCCGTCGTGCAACCCGGCGCAGGGCTGCGTCCAGGTACCCATCGACTGCGGCGACGGCGACCCGTGCACGGCGGACACGTGCAACCCCGCGACCATCCAGTGCGCCCACGCGCCGAAGCCGGGCTGCACCGGGTGCGCGACGGCGGCGGACTGCCAGGACGGCAACTACTGCACGGCGGACACGTGCTCCGCGGGGAGCTGCGCCCACACGCCGATCACGTGCGGCGCCTCGCCGAGCCCGTGCAGCACCCTGATGTGCGACCCGACCATGGGCTGCATCCAGACGACGAAGTGCGACGACAGCAACCTCTGCACCCTGGATAGTTGCGACCCGATCACCGGGGCCTGCACGTTCACGCCGGTCTCCTGCGGCGGCGACCCCATCTGCTTCCCCGGCGTGTGCAGCCCCGCGACCGGCTGCACCTACACGCCGAAGTGCGACGACGGCGTCAAGTGCACCAACGACGTCTGCGACTCGGAGACCGGGGCCTGCACCTACGAGGAGGTCCCGAACTGCGACGGCGGGACCGATTAGGGACGGCGCGCCGGGCGGATGGGGGACCGCCCCTTGGAGCGGGGTGAGTGACGTGCCAGCAGCGGTGAGACTCGTCGGCAGGGGGGCCGGTGGGGGCAGTGGGCAGGGTCAGGGGGCGGGCGTACCGACGGCGGTGAGGCTCTTCAGCAGCGGGGCGCCGGTGGGGGAGCTCTTCAGGGAGACCTCAACCTGGAGGTGCTTGCCGGTCACAAGGCCCTGCTTCTCCAGGTTGATGGGCATGACCGCGGGCGGGAACGGCCCCTGCCACTGGCTCCACGGGGTGAGCGCCAGATCCGTCGGGTCGTTGGCGGCCCGCCACCTCACGCGCAGCGCCGTGTCGGGGGGCAGGAGCGCGGCAGCGTTGATCTGGAGCCACTTCGTCGCCACACCGCTCCACCCCGTGAAGGTGTGGACGTAGCTGCCCTCGGGCGCCACCACCGTCTTGAGCGCGAAGCCCGTCATGTCGCTGTACGTGTAGGGCCCGGAGCCGGTCGGGTAGTGGGCGATGACCTTCTCCGTCTTGCGGTCGATCTTCGTCGCCGTGGAGCTGCACTGGTCGATGGCCCACAGGTGGTCGTCGAAGTCGATGGCGAGGCCCACGGGCCCCAGCTTCCCGCTGCCCGTGCTCGTGTCGATGGTGCTCACCAGGGTCACGGTCGCCGCGTCCACCACCGACACGTAGTGGTCCTTCCCGCCGGCGCAGTCCGTCGTGTAGTCGTGGTGGGCGACGTAGACCTTCCCGTCGGTGCTCGCCGCCACTCCCCGGGCGTGCGGCATCGTCGAGAGTGACAGGGTCTTCCAGGTCTTGGTGTCCGGGTCGAAGCGCGAGACCTTCTTGCTCTCACCGCCCGCGAGCCAGACCCTGCCCGCGCCGTCCACCGCGATTCCGTAGGCCGCGTGGCCGCCGGGCGTTCCCCAGGCCTTGGGCTCGATGGGGAAGCTGCTCGGGTCCACGAGGCCGAGGGCCGTGGGGCTGCCGTCCCGGAGCGCCACCCAGATGCGCCCCTTCTGGTCGATGGCCATGCCGTAGGGCTTGCCGCTCGTGACGCTGGAGAGATCCACCGTCGCCTTGGTCTCACCCGAGACCGGGTCGAGGCGGTGGAGCTTGCGGGTCTCGAAGTAGCCGACCCACGGGTGGTTGTCCGCGTCGACGGCCAGTGCCCGCGGCTTCTGGTTCGCCTCGGGCTGCACGACGAGCAGGACGCACTCGTCAGTCCCAGGGGGGAGCAGCTCGGCGCCGCCGATGGTGCCGCTGCCGTCGAGATCCCGGCTGGTCTCGATGGTCCCGTTGCCGTTCTTGTCGATGCAGCCGCTCTCGGCGAGGGCGATCTTCGCCACCTTCCCGTCGCCTCGGCAGCCGACCCAGCAGTCGCCGTTCAGGTCCACCGCCGTCCGGGACGGGTCGCCGCAGGTCGCGTACCGCGCCACCTCGTGGCCCGTGACCGTGTCGATCTTGGAGACCGTGTTCTCGGCGCTGTTGGCCACCCACAGCATGTGGAGCGCGATGGACGCCGTGTCCAGGGTGATGTCGCCGTTGGCGTCGATGCCCGTGCCAGCCAGACCGCCGGGATTGAACGGCTCGCCGCCGTCCGGGCCCGCCTCGAGCTGACAGACCTGGGCGCAGCCGCCGCAGGGGGCGCCGCCCTCCTCGTCGGTGAGGCCGTCGCAGTCGTCGTCCTTGCCGTTGCAGGTCTCCTGGACCCCTGGATGCACCGACGGGTCCAGGTCATTGCAGTCGCCGCCGCCGAGCGGGCAAGCCACCGGGTCCGCATCGAGCTCGCTGGCACACCAGCCGTCCTGGTCCACGTCGCAGCCCTCGTCCACGAGGCCATTGCAGTCGTCGTCCGCGCCGTTGCAGACCTCGGGGACGCCGGGGTGGCGCGCAGGGTCCGCGTCGTCGCAGTCTCCCGGCTCCGTCGCCGTGAAGTGGCCCTCGGGGGCGCACAGGCACTGCGCCATGTCGCTCTGGCCGTAGCCGTCACCGTCGGCGTCGGCGAAGAGCACCAGGCAGCCGGCGGTGTCCTCGTCGAAGGCGCCGTCACAGTCGTTGTCCACGCCGTCGCAGATCTCCTCGGCGGGCGCCTGCGCCGTGCAGCCCGTCCACCCGTCCACGCCGGCGCAGGTGGTCTCGCCGTAGCAGGTGCCGTGCTCGTTGGTCACCGCGCAGGCCATGGAGGTGCCGAGCAGCTCGGCCGTGCAGACGCAGCTCCCCGTGGTGGGGACGCACTGGCTGCGGGCGCCGTCGCGGTCCGTGGGGAGGCACGCGTAGCCCTGCGGACAGTCGGAGTCCACGTCACAGCCGGCGGCGCAGTGCGTCGCGCCCCCGATGGCGAGGCAGAGGTCGTCGGACCCGCCGCAGTCCGCGTCCGACGCGCACGGGGTGCACAGGGCCACCAGGTCCGGGATGCAGAGGTAGACCACGTCCTCGCCGACGTTCTGGACCGAGCGGCAGCTCCAGGCGTCGGGGCAGGTCTCCAGGCACGTGGCCGTGCAGACGCGGCCCACGACGTCCTGGATGCACCAGCCGCTCTCGCAGTCGTTGTTGTCGTAGCAGGGGCACCGGAAGTCGTAGGGAGCCTCCCCGCACTCCGGGGGGAGGTCCAGCGGGTCCGACGGCTTGCTCGGGTCGCTCGGGTCGCTCGGCTTGCTCGGGTCGCCGAGCCCGGCGGGGTCTCCGGGAGCGTCCACGGTGGCCCCCCCGTCGGCCGCCGCGCTCTCCTGGCCCCCTGCCTGGGGCGCCTGCGCGTCGCCCCCGTCCGCACCGCACGCCGCGATGAGGAGCGTGGCGGCCATGGTCCACCGTAGCTGCCTCATCGCCCGTCCCTCCTGGCGGCCCAGGCCGGCGACGTGCGCGCCGCCAGGGCGGCGAAGCGCCGGAGCCACCGCGTCCGCAGGCGGTCCACCTGCGGCGACCGGCCGCTGAGCCCCAGCATCACGCGCGGGTCCTGCGGGCTCCGCGGCTCCCTCATCATCGTCTCGTGCGTCATCATCTCGACCATGGCCCTTCCTCCGTTGGCTGCGGGTTACACACGCAGTGGGGCTACGGCAAGCGGCGTGCCAGGGACGTTCGCAGAGGCATATCGTTGTAGATTCGGACCATTGCGATTCTGCGCCCGATTCGAGCACGAAGCATCGCAGGAGGAGGGATGGCTTCAATTCGCTGTAGTTCCGCAATGTTGTTCCGACATGCTGGAGCCTTCCGACCCCAGGCCACACAGAAACGGCTCGGTTACAACCACACATGGGGCACGCCGACCCCACTTGCAGGGCGCTCCGGCCTCTGCCAAGGTGCGCGCCATGCGCATCTTCATGCTGCACAAGCCACGCGGCTGCATCACGGCCCGGGCGGACTTCGCCGGGCGGCCGACCGTCTATGACCACGTGCCGCCGCACTTCCCCCGCCTGCCGCACGTGGGGCGCCTCGACTTCAACACGGAGGGGCTCCTGCTGTTCACCGACGACGGGCGGCTGGCCCAGGCCCTGGGGAACCCCGGGTTCGCGGGGGTTGCAGAGGAGGTGCCGCCCATCGAGAAGGTCTACCACCTGAAGGTGCGCGGCGTGCTGGCACCCGACGACGGCCGCATCGGGCTCCTGGGCGAGCCCCTGCGCTTCAACACCGGCCACGTCACGCGACCGGCGCGGGTCCGTTGGCTCGAGCACCGGTCGCGGGCCACCTGGATCGAGGTCGTGCTTCGGGAGGGGCGCAACCGGCAGATCCGCAGGCTCTGCGACCGAAGCGACCTGCAGGTGGTCAAGCTGCGCCGGGTGGCCATCGGCCCTGTGGGGTTGGGCGACCTTCCCGCGCGCTGGTGCCGCCAGTTGACCGCCGAGGAGGTCGCCGCCCTCTACGCCGCCGCAATGCCGGACGACGCTCCGCCGCCCCACGAGCCCTTCGACGACAGCCCGGAGGCCCTGGCGCGGGCGCGCTCTCTCCTGATTGGGACCTGACTGGGGAGGCCGCAGGCCGCACGGGGGCGTCCCTGGCGGTGGGTGTGATATCGTGCCAGGTGTGAGAGCCCCCTTCGTGGCGACCGCCCGCGCCGGGCGTTCCGGGGCCCCGTGACATGGCCAATGACTACGTGGAGCTGCTCGCCGCGCTGGATGGGATCGCGCAGGACCCGCGCCACCATCCCGAGGGGGACGCCCTCTTCCACTCCCTGCAGGTCTTCGCTCACGCGCGGTCAGAGACGCGGGACTCCGAGCTCGTGACCGCGGCGCTCCTGCACGACTGCGGCAAAGCGATCCGCAGCCGAGACCACGACAGGCTTGGCGCAGAGCTCCTGGACGGCCTCGTGTCGCCGCGGGTCGTGTGGCTCGTGCGGCATCACCTGGACCTGCTGCGCGAGCCGGCGCGGACGCGGCGGCGCCTCCGAGGCACGCCGGAGCTCCGCGATCTGGAGCTGCTGAGGTCATGGGACCTGCGGGGCCGGTCTCCCTGGGCGTCGGTCTGCTCCATCGAGGAGGCCGCGACGTTCACTTCACTCCCACCGCCCCCCGGTGCGCTCACCGGCCCCTATGACCCCACGCGATGAACCCGGCCGCGACAACCGGCTCTGCTTCTGGCCCGATCTCGACCGTCTGACCAGCGACCGTTCCCTGTGGAGCGACGAGGCCCCGCTCAGCGAGGCGCTCCAGCGCGCCCAGGACCAGCTCCGGTGCGCGCTTGCCCGGCTGACGCCCAGCCAGCGGGAGGCGGTCGAACTCTTCTACTTCGACGGCCTCTCGGAGGGGCAGATAGGACACCGCCTCGGCGTGAGCCAACAGACCATCCACCGCCGCATCCACGGCGCCCCGCGCGGCGGGCGGGTGGTGGGGGGGGCGCTGGCGCGGCTCCGGGCCCTCCTCGGGGAGTGGCGTGGGCGCCCGTGATGCGCGCTGACCAGCGCAGGACCTCCATCGCCCGGGAGGCCGCCCGGCTCATGCTGGAGGAGGGCGTGCGGCAGTACTTCGACGCGAAGCGCATCGCGGCGCGGCGCCTGCCCGGACAGCGCCGGCAGCGCCGGGACCGGGCCGGGGACCTGCCGTCGAACGGCGAGATCCGGGACGCGCTCCTCGAGCTGGTCGAGCTGACCGAGGGGTCGAGCCGCGGGCGGCGGCTCTTCGCCATGAGGGTGACCGCCTGGCAGACGATGGGGGCGCTGCTCCCGTTCCGGCCCCGCTTGATCGGGTCGGTGGCGACCGGGCACGTCCGGCGCGGCAGCGACATCGATCTACACGTCTTCACGGAGTCGGAGCAGACCCTCGAAGGCTTCCTCTGGAATCTCGGCTGGACCTTCGAGACGAGCCGCGTGAGCGTGCGAAAGGGGGGAGTGATCCGCGAGTTCACGCACGTCCACGTCGATCGGGGCTTCCCCGTGGAGCTCTCGGTGTACCCGCCCGAGGAGCTGCGCGTCCGCGGCCGCAGCAGCACGGACGGCCGCCCCATCGAGCGGCTGTCGAGGGCGGCCGTCGAGCGGCTGCTGGTGCGAGACCACCCGACCGAGTGGGCGGCCTGGTGCGGAGGCGCCCCCGGCGACCTGTCAGAGACCGACCTGCCCGACACGTCCGCGGTGGAGGACCTGCTCGCGCTCGGCGACCCGGACGCTCCGGAAGGGGACGCCGCAGGGCTCTCCGGGCGAGGGGGGCGCCTCATCTGAGCGCCCGGCGCCGAGCCACGGGACGTCAGGGGGGCGGGCCCTCGGGCGGGAGGTCCTCGTAGACGGGATCCACGGGCAGCTCGATGGAGAGCGCAGAGAGGGGGATCGCCTGTCCGGCGCCGTGCTCGGTGAGCCGCCACGACCCGTCGGCCAGGAGCTCGTAGTGCTCGATGCGGGCCACATCCTGGCTGACGAGGAGGTAGTGGCGGAGCGACGGGATGCGCCGGTAGTGGGCAAACCTTCCGCCCCGGTCCCAGGCCTCCGTGTCCGGGGACAGCACCTCGACCAGAAGCGTGGGGTTTGTGACCGCGTGCCCGTCCTCGGGATCGAGCTGCGGTCGCCCGCACACAACGCTCAGGTCGGGGTAGGTGGCGAGCCCCGTCGCGAGGACGCGCACCTTCAGGTCCGAGTCGTACGGCCGGCTGGGCGTGTCCCGCAGAGCGCCGCGAAACAGCGCGGTGAGGTTCGTCTTGATCGCGGAGTGCCGGACGCTGCCTCCCGCCATGGCCCAGGCCGTGCCGCTTGCGAACTCGTGCCGCACCCCGGTGGTGCGCTCGAGCGCGAGGTACTCTGCGTAGCTGATCCCCTTCGTGGCCGGTGCACGCATGACCTCCTCCTCTGCCGCGCGACGACGGCGTCGGGCACAGTCTACAGCATGACCCGGGAGCCAGACCACGCGCACGGCCCCCTGTAGCCTCGCGCGCCGGATGGAGCGAGCCGGTTGCCTCCTCTGCCACACCCGCGGAGGCATCGTCACGATACCGCGGGGGCATCGACCGGATACCGCGGGGGCATCGTCCCGATACCGCGGGGGCATCGACCGGATACCGCGGGGGCATCGACCGGATACCGCGGGGGCATCGACCGGATACCGCTGGGGCATCGACCGGATACCGAGGAGGCATCGACCGGATAGTACTGAGGTATCGACCGAATACTACGCAGGGATTGGGCGGTGACCTCGGAGGCATCCCGCGACCACCGCCGGGGGATGCCGTGGAACCTCCGACGGGCTCACGGAGACACCCCGACAGGCTGGCGCGAACGGGTGCTACTTGTACCCGATCCAGGATCGCAGCCCGGAGAAGGCCGTCTCCAGCCCCGCGTCGCGCTTCGCTTGCGCGTTCACCTGGTCGTTGACTCTGCGGAGCTGGGACGCCGCGTCGGCGTCGAACAGCAGATTGGCCTGCTTCAGAGTCTGCAGCAGCACCTCGAGGTCCGAGATCACCTGGTCGATGCCCTCGGCGCGGGCACCTGCCGCGCGGAGCGAGTCGGGAGTCACCCCGGCGGGCGCGGCGAACCGTCCATCGAGCTTGGACAGCGCGTCTGCGGTAGCCTCGCAAGCAGCTCCGACGCCGCGACGGGCCTTGGGGATCGCGCGCACCTGGTCCACATTCAGCGTCCCGGCCTCGGGCGGCAGGGCGAGCGCGTCGGGGATGATGATTGTGACGGTACCCTGCTTGATCTCGGGCATGTGCCTCTCCTGGTGGTGAACGCGGCCATACTGGGCAGCGACGAACCCCGCCGCCGCCCCCCTGACCACTTGGACCTTGGCAACGCGCCGATGGGGCCACAGAGGCGGGCGCCTGTCAAGGGCGCTCGCGTGCCCGAGTCGTGGCGCTGGGTGGGGACCCGTCCCTCCGCCGCCCGGCGCCGGGATGGTTGACGGGCCGGAGCGAGGGCAGCACACTTGGCGTCGCTCGCGGCGCCAGGCGAACCAGAGGTGTGTGACGTCCATCGCCCGGTGCCTCCCCTCGACTCCGGTCGCGGCACACACGGCGCCCCGGTCGCGGGGCGCGACCGACCCCACAATTCCGGGAGACACGCCGAAGATGCACCCACTCGAGACGTACCTTCGAGACCTGCGCGAGGCGCGCTTCGGCGGTGTCGCCGAGACCACGCACTATCCGGCGCTCCGCGCGCTGCTCAACGCCGCGGGTGAGTCTCTGCGCCCGCGCGTGCGGTGCATGGTCCATCCCAGGAGCCAAGGCGCCGGCATCCCAGACGCGGGGCTGTTCACCGCGGACCAGATCGGTGAGAGCGACGAGGACGCCGGGGCGAGCCTGCTCGCCGGGGGGGTGCTGCCTGCACGTGGTGTGGTCGAGGCCAAGCCAACGAGCCACGGTGTCCTGCAGACAGCCGCCAGCGCGCAGGTGGCGAGCTACCTCGAACGGTACGGCAGCGTCCTCGTGACGAACTACTGGAGCTTCCTCCCGCTGCAGCACGAGGGGGGACGCCCGGCGACGCGCCTCGAGTCGTATCAGCTCGCGAGGAGCGAGGCGGAGTTCTGGCAGGCGGTCGCGCACCCGCGGGCGCTCGTCGCAGAGCACGGCGACAGCCTCCTCGACTATCTCCGGCGCGTCCTCCTGCTCCGTGCCGCGCTGAGGGACCCGGCCGACGTCGCGTGGGTGCTGGCCTCCTACGCGCGCCGCGCCCGTCGCTCCCTCGAGAAGCTCGACCTCGAGATCCTCGACGCGCTCCGGGCGGCCATGGAGCGGACGCTCGGTGTCACCTTCGACGAGCGCCGGGGGCAGCACTTCTTCCGGTCGACGGTCATTCAGACGCTGTTCTATGGCCTGTTCTCCGCCTGGGTGCTCTGGGCGCGGACCCACGGCCCCGAGGAGCGCTTCGACTGGCGGCTCGCGGTCCACGAGCTCCGCGTCCCCGTCGTGAGGGCGCTCTTCGAGCAGGTCTCCGCGCCGAGCAAGGTCAAGCCCCTCCAGCTCGCCGCCATCCTCGAGTGGACCGGCGAGGCCCTCAACCGCGTGAACCGGGGCGCGTTCTTCGAGAGCTTCGACGAGGGGCACGCGATCCAGTACTTCTATGAGCCCTTTCTGGAGCAGTTCGATCCCGTGCTCCGCAAGGACCTGGGGGTCTGGTACACGCCGCCCGAGATCGTCCGCACCATGGTCGAGCGGGTCGACCGCGTGCTCCGGGACGAGCTCGGCCGCGCCGACGGCCTCGCGGACCCGGACGTGTACGTCCTCGACCCGTGCTGCGGAACGGGCGCGTACGTGCTGGAGGTCGTGCGGCGCATCCAGGCGACCCTCGAAGACGCGGGCGCGGGGGCTCTGCTCGGGGCGAAGCTCCGGAGGGCGGTCACCTCGCGCATCTTCGGGTTCGAGATCCTGCCGGCTCCCTTCGTCATCGCGCACATGCAGGTGGGCATCCTGCTCCAGGGCCTGGGGACCGCGCTCGACCACGAGAAGGACGAGCGGGCCGCGATCTACCTGACGAACGCGCTCACCGGGTGGGATCCGCCGGCGCCGGCGAGCGGCCAGGCGGCGACGCAGATCCCCTTCGCGTTCCCCGATCTGGAGGCCGAGCAGAGGGCAGCGGCGTCCGTCAAGCGGAGCCGTCCCATCCTGGTCGTGCTCGGCAACCCGCCCTACAACGCCTTTGCCGGCGTGTCTTCCGAGAGCGAGCAGGACGTCGGGCTCTACAAGGAGGGCCTGCAGGAGACCTGGGGGATCAAGAAGTTCAACCTGGACGACCTCTACGTGCGCTTCTTCCGCCTGGCCGAGCGCCGCGTCGCCGAGATGACCGGGTGCGGGGTCGTGTGCTTCATCTCCAACCACTCCTACCTCTCCGACCCCTCGTTCGTGGTGCTCCGCGAGCGCCTGGTGCGCCAGTTCGACCGGATCTGGATCGACGGCCTCAACGGCGACAGCCGCGAGACGGGCAAGCGCACGCCGGACGGGGCCCCGGACCCGTCGGTGTTCTCGACCCCGACCAACCGCGAGGGCATCCGCCTCGGCACGGCGATCGGGCTCTTCGTCCGCCGGTCCACGCCGGACGGGCAGCGCCACGTCCGGGCGCGGGAGTTCTGGGGAGCGGCCAAGCGAGAGGAGCTCCTCGCCAGCCTGGACTCCGGCGGGCCCCCCTACGTGGACGTGTCGCCCGCCCCGGCGAACCGCTGGTCGCTCCGGCGCGTCGAGGCCCGAGCGGGCTACGCGGCGTGGCCGACCGTCGTCTCCTTCGCCGGGACGGAGCCGGTGAGCGGTCTGCAGGAGATGCGGCGCGGCGCGCTCATGGACATGGACCGCGAGGCGCTCGCGAAGCGGATGCGGGCGTACTTCGGGTCCGCCGCGGAGTGGGAGGCGCTCAAGGCGGGTGGGGTCGGGCTGGCGGTCAAGGCGGGAAGGTACGACCCCGATGCGAGCCGGATTCGAGTCATGTCCGCAGACCGCTTCCAGGAGGCAAACATCCGGCGCTACGCGCTCTACCCCCTGGACGTCCGCTGGTGCTACCACTCATCGGTTCGGCCGCTCTGGAACGAGCCCCGCCCGACCCTCGCAGCCCAGGCCTGGCCCGGCAACCGCTTCTTCGTCGCGCGGATGGTCGCCGAGCGCGCCCGCGAGGGGGCTCCGCTCCTGGTCACCCCGCACCTCCCCGACTACCACCTCCTGCGCCCGAACGTCGTCGCGATGCCGTTCCGCCTCCGCGAGGTGGTGCCGGACGCGCCGCTCCTCCAACGGACGCTGGGCCTGCCCGCCGCCCCGAAGGAGACCGCGAACCTGTCGGCGGCCGCCCGACGCTTCCTCGCGTCGCTGGGTGCGCCGGATCCGGACACCGACCTGGAGTCCTCCG
>BTVJ01000052.1:0-50377 GCA_045863395.1 Myxococcales bacterium
CGTCCTCCGCGCCCCCGCCCGCGTCCCCCGGGCCCCCGCCCGCGTCCCCCGGGCCCCCGCCCGCGTCCCCCGGGCCACCGCCCGCGTCCTCCGGGCCACCGCCCGCGTCCTCCGGGCCACCGCCCGCGTCCTCCGGGCCACCGCCCGCGTCCTCTGCGCAGGCCACGACATACTGGCAGCCGCCCAAGCACAGATCGGTGGTGCATGGGTCGCCGTCGTCGCAGTCCGCATCACTGGTGCACTCTGTGGGGCATTGGTCGTCCGCCCCGTCCGTCAGCCCGTCGCAGTCGTTGTCCTGTCCATCCCAGCACGCCGCTCCCGCCTCCGGCCCCGCCTCGAGCGCCTCGCACTCCTGGGGCTCCCCGCCGAGGCAGGTCGCCGTCGTCGCGCAGGCCCCGACGCCGCACGCCTCCCCGGCCCAGTCCTCGTCCACGAGCCCGTCGCAGTCGTCGTCCACCCCGTCGCACGTAGCGTCATCATCGGCCAACTGCTGGCACTCGCACCCGGTCGCCGGGTCCCCGTCGGCGTCGAACCACTCGTCGGTGCACACCATGAGGCACCTGCCGCCGACACACGCCCCTTGGGCGTTCGGCCCCACGCAGGCGATGCCGCACCCCCCGCAGTTGTACAGGTCGTCCTGCATGGACGCCGTCTCCACCTCGCAGCCCGTCGCCGGGGTGCCGTCGCAGTCCTCCCAGCCGTCCTCGCACCCCACGACCACGCAGTCCCAGTTCTCGCACCCGGACGCCGCCTGGGGGAGCGCGCACACCACCCCGCAGCCGCCGCAGTTGTCTGGATCCGTCGCCGGGTCCTGGAGCGGGTTCGGGATGAGCGGGCACAGGTCCTCGCAGTCGCCCACCAGGTCACCGTCCGTGTCGGGCACGTCCGGCAGGGTCCCCATGGCCTCCTCCGCGGCGTCCGGGCACCCGTCTCCGTCCGTGTCACCGTCATAGAGGGTCGTGACCTCGTTGCTCTCCACCACCTTGGTGCTCACGCCAAGCTGATATGACAGGGATCCCGCGTGGATCCACGCCCCCGGCGCGGGCAGCGACACGGTCAGCGCCAGCGCCTCGCCGTCGCCGACGGCCACGTTCCCGAGCGCCCACCGCACCGAGTGGGTGGCCTCGCTCCACACCCCGCCGTTGGCCTCCACGAGTGTGACCCCGGCCGGGAGCGTCACCGCGGCCTCCGCCTGGAGCAGGGGGAGCGGCCCGTAGTTGACCACCCACAGCTCCAGATCCACCACCGGGGTCGTGGTCCAGGCCGGCCCCTGCAGCGTGACCGACACGTTGGGCTGCCCCTCGGCCACTGCGCAGTCCGCCTCGAACAGGGAGTTCAGGAACAGCCGCGTGCCCTGCGACTTCGGGTTCTTGGAGATGGGCAGCGCAACCTCGTACTTGTGGCCTCCCAGGTAGCTCACCTTGCCCTTGGTGGTGTTGCAGGGCGTCACGGGAGGAAGCGGCGGCAGATCCCCGGCTCCGGCTCCTGGCGTCACGACGACGACGGTGCTCCCCATGGGGCACGCGCCGTCGATGTACCCGGTCATCCACACGTCCCGCTTGCCGACCGGAGTGCCCGCCTCGGTGATCATGACCACGTCCTTGTCCAGATAGGAGTCTCCGGCCGGAAGCGAGTACGAGGGCTCGCTCCCCCCGACGATCCCGAAGGCGCCGTCCATCTGAGCGTAGGCGTAGTCGTCGTGCAGGTGCTGGACCTTGGACGGGGTCCCGTCGATCACGTACCCGTTGGGGGTCAGGAAGCGACCGAACTGGTTGTTCTCGATGGCGTTGACCGCCTGGCACTCGGCGAACAGGTGGGTCGGGTGCTCCAGGAACGACCGCATCTCGGCGATCACCTCGTCCACGGCGTCCTTGACCCCCCAGTGCATGGTCATGAGCTGGCAGTAGACCGGGTTGCCCGCGCCGTCGAAGAGCGCCCCGTCCGCGTGGCTGGCCGTCGTCCCTGCCACCTGCGCCACGTTGAGCACGTCGGGCCAGCCGGCGTAGCTCCCGAGCTTCTTCGCCGGCCACGCCTTGCCGGTGGAGTCGGGGATGCCCGCCGCGTTCAGATACCCGAACGCGATGTCCTCGTTGCCGTCGGCGAACACCGCGATGCTCGGCGCCGCGATGAGCGCGCGGCGCACGTGGCCTACGAAGGGCTCCGTCGCCACGTGCACCGCCGTCACGTGTGCCGCGAGCCACGCGTCGATCAGGGGCGCGGCCTCGCTCGCGTCCGCGGCGGCCACCACGAAGGGCCCGCCTCGGTAGCCGTGGGCCGTGATCGCCTGGCCGCTCTTCCAGTCGGCGGCGCTGGCCGTGAAGTCCGCGTCTCCCTTGGCCTTGCCTGGGGCGATGACCCAGCTCACGGGGACATTGGCTCGAAGCAGCGTGTAGACGAGCCCGAAGGCCTTCAGCATCCCATGGTCCTGCCAGGTGGTGTCCATGGGGATGATCAGGGAGCCTGCGTCGAAGGGGGTCTGGGCGCGGGCGGGCGCCGCTCCGACGAGGCTCAGCAGGACGAGCGCGATCATGCGTCGCGCCCCTCTGGTGAGGCTGCGGTGGTTCGTCATGTGCAGCTCCTGTGTGGGGGCGCGTCGCGGTGCGCCACAGAGAGCTTACGACGCGAAGGGCGTCAGGGTGCAACCGCGTCGAGCTCCCGGTCACACCCCGTCGCTGCCCCGCGGCCCCTCCTTCTTGCGTCCTCGGCGGCTCACCGTGCGGTCCGGCACCCTCCCTACCCCCTCTCCGTAGCGGTTACATGCTGCGGACGGCGCGGGGGCGCTCGTCGCGCGATCGGGCGCGCAGATCATAGGCGCGCTCGGCGTAACCGATGTCGTCGACCCAGAGCCGTCGGGCGACCCGCTCCATGAACCAGCGCACCGCTGGCGCCACCGGGAGCACCCGCGCGAAGCCCGCCCTCTCCGACGTGGCCAGGGTCGCCTCCACGATGGCGGTGCGGCCGCTCCCCATGGGGGTCGCGTGGGTCTCCACCACCGATCCGACGCCGTCGCCGTCCACGATGGTCATGACGACCGTCCTGGGGTCGGGGCAGTGGAAGGTGCAGTCCACCTCCACGCACACGGGGCCCACGACACGGAACGACACGCGCAGCCGCAACACGGTATCGCTGGCCTCCGTGACCACCAGGCGGTCGAAGGCGTACGGGTGGAACCATGCCCCGTGCCATGGATCCAGGCGGTTGGCGATGACGTCGCGTGGCTCGCAGGCGGCCTCCATGCGGATCACCCCGTCGATGGCCAGGCTCGGCCGCGGCGCGAGGATGGGCGCCTCCGTCGGAGCCTCTCCGTCGTCGAGGCGGACCCACACCAGCACTCCGTCGTCGTGGGCGACCGTGGGGCGCCAGGTCCCCCGCCCCTCTCTCCCGAGCGCCAGGCCGTGCCACGGGCACACGACCCGGCCCTCGCAGACCCTCGCCCCGCCCAGGCGGGCCCCCATGTGGGGGCAGGCGTCCGGGGCGACGAGCACCTCGCCCCGGTCCCTCCAGAGGACCAGCTCCTGTCCCGCGACGACATAGGATCGCGCGTCCCCTCGGATCGCCCGAGAGGCATCCACCACGTACCACCCGCCGGACGGCAGTCGTGCGGCGTGTCGCAGGGACCGCTCGATGCGCCAGGGGCTCGCCTGCGCCCAGTCTGGTCCCTCCAGGGCCGCGTGCGCGGGGCCAGCCGGGCGGCGCCCCAGGAAGAGGCGCTTCTCTCGCGCCGAGACCTCGAACCATGGTGTCTTCATTGAGCGTCTCCGAGATTGATTCCAGCGAGCAGGCCCCGGCTCGGGATGGATCGCAGCGCGTGCCCCCGCACGCCCCAGCGCGAGAGCAGGTGGTTTGCGGCCAGGCGGCCCGACGCGACGGCGCCCTCCATGAGCGCGCCGGGGAAGGGCAGCTTGACGAAGTCGCCTGCGAGGGCGACGCCAGGGATGGGAGTCGCGGGGCCGGGCCGGTGCGCCGCCGCGCCGGGCGCGAAGGAGGGGCAGTCCCGGGCCATGAGGAGGCGCTCGTCGACCACGCCTGCGCCAGCGAGCTCGGGATAGAGGCGCGTGGCCTGGGCCCACAGGTCGTCGCGAACGGCGCCCGCGCCGACCCCCTCGGGGACGGCGTAGGCGTGCAGCTCCACCACGGAGCCCCCCGTCCGGGTCGCCCACGTCCGGGCCTCCTCCTGGAAGCGGTCGAAGAGGGAGACGTTGTCCAGCAGCCCCAGGCCCGCCGTGCCGGCGAAGGGGGCCCGGTCGGGCCGCGCCCTCTTGTCGAGCCACAGGCGCCAGACCGCGAAGGGCAGCGTGACCCCCAGCGACGCGATCTGGCGCCGCCAGCCGGTGTGGTCCAGGTCCGGTGAGGCGTCCACGATGGACTGGAGCGCCGGCACCGTCACCGCCAGGACCACGGCGTCCGCCTCCAGGGCCCCGACCCGCCACCGCGCAGAAGCCCGCTCTACACGGCTCACCCTCTCCCCCAAGCGGACCGCCACGCCCAGGCCACGGAGCAGCCTCCCGACCGCATCCCACAAGGACGAGAATGGCTGTGGGAGGACGTCGAAGAGGAGCCCCTCCGGGTTGCCCGTGAAGTAGAAGTGGAACATGCGCAGGAGCTCCGCTGCGCTCATCCCCCCTTCCGGGTTGAAGAAGGAGTGCGCGAAGACCTCGAACAGCATCTGGCGGGCGCGGCGCGGCAGGTGGAGCGCGTCCAGGTACTCCGTCGCCGTGACGTGGTCCCACGCGCCAGGGGTCCGATCCGGGTCCCAGGCGAGCATCTCCAGAGCGGTCCCCGGGGCTGAGCGGGCGAGATCCCGCAGCCCCACGGTGGGCGTCCGCCAGAGCAGCGCCGGGAGGCCGAGCAGCGGGTGCTGCGGGAGCCCGGCGAAGGACTCATGGCCGTCCGGACCGTAGAGGGGGTAGTCCGCGAGCGGGACCAGGCCCGCCACCCCCGCGCGACGAAGGAAGTCCCGGAGGTTGTAGTACTGGCGGAAGAAGGCGTGGAAGCCCCGCTCCATGTGGAAGGGCGTCCCGTCGCCGAGCCGGTCGGGCCACGCGCGGACCCGGCCGCCCAGCTCCGCCTTGGCCTCCAGCAGCGTGACCGAGACTCCCCGCTCCGCCAGCGCAACGGCGGCGGCGCACCCGGCCAGGCCCCCGCCGACGACCACCGCGGACCGGGGCACGGGCACCCGGGGCAGCCCCCCTGGCGCTGGGTGCAGCTCGGGGCGGAGCAAGAGACGCGTGAGCTTCGTCATGCCGCCCTCCGCGCCACGAAGGAGTGCACGATGCCTCGCTGCCAGCCGTCCATGGGCAGCACCTGCAGGTCGGTGAACCCGGCCTGCCGCAGTCGCCGCTCGAAGCCCGCCGCCGAGTCGAAGCGGAGCACGCTCTCTCTCAGGTAGCGCCAGATGTCCGCCGTCCCGGCCGCGAGCAGACCCGCCGGGATGATGATCGAGCGGGTGACCGCCTCCCACACGAGGCGGGAGCGCACCGACCCGTCCAGCGCGTACTCGTGGAAGCAGGCGCGACCCCCAGAAGCCAGCACGGCCCGCACGCCGGCGAGCGCCTCGTCCGGGTCGGGCATGTTGCGGATCCCGTAGGCCATCAGCACCCCGTCGTAGGGGCCCGTGATCCCGGCGTCGTGCAGGCGCATGGCGTCCCCTCGGACGTAGCGCACGCCCGGGCGGGCCCGGCGTCGCCGCGCGATGTCCAGCATCCCCTCGGAGGCATCCACCGCGTCGATGCTCGCGTGGGGGATGGCCCGCACGAGCGCATCCGTAGACAGGCCCGTCCCGCAGCACAGGTCCAGGACCCGGGAGCCCGGCGGCAGCCCCAGCCGCTCGGCGCTCCACCGCAGGTGCTTGCGGTAGCCGGGGTTGAGGCCGGTGAGCAGGTCGTAGGAGGAGGCGACCCGGTCGAAGTCCTCCGGTACGCGCGCCTTGCGCTCGTCGAATGCTTGGGTCATGGGGTCCATCACGGGATGCGCACGTGGATGAGGATGCGATCGGCCGGGTGCCGGAAGGCCGCGTCGTCGAAGGAAGGGGGCCCCAGCGTGCGGACGTTGTTCGACGCCCCCACCGCCTCGGTGGGGATGCCGAGGACGTTGGTGTCGAGCGCGCCGTCGCCGTCCGCGTCGTGCAGCACGGAGACGGCGTAGGTCCCCGGCGGCAGCGCCCGGAAGGTCACGCGCGCCCGCAGCTTCTTCGGCGAGACGCGGGTCTTCTGCCCGGCGAGGGCCTTCGTCTGATCGCCGGGGAACCCGTCGGCGCTCTGGAACAGCGCCACGTAGACGACCCCGTCCGCCGAGGGGAAGCCGTCCATGTTCACGACCAGGTCCCGGGGCTCGTCCGCCATGACGGCCGGGGGCAGCAGGGCCATGGCCAGCAGGGTGAGCAGTCCGACGGTCCAGTCCCGTCTGGTGCCTCCGGGCCCTCCCATCACGCGCCCTCCCAGCGGATGCGCCTGGCGCCGAGGAGCCCGAAGGCCAGCCCGAAGGCCACCAGCGCGGCGGCGGGTCCGAGCGCGGCCTCCAGCCCGAGGCCCCGCCACGTCACCGCGGCGAGGCCCTGGGTCGCCCAGGTCGTGGGCACGACCACGGCCGCGTCCTGCACCCAGGCCGGCATGAGGAACGTGGGCATGGTCGCGCCTCCCAGGAAGCTCATCACGAGGACCACCAGGGTCCCCATGGTGGTGATCTGCACCGATGTCCGCCCAAGGCCCGCGAGCAGCAGCGAGAAGCCGGCCACCGTGACCGCCTGCGCCACCAACAGTGCGGCGAAGCCCAGGCGGGACCCCCGGACCTCCAGCCCGAAGCCGAGCGCCCCCACGGAGAGCACCACCGCCGACACGGCGAGCGCCAGCAGCGCCGTGGAGAGCGCGGCTCCGAGCAGCAGCGCGCGCGTCGGGGCTGCGAGGCGTAGCCGCAGCGCGGTCCCGCGCTGCCGCTCGTCGAGCAGCCCCTTGGCGCGCTCCAGGGCCAGGAACAGCAGGAACATGGTCAACATTCCAACAAAGTTATGCGTCCACTGACTGAAACCTTGTGCAATCCCTCTATCACCAGCGACCTCCACGGTCAAGGCCGTCGGGTCGCGGAGGCGCGCGAGGAGCCCGAGCTGGGCCCCTTCGGCGGTCACCGCCTCGGCGGCGTCCAGGAGGCGGGCGACCGCGGGCGTCGGGTTGGTGGCCCGCACGGCCGAGAGCAGCGCCACCACGTCGTCGCGTCTGGCGAGGCCGGCGCCCAGCAGGCGCGCCACGGCGCGCGTGATCGAGCCGCGCGCCAGCTCTGCCTCGTAGGGGCGCGACGGGTCGTGGAGCAGACGCAGCCCGGGCGCATCGGCAGGTGCGGCGAGCCCAGCGAGCCCGAGCAGTCGCCCGGCGCCCGCGGGGACCACCAGCGCGACGGGAGCAGCCCCCCGGCGGAGGCGATCACGGGCCATCTCCTCCGTGACCTCGTCGACGTGAACCGTCGGATCGGCCCGGAGCGTCGCGACGAGCTCCCGAGCGGCGGCCCCCCCGTCCTCGTCGACGACGAGCAGATCCAGGCGCCCGGCCTCAGGGGGGCGGAAGAGCACGGAGAAGAGGATCGCCAAGAGGATGGGCGTGACCACGGTCAGCAGCACCCCGCCCCGATCCGCGAGGAACAGCCGCACGTCCTTCCACACGAGCCACCCGATGCGTCCCACGGCGCCTCCCTCGGCGGCGCGCACTGGCGCCCCGCGGGAGCATACGGCGTCGGGAGGGCAAAGGGGAACACTGCGCGGTGACCCGAGCCAGGGCGGCTCACCGTCGGCCCTCCAGCCGGGGACCGGGCCTGTCACCTACGTGCCGCGAATCAGAGCTTGGTGTGGAGATTCACCACGCCCCCGGGGCAGGGCCCCTGTCAGTGCTCGACGAGGAAGTTGGCGCGACTCGAGACGCGGAGCTGCACGTGGCCCTTGCCCGCGGGGGCCGTCCCGACGCCGGAGCGCTCGATCCACGACGGTGGGCAGTCGTGGGCGACGCAGATCATGTAGGCCTCCAGGGGCGGGAGCTCCTTCACGATGGCCGGGGGGATCGTGAAGCTCCCCGTGTCTGGCGCATCGCAGACGACCCGCGCGAGATACGGGCAGCCGTGGCACTGGTTCGGGGCGTTGATCACGATGCGGACCACGTCGCCCGCTCCAGGCTCCCACGTGAGCGTCGCGCCCGTCGTGTCCGAGAGCTTCAGAGTGCCGTCCGGGATCGACGTGGCCATGGAGGAGACCCCCTGCGCCACGAGCTCGAAGGGCGGAAGATCCGCCCCGGCGGCGGTCGCCGTGACGGTGGTGGTCGCATCGAAGAGGTCCGCGGGCAGGATGTCCGTATAGGTGTAGCCGCCCCCGTAGTCCACGAGCTCGATCGAACCCGGCTTGAGGCCCGCGACCACGAGCTTCCCTGCAGAGGCGCCCGCTGCCCAGTCCTTGCACGTTCCGCCGCTGGAGCAGGCCTGGCCCCACATGCACGGCGGGTCGCAGAAGCCCGGCTCGAAGCGTGACACCACGCACCCGCCCTGCTCCAGCACCGGCTCCAGGAAGCTGAACGGGGCGTCCTCGGTGAACTGTCCGAGGATCGTGCTGTAGGCGGGCACCTCTCCGTAGGTCCAGGACTGCTCCAGGATCTCCAGGGTCCCGAGCAGCGGTCCCTGGGGCTCCGGGCCGACGTCGGCGTCCTCGCCAGGGCCCCCGGTGTCCACGGGAGACCCGCCGTCGGCGGTGTCAGCCAGCGCATCCTCGGGAGGGAGCACGTCGGTGGAGCCCGCGTCCCCCGGTCCGGCGTCCAGCCCTGCGTCCCCCGATCCCGCGTCCCCCGGCGCGCCGTCCGGGCTCTCTGCCGTATCGCCCAGTGCGTCGCCTGCCCCGGGTCCCGTATCTCCCCCCGCGCCCGTGTCGCTCGGCCCCGCTGCGTCTCCACCGACTCCTGCGTCGCCGGCACCGCCAGCGTCGCTCGTGGTGCCGTCGTCCGAGGCACAGCCGGCCCAGAGGACGACCACCGCTGCCATCAACGTCACTCTCCAATCCTTCATCTCCGTCACCTCCAGTGGACGGGTGGCCTTGGCAAGATCGGGGCCAACTCGCGCGGTGGATCCTCGTCAGGGCGCGTACACCATGGCCGCCGTCGCGACCACCGCGCCGTCCGTCACCTCCAGACGCAGGAGCTGACCAGCCCGCCCCGCAAGAATGCTCGGCCCGGCGAGCTCCGCCACCCCAGCGCCCCTCCCGACGGGCACCTCCTGCGTCCACAGCACGTCGTCGCCCGCCGCCAGGCGCAGGGTCAGGGTTCGAGGCCCCTCGTCGTTGACCACCCGCGCCTCGACCTGGCCTCCAACCAAGCGCAGCGCCGCCGCCACGGGCGCGTTTGCGGCGGCGACGATGGCGCGGGACCGCTCCACGGCGGCCGAAGGAACCCGCTCCGGCGCGGGCGTCGAGAAGGGGTAGCCGTTCTCGGGTCGCTCCCAGGACAGCACCCCCAGGAAGCCCGCCCCCTGCGCCCACTGCCACCGGGCCTCGAAGACCTGCGAGGCAAGCCAGTGCGCGGCGACGAGGGCCCCCACGCTGGCCGGGTCCTTGGGATCGCCCTCCACTGCCGGCCGATCCCCCAGGAAGTGGGCCTTGGCGAACGCGATCAGCTCGGCGTCGGGGCCGGGCGCCACCTCCGCGACGCACGCAGGGACGCGCGGGAGCGACACGCCGTTCTCCCGCAGGCACCACAGCGCCGCGTAGAACTGGCGGAGCGTCAGGGACGTTCCGTTCGGGGCCTCGAGCCACCCCTCGATCTCGGCGCGCAGGGCGACGAGCGGGGGAGGTGACGCCGGCTCCAGGGTGTCCTCGAGGGCCGCCAGGTAGGCGAAGTGCTTCGTCCAGCCGTTGCCCAGCTCGCTCCACAGGACCGGGAGCGGCCCCTCCGCCAGGCCCTCGACCCGCGCGGGCAGGTCCCCGTACCCGTCCCAGGGCTGCCACCAGGACCCGAAGTAGGCGTGGCGGTCTGCAAGCGCTTCGTCCAGCGACCACGCGGGGTCTGGCGGAAACACCGCGGTGCCCCCACAGCCGGAGCACCCGATGACCACGAGGTGGGGAGCGATCTCCTGCGCCACTCCCATCAGCGAGCCGATCAGGCTCCGGCACCAGGCGAGCTCGGCGGCGTTGGTCTCCCCGATCTCCGCCTCGTTGTGGATGGCGATGATGGCCACGGCCGGCTCTGCGGCCACCCGCCACAGGAACTCGGTGAACTCCCTCGTGATGTCGAACTTGGTGCCAACCCCCACGGACGTGTTCCAGTGCAGCGGGAAGTCCTGGTACAGCAGGAAGCCGGCCGCCCGCGCCGCCCTGAGGAAGGCCGGGTCCGGCACGTGGTGGGCCGGGCGCAGCCACTGGGCGCCCACCGCTCGTGCCTCCCCGAGCAGCGCCGCGTACCGAGGCAGCAGCTCCTCTACCGACGCGTAGGTCATGGGCGCATACGGCCCGCTGAAGGGCGCGAGGCGGAGCCCGTGGTAGGTCGCCGCCCCCCGGGCGAAGTGGCGCTCCTCGTTGACCTCCAGAGAGGAGCCCACCAGCCGCACGCGCCGGTTGACGAGGGGAGTGGTGCGCACGTCGGACACCCGCCCCTCGTGCCGGAGCGTGACCTCCACCGTCGCCTCCTCGGTGCCACCCACCGGCACGTCAGCCAGCCCCTCCACGACCACCTCCACCAGGAGCCGCGCCCGCCCGTCCCCGTCCAGTGTGGCCTGGCGCGACTCGGTCAGCAGCGTCCCGCCCGACGGCGCGGTGAGTGTGATGTCCGCGGTGACCTTCGCGCCCTCCAGCTCGTAGCTCCCCTCCGCCTCCAGGCCGACACGCACGCGCGTCGCCGAGCCCTCGCGGGAGACGGGCGCCGCGTACAGGTGGGGCAGGCTCACCGGCCCCACGAGGCGGAGCCGGACGCTGCCCGGGAGCCCCACGGGGTTGACTCCCCACCCACCCTCGTCGGCGCCCTGAACGGTGCGGTGGCGGAAGCGCTCCATGCCACCCCAGTGGTCGACGTCGTGGACGAAGTCCTGGACGAGCACCTCGATCCTCCCGGGGGAACCCCAGGGCACCGGGGCGGAGAAGGACCCGATGTAGCCCCGGTGGCGGCCCAGCTCGACCCCGTCCAGCAGCACGACGCTCTGGTAGTCCGCGGACTCGAGCTCCACGATCACCTGCGTGCCTGGTGGTGGCGCGCACGCCCACTCGACCGGCCACGTCAGGTCCCGCTCGTAGGCGACCTGCCCGGCAAGCTGGGCCTTCGGGAAGCGGTCGTAGGGGAGCAGCCACCCGGGCACCGCGACCGACCCGAGGGCGTGTGGCTCCGCGCTGTCGAAGTAGTCGACCCCCTCTTCTTGTCGGTAGGTGGCGCTCCAGAGCCCATCGAGGCTCACGGTCCGCGGGACGCCAGCGGGGCACGGGTCCGCGGCACCAGCGTCAGCGTCGCCCGGCACCTGGGCTGGTGCGTCCGGCGTGCCTCCGTCCAGCGCGGCGGCGTCGGTGGGCTGCGGGTCCTCGATGACGCCCCGCCCTCCACACGACCCACACACGACCACCGCCGCCACGCACCAATGCAGCCTCATGCGCCACCTCTGCCCCTGGGACCCGCCCTGCATAGGGACCCACGATACCACACGCACGCGCGAGCAGCGCCGTTGACACGGCGCCCCCGCGCTGGGTATCGTCGACGTATTCAGACAGTGACTGCCCTCGCGGAGCACCTTCCGGGCGCGCCGCCAGGCGTCGAGGCCCCGCGGTGGGGCCCGCCCGCTTCGGTCCCCGCAGCCGAAGCCGACTCAACTGCCACCCCACCCATCGTTGATGGTGGGGAGTGGAGCGATAGCATGAGAAGACCTCGACTGTTCACCTGGGTCGTCGGGCTCGCGGCCTCCGCGGTCGCTGTGCCCGCGTTCGCGCAGACCACCTACGACGTCGGGTGCTCCGACGGCCAGCGGGAGGGCTACCTGAGCCTCTCGACCTACCCGAACATCGCGGCGTGCGGTGGGGCCTGGACCATCCCCGGCATCGCGAACTTCGCGCCGGCCTTTGCGCCCGCGTGCCCCTCTCTTGCGGTGAACGACACGCGCTCACCCGCGTGCGGTCGCACCACTGGCGACGACAGCGCCAACCCGCTCGGCACCGGCTGCAACGCCGAGGACATCTGCGCCGAGGGCTGGCACATCTGCCTGGACGTGCACGACATCAAGGCGGCGACCCCCACACCGACGACAGGGTGCAGCGGCTCCGTCCCCCCGGGCTCTGGTCCCCTGTGGTTTGCCACGCGGCAGTCCACCAACGGCTGCGGCGCCTGCGCCGACGGCACATCCGTGGCCCCGCAGTGCAACTCCGGGAGCTGTGCAGGCGGGTGCCTCAACACCGAGCGCACCACCAACGACATCTATGGGTGCGGCAACATCGGGAGCCAGCTTGGCTGCTCAGGGCTCGGCATGAGCTTCTCGAACAACCACTGCGGAGCCCTGGGCAACGGCTGGTCGTGCAACCTGCCCACCACCGCCGACGACAGCGGCTACTGCGAGGTCTACACGTTGCTACACTCCAACCCCAGCACGGGCGGCGTGCTCTGCTGCCGCAACGCCACGACCCCCGACACCGACGGCGACGGAATCCCCGACCACGTGGACAACTGCGTGGGCGTCCCCAACCCCGATCAGCTCGACTCGGACCTGGACGGCTTCGGAGATGCCTGCGACACCTACACCTGCATCGACAACGACAACGACGGCCTCTGCAACCAGGGCGACAACTGCACCAACGTCTACAACCCGGACCAGGCAGACACGGACGGCGACGGCCAGGGGGACGCCTGCGACCCGGTGGACTGCCTGGTCAGCGACTGGAGCGCCTGGTCCGAGTGCTCAGCGACCTGCGACGGGGGCACGACCTCGCACTTCCGCGTCGTCCTGCTGCCGGCGGCGGGTGGGGGCCTCGAGTGCCCCCCCCTCGGCGAGACCGCGCCGTGCAACACCCAGCCCTGCGCGGTGGACTGCCAGGTGAGCGCCTGGTCCGACTGGAGCGAGTGCTCCGCGGCGTGCGGCGGCGGCAGCCAGACCCGCACGCGCACCGTCACCGTGGAGCCGTCCGGCGCCGGCGCCGCCTGCCCGCCGTTGTCGGAGGAGGCCGCCTGCAACACCCACCCCTGCCCGGTGGACTGCGTGGTGGGCGACTGGAGCGCGTGGAGCGAGTGCTCCTCCGACTGCGTGGAGGGCGTCTCCGTCCGCACGCGCCCGATCCTGGTCGCGCCCATGTACGGCGGCGCTGCCTGCCCCGACACGGAGGAGGCCGAGCCCTGCTTCCCCGACGACGCGGACGGCGACGGCCTGGGCGATGCCTGCGACCTGTGCCCCTTCGACGCCGGCAACGACGCGGACGGCGACGGCCTCTGCAGTGATCAGGACCTGTGCTCCGGCACGGTCCTCCCCGAGGTGGGCGTCCCGACGTCGGGCAAGCTCGGCGTCAACCACTGGGCCGACGTGAACGGTGACGGCGTCTTCGACACCACGGCGCCCAAGGGCAAGGGCCCCGGCCGCTCCTACACCATCGCGCAGACCGGCGGCTGCTCCTGTGGGCAGATCGTGGCGGCCACGGGAATCGGGGAGGGGCACCTGAAGCATGGCTGCAGCATCAGCACCATGGACTGCTGGACTGCCTGCACCGGCGCCTCCGACCCCGTGGCCTGCTTCCACGCCTGCAAGTAGATCTCATTACGGGGGCTCCGTTCGGGGTCCCCGTTCGGGGTCCCCGTTCTGGCCCTCCTCGCCTCCCCTGCCTATCATGTCGCCAGCGGGCGCGCTCCTGCGCTCGGAGGAGGTGGCCCATGCTCGCCGAGGTCGCGGGGTGGACCCTGACAGCGCGCGCCGCCTGGGCGCTGGCGAGCGCGCTGGGCGCCTGGAGCTGCCCGGCGGGGGACGTGAGCGCTGGGTCATCGGACGAGGCAGCCATGGAGACCGCCCGACACACCATGGTGCGGGAGCAGATCGCCGCGCGGGGCGTGCGTGACGAGCGGGTGCTCGCCGCCATGCGCGCGGTCCCGCGCCACCGGTTCATGCCCGAGGACGTGCGCCAGTACGCCTACGACGACGGGCCGCTCCCCATCGGGTATGACCAGACCATCAGCCAGCCCTTCATCGTGGCGCTCATGACGGAGCTGGCACGGGTTGGCCCCGACGCCAAGGTGCTGGAGGTGGGCACCGGGTCGGGTTACCAGGCGGCGGTGCTCGCAAAGATCGTGAAGGAGGTCTACACGATCGAGATCGTCGGTCCGCTCGCCGAGCGGTCCCGCGCGACCCTGGCGGAGCTGGGCTTCACCAACGTCCACGTGCGTCATGGGGACGGGTACGCAGGCTGGCCGGACGAGGCGCCCTTTGACGCCATCCTGGTCACGGCGGCGCCGCCGACCATCCCCGAGCCGCTCATCCGGCAGCTCAAGCAGGGGGGGCGCATGGTGGTCCCGGTCGGGGAGGGCGTCCAGGATCTGCGCGTGGTCGAGCGCTCCGGCGACGGGGTCATCCAGCGCAGCGTGATCCCCGTGCGCTTCGTGCCCATGACTGGCGCCGTGCGGGGAGATCCCCCACCGGCGCCTCCCCGCTGACCTCCTCCGCAGCACCCACCACTTCCCCGCCTGGAGAGACATGCAGTCCGCACCCGAGCGCCCCTTGGGCACGGTCGCCGCCACGGCGCTGGTCGTCGCCAGCATGATCGGCACCGGCATCTTCACGACGTCGGGCTATCTGTCCGGGCTCCTCGGCAGCCCCCTCGCGGTGCTCGCCGTGTGGGTGGTCGGCGGGCTGCTCGCCCTCTGCGGCGCCGCCGTCTACGCGGAGCTGGGCGCCATGATGCCACGGGCCGGCGGCGAGTACGTCTACCTCTCCCGCGCCTTCGGGCCGGCCACCGGCTTCCTGTCTGGCTGGATCTCCCTCGTCGTCGGCTTCGCCGCGCCCATCGCCGCCAGCGCCTACGCGTTCGGGGCCTACGTGCACGCCGTCGCCCCGGCGGTCCCGCCCGTCTGGGCAGCGGTCGCCCTGGTCGCCGCGATGACGGCCCTGCACATGGTGGACGTGACCTGGGGGGCCCGGGTCCAGACCGCGCTGTCGGCCTTCAAGGTGCTGATCATCGTCGCCTTCGTGACGGCCGCGGCGCTGGTGGGAGACGGCGACACGGCAAACCTGGTGGAGCCTCCCTTGACGGGTGGCGCCGAGGAGCTCGCCGTGGCCTTGGTGCTGGTCTCCTTCGCCTACTCGGGGTGGAACGCGGCCGCCTACGTGGCCGGGGAGCTGCGGGAGCCCGCGCGCTCACTCCCGCGCTCGCTCCTCCTCGGCACTGGCGCCGTGCTGGCCCTCTACGTGGCGCTCAACCTGGCCTTCTTCTACGGCGCCGGCTCCGTCGCGCTCGCGGCCAGCCCCGAGGACGTCGGCGACGTGGCGGCGCGGGCGCTGTTCGGTGATGCGGGCGCCGGCTTCTCCGTGGCCATCGCGCTGGCGCTGGTCTCGTCGGTGAGCGCCATGGTGTTTGCCGGACCTCGCGTGTACCTGGCCATGGCCCAGGACGGCCTGCTCTTCGGGGCGCTCGCCCGGCGGAACGTCCGCGGCGCCCCGTGGGCCAGCGTGGCGCTGCAGGGCGCCCTGGCCACCGCGTTGATCCTCACGACGACCTTCGAGGACCTCCTGACCTGGATCGGCTTCACCCTCAGCGTCTTCGCGGCCCTGACGGTCCTCGGGGCCTTCGTGCTGCGCCTGCGGGACCCGGCCGCCCGCCCCTACCGGGCGATGGGGTGGCCGCTGACGCCGCTGCTCTTCCTGGGCCTCTCCGTCTGGATGGTGATCTTCTCGGTGCGCGCCCGCCCCGAGATCGCCCTGGCCGGTGGCGCGACCCTGGCCGCGGGCCTGATCGTCTACCTCGTCCGGCGCCGGCTGTGGTAGGGGGCCGCTGGAGTCCCGGCGCGAGCTCCCCAGGTCGCCACTCCCCCCAGGTTGTCTTCCTCCTGGCCGGCGAGGCTGCCTGAGCCCAGGGCAGCAGAGACTACTCCTGCGCCATCTGGCGCCCGATTGCCAGCTCCAGCGCCGCGCGGGCGACGAGGTGTGCCCGCACCGCCTCGGCGTGGCTGTGGCGGGCCTTGGTGTACGCGGCGAGACCCTCCAGGAGGTCCCGCGCCTCGCCCGTGCCCGCGCTGTAGGCGACCTCGGCGAAGGTCATCCACTTGCGGGTCGCCTGAGCTCCCTCCGCGGCCAGCTCCGCGCTGCGGCGAGTCTCCGTCACCTGCTGCCACGCGCGGCGCACCTCCAGGGGAATGCCCGTCTCCGCGACTCGCGCCTGGGCCGCCACCTGCTCCGCGGTGGCGCGGGCGCCGCCGGCCTTGGCAGTCGCCAGCGCGGGGTCGAAGTCCCAGCTCAGGCCCAAGGCCACGCCGCCCGTGATCCCGTTCCAGGGGTCGGCCAGGTAGGGGTTGGTCGTGTCCTCGCGGGTCGGGGTCCAGTCCATGCGCACCTGCGCCGCCGCGAAGAGCACGGGGTGCATGGCCCGCAGCTCCGCCTGCTCCCACCAGCGGGCTGCGACGAGGCCGTCCGCCGCCTGGTCGAGCTCTGGCCGCCCTGTTCGCGCTCTGGCAACGAGAGTCACCAGGTCCTCCGTCTCGTCGGGAGGCAGCGGCGGGAGGCGGTCCTCGGCCAGAGCAGGCGGATGCTCGAGCCCCATGAGGTGCGCCAGGGCCCACCACGCCAGCTCCGCGCCGCCCTCCGCCTCGATGCGTGCACGCTGGAGCTCGACGCTGGCCGCTCGCAGGCGCTGCCGGTCCGCCTGGGTCACCTGGCCCGTGCCCTGCTGGTACAGCTCATCCGCGCGCTGCTCCGCGCGGTGCAGCACCTCCAGCGCCGCGTCCAGTGTGGGGAGCAGCGTCAGCGCGAACAGACGTGCATAGTAGAGCTCGCGCACCTGAAAGGCGACGCGGAGGCGCGCCTCCAGGGCCCGCGCGCGCTCCACGCGGATCCGCCCGCTCGCCGCCTCCTCCGCGGCCGCCGTCCGGCCGAAGGTCCACAGGGGCTGCACGACGCGCGCCTCCACGTGGAGGGTGGTGCCCCAGTCCTCGATGCTCTTCCACCGCGTGGTCACCGCGCGGTCGAGGCCCGTGCCCTCCACCGTGTAGTTCGGGGCGACCCAGAGCAGCGCACCGATCTTGGGCGCGTAGACGGACCCCACCTCGTCGAGGCGCGCGTCCCACTCCCGCACCCTGGCATCGGCCAGCTCCACCGCAGCGCTCTCGCCCACCGCAATGCGCACGCAGTCGTCTACGTCCAGGGGGGCCTCGCGGCCCCTCGCTCCGACACACAGCAGCCCGAGGACCAACGCAGCCGCGGGCCTCATGGAGCCGCCCCGTGGCGTGCGCGCTCCTCGTCGAGGCGCCTCTCCAATCGCGAGATGAGGGCCGCGGCCCCCTCTCTCTCCAGGATGCGTCCGAACTGGTTCCGGTAGTCCGCCACCAGCGAGTCGCCGTCGAAGCTCACGTCCACCAGGAGCAGGGGGCCGTCGCCCCGCGTCCGCCAGTGGAAGATGACGTCCGTGTCGAGGTCCTTGCGGGGCACGCGCGCTGCCATGTGGACGTCTGCGCCGCCAGCCGTCTCCACCTCCCGCAGCGTCCAGGTCGCCTCGCGGAAGAAGCCCCCCGCGTTGGACCAGGCCACGGTGCGGATCAGCTCCGTGAAGACCTCCCGGTAGCGACGGAGCTGGGGCGCGTCGAGCTTCCCCTCGTGGGGCGCCATGGGGTCGCCCACCAGGCGGTCGAAGTCGAAGTACCCGTCGAGGGCCGCCAGGGCGAACTGGTTCTGGCGCTGCTCCTCGGGCGTCAGCGGCGCTCCCTCCGAGCGGTGCACGGCCTTGAAGGTCTCGATGAGGCCCTCGGTGCGTGCGATGGAGCCCCCCGGGGGGGCCGCCGCGACGAGCGCGCCGAGCAGGGCGCCGAGCATGGGTTCTACGAGGCTGCCCATCACCCACCTCCCAGGGCGCCGCCTACGAGACGCAGGCACAGGAGGAGCGTCCCCGCCAGCAGCCCCGCGAGCAGGTCGTCTCCCATGACGCCGACGCCACCGTGCACGCGCGCGTCCACCACGCGGATCGGGCCAGGCTTCAGGATGTCGAACGCCCGGAACAGGACGAAGGCCGCGATGACCCAGAGCGGGGTCCACGGCACGAAGGCGAGCGCCAGGAGGCAGCCGAAGAGCTCGTCGAGGACCACCTCCTGGGGGTCGTTGCCCCCACCGCTCCGCCGCATGTACCGATCGATGACCAGGACCGCCGCCACCGAGCCGGCGCCGATGACCCCCGCCCACACCCACCATGAGGAGCCGTGCAGCAGCGCCGCCACCGGCAGCGCCATCACGGCCCCGAAGGTGCCGGGCGCCCGCGGCGACAGGCCGAGCAGACCGACGGTGGAGATGCCCTGGACGATGCGCTGGCCGCGTGGCCCCCTGTGCTTCAGCGCCTCCAGCAGGGCGGGCAGCACCACGAGGCACACGATGAGGTTGACGGCCAGCCCGAGGAGGATCAGCCGGGCGATGGAGGTCAGCCCCTCGTGGTCGGCGACCAGCAGGGCCGCGAAGCCGAGGCCGGTCGTCAGGAGCGAGCCCGTGATGCCGCGGCCGGTCTCGTCGATGATCGCCGGCACGGCCACCCCGGCCCGGTGACGCACCAGCACGTGGAGGCCGCCGTCGAGGCTCATGCCGACCAGCGCCGGCAGCATGACCACGTTGAGATAGTTGAGCTCGGCGCCGCAGAGCGGCATGAGCCCGAAGGTCGCCATCAGCGTGACGACCGCTGGTGCGAGGCCCAGCAGCGCGAAGCGAAGGCTCCCGAGGAGCAGCCACATGACCGCGAGGCTCACCGCGATGGTCCCGAGCAGCAGGCGAGGCGCCTCGGACTCCACGATGTCGAGGACGTCGGCGAGGATCATGCTCTCTCCAGCGACCTGGGCGCCGTCCACGCCCCTCACCGCGCCGCGCACCTCACGCGCAAGCCGGCGCACGGCGGCCCCGTCGCTCTGGTCCACGCTGGCGAAGAGCAGCACGAAGGCGCGGTCCAAGGTGCCGTCCGGGCGCTGGAACTGGCGGAGCACCTCTGACGGGAGCCCATCGACGGTGAAGGGCCTGGCGCGGGCCTGGACCCGCAGGTCCTCCAGGCGTTCCCGATCCTCGGGCGCCAACCACCGGGGCTTCACCCTGTCGAGGGCCCGCGTCAGCCGGTCCAGCTCCGCGCGCTTCTGCTCCTGGTCCGGGGGCACCAGGTCCGTGACGGTGGTGGCGAAGTCCACGGTGGCGGCCCCCGACTGCGCGAGCTTCCGCGCGATCCTGCGGGCGTCGGCCTCCGAGCCCGTCATCACCACCATGGGCGTCTGGGAGTAGCCGAGCAGGCGGTTCACCTCCTCGTCCAGGCGGAAGGACGGGAGCCCCCGCGACTGGAGCGCCGTGAAGTTCTGGTCGAAGTGGAGCGCGCCCTGGTTTGCCATGAGCAGGGCAAGGCCCAGCGCCCCGGCCCAGAAGAGGGCCGGTGACCACCGGGGCATGGCGCGGGCCAGGGAGGACGCGGGCCGGGCGCGCAGGGAGACCGCCCTGCCGAAGAGTGACAGCAGGGCCGGCAGGCAGAGCCCGTAGGCGGCGACGATGGCGAGGGTGCCGAACGCCGTCAGCACGCCGAACTCCCGGAAGGCGCGGAAGGCCGAGAACGCGAGGCTCGCCAGGGCCGCCGCGGTGGTCAGGGACGCGAGCAGCACCCCGCGACCGGTGGTGCGGAAGGCCGTTGCGATGGCCTCTGCGCTCGGCGCGCCGCGAGTCCGCTCCAGCTCGTAGCGTGTGAGCAGGTGGATGCCGTGGTCGATGCCCAGGCCGAGCAGGATGACCCCCGCAAACGCCGTCAGGATGTTGAGCTGCCCGAAGGCAAAGCCCGCAAGCCCGAACATCCACACCAGGCCCGTCGCCAGGGGGGCGATGACCAACGCCACGGCGCGGAGGCGGCGGAAGTGCACGGCGAGGTAGGCGAGCATCAGCGCCAGCGCCAGCGTCGACGAGATCCCTAGGTCCTTGGACAGCTCCTCCTGCTGGTCGAGGCGCTTCGGGAAGCGCCCGGTGAGGCCGACGCGCGCGCCGGGGCCGTAGGCGGCCATGTCTAGGCTCGTGACCAGCGCGCGCGCGGGCTCCACCACCTCGCGCGTGAGCGCCAGGTCCGAGGCGCGCCCCTCGGGTCGCGCCATGACGGCGACCATGCCGTCGCCGGTGTAGAGGTCGTGGCGGCCAATGCGCCGGATCCACTGGCTGCCCGGCGCCTCGATCTCGTCGCGCTGCTCCAAGGCGAGCGGGGGCGGCGCGTCCTCCAGATCCACGAACATCGGGTTCTGCTTGCGGCGCTCCCAGGCGATGCGGGCCTCGACGCGGTCCGTGAGGTCTCGCAGGTCTGCGAGGGGGAGGTAGTAGAGCGCCCGGTCCCGGAAGAACGCGACCGGTCGGCGTGAGTCGACCCAGCGGATGTGCGGCAGCTCGGCCAGGCGCCGCGCCACGTCGTCCGCGAAGGCGTGCTGGCGGCCCGGGTCCACGTGGGTGCCGACGACCGTGACCGTGCCCACGCCCCCGAAGCGATCCTCCATGGCGCGGAGCGCGGTGACGCTCTCGTGGGACTCGGGCAGCGCGCTGGTCAGGTCCGTGTCGAGGCGCAGGCGGGACGCCCCGACCAGCGCGACTGCGACCAGCGCGGCGGCTACCGCCAGGATCGCCCACGGGTGCCGGTGCCCGCGGGCGGCGAGCGCCGACAGCCAACCGTCCACGCGCGGGAGGAAGCCGGTGTCCGCGGTGCCCATGGCCGCTCCTTCAGGGGTGCCGGGTCGGCGCCGTCACGAGCGGGGCGCCCAGCGGCAGCCAGCTCTTGCGCAGCGGAACGCTCCACGTGATCGCGATGGCCGCCCGCGCCAGCGGCCACGCCACGACCAAGGGCACGCCCGGCAGCGCCGTCAACAGCCCCACTCCTCCCCCCGCCAGCAGGGCCGTGGAGAGCGAGAGCTGCGTGAAGCGCCGCTCGGCCAGGGCGCCGTGGTTGATCGTGAACTCGGCCACGGCCCCGAAGGCCACCCCGACCATGGTCGCCAGGCTCCCGGCGAGCCCGAAGCCCGTGACCAGCGCCGCGACCAGCAGCGCATCGGAGGCGAGGCCGAAGGCCATGGACGTCACGGCGCGCGCGCGTCGCCCTGGTCGCGGCAGCAGGTGCCCCTTCTGGCCCAGCGCCCTCAGCCCGAACAGCAGGCGATGGGCTGCCGTGAAGTTCGTCGACGCCGCGAGCAGCACGATGCCCGCGATGGCGAGTCGGTGGGGCGGGTGGGGGTCCGCCGGGGAGACCAGCGCCTCGACGATCGGGGACAGGGCGACCGCCGCCCCCAGGTACACGATGCGCTCGGTGCGCTGCATGAGGCCCACGTCCTTCATGGCCAGGTGCAGCCCCTCCGCCCGGGCGCGGATGTACGGCACCAGCATGGAGCCGACCAGGGCCAGGAGAACGGCGAGGAGGACCCAGCTCTCCCGGTAGTACCAGGCGAGGCCGGCGAGCACGGCGGCGTCGCTGATCCGATCCAGCACGGAGTCCAGCAGCGCGCCGCGGGAGCCTGCCTGGCCCGTCGCGCGGGCGATGCGCCCGTCGAGGAAGTCACAGATGCCCGCGAGGACGAACAGCCACCCTCCCAGCGCGAAGCGCCCCGCCGCGAGGGACACGCCGGAGCCCGCGGCGAGGAGCACGGAGAGCATGGTCACCACGTTGGCGGGGATCCCGACGCGCAGGGCCCCGTCGACGAGCGGCCGCACGAGCCACACGAAGTACTGGCGCACCCACATGCCGACCAGCACGCTGGACCCGCGGGACTCCACCTCCGCGTCCCGGAAGCGCCCCCGCAGGTGACAGCGCACCGCGTAGACGGCCATCCCGCCCAAGAACCAGAGCAGCAGCAGCACCGCGGGCGCGACGGCCGTGACGACACGGTCGGCGGGCGTCAGCTCGCCGCGCACCATGCGCAGGAACCACTCGGTCATGTGGAGCCCTCCTCTGCGGGGGTGAGCGCCGCGTGAGGCCCGTGGGAGACAAGGGCGTGGCCGGCGATGGACACCCCCCAGGCGACCAGCCCGGTCACGACGCCCATCACCACGTCGAGCACGTAGTGGTGGCCGAGGTACACGGCGGCGAAGGACACGACGGCGGCGAAGACGGCGGCGAACCACACCAGGCCCCGGCTGACCCCGATGACCGCGCAGAGCGCGATGACGGTGTAGGCGACGTGCAGCGAGGGCATGGCGCCGAAGACGTTGGCGCTGCGCGCGTAGTAGGACGCGAAGTACGTGGTGCCGAGCAGCGCGTCGAAGCGCGCGGCGCCGGCGGCGCTCTGGGCCGCGTCCAGCACGGCGGGGCCGAGGCCGTGCTCCTCGACGTACCAGGGGGGCGCCGCGGGCCAGACCAGCCACGTGACCGTCCCGATGGCGTGCATCACGAGGAAGGCCCACGCGAGGCGCGAGGTGCGATCCCGGTGGCGCCCGCCATGAAGGAAGAACAGCCAGATCCCGAGGACGGGGGGCCACGCCACGTAGGTCGCGTAGGACAAGCCGGTGACCAGGTCCAGTGCGGGCGTGTTGTGTTCGCCGAACCAGGCGGCGAGGGTCTGCGGACCGTCGGGTCCCGGGGCGGAGAACAGCGCCACCTCTGCGTGGTAGAGGTCGGCGATGTGGATGGGACCTCGCAGGGGCTCCAGGTAGTGGAAGGCCTCGTAGGTCATGCCGCCGAACGCGAAGGGGGCGGCCAACATGCTGAAGCGCCGCGCCGTCGGCCCCGCCCAGGCGGTCACGACGAACAGCAGATCCAGGGCCAGGTGCTCGAACCGGGCGCCGAAGGTCAGCTCCGTCAGCAGCAGGTGCCCGGGGAACAGGATGGAGGCCGCCCACCGCCACCAGAGGCCCGCCTCGGGCGTCCCGGACTCTGGCCGCTGCATGGCCACCCTCCGCGCCGTTCCCTGTGACGCGACGCGTCACCGCTTCGATGTAGGCGGATCGGGCGCGGGGGCAAGGGCCCGGTGCGCTACCCCCAGGCGGTCGTGGACCCGTCGTCCACGGGCCGCCGAGCGCGTGGTGCCAGGGCGCCGCACCGTCTCGTCGGTTACGGCAGCGCACCACTCGGCGCGTGAACCCCCGGGGCGCCGGGCGTCGCTGGTCGGGTGCGAACCGTCACCCAACTGGCCCTCGCGGGGCTCTTGTGCCTGCTCCCCTCGCTTGCTCGCGCCGAGCTCGGGGTCTCCGCCGAGCTGGACCCCGACCGGGTCGAGGTGGCGCTGCTCCCCGGGGTCACGGTCAGCACGGAGACCGGCTTCGGCTTCGGCGTGCTCGGCGCGGTGGCCGGCTTCGAGCCCGGGTACACCCCCTACCGCTGGCGCCTTCAGGCGTCGGTGCAGCTCAGCGTGCGTGAGGGGCCCGACGGCGACGTGGAGTGGCCCGTGCAGAGCTACTGGCTCCTCTTCGACCTGCCGGAGCTCGGCGCGCGCTGGCTCCGGCTCAGCGGGAAGGTGGGGTACAGGCAGCACGCGGCGCTGGGGTGGTACGGCATCGGCAACGGGTCCAGTGACTCACCCCCTGCCCACGCCGACGGGGGGCGGTGGTTTCGCTACGAGCGCCTGTTCCCGGAGGCCACGGTCATGCTGCGCGCGCGGCTTGGCGGCGAGCTGTCCGTCTTCGGGGGGGCGACCTTCTCCTACAGCCAGGTGACCGTCGGCGAAGGGCGCCTCGCCATGGACCTGGACGACGACCCGCGTTCCCTGCTGGTCGGTGCCCGTCCCCATGGAGACGCGTGCCTCCGGGTGGGGCTGATCTACGACTCCCGGGACCACGAGACGTCGCCGACCCGCGGCATGCTCCACGAGGTGGCCCTGGAGGCCGGCGCGGGGCTCGGCGAGTCCTTCGCCTATGGGCGCCTCCACGCCCAGGCGCGCTTCTTCGTGCCCATCGCGGGGCGGCGCCTGGTCGTGGCGGCGCGCCTCCTCGCCGACGTGATGGTCGGCGAGCCGCCCTTCTACGAGCTGTCGCGGATGGGCGGCTCCAACCCCGTCGACGGGCCGGCCGGGGCGCACGGGATCCGCGGCGTGCCGGCGCAGCGCTACGCCGGGGAGGTCAAGCTCGTGGGCAACGTGGAGCTGCGCAGCCACATCGTGGGCTTCGAGGTGGGAGAGCAGCGCTTCACGGTCGGGGTCGCGGCCTTCGCGGACGCGGGGCGGGTGTTCGCGGAGCTCACGGAGGCCCACCCGGGCCTGGACGGGGGCGACCTGAAGCTCGGCCTCGGCGGGGGGCTGCGCCTCGGGTGGGGCGAGACCTTCGTCGGGCGCATCGACGCCGCGTGGTCTCCGGACGGCGTGGGCTTCTACGCCCTGGCCGGGCACCCGTTCTGATGGCGCGCCTCCTCGTGCTGTGCCTGCTGTTCGGGGCGTGCGGGGGCCTCTCTCCCATCCGCGGCCCCTTCGACGCCGCTCTGGACGTGGTCGACCGGCCGCCCGCCAGCGACGGCCGCCGCGTCTCGGTGGACGGCGCCTGCAACGGGCACGCGGCCCTGTGCGAGCGGCGCTACGACCAGGTGGCCTTCGCGGCGACCCACAACGCCATGTCCAGCGCCGACGAGGGGTGGTTTCAGCCCAACCAGCAGCATGCGCTGAGGCGGCAGCTCGACGACGGCGTGCGCGCCCTCCTGCTCGATACCCACTACTCTGGGGGGCGCGTCTCCCTCTGCCACGGCGTCTGCGCTGCCGGGCGTTCGCCGTTGAGCGACGCCCTGGCGGTCATCGCTGGGTTCCTGCGCGACAACCCGCGGGAGGTCGTCACGCTGATCTTCGAGGCCCATGTGTCTGCGGCGGACACGGCGGCGGAGATCGCCCGCGCGGGCCTGCTCCCGGCCGTCTACACGCACCGCGGCGCGTGGCCGACCCTCGGGGAGATGATCGCCACGGGCCGCCGCCTCGTGATCTTCACCGAGCGGGGAGGAGGCGCGCCCCGGTGGTACCACGACCTGTGGGTCCACGCCTGGGAGACTCCCTACCGCTTCGGAGGCTCAGGAGACTTCACCTGCGGGAAGAACCGGGGCACCGAGGGGGCCCCGCTGTTCCTGCTCAATCACTTCGTCACCCCGGTCTTTCCGAGCCTGTCCGCCTCGCGCGAGGTCAACCAGTGGGCCGTCCTGGGCGCACGGGCGCGGGAGTGTCAGCGCCGCTCCGGGCGCCTCCCCAACTTCGTCGCGGTGGACTTCTACGCCACCGGCGACCTGCTCGCGGTGGTGGACGCGCTCAACGGGGTCGCCACGATGGGCTCCGCGGGCGCCGCTCCCTGATCGGGTCCTCACGCGGTGCCGGCCCTCGGGCCGGCCCCACGTGCTCCCGCCTGGACCCCGCTCGCCCCACCGTGCGACACTCGCCCCCGGCCCGCGGGGGACGAGGCGGTCATGGTGCTGGAGCTTGCCTCCCTGGTGGTCGTCGGCCTGGCCGGGACCGTGCTCTGGGTCCTGAACCCGGAGGCGGCGGCGATCTTCTACGGGGCAGAGCTCGAGTGGAGCCCGCCGGTGGTCGGGCTCGTCCTCGGCGCCTCCCAGGCGCTCTCATACGGCGTCATCTTTGGCTTCGGCGAGGTGCTCGTTCGCCGCTGGAGCTGGCTCGCGCGCAAGGTGGAGTCGACGCGCGCCCGGTACGCCTCCCACCTGGAGAGAAACTACCTGCTGATGAGCTTCTCGGGGGCGGTCACGGGACTCCCCCCCATCATCGCCCTGACGATCCTGGCGGGCGGCTTCGGGGTGCCGCTCCGCCACTTCCTCCCCGTCTGTGCCGCAGGCCGAGTGATCCGCTTCACGGTCCTCGCCGCCGTGGGCAGTGGGCTCTTGGAGTGGTGGCGAGGGTGAGGCTACCGCTCGAACAGCTCGCCCACCGGCACGACCCGCACGTCCAGCGGCGCCAGCGCGCGCCCCTGGATCACCGCGTCCGCCCGACGGACCCGCTCGGGCACGTCGGCCTCGTAGGTGATGGGGCTCTGTGCGTCCGATCGTAGCGCCTCCGCCAGCGCGGCGGCCTTGTCGCTCACGATCACTGCCTCCCAGCCATCGACGTGCAGGTGCTTGCGCATGGCGGCGTTGACCTCGGCTGGTGTCAGCTCCCGGAGCCGCGCCTCCAGGTGGTCGAGCCACGGCGGCGTGCCGTGGAAGCGGCTGTCCATGAGGAAGCCGAGGCGCCGTGAGCCGGTCTGCGCCCAGAGCTTGGAGTAGCCAGTCAGGAAGTCCCGGGTCGCGTCCAGCTCCTCCTGGGAGATCCCTCGCTTGACCGCTTCGTCCACGAAGTGCAGCGCCGCGCGCAGGGCGAAGTGGGCGTTCTTCGGGGCGACGGGCCGGACCCAGATGGAGAACATCCCCCGGCTGCGCGGGCGATTGGGCGTCGGGTGGGAGGTCGCCGGAGGGTCCGCCCAGTGCTCGACGTAGGTGTAGTCGCCGTAGTTGAGGCCGCGCTCGCCGCGCAGCTCCCGCATGAGGATGCCGTGGAAGGTCCGGTGCTCTCCGAGCCAGCTACTGGCGACCAGCAACGGTACGAAGTCGGGGTCGCTCCGTGTGACGCCGAGCGGGTGCGCGACGTGGATGCCCACCGACGCCGTCGCCTTGTCGATGATCGTCACGCGACGCCCGGACACCGCAGGGCCGGGCGGCAGCGAGGGCCGCGGCTCCCCGGCCGGGAGCCCCGCCAGCGCCACGGCCAGTCGCTGAGGGTAGCCCTCCGGGTAGCCCCCCGCGACGCCGATCATCAGGCGGCGCTGAACGAAGTGAACGTGGTGAAAGCCCCTCACGTCGTCGGCGGTGATGGCCCGGAGGCCCGCCACGGTGCCCTCGGGGGGCTTCTCGTAGGGGTGCCCCCGGAAGACCACCCCTTGGATCGCCTCCAGGCCCAGCAGCTCGTCGCTGCCGCTGCGCAGGCCCGTGGTCAGCGCCGACAGCAGCCGCTCCCGGTTGCGCTCCAGGTCCTCGGCCATGAATCCCGGCTGGGTGACCGCCTCCACCAGCAGCTCCGTGAAGGCGTCGAGCTTGTCCTTGTGCACCTCTCCCGAGACCACGGTCACCTCGCGATCCGTGGCCACCTGGAGTGACGCCGCCATGGGGTAGAGGGCCTCGGTGAGCTCCTTGTAGGGCCGCTTCTTCGTGCCCGCGGCGCCCACCATGAGCCCGGTGAGCGCGGCGAGGCCCTCTTTGCCGGTCGGGTCGTCCACGGAGCCGGCGCTGAGCATGAGCCGCACGGAGACGAGGGGCGAGGCCGGCTGGTGCAGCTCGACCACCTCGGCCAGCGGCTCCAGGCGGGCGTGGGCGACGGCAGGCGCGACCAGGAGCAGTGTCAGGAGTGCGTATCTCATGGCGTCGCTCCTGGAGTCGGCCGGGTGGCCAGGGTGACGGCGGTGCGGTTCTTCGCGGTGAACACCTCCCGCGCCACCCGCTGGATGTCCTCCGGGGTGACCTCCGCGTAGCGGTCGTACAGTGCGTTGACCGCGTGAGCGCTGCCCGTGCGCCCGATTGAGTCGGACACGATCATCGCCACGTCGGCGGGGCTGTCGAGCCTGCGGGCCAGAGCGTAGCGCAGGTGCGAGCGGGTGCGCTCCAGGCGATCCGCATCGACCGGAGCCGCCTTGAGCGCCTCGATATGGCGCAGCACGGCCTTCTGCACCTCGGGCACGAGCTCGTCCTTGCGGGCCTGGGCGGAGATCATGAACAGGGAGGGGTCGCGCCGAGTGGGCGGCGAGCCAGAGATCCAGTCCACCCACTGCTTGTCGACGACCAGCTCCTGGTAGAGCGGTGCCGAGGGGCTGAACAGGAGCTGGTCGATGATCCCGAGGGCCGCCGTGTCTGCCGACTCGGTCGTGAACGCTGGGGCGCGGTAGCCCTCCAGCAGGTAGGGGCGCGTGGGGAGCGGCCACTCCAGGTGGTCACGGGCGCCGGCCTCGGCGGGCGGCTCGGGCGTGACCGCCGGTGCCTCGTAGCCCCGCTCCCAAGGCGCCCAGAACCGCTCTGCGAGCGCAAAGGCCGCGTCGGGGGTGACGTCCCCCACGATGAGCAGCGCGGCGTTCTCGGGCCGGTAGAACCGGCGGAAGAAGCCCAGGCTGTACTCGAAGTAGCCCGGCATGGCCTTGATATCGGCGAGGAAGCCCATGGTCGTGTGGCGGTAGGTGTGGCGCGTGAAGGCGAGCTCCCGGAGCCGCTCGTGCATGGCCCGCATGGGGTTCGACGCGTTCTTGTTGTACTCGCCGAGCACCGCCAACGCCTCGGTCTTGAACACCTCCTCGTCGTAGCGGAGGTTGCGGAAGCGGTCAGACTCCAGATCCATCATGGCCTCCAGATGCCGGGACGGGGCCACGATGAAGTAGTTGGTGTAGTCGTCGGTGGTGTAGGCGTTGGAGTCTGCGCCCATGCGCTTGAGGGCGTCGTTGTAGGCCTCCGTCGAGAAGCGGGGAGTCCCCCGGAACATCATGTGCTCGAAGAAGTGGGCGAAGCCGCTGTGGCCGGGCTCCACCTCGTCTCGCGAGCCGGTACGCACCACCGTGTGGAAGGCGACCACCCCGGGGCTGTCGAAGGGGACGACGACGACCTGCAGGCCGTTGTCGAGGACGCGCTCGTGGACGGGGAAGGGGATGGCAGGCGCAGCGCTCGCCGGAGCCACGAGGGCGATGAGCAGCAGGGCGAAGAGTCGGGTCATCGAGGGCGCTCCTGGTACACGGGCAGGGCTGCACAACCCGTTGCAGGACCCTACCATTCCGCGGGTCCAGCCGGAGGTGGCGGCCTACCCGCGCATGGAGCACGCCGCCGCCAGCGCTGCCGGGGCGCTCAGGGTGCCTCCGCGAGAGCCCTCGCGCAAGGCGCGACGCAGCCCGGCCGGCGTCAGCTCCGGGTAGCGCTGCGCGATCAGCGCGGCCACGCCCGACACGACCGCCGCCGCCATGGACGTGCCCGATGCGACCTCATAGGCATCCGGCTCGAACGGGCGCGCGGCGAGCACGCGGGTCCCCGGCGCAAGGACGCAGACGTCGGGCGATGTGGCGAGGGCGGCTGCGGAGGGGCGGTCGGGGACGCCGCGCTGGTCCACGGCGCCCGCGAGCAGCGCGCCGGGCCACGACGCGGCAGCGCTCGCCCCCTGGGCGGCGGCGACGACGAGCACGCCCCGGTCCTCCAGAGCAGAGAGCAGCGGGCCGACTTCGGGATGCGGCGTCATGGCCAACGAGATGTTGAGGACCCGAAGCGTGTGCCGCTGCTCCAGCATCCAGGAGAGGCCCGCGAGGGTCAGATGCGTCCAGACCGTGTCGTCGGAGAGGGTCACGGCGGCGGCAGCCATGCGCGCCCCGGGCGCGACTCCCACGGGCCAGCGGACGTGGCGGCCCAAGGCGAGACTCGCGACGCGGGTCCCGTGCCCCGAACGGTCCCAGGGGGCGCCGTCCGCGCCGTCCACGGCGTCCCGGAAGCCACCGGGCAGGTGCGCTGAGCCCAGACACTCGTGGCCTGTCTCGACCCCAGAGTCCAGGAACCCGATGGTCACCCCCGAGCCAGTCAGACCCGCCCCCCAGAGCACTGGCGCGCCGACGGCCTCCGCCTGCCACGCACGGGAGATGTTGCCTCGTGACAGTGTCACATGGGACATGACACAGGTGCATTGCTGCTCACTCGCCATGTTTTTCCATTGTCGTGGGCGCCGAGTTGATCTACGGTCAGCGAGTCCGAGTCGACGCGTTGCACTTCCTCCAATAGTCTCACCAGGAGGCACCCCATGGCCAACAGACCCATCCTCGACGGCGCCGTCCAAGTGTATCAGGTCCAAGGAGGTACCAGGAAGCTCGTGGGAGTCGGCTTCGGCGAGCCGTCCACGGACACGGACCGGTGGTTCATCCACACGGGCACGGCGCCGACCATGACCTCGACCAACGCCACCCGCACCACCTTCGAGCCCCTCGCCGGGCAGGACCTCAACAACCGCTGGACCCTCTCCACCTGGACGACGAAGTCCAACCCGGCGAGCAGCCACGACTCCGGCGACGACTCCACCGTCGCCCACAACCCGGCTCCCTACCTGCGGCACCGGGCGTCGAACTTCAAGTACATCAAGAGCGCCGTGGACTCCATGGCGGGCATCCCCACCGAGTCCACGTTGATCTCCCGCATCCCCGTTCCCTTCGACGAGGACGGCGAGCAGCCGTCGGGCAGATCGGCTCAGGTGGACCCGGGCTTCTACCGGGTGTTCCCCATCGACCAGTACGGCGTGGTGATCCCGAACTCGACGGCCATCGCCCGGGTGTTCGTGCCCAGCGTCGATCCTGACGGGGCGCCGGAGGGGATCACCCAGGACCCCCACTCGCTGGACATCTGGTTCATCAAGGACCGCGGCACCTTCCCCGCGCCGCCCGACGGCTACGGGTACATGATGGAGATCGACTCGACCTCCGGGGCGCCCACGTCCACCACGTCCCTCGCCGACGTGCTGACCTGGGTGCGCAACCTGAGCGGGTATGGCACTGCCTCCGCCACCTGCATCGTGGTCTCGACGGCCTACTACAACACACGTCCCGCCACGCCCTGATCACCGCTGCCGCGGCCCGGGGGCCCATCTGCCGTGCGGTTGGTTCCCCCCCGTCGGTTGCCTGCACGCCCCCCGATGCGTCACCATGCCCGCCGGCCCCAGGGGCCCGTGACCACCATGAAGAGAGGAGACCGACATGAGAGTCCAGTTGGCGCTGGTGTTGCTGCTCGCAGTGGGGTGCAAAGGGGGCGACGCGAAGGGGGCTGATCCTCCGGCGGGCGCGAAGGTGGGAGCGGCCACCGCGGGCGCACCCGCGGAGGGGAGCGCGTCCGCTGCCGGTCCCGTCGCGGTCGGCCAGGAGGCGCCGGACTTCACGCTCGACGACCTGGACGGCAAGCCGGTCCGTCTGCGCGACCACCGCGGCAAGGTCGTGGTCGTCGAGTGGTACAACCCCGACTGCCCCTTCGTGAAGCAGGCGCACGGTGAGGACGGCACCCTCAAGGGAATGGCGCAGCGCAACGCAGAGAAGGGCGTCGTGTGGCTGGCCGTCAACTCCGGCGCCCCCGGGAAGCAGGGAGCGGGCGCCGAGCGCAACCGGGCCTCGGTGGAGGAGTATGGCATCTCCTACCCCGTCCTGCTGGACGAGGCGGGCACGACCGGGCGCGCCTACGGGGCGACCGCCACGCCGCACATGTTCGTGATTGATCCGGCGGGAAAGCTGGTCTACGCAGGCGCGCTCGACAACAAGCCCCTGGGCAAGGTCAAGGGCGACGCCTACGTCGCCTACACCCAGGACGCCATCGACGCCGCCCTGGCGGGTCGGCCGGCCCCGACCCCCACCACCCAGGCCTGGGGTTGCTCGGTCAAGTACGCGGACTGACGCCTGCGGCCGACCCCCAATGCGGGTTACCCGGCCGCGAGGGCGGCGTCCAGCTTTGCCAGCGACCGCTCCCCGCCGAGCAGCGCCAGCAGGGTGCCGAGGCGCGGGCCGCTGGGCGAGCCGGTGAGCGCGTGGTACAGGACGGAGAACCACTGGCGGAGCTGGAGCCCGTGGGCCTTCCCCACCTCGTAGCTCAGGGTCTGGAGCGCCTCCGCGTCCTCGAAGCCCAAGGTGACCAGCTCGGAGCGCAGCGCAGCGACGGCCGCCCGCTGGCCCTCGTCCAGGGCCAGCGCCGTGGCCGCGCGCCGCTTCGGCTCCAGCACCTCCCGGTCGTAGGCCAGGGCGTAGCCGACCAGCTCCCGCGCGAAGGCGGCGTCCCGCGGGTCCACCGAGACCCGCGAGGCCTCCAGGTAGCCGTAGACCGCGTCGGCGTCGCCGATGCCCAGCGCGCCGACCAGGCTGACGAGCAGCGAGAAGTCGAAGTCGCTGTGCCAGGTCCAGGCGTGGTTGCGCTGCGCCGCCTGCGTGGTCTCGCGCATCATGCGGACGACCTCGCCCGGCTCCTGGGCCTCGGCGCGCATGGCCGCGAGCAGCTCGTCGACGGACTTGGGGACGATCTCGAGCCCGATGCGCCGCGCCTTGCGGGGCGGCTTCGTCAGGAACGCGAGGATCGCGTCGTCGGGGGCGTAGGAGCGCCAGGTCTCCAGGGACACGCCGTTGCCGATCTTCTTGGAGATCTTGCGCCCCTCCTCGTCCAGGAACATCTCGTAGAAGGTGCCCGCGGGGGGGCGAGACCCCAGCAGGCGTACGATCTTCGCGCTGATGTCCGCCGACTCGATGAGGTCCTTGCCGTACATCTCGTAGTCGACGCCGAGCGTCCACCACCGGAGCGCCCAGTCGATCTTCCAGCCGACCTTGACCCGCCCCCCGGTGACCGGCGTGGTGGCGGTGTGCCCGCAGCCAGACGCGCCCCCGAAGGGTGTGTTGCAGGCGTAGGAGAGCGCCCCCGCCGCCGGGTCCACCGAGGTCACCGTGGTCGTGTAGCGCCCACAGGCCTCACAGATGGGCAGGAACGGGCTCCAGGCCACGCGGGTCTCGGGCTGGAGCGTGGGCAGCACCACGTCTTTGACCTGCGCCTCCACCGACAAGAGCCGCTGCAGGCCCTCGTCGAAGGTGCCGCTTGCATAGCACTCGCTGGAGGTCATGAACTCCGTGTCGACGCCCATGGCGTGCACGAACTCCCGGAGCTTGCCGATCATGTGGGCGCTGTAGCTCGCCGCACGGCCGTACGGGTCCGGGATGCGAGACAGCGGCTTGCCCAGGTGCTCCCGCAGCATCTCACGGTTCGGGACGTTCTCGGGGACGCTGCGCAGCCCGTCCATGTCGTCGGAGAAAGCGACGAGGCGGGTCGGGACCTCGGGGTGATCCTGCGCGAAGGCCCACCGCACGAAGGCGGTGCGCGCAACCTCCGCGAAGGTGCCCAGGTGCGGCAGCCCGGACGGGCCGTACCCCGTCTCGAACAGCACGGGGCGGTCGGCGCGGCCCCCCACGTGCTTCATTGCCAGCGCTGCTTCGTCGTGCCACCACTCTGCCATGATGCCTCCTCGGTCAGGGGTCACGTGGTTACCCCAGGCAGGCAGGGCGCGTCAAGGGGCGGTCGCGGGACATGGATCGCGCCGTGCCACCGGCTGGCATGAATCGGCCATTGACCGGCGCCGGGACATGAGCCACTCTCCCGGTCACTGGTGACACCGCGGAATTCAGGCCCCAGGCGTGGTGGGGATCCGCGTCTGATCGCCCCCTCGGCCGCGAGAAGGCGTCCGGCGGCCCCAACAAGCAGGAGCAACCCTTGAGTGACATACGGAGAACCCTCGCGCTGCTCATCGTCGCGGGCTGCGCCGGCTCGGAGGAGCCGGCCGCGACGGGCGGGGACACGGCGTCCGGTGAAGAGTGCTACACGTTGACCGACGGCCGCTGCGTGGAGGAGACCTTCAGGAACCCGGCCGTCCTGGCGCCCAACGCCGAAGGGGTCTACGAGCTGGAGCTCGCGCCCACGGAGGTGCTCATCGACGGCAAGCGCCAGTGCGTCCGCGCATACAACGGGCTGTTCCCCGCGCCCACCATCGACACCCCGGCGCAGGCGGGGGGCAAGGCCCGCCAGGTGCGCGTGAACATCCGCAACAAGTTCACCAAGGCCGACATGCAGTCGCTCAGCCATGCCGGGTGTACGTGCACCGACGGGAGCGGCAAGTCTTGCACTCCGTCGGGCGGCCATGGGTCCCACGCAGACTGCACGTGCACGACCTCATCCGGGGGGGAGTGCCACCTGTTCGACTTCAACCTGACGAACCTGCACGCTCATGGATCGCACGTGCGGCCCGACTACTCCGTCGGGGGCGGATGCGAAGAGAAGGACGGGCTCAAGTGCCGGGTGTGCAACGGTAATGGGGCGGACGGCCCCCGCGAGTGCTTCTTCGCCGACGACGTGATCAGCCAGGTGAAGCACGGCACGGGCCACCAGCACCGGTGGGACATCGACGAGGACGGGGTCCACCACGAGGGCCTGCACTGGTATCACCCGCACATCCACGGCAGCACCGCCATCCAGGTGGCCTCGGGGGCGACCGGCGCGTGGATCGTCCGGGGTCCGGTGGACTCCCTCCCCGGCATCGAGAAGGCCAAGGAGCGGGTGTTCGTGATCATGACGCCGCCCATCGACTACGAGCCCCTCCCGGACGGCCAGGCCTGCGACGAGGACCACATCACGTTCAACGACTTCGTCACTCTCGGGGACACGTCCAAGAAGCAACACAACCTGCTCAACGGCCTCCGCCAGCCGCGGCTGATCATGCCGCCGGGCCAGATCGAGCGGTGGCGCTTCCTGCACGGGGCCTTCCTCGACGAGATGACCATCGCCGTCTTCAAGGGCAAGGACACGGACTGCAAGAATCTCGACTTCGCCGCAGGCCCCGTGGCCCTGACGCAGATCGGTCGTGACGGGCTCACCCTCCCGAAGCCCCCCGACGGCGCAGACTGGCCCTTTGCGCCCCCGTACATGTTCCTGTCGCCGGGGTATCGAATCGACGCGCTGCTCGACGGCAGCAAGCTGAAGGACGGAGACACCCTCTGCATGATGTCGGGCCGCTTCCTCCAGGCGGACACCACGGGCACCACCGATATCGCCGTGGGTCTGACGAAGGCCCCGACCGTGGACGAGATCCTCCAGCTCACGACCAACGGCGATCTCATCGCCATCGTCAACGTGACGGCGAGCGCTGGGACGCCGACCGAGACGGAGATGCCCGACCTGGAGGAGGTCGCCAAGCACACCCCGAGCATGAAGCTCCAGGGCGGCACGGTGGACGCGCTCGAGCGGTGTGCGGAGGTCCAGGCCATCACGGACCCGGCCAAGATCGACCAGGTCTCCGCCATGTGGATGATCTTCGCCAAGAACGAGGGCCTCGACGACTGCTCCTGCCCCGACCACAACCTCAACTGCAAGAACTTCGAGTCCATCGACCGGGAGCGCTACCCCCTGGACCGGGTGTTCACCCTCGGGGCGGTCGACCACTGGCGCCTGCTCGCCGGCTTCGACGGGCACCCGTTCCACATCCACATCAACCCGTTCCTCGTGTGCCCGCTGCCGCCCGCCGGCAGTCAGGATCACAACACCAAGTCGCGTCTGTTCGAGCCGCCGTTTGCCCACTGGCGCGACACGTACCTGGTGAATCTGGACCGGACGGTGGATCTGCTGACCGAGTATCGTGGCTTCGGCGGCACCTACGTCTACCACTGCCACAAGCTGAATCACGAGGACCACGGCATGATGGAGCTCGTGCGAATCTGCGACCCGGCGAAGGAGTCCTGTGACACACTCTGCTCCGGCGGGAAGTGCGCCTGGAACGTCTGCGCCGCCGGAGACACGGACTGCGAGCGGGCGCTGGCCGGGACGGAGTGCTTCCTGGACCCGTCCCGTTGCCCGGAGGCGATCCTCCGCTGCACCCCCTGCCAGGGAGACTCCATGTCGTGTCCGCCCGACGCATTCTGTGCCGAGACGCCGAGCCCTGACGGGGTTCAGCGCTGCGTCCCTGGGTGTACGGAGGACTCACACTGTCCCCCCACGGCCGCGTGCAAGGGCGGCGAGTGTGTCCCCGCGCCCTGCGCCCCGCCGTGCGGGCCCGGCAAGGCCTGCGTCCACGGGGCCTGCGAGTAGGTCACGCCCGCGGGCCCGCCATGCTCCGCACCACGTCGACCACCGCCCTGACCCGCGGGATGTCCGCGAGCACCTCGGGCACGACCAGGAGCAGGCTCCGCGATCGCCCGATGACATCGGCGAGGACTGGCACCAGCGGCGCCTCGTCCAGGACCCCGGGGGGTAGCCTCGCGTCGGGGACGTAGGCGATGCCGGCGCCGCGGGCCGCCATGAGCCGGAGCAGGTGGACGTCCGCCGTGACGTAGCGCGGGCTCACCGGCACGAGCTGTCCGTCGAGGGTGGGCAGGAGCTCCGGTGCGCCCTCGGGGCTCGACCACACGAGCAGGTCGTGAGCGGCCAGCCCGGCCGGGGTGGTGGGATTCCCCCGCTGGTCCAGGTACTCCGGGCTCGCCACCAGCCACTCTCGCGTCTTCGCCAGCTCCAGCACCTCGACGCCCTGGGTGGGGACGGCCGCGTCGAAGGTCACCGCGACGTGGGCGTCGCCCGCGAGGTGATCCACGGGTCGCGCGCTGAGCTGGAGGTCGAAGCGCAGTCCGGGCCAGAGCCGCATCATCGTGTGGGCGACGGCGGCGAGGGCGGGAGTCGGGAGCCCCACCGGGGCCACGACGCGCAGCTCACCCGTGGGCACCGCGTTGAGCTCGCGGATGGAGCCGAGCAGCACACGCGCCTGCTCGAGCACCGCCCGCCCGCGCTTCGCGAGGAGCTGTCCGGTCCAGGTGGGCTCCGCGCCCTGGCGGGTCCGGTGGATGAGCGGCGCGCCGACGGACGCCTCCAGCTCCTCCAGGTGGCGCCTGACCGTGGCCCGCGCCACCTTGAGCCGCGCCGCGGCCCCCTGCACGCTCCCCGTCTCGACCACCGCCAGGAACGTCGTGATCGCCTCCAGGTCCATGGCGCGACCCTCCGTGGCTAGGCCAGCACGTCCTTGAACATGAACACCACCTGCATGACCCCGGCCCCCATGCCGAGCACCGCGCCGGCGAGGATCAGCTTCCACTCGTCCTGCTGGAAGGCGGGCCGCAGCACCCCCTCGAAGCTCTCCGGGTCCAGCTCCACCATCTGGGTGATGAGCGCGTTCTTGATGTCCACGGCCTTGCTGGCGAAGACGTGGAGAACGCCGCCCTTGCGCGGCAGCTCGTCCTCCACCCGCTTGAGCACGTCGGCCTGGAGGTCCGTCGCCACGTCCGGCCCCAACATCATGGCCATCGGGTGTTTGCGGTACTTGTCGATGAGCTCCCGCACCCGCGCGCCGACGATGGCGAGCAGGCGCTCCCGCGCGGGGCCGCTGGTCATGGTGGTGACGATGTTGTCCGGGCTGAGCACGTCGGCGGCGACCATGGTCGCGAACTCGTGGCTCACCTCGCGCTGGCGCTTGTGGAAGAGCCCCTGGATGATCAGGCGGCCCACCCGGCGCGGGTACCGGGGCTCGAAGATCAGCTTGAGGGCGAGCCAGTTGGTCAGGTAGCCCACGAAGAAGCCGGCGAGCGGGAGCATCCACCACGCGGGCCATACCACCCACACCGCCATCTGGAGGATCCCGAAGGCGAAGCCGAACCAGATGCCGGACCGGGCGATGAACGTGAACTCCTTGCTCCCGACGCGCAGGAACATCTCGCTGATCAGGCGCCTGTCCCGGCGCACCGCGTCCACCGTCACCTTCTGGAGGTCGAGCACCTCGTCGATTCGCTCCTGGAGGTCGCCCAACATGCGGGCGGCGGCCTCCTCCACCTCGGCGCGCACCATGGCCCGCACCTGCCCCTGCGCCGCCGGGGCGAGAGCAGCCCACATGGCGGGGGCGCGCTTGTCCGCGACCTCGGTGATCACCTCGTCGGTGATGCGGTCGATGACCTCGGTCAGCTCCCGCACGAAGCTCTTTGGGTCGAACCCAGAGAGCAGTGCCGGAAGGCTGAGCAGCCGCTCCGCGATGAGCTTGGAGGCGAAGCCGGCCATGCGGATCGCGTTGGCTGGGATGATGCCCTGCCACCCGAGGAAGGGGCGAATTCCAATGAAGTCGATTGGATAGAACATCATCTTGATGGCGAGCACGTTCGTGAACCACCCGACGAACGCGCTCACGAAGGGGATGAGCAGCACCATCCAGTGCTGCGACAGGAAGTCCATCATTCGCTGTGCTCCAAGGGTGGGCCCACGGCGGGCCCGGGCGGCAGATGGTAGCAGGACCGGGCCGGAGCGCAACCAGGGACGGATGCGTGAGCAGCGCGCGATCTGGCGTGCGCGGGAGAAATCGCAAGGAAACAGGAACATGCGGGAGCGTGGTTGGCGGAGGGGGCCACAGCGCGTTAGCGTGCCCCTCCTCAACCCTCACCCATCGAGGTGCACCATGTCCGACATCCTTGGATCCTTTCAATGGTACGAGCTGATGACCACCGACACCGAGGCTGCCAAGGCCTTCTACACGGAGGTCGTCGGCTGGCGGACCCAGCCCTTCGAGGCGGGCGGCATGCCCTACACCATGGTAGTGGCCGGAGAGGAGCCCATCGGCGGCCTGTGCACCCTGCCCGAGGAGGCCAAGGCCATGGGCGCTCCCCCCCACTGGCTGGCCTACGTGGGCACGCCCGACGTGGACGCCACTCTGGCGACGGCCCAGGAGCTGGGCGCCCGCGTGTACTTCGGCCCCATGGACGTCCCGACCGTCGGCCGCGTCGCGATCATCGCCGACCCCCACGGCGCGGTGATCGGCCTCTACACGCCCGAGAGCGGGGGAATGGACCACGGCGAGGGGCTGGGCAAGATGGCCTGGCACGAGCTGATGACCGGCGACGTGGACGCGGCCCTCGGCTTCTACGGCACCCTGTTCGGGTGGGAGAAGACCGAGTCCATGGACATGGGCCCCGAGCACGGCGTCTACCAGATGTACGGCAAGGGCGGGAAGACCCACGGCGGCATCATGCGCGCCCCGCAGGGCTTCAACCCCGCGTGGCTGTACTACGTGACGGTCGAGGACATGGCCGCGACCCTCGACCGGGTCAAGTCCCACGGCGGGAGCGTGGCCAACGGGCCCATGGAGGTGCCCGGAGGCGGGCTCGCCGCCCAGTGCGTGGACCCGCAGGGGGCGTTCTTCGCGCTGTTCTCCGCTCCGAAGGGCTGAGGCGGTCAGAAGTAGAAGTTGAAGCCCGCGCCCCCCGAGAAGCCGCCGTCACCGATGCCCAGGTTGAAGCCCTGGTTACCGGCGGCCAGCGGGTTCCCGTCCTCACCGATGATGGTCAGCGTGATCCCGACATGCCCGTAGAGGGAGAAGTGCTCGCTCAGGAAGTACTCGCCCTCGATGGGGATGTCGAACTGCACGCCGAAGATCGTGTCCGCCGCTCCGGGATCCCTGATGCCCATGTTGAAGCGCAGCCCGAAGTTCAGGTTGGCGTCGTCGGCCCGCGCGATGGCGTAGAGCGCCTGGAGCGCGATGACGACGGTGCTCTGCACGTCGCTCTCGTTGTTGTTCTTCGGGTCGTCCTTGTCGGGGAAGAAGAAGTTCATGCCGAAGATGGTCCCGAGCTTCAGGTTCCCGATCCAGTAGTTGAGCCCGAGGCCCGTGACCCCCGACGTGAGGCTCTGGCTCAGCCCGACACCGAACTTCCCGTTCATGTCCTTTGCGGACGCGGGCGTGGACAGGCCCAGTGCCGCGCAGAGCGCCACGGTGAGCGCCAGCTTCCTGATCATGGAGTCCTCCTTTGCCGCTGTGCGGCGTCAGTGGAGCTCGACCATAGCGCCGGACCGAACGAGGGTCGAGTTTTCGGCGCAGACACGCTCACAGATACGGCGTAAACAGGCGCGCAACGCCGTCCCGCAGGCGCACGGGGAGGCTCCGGCCGTCCACCTCCGCCAGCGACAGCTCGTGGGCGCGCCCCAGCTTGTCGCGCACGAGGGCGCCCAGCTCGTCTGCCAGGCCCTCGTCGTAGATCTCCACGTTGAGCTCGAAGTTGAGCCGCAGGCTGCGCGCGTCCCAGTTGGCCGAGCCGATGAGCACCCAGGCGTCGTCCACGATCATCAGCTTCGAGTGGTCGAAGGGACCGCCGACCAGGTGGACGTGGACCCCGCTCTCCAGCACCCGCCAGAGCTGCGCCATGGAGGCCCACTTGACCAGCGCCAGGTTGTTGTTGAGGGGCAGCAGCACGTCCACGCGCACCCCGCGGAGGGCCGCGATGCTGAGCGCCGTGATGGTCGCCGAGTCCGGCAGGAAGTAGGGCGTCAGGATCTGGATGGACCGCCTGGCGCACGCGATGGCGCCGAGCAGGGCCACCCGCAGCTTGTCGAAGTCTTCGTCCGGGCCGTCGCTGATCGCTCTCGCGGGGGCGTGGCCGCAAGGCGAGAGCGGGGGAAACCACGCGTCTCCCTCCAGAGCCTCTTTTGTCGTGAAGCGCCAGTCCTCGGCGAAGACCTCCTGGAGCTGGGCGACGACCGGGCCGTCCAGCCGGAAGTGCAGGTCCGCGACCGGGTGGGCGGGCGCGAGGCGCAGCAGGTGGCCCTCGCGGATGTTCATGCCTCCGGTGAAGCCGACGGCGCCGTCCACGATGAGGATCTTCCGGTGGTTGCGCAGGTTGAGGTACGGCAGCCGCCAGGGCAGGACCGTCGGCAGGAAGCGGGCCACGGGGACGCCGGCGCGGCGCAGCGTCTTCTCCATGGGCGGGAGCGAGTAGCGGGCACCGACCGCGTCGATGAGCACGCGCACCTCTACGCCGCGCTCCACGGCGCCGCGCAGGGCGTCGCGAAAGAGGGCGCCTGCGCGGTCATGGTCGAAGATGTAGGTGCTCAGCGAGATGGTCCGCCGCGCCCCCTCGATGGCCGCGAGCATCGCCGGGTAGGCGGCGTCTCCGTCGATGAGTGCGGTGACCCGGTTGCCCGGCACCATGGGTCGGGTGGAGATGGTGTTCACGAGCTGCAGGAGCGCCGAGAGGTGGACCCGGTCCGGCATGAGCGCCGCCTCCAGGGAGCCTGGCGCGACGAGCTGGGCCACGGGCCCGGGCGCGCGGTGGAGCATCTCCCCGCGGAGCAGCGCCGCGCGCCTCTTGATGCGGTTGATCCCGAGGAAGACGTACAGCAGCGCGCCGACGACGGGCGCCACCCAGATGAGCCCCACCCACCCGATGGCGGCGCGGGAGTCACGCTTGTAGAGGACGGCGTGCCCCGACGCCAGCACCGACACCACCAGCACGGTGATCCAGGTGAGCTGCGGCCAGATGTCCGCCAGCGCGTCCATGGCCTCAGTGGAGCACAATTGGAGCGGGACGTCGACAATCGCCGCGCAGTGTGTCGCTGTCACGGCGAGGAGGCCGTCGATGCGTCCAACGCCCGCTGACCCCCGTCAGCGGATGGTGGAGCACACCGCGCCGCTCGCCCCGCACGCGGCCTCGTAGGCGCGGGAGAGCCAGAGGAGCAGCGCCTGGCCCGCCTCGTCGGGGCTGCGACCGAAGGCGACGACCCCGTCCTCGTGCCCCCCCATGGCGAACACCCCGAGCGACGGCAGGTGGGTCGTGCAGTACAGGCGAGCGACCTCCTCGGCCATCTGCGGGGTGCCGTAGGGCACCGAGGGATCGGTGACCGGCAGACCCAGGGAGGCGGCCGCCCCCCATAGAGCGGGCGAGTGGCCGTGAAAGACGAACCGGATGTGCGGCCCCTGGTCGTACAGCGCGCCGTGGGTCATGGACTCCGACGACGGCTGGGTGGGACCCTCGCTGTTCACCCGGTTGCGGCGCCAGTCATAGGTGCGCACGAGGCACAGGTCATCGAGGCCGGCGCAGGGCAGCCCGCCCGTCTGGGTGCCGGTGATCAGGAAGGAGCGCGCACCGCGCGGGGCCGCCGGGGCCCCGACCCGCGCGCTCACGTTGCCGAAGCCCGCCCCGTCGTAGGCGGCGGGGATGCGGCCCACGAGGCCGAGCTTCACGAGGATCTCGCGCCAGGCGGCGAGCCGGCACGCGAGGGGCCCGTATGTGCGGGCGCACAGGGCGGTGGTGCGGTGTACCGCCTCGAACTTGACCACGCCCTCGATCATGCGCGCCTCCTGGCGGTGGGTGTACCGCAGGGGGGCGGGGAGGGCAAGCCTGCGATCAGTGGGCTACAGGCTGCGGGGCCGTCGTCTTCGGATCATCGCCGCCAGCAGCAGCCAGAGCGCGCCGGCGGGGGCGGCCCCGGTCGTGGAGCAGCCGCCGTCCGAGCCGCCCGTCGATCCCCCGGTGCCTGGTTCACTCGTGTCGTCGCTGGGCCCCGCGTCGGCTCCCACGGTGGAGTCCCCCCCGGCATCGGGCCCCGCCGCGGTGTCGCCCGAGGGCCCCGCGTCGCCCGAGGGCCCTGCGTCGTCCGAGGGCCCTGCGTCGTCCGAGGGCCCCGCGTCGTCCGAGGGCCCCGCGTCGTCCGAGGGCCCCGCGTCGCTCTCCACCGGGACGCACGCGTTCTTGCACGGGTCGGTCGTGTCCACCTGGCAGACCAGTCCCGCGTCGCAGTCGCCGTCGCTCTCGCACATGACGAGGCCGAGGCCCTTGCACTCGCCGCCGACGCAGACGGCGCACGCGCCGCAGTCCGCGTCCTCCGTGCACTCCGGCGCGGGGACGCATTGGTTCTTGCACGGGTCGGTCGCGTTCTTTTGACACGCCATGCCTGCGTCGCAGTCGCCGTCGTTCTCGCAGACGACGAGCCCGAGGCCCTTGCACTCACCGCCGACGCAGACGGCGCAGGCGCCGCAGTCGCCGTCCTCCGTGCACTCGGGCGCCGGGTCGGCGCAGTGGTTCTTGCAGGGGGCCGCCGCGTTGGTCACGCACACCTGGTCGCCGGGGCAGTGTGTGTCGTCGGTGCACTCCACGAGGCCCCCGGGGATGCACTGGCCGTTCACGCAGCCGCTGCACACGGGGCAGTCCTCCGAGGTCGCGCACTCGGCGTCCTTCTTGATGCACTGGCTTGCGCACGGCGCCGTGGCGTTCACGAGGCACTTCTCGTCCTCGGCGCAGTCCGCGTCGGACGTGCAGACGGGCACGCCGAGCCCCTTGCAGATGCCGAAGACGCACACCGTGCACAGGGGGCAGTCCGCGTCCGTCACGCACGGGTCGTCCGTCACCTCGAAGGAGAGGATGATCATGCCCGGCGGAGCCATCAGCTCATAGCTCCCGGGCACCATGACGCTGGAGAAGGCGTAGAGGGGGTCAGGGCTGCACGCAACGGAGAGCGGGGAGAACACGCCCGCCATGGCGACCCCGTTCTGGTTCAGGATCATCTGCGCGGTGTCCAGGGGCTCCGGGGAGCAGTTGACGGGCCCGCCCGGGGGTGAGCAGCACACCTCGCAGCTCCCCGCGACGGTCAGAGGGGCGGCTGCCGGCCACGTGTGGGGGTCGGGCGGCGAGGTGCAGTCGTCGAACATCAGCTCTGCGCTGCACTGGATCATGCACGTGGCCTGCGCCGAGGGCGTGGCCAGGAGGATCGGGGCCGCGACGAGGGCGACGAGGGCGGGGATGAGTCGGGACATGGTTTGCTCCACGGGTGGGCGGATGGAGGGCTCGACCGGGACCGATCATGCCACGGCGAGGCAGGGGGGTCCAGCGCGCCGCGTCCTCGCGTGCTCCGGGCGGTCCGGGCGGAAGCGGCGTGGTCCCGGTCGCGGTCTGGCGCTACACCCGGGACACCCGGTGCTCTGATCGCGAGCTTCTGCTATGGTCCGCCGGCGGAGGTGAGCGGGTGTCGCGTGACCGGGCGCTGATCGGGGCAGCAGTTGGCGTCGTGCTGGCGCACTGTGCCACGGGGGCGCTGTTCGTGGGCGGCTCGGCCGGCGCATGGCGGGGCTTCCCCCTCGACGACGCGTGGATCCACCTGGTCTACGCCCGAGGCATCGCACACCACGGGGGGCCCTACTACAACGATGGCGTGCTTGAGGCCGGGTTCACGAGCCCCCTGTGGATGCTCGCCCTGGGCCTGGTCGAGCTGGTCGGGCGGGTCGGGGCTCCGGTGGTCGCGCTGGTCAAAGGCCTGGGCGTCGGGTGCGCCGCCGCCGCGAGCCTCGGTGTGCTCGCCCTCGCGCGGCGCCTCGGTGCCTCGTTGGGGGGTGCCCTGTTCGGGGCACTGACCCTTGCGCTGAGCCCCTCCTTCGCCTTCGCGCAGGTCTCCGGCATGGAGGTGCCCCTCGCCGGCGCCTGCGCCGTCTGGGCCATGGAGCGCCTCGCTGCGGGTCGACTGTGGCACGCCGGCGGGCTCCTCGCCGCGGCCGCCGTCTCGCGCCCCGAGCTCGGTGTCCTCGTCGCCCTGGTCGCGCTCGCCCACCTGCGGCGACCACGGCTGCTGATCCCGCTCGTCGCGCCCTCCGCCGTCGCTGCGCTCCTGTGGTCCGCGTACTGCCTGGCGGTCACCGGCCACCCGCTGCCCAACACCTTCTACGCCAAGGCCCACGGCGGAGGGCTCGACAGCGCCTGGCACGTGCTCTCGGGCCCCGTCATGGACATGCCGCTCTTCGCGTCCATCACCGGGGCCGTCCTGTGGGGCGGCGGCATCGTCGCACTGTGTGTGCGCCACCGCCTGCTCGGGGGCCTCGTCGCGGGCGCACCGTTGGTCTTCGTCGTCGCGGTGGGGCTCTCGCGCAGCATGCCCCCCCACGCCGGCGCGTACTTCTACTGGTTGCGGTGGGCGCTCCCGGTGGAGCCGCTGCTGATCGTTCCCGCCGCGGTGGGCCTCGGCGCCCTCTGGGCCCACGCGGTGGGGTCACCGGCGGTGCGGCGGCTGATCGCGGCCCTGCTGGTGGGTGGAGTCGTCGCCTCCGTGCCGGGCCCCCTCACCGACCGCGTCGAGCAGTACGCCGCCAACTGCACGAACATCGAGGAGGTGCAGGTCGCCATGGGCCGCTGGGTGGCCGCGAACGTGGCGCCGCACGAGGGGGTCATGGTCAACGACGCGGGCGCCATCCGCTACTTCGGTGGGCGCCGCACCGTGGACCTCATCGGGCTCAACACCCACGAGCTGCTCTTCGGCGTGCCGCGCACCCTCCGCGACCTGGCCCGGCGCAACACCAAGGGCATGCTGGAGCTCATGGCCCACGTGGGCGGGGACGTCCTGATCGTCTTCCCCTCCTGGGCCGCGCCCCTCTTCCAGTCGCACACTTTCCAGCGCCTCTTCACGCCGGTGCACGTGCTCCGCAGCGAGCGCTACACCGTGAGCCCCGGTCGCCAGGAGCTGATGGTGGCGCTGCGCCGCACGGCTGTGGACGTTGCCCCCGCGACGCAGTGACGGTAGCGTGTGCGGCCGGAGGTGGCGCGTGCGGACGCTCGTGATGGACTTCGACGGGACCATGGTGACCGAGGACGTGGGCGACGCCCTGTGCGAGCGCCTCGCAGACCCGTCGTGGCGCGTGTGGGACCAGGCATGGGAGCGGGGCGAGATGCCGCTCCACGAGGCGCAGGAGCGCATGTGGGCGACGCTGCACGCGACGCCCGAGCAGCTCGGCGCCGCGGTAGACGCCATCGCACGTCGGCGCCACGGGCTCGATGCGTTCCTCGCAGATGCTCGGCGTGGCTTCGACCGCCTGGTGCTCGCCTCGGGCGGCTTCGACTGGTACATCGAGCGCACCCTGGGGGAGACGCTGTCCCTCTTCGACGAGATCTGGTGCAACACGTTGGTGCCCGCTGAGGGGGGCGTGCAGGTCGGCTTTCCGCACCTGTCGTCGCTGGGCTGCGGGCTCTGCGCCGTGTGCAAGGGCATCGTGTGCGGGCGGCAGCAAGGCCAGGTCTCCTTCGTCGGTGACGGCACGTCGGACCGTTGCGCGGTGGGGCGGGCCCACCGCATGGCTGCGGTGCGGGGCTCCCGCCTGGCGGCGGGCTGTCGCGCCGCGGGGGTTGGTGCCATCGAGTTCGACTCCTTCGACGACCTGCGGCCATGGCTGACCCCGTGAGCTGGCAGTTCTGGATCGACCGGGGCGGCACCTTCACGGACATCGTGGCCCGACGCCCCGATGGCTCGCGCGTGGTGCACAAGCTGCTCTCGGATGCGCCGGAGCGGTACGCCGACGCGGCGGAGCAGGGGATTCGCGATGTGCTGGGTCTTGGGGATGGAGAGGCGCTGCCTGCCCTGGACGTCGTCAAGATGGGGACGACGGTCGCGACCAACGCGCTCCTGGAGCGCAAAGGCGAGCGCGTGCTGTTGCTCGTGGACCGTGGTCTCGAAGACCTGCTGCGAATCGGCACCCAGGCCCGTCCCGATCTATTTGCGCGGGAGATTCGACTCCCAGAGCCCCTCGCCGAGGTGACCGTCGGGATCGGAGGGCGCACCCTGGCCGACGGGTCCGGTGAGCCACTGGATGAGGGAGAGGTGAGAGCCGCGCTGGAGTCTGCCTTCGTGTGCGGCATCCGCAGCGTGGCGGTTGCGCTCGTTCACGCATGGAGATATCCCCAGAAGGAGTCTCGCATCGTTGAGCTGGCGCGGGAGGTGGGGTTCACCCAGGTGAGCGCGAGCCACGCGGTGAGTCCGGTGCCGCGCCTGGTCCCGAGGGCGGAGACCGCGGTGGTCGACGCCTGGCTGACGCCCGTGCTTCAGCGGCGCGTCGCGGCCCTCCAAGCGGCGCTCCATGGGACTCGCCTGCTCTTCATGCAGTCGAACGGCGGCCTCGTGGACGCCCGCGCCTTCCGGGGAAAGGACGCCATCCTGTCCGGGCCCGCGGGCGGAGTCGTCGGGGCGGTGCGGACGGCGGCCGCGGCAGGATTTCACCGCATCGTCGCCTTCGACATGGGGGGGACCTCCACGGACGTCTCCCACCATGCCGGCGAACTCGAGCGCACCTGGGAGACCGAGATCGCTGGCGTCCGGCTCCGCACGCCCATGCTCGCGATCCACACGGTCGCCGCCGGGGGCGGGTCGATCTGCAGCTTCCTCGACGGCCGCTTCTCCGTGGGCCCAGACTCCGCCGGCGCCGTCCCGGGCCCGGCGTGCTACCGGCGCGGCGGTCCACTGACCATCACCGACTGTAACGTGGCGCTCGGCAAGATCTGGATCGACGCCTTCCCGGCGGTCTTCGGCCCGGCGGGGGACCAGCCCCTCGACGTGGGCGCGGCACGGGAGCGTCTGGGGGAGCTCGCCGCACGGGTCACGGAGTCCACGGGGCGGCCCCACTCGCCGGAGCAGGTCGCCGAAGGCCTCGTGGCGGTGGCGGTCGAGACCATGGCGCGGGCCATCCGCCGCATCTCCATCGAGCGGGGTCACGACCTGGCGGGGGCGGCCCTGTGCTGCTTCGGGGGCGCGGGTGGCCAGCACGCCTGCCTCGTGGCCGACGCGTTGGGCATGGACACCGTGCTGATCCACCCCCTGGCGGGCGTGCTGTCTGCCCTCGGGATGGGGTTGGCCGTGCAGCGGGAGCTGCGGGAGCGCGCGGTGGAGCGCCCGTTGACCCGGGAGGCCATGGGGGACCTCCGCGCCGTCCTGGATGGGTTGGTGGAGGATGCCACCATGGCGCTGGCGGCTCAGGGGGTCGAAGGGAGCCGGGCCGAGCGCCGCGCCCACCTTCGCCGAGGCGGGACGGACACGGCGCTGGTCGTGCCCTGGGGGAGCTACGAGGCGCTGGTCTCTGCGTTCCGTGCGCTGCACCACCAGCGCTACGGCGTGGTGCCCGAGGACGGGGAGGTGGTTGTGGAGGGCCTCTCCGTGGAGGTGGTGGGGGGCGAGGAGCCCGTTGATGCCCCGTGGGTGGAGGGCTCGGATGCAGGTGGGGATCCGCTGCTTGGTAGCGCCCCCCTCTTCACGGGTGGGGCCTTGCACGACGCGCCTGTCTTGAGGCGAGCCCGCCTCCCGGTGGGGTGGGTCGTGAGGGGCCCGGCGGTGGTGGTGGAGGCGACGGCGACCACGGTGGTGGAGCCCGGGTGGGTGGCGACGGTGACGGAGCGGCGCGACCTGGTGCTGCGGCGCGAGAGTCCGCTCCGGAGCCGCGCCACCACCGAGGCGGACCCCACCCTGCTCGCGGTGTTCAACCACCGCTTCATGTCCGTGGCGGAGCAGATGGGGGTCACCCTGGAGCACAACGCCTGGTCCGTGAACATCAAGGAGCGGCGCGACTACTCGTGCGCGGTCTTCGATGGAGCGGGAAACCTGGTGGCGAATGCACCGCACATCCCCGTCCATCTGGGCTCCATGGGCGACGCGGTGGCCGAGGTCCTGCGGGCGACGGGGGGGCAGGTCAGCGTTGGTGACGCCTGGATGCTGAACGACCCCTACCACGGGGGGACCCACCTTCCCGACATCACGGTGGTCTCGCCGGTCTTTGCGGAGGGGCGGCCCCTGTTCTTCGTCGCCTCCCGGGGCCACCACGCGGATGTGGGGGGACGCACGCCGGGGAGCATGCCCCCCGACAGCCGGACCATCGACGAGGAGGGGCTCCGGGTCGCGTGCTTTCCGCTGGTGTCGGCGGGGCGCTTCGACGAGGCGGGGCTTCGCGCGCTGCTCGGTGGGGGCCCCTGGCCGGTCCGCAACCCGGACCAGAACGTCGCGGACCTGCGCGCCCAGCTCGCGGCCAACGAGAAGGGGGCGAGGGCGCTGCGGGACCTGGTCGACACCTACGGGCTCCCGGTGGTGTTGGCGTACATGGGGCACGTGCGGGACAACGCCGCCGAGTCGGTGCGCCGCCTGGTGGGGCAGCTTCGCGAGGGCTCTCTGACCCTGGAGACGGACGACGGCGACCGGGTCTGCGTGCGCGTGGCACCGGGCCCTGGGCAGACAGTCCTGGTCGATCTGCGGGGGACCTCGCCCCAGTCGGGGGGCAACGCCAACGCCCCCTTGGCCGTATGCCGCGCCGTCGTGCTGTACGTGTTCCGCCTGCTCGTGGATGCGGACATCCCCCTCAACGCGGGCTGTCTCCTGCCCATCACGCTGCGTGTGGCCAGAGGGTCTCTCCTCGACCCGGTGTATCCTGCGGCCGTGGTGGCGGGAAACGTGGAGACCTCTCAGGTCCTCGCCGATGCCCTGCTCGGGGCGCTGGGCGCCATGGCCGGCTGCCAGGGCACCATGAACAACCTGACGTTCGGCGACGGCGAGAGACAGTACTACGAGACGCTCTGCGGCGGCGCGGGCGCTGGTCCGGGCTTCCACGGCGCCTCGGGGGTCCACACCCACATGACCAACTCGCGTCTGACGGACCCGGAGATTCTGGAGATGCGCCACCCGGTGGTCGTCGAGGCCTTCGGCCTCCGGCGCGGCAGCGGCGGGGACGGTCGGTGGCGGGGCGGCGACGGCGTGATCCGGAGACTGCGATTCCTGGCGCCGCAGGAGGTCGCCATCCTGTCGGGGCGCAGACGCGTTCCGCCTCATGGGCTCCTGGGCGGGGGGCCGGGAGCCCCTGGCCGAAACCGTCTCCTGCGGGTCGGAGGGGTTGTCGACGACCTCGGCGGGCGGGCCCATGTGCATGTCGGCGCTGGCGACGTCCTGGTCATCGAGACGCCCGGAGGCGGGGGGTGGGGGACTCCATGACGGCAAGTGAGGTACGAACCGACCTGTGCAGACTGCCGCTGGTGCTGCCTCTGCCGCCCTCCAACCCCACGAGGCTGAACCGCAGATGAGCCTGCAACACATCACCGACGAGCTGATCGGCCGCCTGGACGGGCTCTCCTTCGGTCCGCCCGTCACCCACGTCTACAACCCGCTGGTCTATGCACGAGCCCCCTGGGACGCCTACTGCCAGAGGTATGGGGGCGGCAAGCGGGAGGTCCTGATGGTCGGGCTGAATCCCGGACCGTTCGGCATGGCCCAGGTCGGAGTCCCCTTTGGCGAGGTGAGCGTGGTCCGTGATTGGTTGCGTGTCGAGGCCCAGGTGGGCAAGCCCCCGGTCGAGCACCCGAAGCGGCCCATTCAGGGGTTTGCGTGCCCCCGCGCCGAGGTCTCCGGGGCTCGGCTGTGGGGATGGGCCCGCGACCGCTTCGGCACACCGGAGGCATTCTTCCGCCGGTTCTTCGTCGCCAACTGGTGTCCCCTCGTGTTCATGGTCGAGAGCGGCGCCAACCTCACGCCTGACAAGCTGGCGAGCAAGGAGCGCGAGCCCCTCTTCGTCGCCTGCGACGAGGCCCTGAGGCACACAATCGAGCACCTCGACGCCCGCTTCGTGATTGGGATCGGCAAGTTCGCCGAGGCCCGCATCAGAGCCGTACTCGGAGAGACGTCTGGCCGGACCGTCGGCTGCGCGCCTCACCCGAGCCCAGCGAGCCCGATCGCCAACCGCGGCTGGGCCGAGCTGATGGACCGATCCCTGGCGACGCTGGGAGTGGGCTGACATCGCCGATTCGGGGAAGGGGTCGGCACATGGCGCTGGCCCGACTCATCCCTGGGTTGCTGCCACCCGGTCTCCCAGAGGCGATTGGAGAATTGGAGAATGCCATCAGGAGATCCCGAGACGTTGGCGCAGCTCGCGGGCGCCTCGCCCGGAGCAGCGTCGCAGTAGCCCGTGCGGCTGCACGTGGAGCCCGGCGATGGGAGCCAAGAGCGGCCCGGGAGCAGGCACGCCCGGGGGGCTCAACCCGAGGCGGCGCGGTCTGTTGCCAGGTGCCTGCGGAGGGGGCTGGCATCAGCGGTCCTGCGGATGGTGGGGCGGGCCGAGGCCGCTGTCCCGGCGGGGGCCCACCGTGCCGCCAGGGTGCGAGCGGTGGCTCAAGGTCACGCCGCCTGATCGAGCGAGCGGAGCCGGAGCGCGGCGGTGATCAGCACCTCGGCGCTCGCGCCCGCACCCACGTGGGTGCGAGCGGCGGCCAGCGCCTGGCG
>BTVJ01000053.1:0-50156 GCA_045863395.1 Myxococcales bacterium
GCTGCCGCGCTACCCCACGTAGCGCTGCGAGCGGAACGAAGCCGCGGCAGGATGGTCCTGCCGCGGCCCTTCACACCGACCAGAGGTGGGGCCAGAGTTCGTGATCACAGTGGGGCCAGTGCGAGTTGTCATTCCTAACCGGCGCAGTCCGCTCCGTCCAACCAAGGGCCCGCGTCAGAGTAACTTCGGCAATTCGGTCGCCGCACCATTCTCGCTGCCAGCCTGGCGAGACCTTGAACGGGCACCACCCTGCATGCGGTTCCGCCAGACTGGAAGCGGGGCACATCGACGCCCTCGGTTTCAGAAGTTGGCCTTGGTCATCGCTTCGGCCACCACGTTCCAGGAACACGGCGGCCGAAACAATGACCAATGCCTCAAGATCGTTGCGGATCCAGAGGTCCAGGTCCTTCGTGTAGCGGGGCCGGGCGTGGTAGGCCACCGCGTAGGCGCCGACGACGAGGTACTCAGCCCTCTCGTCGTTCAAGGCGGACAACAGATCGACGTAGTCTGAGCTGATCTGCATCGATCCTCCCCATACGCGCCAAGTCCTCGACCGCGTCCCAGGTGGCGGCGAAGCGCTCGTCCGCAGGCAGGCTCTGCCAGAAGTCGAGGTCGAAGCGATCCGGGTCGTCCTCGATGGCGATCTTCCGAACCGTGGCGACACGTCGTCGGGAATCCGTCGTCATGGGCATCACCCTACCAAGGATTGGGGGTCAAACCTAACTCAAAAGGATTGGGGGTCAAACCTACTCAATTCTCACATCCGCTCAGCAGGGATTGGGGTCAAACCTACTCAATTCTCACATTCGCACAGCGGGGACGTCGAAGACCCTCGACGTCACCCCTGCGATTTGCTATGACGCGCACCCATGGCCAAGAAGAACAAGCAGCGAGCGACCAACGCGGCCCCTGCCGGCGACCAGACGCGCTACTGGTTTGAGAAGCTGCCCCGGCTCGTCTCCCAGGGGCGCTTTGACGACGTTCTGTCGGCTCTGGAGCGATTCTGGCCTGCATCCCGTCCGAAGGAGCGCCTCTCCGTCCTGATCCGCGTCTGGCCCGCTCGCGTCGCCGTCGAGCTTCCAGAGACCGTCTCGGATGCATTGGTCGAGTCGCTCGTCCCGGCGCCGCTCACCTTCGACGACGCAGCCTTCGAGGCGCTGGCGACCGCACGCCCCATGGCCCCCTGGGTCGCGGAGCTCCGTGCGTTGCGCGTGGCTCAAGAGCACCTATGCGCCGGCCAGGTCCCGATGGCTCGCGAGGTCCTCCAGGCCGTCGGCGCACGCTCGCCCTTGCGGTCCGGGCGGCTCTGGCTGCGCGCCCTGTGTTCCCTCCAGGAGGGCGTGGACGACGACGCCCGGCGGGCCCTCGATGCCCTCGCGGACTCCCCCCTCTCCGGTGTCGCCGCCCGCGTCCGTGCCGCCCTGGATGGAGGCGCACCGGATGTGGCTCGCACCCTGGGCCTCGGCTCCGCCGCCCCTGGGCTGGACGAGGCCGTCCGCCTGCTGGCCGACCGGCGACCCAACGAGGGGCTCGCCGCCCTGGCGAGGTCGGCCGCGCTCCTCGACCGCACCGTCCTGCGGGCTCTGCGGCGGACGCTGCCATGGACGCTCCAGAGCAGCGGTGTGGACATCAAGGCGATTCCGCAGCGCCTGGAGAAGGCGCTGCGCGCCGATCCGGAGGACCCGGCCGACGCCCGGCTCCGCGCGCTCCTCCACGGTCGCGCCGGCTGCCCTTGCTGCGCGGCGGACCGCTGGCTCGATGCCCGGGACGCGCTGGCGCGGGCGGCGCTTCCCGCCGGGCTCGACCGCCGGAAGGTGGAGGCAGCCTTGCTGACGCGGGCTGCCGAGGGGCTGATCGGTCCCGGTGACCCATCGGACCAGGACTTCTTCCCGCCACGACACTACGGGCTGCTCGATGATCTCCACGAGGCGCGCGAGCTTCTGGAGAAGGCCATCACGCTTGACCCCGGACGGCGCCAGGCATGGGACCTCCAGTTCAAGGCCCTCAAGGTCTTGCGGGACCGTTCCGCCCTGACGGAGTTCACCGAGGACTACGCCGCAGCCTTCCCCGAGGACATCGACGTGCAGCTCGCCGCCGCCGCCTCCTGCAGTGCGCGCCGCTCCTTCCTGAAGGCGGCGGCCCACGCGCGCCGCGCCGCGCAGCTCGCTCCTCACGACCCGCGGGTCCGCGATCTGGAGGCGCAGATCCTCATCGGGCGCGCCCACAAGCAGGCGGACAGCGACCGCGTGACCCAAGGGCGCGAGACTGTGATGGTGGCGTGCGCGATTCAGAGCCTCAGCGATCCGGTTCGCTGTCACGCCCGTGCCACGGCGGCCGCCTTCGAGGTCGCGGCTGGAACGACGTCGAACAGGAATGCCTTGCGGCGCCATGAGCTGGAGACGGGCACCACCCCGTGGGAGTGGGAGACCCGCGAGCTGATCGCGCTCAACATGCTCGGCGTGCGGCGGCCCGGACTGGGACGACCTGCCAGCGAGAGGGACTCGTGGGCACCACCGCCCGAAGGCGTCATCAGCCGTATGCTCGACCTGATCAACGAGGAGGCGGGCGAGGGGAGGCTACTCATCGATCTCATCGACGTGGCCCGCCGCCTGGCGGCATTCGGCGACCGGCTCACCAAGGAGCGTGACCTGCGTATGGCGATCCACTGGGCGGGCGACGACGAGACGCGGCTCGGCATCCTCGAGCACGCATGCGCCACCCACCCGGACGCCCCTGAGTTCCACTTGCAGCGCTGCGATCTGGCCATGAAGCTCGGCCGGCCGGCCGCCTACCTCGCGGATGCGGAGGGAGAGCTCCAGCGCCTGCTCGACGAGTACACGCACATCCACGATCTTGAAGACGACGAGCACGAAGGCTGGGAGGACGAGGGCTGGGAGGACGAGGACTGGGACGACGAAGAAGGGGACGACGAAGACGAGCCCTGGGAGCTCTCCGGGTCGTCCAACGGAAGGTCCCGCCCTCGTGGCCTCGCCGAAGATCTGGCAGACGCAATCTCACGCATCACCGCCTACCGCACCGGCAAGCCCAAGCAGGCGCCCGCCCGCTGAGGAGTGACCATTTTGGACCCGTTCTTTGTCCTGGGCGTGACCCCTGGCGCCACCGATGCCGAGGTGGAGGCTCGCTACCGCACCCTGCTCGCGCACAACCCGCCGGACCGCGATCCGGCCCGCTTCGCCACGCTCCGGGCGGCCTACGATGCGCTCCGCACCGAGCACGGCCGCGTCGACGCCTATCTCTTCCACGAGGACCCGACCGGCTCCCTCCAGGAGCTGTCCGACTGGCTCCGCTCCGCGCCCCGCAAGCCGCCTGCCCTCGAAGACCTGCGGGCCCTCATCCGAGGCGCCCTGTGACGGTCGAGCTCCCTCCGCCTCCCGTCGATCTGGCGACCCTGCTTGGCGAGATGGCCGCGCTGAAGGCCGAGGTGCGCGCCGAGACCCGCGCCTCGCGGGACATCCGCGACCGGCTGGTGGTGGCCCAGGCGGCCTTGGAGACCGAGGTGGAGCGGGCGGGGGCCCGGGAGGAACGCCTGCGCGCCGATGCCCAGGCCGACCGGGACGAGGCGCGGCGCCGTGCCGCCCGCGCGCTCATCGCTGTGCTCGACCGCACGGAGGCGCTCCGCGCCGCCGCTGCATCGGCTCGCCCGCGGGGCCTGTGGCCGTTTCGGCGGCTGGATCCGGCGATCACCGCCCTCGCCGAGGGTCTGGCCCTCAATGAGGCGCGCCTCGCGGAGACTCTCGCCGGCCTGGGCGCCTCGCGCATCAAGACCGCCGGCCAGACCCTCGACCCCCACCGCATGGAGGCGGTCGGCACGGCGGAGGTGCCAACGCTCCCGGACCTGGCCGTCGTTGAGGAGCTGGTGTCCGGCTGGATGGACGGAGACACGGTGCTGCGGACGGCACAGGTCGTGGTCAACCGGGCGCGCCCCGTCGCGCCCTCAGGAGAGGCAGCCCCATGAGCGCGGTGGTCGGAATCGATCTCGGCACGACGAACTCGCTGGTGTGCATCCACAAGGACGGTCCGGTCCTGGTCCCGGTGGACGGCGACACCCTCGTCCCGTCCGTCGTCGCCCTCGGGCTGGACGGGGAGGTGGTCGTCGGGCGCGCCGCCCGCAACCTGTGGGCCGCGGCGCCGGAGCGCGTGATCCGCTCGGCCAAGCGCCGCATGGGCGAGGACGTGGCGCTGCCCCTCGGCGAGCGGACCATGAGCCCCGTCGAGGTCTCGGCCCTCGTCCTCCGGCGCTTGAAGCTGGCCGCCGAGGGTGCCCTCGGCGCCCCCGTCACCCGCGCCGTGATCACCGTGCCCGCGTGGTTCACCGACGCCCAGCGCACGGCCACCCGCGAGGCGGGCGAGGTGGCAGGCTTCACGGTCGAGCGCATCCTCAACGAGCCGACGGCCGCCTCCCTCTGCTACGGCGACGAGACCGACGACCGCACCTGGCTGGTCTATGACCTGGGCGGTGGAACCTTCGACGTGTCCGTCGTGCGTGCCTCCCGCGGCGTCACCGAGGTGCTCGCCTCCCACGGAGACACGAAGCTCGGCGGCGACGACTTCGACGAGGCGCTGACCGCGCACCTGGAGAAGGCGTTCACAGAGGCGACGGGCGCCAGAGTCGAGGGGCTACGCGCCCGGACCCGCCTGCTGCGCGCCGCCGAGGAGGCCAAGATCCGCCTGTCCACGGAGCCCTTCGTGCGCGTGATGGAGGAGGCCCTCGGCGACCACGACGGGGTCCCTCGCCACCTGGACGTGGAGGTCTCTCGCCACGACTACGAGCGCCTGATCCAGCCCTTTCTCGAGCGCACGCGGCGATCCGTCCAGACCGCGCTCCGGGACGCTGGCGTCCTCGCGAAGGACCTGGACGACGTGCTCCTCGTCGGCGGCAGCTCGCGCACGCCTCGGGTCCGGCAGATGCTCCACGACATGCTGGGGCGGGAGCCGCGCATGGACGTGGACCCGGACCGGGCCGTCGCCCTGGGCGCGGGCCTCCAGGCTGCGCGGGTCGCGGGTGATCGGAGCGCCCGCGTGCTCGTGGACGTCACCCCGTACACCTTCGGGACCCGGGTCTTCGGCGTGCTCCACGGCGTTCCCGGCCCCCGCGTGTTCCACCCGATCATTCGCCGCAACTCGGCCCTTCCCGCGCGCCAGACGGACGTCCTCTACACGATCCACCCGGGGCAGACTCGGGTGGAGGTGGACGTGCTCCAGGGCGAGGACGACGACGCGGACCAGAATCTCCAGGTGGGCAACTTCCGCGTCGAGGGCCTGGACCCGAATGCGCCGGAGGGCTCACCCGTGCTCTTCGACTTCCGCCTCGACCTGGACGGGATCCTGACGGTCACGGTCACGGAGCGGGCCACGGGGCTGAGCAAGGGGGTCACCATCAAGGACGCGTTCCGCACGCTCACGAGCGAGGAGCAGGCCGCGGCCAGGGAGCGCGTGGCGTCAGATCTCGCCCACATGGAAGAGGCGGCTCCCCCCATGGGCCACTGGACCGAGGACGTGCAGCCCCGGGAAGAAGCGCCGGAGGCCGTCGCTCGCGCTCGCCAGATGCTGCCCCGGCTGTCCGCGGCCGACCGCGCCGAGGTGGAGGGGCTCCTCGCCGAGGTGGCCGCCGCGGAGGGCCCCATGCGCGACGCGGCGCTGGCGGCCCTCTCCGACGTGCTGTTCTATCTGGAGTAGCGCCGTGGACGCCCCGCCGGATCTGCGCCTCGCGCGGTGCCCCGTCTGCCGCCTCGCCCTGGACGGCGCTCCCGCGGTCTGCCCCCGGTGCGAGGGCGAGCTGGCCCTCGTCCATGCGGCCTACGCCGGCGCCTGGTCCGACGTCCTCCTGGCCCGCCGCTTGTTCGGGCGCGGGGAGGACGCCGCCGCCCGCGCGGCCGCTTGGCGCGCGGTCTCTCTGGCGCGCACGCCCACGACCCTGGCCACCTTCGCGGAGCTGTCCAGCGATGCGGCCCCTCAGGGGGCGATCTTCCAGGTGTCCGAGTAGGGCCCGAAGCCGAGGGGGGTGCGGCCGATGATCGGCACGTCGAAGAAGAGGGAGCCCCGCGCCGCGTAGGGGATGTCGAACTCCACGGACTTGCCCTGGAGCAGCGAGCTGCCGGCCTGCTCCGCCAGGTGGATGAGCAGGTCGAGGACCGTGTCGACGTCCAGGCCGAAGACCACGGACACCTCGATGTTCTTGCCGGGCGGGATCACGCGGACCTTCAGGTTGTCCGCCACGTTGGTCTGCCCCGTGGCGGCCGCGAAGACGAAGCCCGCGAGCGCGCCCGCGAAGTCCTCGATGCTGTCCACGTCGTTGTCTGCCTTGCACGAGTTGGGCGCCGGCTGGCCGTTGCAGGTCGGGTCGTCCTCGGCGCAGAAGCGGACGCAGGTGCTGCCGAGGCTCTCCTCCTGGATGCCGGGGAACACGGTCAGCCCGAGGAGCATCTCGAGGAGCGGCACCGGCAGGTTGCCCGAGTTGCCCGCGTCGAAGCGCATGTCGAAGAAGAAGCTCAGGTCGGCCTTTGCGGGCGCCTTGCCGAGGGCAGGCGTGCACAGCGTCGCGCCCAGCAGCTCGGGGCAGTAGTACTGGACGAGCTGGTTGGCCGTGGGGTTCTGGACCAGGGTCGCGCTCTTCATGCCCAGCGTCGGGGTGGGGAAGGTGCCGCCGGCGCCGCCGAGCAGCTCACAGCCCTGTGTCAGGACCAGCGCGGCCAGGGCGGCTGTCATCCAGGTGCGGTTCATATGGTGATCTCCTTGGCGTGTGTGTCTTCAGGTGTCGGAGCGGCGGCCCGACGTGTCCGACCAGGCGAGGATTCTACGCGAAGTGTGGACGCGGCGCAGGTGCTCGTTGGGGGCGTCGTCTGCAACCAGCGTCTGACCGGAGTACCGCTCCAGCCAGGCGACCCCGGCGTCGAAGAGCTCCTCCGACCGCGCGCGCCCCGGCGTCACCGGCAGGGGCAGGAGCAGCGCCGCCACCAGCGCCGGGAGCCCCGAGGCGCGGTGCGGGCGCAGGCACCGCGGGTCGTCGAGCTGTGCCAGCGCGATGGCCGCGCGGGCTTGGACCCCGTGCCCGTCGAAGGCTGCGGTGCGCAGCACGTTGGCGAGGACGTCCGCCGTCCCCTTGGCCGGGACCCGCACCAGCAGGTCGAGCGCCGTGTGGATGGCCTCCGCGCCGTCGATGTCGAGCGCCGGGCGAATGGCGCGCACCATGCGGGTCACGCCACGCAGGGCCGCCTCGGAGGCGGCCGGGGTCCCCAGGCGCCGCAGCGCGCGCATCGCCTCGCTTCGCACCGAGCGCTCCTCCGAGCACGCCAGCGTCGCGAGCCGTCGCACGGACCCGGGGGTGTCGATCCAACCCGACGCCTCGGCGAGGGAGCGGCGCCACCCGGTCCGCTCCCCGCGGGTCAGGGGCCGCAGTCGGATGCCCAGCGAGGCCATGGTGACGCGGCGGCCAGCGCCAGAACCGAGGAGCATTGCATCGATCACGAGTGAACGCGCTCGATCCATGGATCCAGATGGAACCAGGCAGCGATGAACGGCGGTAATAAGAGATGACCGCTCCGAATCACCGAGGCGCGGAGGGTCGGTGGCGAACGCCTTGACCACCTCGTACAGGTCGTGGGTGTCCATGGGGCGCCCGTCGCCCAGAAGCGCCACCAGGGGCTCCATCGCCTCCTGGAGGCCGGACGCCGCGCAGGCGAGGGCCGCGATCGCCCGCTGCTCCTCGGTGAGGGCAGACCGCTCTACACCGGCGACCAGCGCCCGCATCAGCGACGCTCCGGCGGGGTGGCGCTCGCCGAGCAGCTCGCAGGCGATGGCCACGTCGCGTGCGTCTCGCGCCCGGCGCGCCAGCTCGTCGGCGATGCGCTCACGATGGGCGGCCTCCCGCGTGTGGTGGAGCCGCTCGACGAGGGCCGCGGCGTCGGCGCCATCGAGGGGACCGACCGCGGCCGTGATGCCACCTGGGGGGCGAAGCCGCTCCCGAAGAGACGCTGCCCTTCCCGCCAGCTTGGGCGCCAGGTCCCCGCTCGCCACCAGCCGCTGCACCACCGGCAGCGCCGCCTCGGTGGCCGCCCACTCCGCCAGGTCCAGCAGGAACTCGGTCTCGACGGGGTCCACCCGGAAGATGGCGCCGAGCGCGCTGAGCATGCGCGCCTCCGCCTCGGGGCGAAAGTAGCGCCACTGCTCGGGGTGCGTGCAGCACCACCCGTGGTCGGTCACGGGGTCCACCCCCGGGGGAGGCAGGGCGCTCACGGCCTCACCCCCACCGCACGCGGCCGCTCGCCCCGGGGCAGCCCAGGCGCCTCGAAGAGGTCCTCGGCGGCCATGATGCGGGTGGTCTCCACAGAGAGCCCCAGGTCCAGGGCGCCTACCTCCGCGTCCTCCCGCAGCAGCTCCTCGGACTTCGGAGCCTCGTAGGTGACCCGCGTGGGCGCCGGGTCCAGCAGCTCCCGGGCGAGACTCTGCGCGTCGCGCGTGACGGCCACGATCACCACGCGGTCACCCCGCAGGTGGCGCCGCACCGCGTCGTCCACCTGCTCCTTGGTCACCTTCGGCAGCGCCTCTCGCAGCCGCGGCAGGTGCTCGACGCCGTAGAACCGATCATCGAGGGCGTGGCCGAGGCGCCGCATGACCGTCTCCTCCAGGATGTGGCTGTAGCCGAGCAGGAAGTCCCGCGCCGCGTCCAGCTCCGCGGGGTCGATGCCGCGCTCCACCAACTGTCGCAGCTCCCACACGGCGAGCTTCAGCGCAAACGCGCGCTGCGAGTGCGCAACGGGCCGGATCCACACGGAGAACGCCTGGCGTGAGCGCGCCACGTTCGGGCGGGGGCGGATGCTGTGGCCGTCCTGCTCGAAGTGCTCCAGGTACGCGTAGTCACCGTAGTTGAGGCCCCGCGCGCCGCGCATGCGCCGGAAGAGCCGTCCATGGAGCTGGCGGTGCTCCCCGAGCCAGCTCGTCGCGAGGAGCAGCGGCAGGTAGTCGGGGTGGCTCCGCCCGACGTCGAGCGGGAAGCCCAGCGCCATGGTGGTCGCCGGAGCATCCCGCTCGATCAGTACGGCGCGGGTGGCGGAGACCGCGGCGAGGGGCGGGATCGTGACCGCCGGCGGCCCGCCCTGGGGGAGGCCCTCCAGGGCCGCGCGCAGCATCGCCACGGCTTCGTCCACGCGCTCGCCGCCGATGGCCACCTCCGCCGCCTCGCGGACGAAGGCCCGTGATCGCCACGCGCGCACGTCGGTCGCGGTCACCTCGTCGAGGAACCTCACGTGCCCAGAGGGGAGGTGCCCATAGGGGTGCCCCTCGTGGAGCGCCAGGTCGAGCACGGCGCGGCTCAGGGCCTCGTCGTCCGAGGCGCGCAGGCCGTCGATGAGCTCCGTCCGCGTCTCCGCGCGGACGCGCCGCAGATCGGCGGCGGAGAGGGCCGGCACGGTGAGCAGCTCGGCGAGCGCGGCGATGAACGTCTCGGCATGAGCGGGACGGCAGCGCCCCGAGAACACCACCTGCTCGGCTCCGACGTCCACCTGCACCGCGGCGCCAAGCGGGTAGAGGGCCGCGAGGAGCTCGGGCCACGTCCGCCGCGCCGTGGCCCCCGCCGCCATCAGCCGCGCGGTGAGCGCCGTGATGCCCTCCTTGCCGCGCGGGTCGTGGGCCGAGCCCACACGGAACGCGACGCGGACGTCCAGCGCGCCGGACCCGGGCGCCTCCATGCGGACGACGGGGAGCGGCGTCTCGGCCGCGCCGGCGGCGTCCCCAGGTGTGGGCGCGTCGGCCCGGGCCACCGTCGCCAACGTACACAGCGCGACGACCACCACGCGCATCACGGTCCCCCACCGGTGAGCACGACCGTGGTCCGCACCGACGCCGACAGGCGGGCCGCCGCGCGCGCCACCTCGCCGGGCTCCACCGCTGCGAGCCGCTCCAGGTGATCGAGCCACGAGCGGGGCTCGCCCGTCACGGTCGCGAGCATGATCAGTCGGTTTCCAAGGTCCCGCGCGGCCTGGACGTCCAGGAGCGCGGCGCTCACCAGATGATCACGCGCTCGCGGGACCTCCTGCGCGAGCCAGGGTCCCCCCTCCGCCGCCCCGATGTCGTCGAGCGCCCCCTGCAGCGCCTGCCGCACCCGGTCCATGGCCGCTGGGGCCCGGAGACGCACCGCGAGGATCGCCAGGTGAGCGTCGCGGTGGGGCCAGCTCCAGAGGTCCAGGTCCTCCACCACCTGCTCGTCCACCACCAGGCGGCGCCAGGTGGGGCTGGCGCGCCCGAACGCGAGCTCCGTGGCGACCTCGATGGCCGCGGAGGTCGAGTCGCCGGTCGAGAACGGCGGGACGCGCCACCCCATGAGCAGCCGCGGCGCCACGGGCGTCGCCCACGGCACGCGCACCTCCCGCGGTGCCGTCTGCGGCGGCTCCACGGGCGGCGCACCATCGAAGCCCTCACCGCGCCAGCTCCCCAGGTGCTCCTCGGCCAAGGCCAGCGCAACCGTCAGATCCACGTCGCCCGTGAGCACGAGGGTGGTCTTCTGCGGCACGTAGTGGCGTCGCCGGAACTCGCGGCTGTAGTCGAAGCGCGAGGGCATCCGCCGGATGTCCTCGGCGACGCCCATGGTTGGGTGGCCATAGCTGTGCACCGTGAACGCCGTGGCGAGCAGCGCCTCCATCATGGCGGTCCACGGGTCCGCGAGACCCCGGCTGTGCTCGCCCATGACGGCGCGCGCCTCGGTCTGGAACACGTCCTCCGTGTAGGACAGGTTGCGCAGGCGGTCCGCCTCCAGGGCGACGATGTCGCCGAGGGCGCTCGCCGGCCCCACCGTGTAGTAGACAGTCTGGTCGTCCCAGGTGTAGGCGCTCGTGTCCAGGCCGAGGCGCTGGATCCGGAGCCGGTGCTCCCCCTCGCTCATGCTCGCGGTCCCACGGAACATCATGTGCTCGAACAGGTGCGCGAAGCCCGTGTGGCCCGGGTCCAGCTCGTCCCGTGAGCCGACCCGCACGCCGACGAACACCGCGACCACTCCCGGGGTCGGCAGCCGCGCCGCCGCGACGGTGAGCCCGTTGTCCAGACGCCGCGACTCGACGGTCCACGGGGCCTGGAAGGCGTCCGCGACCGGTACGGCCAGCGCGAGGGTGAGGATGGTCAGGGCGAGGGCGCGCATCGTGGCTCCGTGGTCGGCCATCGGTACCCGATGCACGCCGGCCCCGTCAACCAGGTTGCCCGGGGCGCCCGTTCCGACTATGCTGCGCTCCCCCATGGAACGGGATCGGCCCCGAACCGCAGGAGTGGGACTCATGGCCGGCAACGAGGTGACTGCCTTGCTCGGGAAGGGAAGCGAGTTCGAAGGGAAGCTGACGTTCGACGGGACCGTGCGCATCGACGGCAAGTTCCGCGGCGAGATCTTCAGCGAGGACACCTTGATCATCGGTGAGAGCGCCCAGGTCGAGGCGACCATCGACGTGAGCTCGGTGATCGTCTACGGCCAGGTGGTCGGCAACATCCACGCGCGCAACTCCGTGGAGCTGCACGCCCCCGCGCGCCTCAAGGGGAACATCGCGACGGCGGACCTCCAGGTGGACAAGGGCGTGTTCTGGAACGGCCAGGTCCAGATGGCGCCGCCCCAGCAGGTGACGGCCTCCCGGGCGCTGGACGACGTCCCCGTTGCGCGGCCCGTCGAGGCCCGCCCGGTGCCGCAGGTCAAGCCCCTGTCGGTGCTGGCCGGGGGCGAAGAGATCCTCTAGGCGCGCAGCAGGGCCGCCACCTTCCTCGCGGTGTGTCGCGCGTCCTCCAGGGTCATGGGCACTCCCCGTGGGCTCCCGCCGACGGCCTCCCGCCCGCCCCAGCCCGCTCCCAACGACGGGTACACCGCCAGCAGGCCGCCGGGCCCGAAGAGGCGCTCTGCCGTCTCGCGGTCGGGGCACCCCAGCGTGACCTTCTCGAGCCGGGTGGAGAGGCTGACCACCACCGGCGCCCACAGATACCACCGGTCGAAGCCCCAGACCGTGCTCTGGACGAGAGCGACGCGAGGAGGCGCAGCGGGAGGCGTGGGCTCCGGCGAGTGCTCCGTGCCATCCGGCTCGATGATGCCGAGCACGGCCTTGTCCGCGCGCAAGAGGCGGGACCGCTCCTTGCCGAGCACGTGGCGCAGGTCCTCGTCGGGCACGCCGACGCGCAGGATGGAGAGCATGGTCGCCAGCGCCCCGGCGAACCCCCGCTCGCCCCGAGGCAGGTCCGCCTGGTTGAACTTGAGCAGCCACGGCCCGTAGGGCACCGCCGTCAAGTCGAGCCCGATGGGCGCCGTGTCCTGGCGGTCCACCAGCGCCACGAAGTCCGTCGGCACGGAGTCCCGCTCCACCAGCGCCGCCATGCCCACGATGGCCAGGGTGGCGTCCGCGTCCGGCGAGCCGGTCACCACGAAGCGCGGGTCCCCGGCCCGCGCACCGTAGGCGTCTCCAAAGGCGCGGATGGCGACGCCGGGCCGATGCGACTCCGTCCCGTGGTGGTCCATGGCGAGCGGTCCCAGGACCGACCCATGCCCCCCGAAGGCACACTCCACGGGCTCCCAGCCAGCGTCCCGCAGGGCGCAGGCCTCCTCGAAGGAATCGGTGTAGCGGAGCTGGACCGGATGCACCTGGCCTCCTGCACGTGAGGCGCCATGCTCGGCCACCGTCACCCCAGTGTCAAACCTCCGGGCAGCCCTCACCCTCAGCGCGCCACCAAACACCCGCTGGACCGCGCGCCCGATGGCGGTTAGAGTCCCGGCGCGAGGTGGTGTTCATGCTGGCGAAGCTGCGACAGGTCGTGAAGCGGGAGGCCGCCGAGCCCGGGCCGCCGGGCGCAGGGCGGAGCTACGTAGCGCGCACCTCCGATGGCTGGGAGCTCCCGCTGAGCCGCCCGTACCCGCCCGCCGGTCCGTCGCGTCCCGTGCTGTTGCTCTCGGGCTACGGCACGTCCTCCGAGAGCTGGTGCCCCCGCGACCCGAACGGGCTCCCAGCGCACCTCGCGACTGCCGGCTTCGACCCGTGGCTGCTCGACTTCCGCGGCTCCGGCGCGAGCCGCCACACCCACGCGGTGCGCCCCGTGGTGTGCATCGACCGCAAGGTCCAGCTCGATCTGCCGGCCGCCGTCGCCGTCATCCAGCAGGAGACCGGCGCCGCCACGCTGGACCTCGTCGGGCACAGCATGGGTGGCGTCATCATCTACGTCTACCTGACCGTGTACGGGGACGCGCCGGTCCGCCGCGTGGTGACCCTCAGCTCCCCGGGCTGGTTCCGGCGCACCCGCGGCTCCGGCGCCCCTGCGTTTCGCACCCGGGCCCGGGTCCTGCGCCACTCCCTGCGTCTGGTCGAGCGCGTGCCGACCCGCAGCCTCATGCAGTGGGTCACCCGTATCCCGCTGCCTGGGGCCTACGGCGCCCACTTCACGCCAGAGAACGTCGACGACGCCACCGCGCGCACCTGGCTCCGCGCCTCCTCCACGGACATCTACCGCGCGGAGCTCCAGCAGATCATGCGCTGGTTCGAGACGGGAGAGATCACGAACCGCACGGGCGACTTCAGCTACAGCGCCCACTTCGGGCGCATCACCCGCCCTATCCTGTTCCTCGCCGCGCAGGCGGACCGCGTCGTCGACCGCCAGGCCGTGCGCTGGGTCCACGACCAGGTGAGCAGCGCGCGCAAGGAGTATCGGGAGGTGGGGCTCGCCACCGGCGCCACCGTGGACTTCGGACACACGGACCTGGTCGCCGGGCGCCACGCCCCCAAGGACGTCTACCCCCACGTGCTCGGGTGGTTGAAGGGATGATGATGGCGCCGCCAGAGGCCCCCGTCCGGTTCATCGCCGTGGCGGGCAACATGGGCGCAGGCAAGTCGACCTTGGTCGATTTCCTGGAGCGCCGCTTCCATGTACGCCCCTTCTACGAGCCCAACGAGTCCAATCCCTACCTGTCGGACTTCTACGGCGACATGCCGCGCTGGGCCTTCCAGAGCCAGGCGTGGTTCCTGACCGCCAAGTTTCGCATCCACCAGCAGATCCAGCGGTGCCTGAGCGGGGAGGGCGGGACCTTCGTCCAGGACCGCACCATCTACGAGGACGCGGAGATCTTCGCCGAGAACCTGTACCGCTCGAAGATCCTGCCCGAGCGGGACTACCTCTCCTATCGCGCCCTCTACGAGACGATCCTCGAGTCCCTCCCCCCGCCCGATCTCCTCATCTACCTCAAGTGCAGCGTCCGGGCCGTCCGCCAGCGCATCCGGCTCCGGGGCCGCCCCGAGGAGCAGGCCGTGCCCCTCGCCTATGTGCGCCGGCTCCACGACCTCTACGAGGAGTGGTTCGACCGCTACACGCTGAGCCCGACGCTGGTCATCGACTCGGAGCGCCTGGACTACGTGAGCGACCTGGTCCACCGCTTCGACCTGAGCCGCACCATCGAGCGCTACATCGTCACCTGAACCCCTGCGCGGCGCCTGCCGAGGGTTGGAATGGCCGCTGCCCGGTGCTATGGTGCGCCCGACAGGATCGGCGGGCCCGAACACAGGGAGGTGCCACGATGACGCTCGATCTCTCATCCGCAGGAATCACGCATACAGGCAGGATCTATCGCAACCTGGGCGCCGGGCGCCTGGTGGAAGAGGCGCTGCGCCGCGGCGAGGGCATCCTCGCCAAGGACGGGCCGCTCGTCACACGCACAGGCCAGTACACGGGCCGCTCACCGGACGACAAGTTCACGGTCCTCGACGAGACCACGAAGGACACCATCTGGTGGGGCAAGGTCAACCGGGCCATCGAGCCCGTGGTGTTCGACCGGCTGCACGACCGGGTCACCGGCTACCTCCAGGGGCGGGACGTCTTCGTGCAGGACTGCTACGCCGGCGCCGACCCCAACCACCGCCTGCGGGTACGCATCATCACCGAGCAGGCCTGGCACAGCCTGTTTGCCCACAACATGTTCGTGCGCGAGACCGACCCGGCCGCCCTCGAGACCTTCGAGCCCCAGTTCACCGTCATCCAGGCACCGGGCTTCAAGGCGGTCCCCGACCGGGACGGGACCCACTCCGAGGCGTTCATCCTCGCCAACTTCACGCGGAACATGGTTCTGATCGGCGGCACGAGCTACGCCGGAGAGATCAAGAAGTCCATCTTCACCGTGCTGAACTACATCCTCCCGGAGCGGGGCGTGCTCGGCATGCACTGCTCTGCAAACGTGGGGCCGGACGGCACGAGCGCGCTGTTCTTCGGCCTCTCCGGCACGGGCAAGACCACCCTGTCCACCGACTCGGAGCGGGCGCTCATCGGCGACGACGAGCACGGCTGGAGCAAGGACGGCATCTTCAACTTCGAGGGCGGCTGCTACGCCAAGATGATCCGCCTGTCGGCCGAGGCCGAGCCGGAGATCTACCGCACCTCCCAGATGTTCGGCACCATTCTGGAGAACGTGGTCATCGACGAAGACACCCGCGTCCTCGACCTGGACTCGGCGAAGTGGGCGGAGAACACGCGGGGGAGCTACCCCATCACCAGCATCCCCAACGTGGTGCTGGGCGGCACGGGCGGCCACCCGAAGACCCTGATCATGCTGACGGCGGACGCCTTCGGCGTGCTGCCCCCCATCTCCAAGCTGACGGCTGCTCAGGCCATGTACCACTTCATCAGCGGCTACACGGCCAAGGTCGCCGGCACGGAGCGGGGCATCAAGGAGCCGGTGCCCAACTTCTCCACCTGCTTCGGCGCCCCGTTCATGGCGCGGCACCCGGCGGTGTACGCGAAGCTGCTGGGCGAGAACATCGCGCGGCACGGCGTGACCTGCTGGCTCGTCAACACCGGCTGGACGGGCGGCCCCTACGGCGAGGGCTCGCGGATGCCCATCAAGCACACGCGCGCCATGGTGCGGGCGGCGCTGTCAGGTGAGCTGGCGGCCGTGCCGACGGAGCCGCACCCGATCTTCGGGGTCCACGTGCCGGTCTCGTGTCCGGGTGTGGACGCTCACGTCCTGAACCCCCGCAGCACCTGGAAGAACCACGCGGCCTACGACGCCACGGCCCAGGACCTGGCCCGCAAGTTCGCCGCCAACTTCGAGGCGTACAAGTCGGAGGCCGCCCCCGAGGTCATCGCCGCGGGCCCCCGCGCCTGAGCCCAGGGTCGCCCGCGGACCCCGTCGGGGGCCGCGGGCCCCACACGTCAATCCGGGTTCGACAGCCGGATGTCCCGCATCACCCCCAGGTTCTCGAGGAACGTGTCCAGCAAGTCCGGGTCGAAGTGAGCCCCCGCCTGGGAGCGCAGGTGAGCTATCGCCTCTGGCTCGGGCCACGCCGGCTTGTAGACCCGCGCGTGGGTCAGCGCGTCGTACACGTCCACGATGGCCACGATGCGCGCCTCCACGGGGATGGTCTCTCCTTGGAGTTTCTGCGGGTAGCCGCCGCCGTCCCACTTCTCGTGGTGGCACAACGCGATCTTTCGCGCCATGTTCAGCAGGGGAATCTGTGTTCCGCCGAGGATCTCCGCGCCGATGCGCGTGTGGGTCATCATGATGTCCCACTCGTCCGGGGTGTGCTTGCCGGGCTTCTGGAGGATGGCGTCCGGGATGCCAATCTTCCCCACGTCGTGCATGGGCGCCGCCACCCGGATCAGGTCCACGTCCGTCGGCGAGAAGCCCAGGAGCCCGCCCAGCTCCGCGGCGTAGAGGCCGATGCGGCGGATGTGCCCGCCGGTCTCGTTGTCCCGATACTCCGAGGCGGCGATCAGGCGTAGCGCGATCTCCTCGCGGGAGGCCCGGATCTCCTCCGTCTGCTCCCGCACGCGCTGCTCAAGGATCTCCTGCGTGCGGCGGCTGTCGATCTCAAGGGTCCGGCGGCGCAGGGCGTTCTCGACGTTGATCACGATCTCGTTGATCTCGAACGGCTTGATCACGTAGCCGTAGGCGCCTTGCACCAGCGCCTCGATGGCGACGGTGCTGTTGTCGAGAGCCGTGATCATGATGATCGCCGTGTCCGTCCCCCTGACGTGCCGGACGAGCTCCAGCCCGGTCTCACCGGGCATGCTCACGTCGCTCAGGACGAGGGCGATACTCGACTCTGCGAGGTGTCGCTTCGCCGTGGCGACGCAGTCGGCCTCCAGGCACACGTAGCCGCGGGGCTCCAGGATGCGGCGCAGCACCTGCCGCACCTGGGGCTCGTCGTCCGTGATGAGGATCGTTGCCTTCTTCTCGGTCATCTCCACTCCATCGGGGCGCTCCCTGGCGCTCCCGTCGTCCGCTCACTGGCCCCGGGTCAGGCCCCGATGGCCGAATCGGCGCCGCTCCCCCGTCTGCTCTCGTCGAGCACGGCCCGCGCCCGCGCCAACAGCTCTGACGGGCTATACGGCTTGCTCAGCAGATGGATTCCTTCGTCGACGACGAAGTCTGTGTGGATCTCGCCCAGGCTGTACCCGCTGCAGAACAGGGCGGGGAGCTCGGGTCTCTGCTGCCGCATCAGCTCATAGGCGTGGCGCCCGCCCATCTCGGGCATCACTACGTCCATCACCACGAGGTCGATGTCGCTTGCGTGCGCATGAAACAGCTCGACCGCCTCACGCCCATTGGCGGCGGTCAGCACCTGGTACCCCGCGTTGGTCATGACCCGGCGCGCCAGACGCAGCACCGGGGCCTCGTCCTCCGCGATCAGCACCGTCTCGGCGCCGCCGGTCGAACGTGCCACGGGACGAGGCTCCAGGACCGGGCGCTCCTCCACGGACGGGAAGATCAGCCGGAAGGTCGTCCCCTCGCCCACGGCGCTCACCAGCTCGATGGTCCCGCCGTTCTGGGTCACGATGCCGTACACGGTCGCAAGGCCGAGCCCCGTGCCGCGCCCCAGCTCCTTCGTGGTGAAGAACGGCTCGAAGACCCTCTCGCGCACCTCAGGGGGCATACCCGATCCGGTGTCCACGACGCTGACGACGACCCTCCTGCCGAGCCCCCCATTGTCGCCGTCCAAGGTCTCCGTCCGAAGGATCACCGTCCCGCTGCCGTCCATGGCGTCCCGCGCGTTGGCAACCAGGTTCATCAGCGCGAGCTCCACTTGGTTTGGGTCGATGCGCACGGTTGTGGATGGTCCCCCGAGCTGCAGGCTGAGCTGGACCTGCTCGCCGATCATCCGCTGCAGCATCGGCGCGAAGGCGATGAGCGCCTCGTTCAGGTCGACCGCGCGGGGGCGCGATGGCTCGCGCCGCCCGAAGGCGAGGAGCTGTCGGGTGAGCTCGGACGCCCGCCGAGCGGCGTCGTCGATCTGCTCCAGGTCCGCACGGATGGGGTCGTCCTCTGGGAGCGCGAGGCTCGCGAGCTGGGAGTAGCCCTTGATCGCCACCAGGATGTTGTTGAAGTCGTGGGCGATCCCGCCGGCGAGCTGTCCGATGGCCTCCATCTTCTGCGCCTGGCGGAGCTGGGCCTCCAGTGCGGTGTTGGCGGTCACGTCTCGCCCGACGCAGATGAAGGCAACGAGCTCGCCCAGCTCGTCCCGCATGGCGCTGACGCTTCCACTCACGATGAGGCTCCCACGCCCGGTCTCCGTGGTGAGGGTCCCGGTCCAGCTCCCCCGAGTGGTGGCGTCGCGCACGATGTCCTCGGCATGCCCCTCGCGGAGGCGGACCCGAGAGAGCGCCGCTGCCGCCTCCTGGCCGACCAGCTCGTTGCGCGTCACCCCGAATGAGCGCTCCAGGGAGGGGCTCACCCAGGTGATGCGGCCCTCCGGGTCCGTGACGACCACCCACTCCGTCAGGTGCTCCAGGATGTTGGCCTGGAAGCGCAGGCGCTCGTCCGCCAGGCGGCGCTGCGTGATGTTCGACAGCACGCCGACGATGGCCGTGCTGCCCTGCCAGGTGGCGATCTGGGGGCGGAGCTCTACCCAGATGCGCTGACCGGACTTGCGAATCATCTGGAACTCGTGGGCGCCAACCGAGGTCACCCCGGAGCGGAGGCCCTCCATCAGCGCGATGCGCACCCGCTCCCGGTGCTCGGGCACGATGGCGCCCAGCAGGCTCTTGTCCGTGACGTCCTCGGGCTCGTAGCCGAGCAGGCGGCGGCACCCCTCGGAGACGTAGGCGAAGCGCCCGCCCTGCACGACGACGACCATCTCTCTCAGGGTCTCCATGAGGAAGCGGAGGCGATCGCCGCTCTCCCGGAGCGCCAGCTCCGCGGCACGCTGCGTGACCAGGCACTGGCAGATCAGCGAGACGCCATAGAGCTCCCCGGACTTCCGGGCGATGGGGACCACGTCGACCTGGAACCACCCCACCCGTGGCCCCAGCAGCGGCACCGAGGGCACGCAGACCCGGCCGGGCCTGCCAGACAGGGCGGTGGTCACTGCCTCGGACAGCTCGGGTACGGTCTGGTCGGTGCGCAGGTTGATCTCCGGCCGGGCGTCCTCCCCCCAGGCACCGCCGAAGATCTCCCGGGCTCCCCGGTTCATGTCCTGGACGCGGCCGTCCCTGTCCAGTGTGACGAGGCCGAAGGGGCCGGTCTCGAAGGCCGTGGCGGCCTGGGCGCGCAGCGTGACCAGCTCCCGCTCACTGGCCAGGAGCTCGCTGCGATCCGTGCCGACCAGCAGGAAGGACGCCTTCTCTCCGTCCACCGGGATGACCCGCCAGTCGATGAGCCGGCGCTCTCCCGTCGCGGTCTGCCAGGGGATGCGGGCCGTGGTCTCCTCGGTGCGCGCCGCAACGAGGACCCGCGCCAGAGTCTCCGCGTGCGATTCGGGCACCAGATGGTCGCTGAGGTGCGTACCGATCACCTCCGGAGCGGTTCGCCCGCTGAGGCGCTCGCAACTGGCATTGAACTCCGATATTCGGCCCTGATTCAGGTGTACGACGAGGAGACCTGCACCGTCGAGCGCGCTGCGCTGGGCTCGCTCCAGTGTGGCGGTCCCCGTCGCGAGCCGCGACCCGCGTCCCCTCAGCGCCAGCCAGCACGCTGCCCCTCCGAGGACCACGCCGCCTGCTGCCCCGAGGGCACCCTCGCAGGCTTCGAGGCTGAGGAGGGCCGCCGCGGCAATTGCCGGGCCGAGGCTTGCGAGCGTCTCGCGCAGACTGGTTGCCATCTGCTCCTGGCTGTTGCACTCGGGGTGGGCGGCGTCGTACCGTCTGCCTGCCGGGCCGGTGCGGACGCCCATTATGGGGAACGCTCCCCGGGGGAGCAAGCAATTGACCCCGCGGGGCCGCATGCTGTGCGGCCCACGGCGCCTCCTGCGCCGCGCAGGCGCTCTGACTCAGGGGCAACCAAGTGCGACTCGTTAACAGCGATGGGGTGAATCGGGGGCGGGTAGAAGGCCATCGGGCTCTGATTGCCGTGGTCGTGGTCCTGGCCATGGTGACCCTCGCGCCGCCAGCGCGAGCGCAGAGCGAGGCGTGGAGCGCGCTCGACCGGGGCGACGCCGCCGCCGCGGCCCAGGCAGCGAGGGCCGCGCTGGCGGCAGGGAGCGACGACGCGACCAGCCACACGGTGCTGGCTCTCGTCGCCGAGCTGATGGGGGATGACGTCGCCGCCTGGGACGGGTGGGTCGCCGCGGCCAGGAGCTCCCCAGCCCTGCTGCGGCTGGCGCTCCACCGCCTGGACCCGGGCCGCGTCGGCGCCCGCTCCTGGAGGGAGCGCGCCGAAGCCCTGCTGGCGCTGGCGGAGGGCGCGACCCCCGCCGACGCCGCCCTCGCGTGCTCTGTAGCGGCGGAGCTCCTCTACCGCACAGGCGAGACGGAGCGGGCCGCGACCCTGGTGGCGAAGCTCGGCTTCATCGGTGACTGGCTCGTGGTGGCGGGCTTCGAGAACGATCAGATGAAGGGCTACGACGTCGCCTACGGCCCGGAGCGGGACGGCGTCGACCCCGCCGCGACCTACCAGGGCCAGAAGCGGTCCATCACGTGGCGGCGGATCCAGACCCTCGACGAGCGGGGCCGCGTGCCCCACATCCAGCTCCAGTCCCCCAACGACTGGTCCGTGGCCTATATGGCCACGTGGGTCCACAGCCCGGACGCCCGCGACGTGGAGCTGCGCCTCACGTCCGCCGAGCCGGTCAAGGCGTGGGTCAATGGCGCGCAGGTCGTGGCCGCGCGGCAGGTGGAGTGGGCGCGCCTCGACCACATCGTCGCGCCCGCGCGCCTGGAGGCCGGGTGGAACCTCCTGCTCGTGAAGAGCTGCCAGGACACCAGCGACTGGGAGACCGCGGTCCGGCTGACCGGCCCCGACGGCGCGCCCTCCGCCGGACTCCGGGTGGAGGCGGCGCCGCAGCAGACCCCGGTGGCTACGGGCGCCCGGGAGTGGAGCGTCGAGCGCATCGCCGCGCGCTACGAGGGGGTTGCCGAGCCGCTCCGCCCCCTGCTCGCCGCCTGGGCGCTCTCCCTGGAGGGCCTGCCGAAGCTGGCGGCCGAGCGCCTCGACACGCTGCTCCATGCCTCGCGCACCTCGCCTGCCGCCCTGCTCATCGGAGCGTACGCCGCCTGGGACGTCAACGAGGACGAGAAGATGCTGGACCGCCTCGCGCAGGGGGTGAAGCGCTTCCCGGACCTGCCCGCCTTCCTGCACGCACGTGCCCGCTACTTTCGCCAGAAGGAGCGCCTCGATCGCGCCATCGAGGACGTGGCCGCCGCGCTGCGCATCGCCCCTGGGTTCGCGCGGGCCCAGGCGCTGGAGGCCGAGCTGCTCCGAAAGAAGGGGTGGCGGGAGGAGGGGTGCCGCCGCTGGCGCGACCTGTCCGACGGTGCGCCCGATCTCGTGTCGCACCTCAAGGAGCTGGCCTCCTGCGCCAAGGACGCCTCCCGCATGGACGAGGCGCGCCGCGCCCACGAGGCCGTCCTGGCGCTGTGGCCGACGGACCGCTCGACGCTGACCGAGCTGGCCCGCCTTGCGGAGCGCCGGGGCGACCACGACGGCGCAGTCACGCTGTACGAGCGGCAGCTCGCGCTCACCCCCTACCGCACCGACCCGTACATCGCGCTGGGCAACGTCTACCGGGTGCGCCGGCAGTGGGACCGGGCGGCCTCGGCGTACCTGGAGGCGGCGGCGCGGGATCCGGAGTATGCCTGGCCCCACCAGCTCCTGGGCGAGATCGCCATGGAGCAGGGCCTCCCCGACGAGGCGGCGGCGGCCTGGCGCCGAGCCCTCGAGCTCAACCCGGACGAGCACGTGCTCTGGGAGCGGGTCGAGCGCCTGGAGCCCGACGGCTCGGACATGCTCTCGCCCTTCGTCCCGACGGACGAGCGCATCGACGCGGTGCTCGCCGGGTCGGACGGGGTGAAGGCCCACCCGAACTCCTCGTACCTGGCGCTGCTCGACCACGAGGCCATGCAGCTCAACGCCGACGGCTCCATCCGCCGGGTGGTCACGACCGTCACCCGCATCCGCGACGAGGGGGGGCGCGACCGCTTCAGCACCCTCAACCTGCCCCGCGACGGGCACGTGCGGGTGCTGCGCGCCTACGTGGTGGACCCGAAGGGGGCGCGCCAGGAGGTGACCAGCCTGCGGAACCGCCAGATCCGCTTCCAGGATCTGCGCCCCGGCTCCACCATCGTCATGCAGTACCGGCACGACGCCCTCCAGCAGACCTTCCTCAACAACCACTGGCACGGCGTGTGGTTCTTCCAGCAGGACACAGGCCAGACGGTGGACGCCGAGTGGGTCGTGGTCATGCCCGCCGAGCGGACCCTGCGGGTCCACGTGCAGGGGCCCGTGACCCACCGCGAGACGCTGGAGGGGGACCGGCGCGTCTATCGCTGGTCCGCAAAGGGAGTGCCGCCACTCCAGCTCGAGCAGCAGACGGTGCCGCTCGTCGATCTGGCGGCTCTCGTCGCGGTCTCCACGCTCCCCGACTGGGAGTTCTTCGTCCGCTGGGAGTGGTCCATGGTGGAGGACTCCCTGCGCATGACCCCCGATCTCCAGGTGAAGGCCAAGGAGGTGGTCAGCGAGGACGCCAGCCCGCAGCAGAAGGTGGACGCCGTCTACCGGTTCGTCGCCAACGGCGTGCGCTACGTGCAGGACTACGAGGAGCGCATCGCCGGCGTGCGGCCCCACCCGGCGTCGCTGACCTACGAGCGGCGCTACGGGGACTGCAAGGACAAGGTCGTCCTCATGATGATGCTGCTCCGGTCCTTGGGGGTCGAGGCCCGCTTCGCCATGCTGTCCACGTTCACGAGCGGCCGCCTCGTCGCCGACGTGCCGAGCCAGCAGTTCAACCACGCCATCGTGTACGTGCCCGAGCAGCCCGGTATCCCCGCGGGGCGCTTCTACGACCCGACCGCCGAGCACCTGGACACGGGCAACCTGCGCTGGGACGACCAGGGTCAGACGGCGCTGGTCATCTGGGAGGGCAACCACGCCTTCATCCCCATCCCCTTCGACCCGCCGGAGCTTGAGCTCCAGCAGCTCGTGGCGGACATCCAGCTCGCAGGCCCCGATGACCCGAGCCGCGTGGAGGTGGTGATCACGGCCCGCGGCCGCACGGCGGCCGGCATGCGCAAGGCCCTGACCAACGACGAGACGGCCCGGCGCATGATCGAGGGCTTCACCTGCGGCTACCTGTTCCCCGGAGGGCGTCTGCTGGATACCAAGGTGGCGGGGGCAGACACCATCGACGAGCCGGTCCGGGTGACGGCCGTCCTGGCGGCGCCGAACCTGCTGAAGGTCGAGGACCGCACGCTGCGCATGGACGTCCTCGACTATGCCCGGGTCGCCAGCAAGTTCGGAAAGTGGAAGGAGCGGCGCCAGCCCCTCTGGTTCGGGCCCCCGGAGACCACACGGGTGACCCTGCGGGTGAAGGCGCCCCCTGGCACGAAGATCGCGCGCTTGCCCGCTGCGGCGAAGCTGAGCGGGCCCTGCCTGGACTTCTCACTGGCCGCCTCGAAGGCCGGCGCAGAGGCGACCATCGACTACACGCTGCTCCGCACCTGCCCGCAGCTCGCGCCCGGGGACTACGAGCCCTTCCGCGACACGGCGCTCCGCATCTCCCGGGCGCTGGCCGAGCCAGTGGTGTTCCGAAAGTGACGGTTGATTCCATCCGCGAACGGGGGCAGGCTTCTGCCCCGTGACGTCGGAGGTGCCTCGTGCGTGAGCGACTGTTCCTGCTGGCCGTGGCTGCTTTCCTCGCGTCCTGCGCCGACGACCAGGTCATCGGCCAAGGGGGGGGCGCCGCCTGCTCCACCTCGAAGGAGTGCGACGGCCGCGTCTGCGACCCGACCACGGCCCAGTGCGTCGACTGTCTGAGCGACGCCGACTGCCTGGAGAGCGGGACCTACTGCGCCGGCAAGGTGTGCGAGGCGAAGATCCCGTGCATGTCCGACAAGCAGTGCGCCGGGCAGCTCTGCGACGGGGCGCTCCAGTACTGCGTGGACTGCAGCGACGGGTCCCACTGCCCAGCCACCGCCCCGTACTGTGTGCTCCACGTGTGCAGCACGGTCGATGGCGGCTCGTCGTCGGGTGGAGGTGGCATCGACGTGGACGCGGGCCCGAGCGACGGCAAGCCGGAGAACCCGCGCGGCGGCAAGCCGGACGCCGGCTCCACGGACACGAGCGCTCCCTGGACCCCCCCGGAGACCTGCGAGGACAAGGCGGAGTGCGACGACGGCAACCCGTGTACGAAGGAAGCCTGCACCCAGAACAAGTGCTCCTACGGCTTCGCGGTGGGCGCGGCCTGCGACGACGGCGACGCCTGCACCGACCAGGACGCCTGCGTCCAGGGCGGGGTCTGTGAGGGCGTGGCGAAGGGCTGCAACGACGGCAACCCCTGCACCAAGGACGTCTGCGACTCCACGACGGGCGACTGTGGGTACCTGCCGGGAAATGAGGGCGCCGACTGCGACGACGGCAACGACTGCACGGACAGCGATCGGTGTCAGGGCGGCAAGTGCAAGGGCGACGGCCTGGACTGCGACGACGAGAACCCCTGCACCCAGGACGGCTGTGACCCGGCTGGGGAGTGCCTCTGGGTGAAGCTGGAGAATGGGGCCCCGTGCGACGACGGCAGCGTGTGCACGGACACGGACTTCTGCAAGGAGGGGGTCTGCATCGGCAAGTCCGAGAAGTGTGACGACGGCAACGCCTGCACCATCGACTCCTGCGACGTCATCGGCAAGTGCACCCACAGCCCTGTCTCGGGCCCCTGCGACGACGGGGACCTGTGCACGGTGGACGACGTGTGCGAGTTCAACAAGTGCAAGGGCTTCAAGGCGGACTGCTCCGATGGCAACCCCTGCACCCAGGACTCCTGCGACCCCGTCCAGGGCTGTGTCTACAAGCCCCTGGACGGGATCTTCTGCTCGGACGGGGATCTGTGCACCGACAACGACCTCTGCAAGCAGGGGGTCTGCGTGGGCACCCCGGCCGACTGCGACGACGGCAAGCCGTGCACCGAGGACAAGTGCACGGTCGCCGGGTATTGCAGCCACACGGCCATCACGTCGCCTCCGGGCGAGCCTGTCTGCAGCGATGGCGACATCTGCACCACCGGTGACCACTGCGAGAGCGGCACCTGCAAGGGCACCGCGCTCCAGTGTCCCCCGGACGGCAACCCCTGCACCAGCGACTCGTGCAGCAAGCAGACGGGCCAGTGCTACGCCTTCGTGTCGGCTCCTTGCGACGACGGCAACGAGTGCACCCAGTTCACACAGTGCAGCACGGTCACCGGGCAGTGCGGGGGCGGCTCGGCGAAGCCCAACGGCACCGCCTGCACCGGCGGGAGCTGCAACGGCGGACAGTGCGTGCTCAAGTAGGAAGGTCGCGGGGGCAGGAGCCCTGTACTCCCCAGGGGACTCGACGCTGTGCCGGCTCGTGGGGTGAGCCCGACGCGGCTCACCCCACCGCCGGCTACAGCACGATGTCCAGCGCGCTCGTGTCCTTGGACTGGATTCGAGCTGCGTTGCCCAGCGCGCGCGGGAGGATCTGGCGCGCGAAGAACTGCGCCGTCTTGACCTTACCCTCGTAGAACTTCACGTCCGGGTGGGTCGTGGCGGTGCGGGAGGGGTCCGCTGCCACGAGCGCGGCGACCCGCTCGTGGCCGATGACCCCCTGCTCCAGCAGCAGCCACCCGGTGACCACGTCGCCGACCATCTCCAGGTACTGCTTGCACACCTGGATGGGGTACGCCAGGTCGCCCTTCATCTGGTAGCCGCCGAGGAACATGGTCGCCCCGCCGAGGGCGTCCTTGGCCTTGGCCAGGGCGGCCAGGTCCGACGCCAGCGCCGGGTGCTCCTTGTGGGCCTTCACGAAGGCGTCGATGCGCGAGAGCAGACCCATGAAGTCGCGGCCCCCCTTGCGCGGCACCTTGCGCCCGATGAGATCGATGGCCTGGATGCTGTTCGTGCCCTCGTAGATGCTGGCGATCTTCACGTCCCGCATCAACTGCTCGACGCCGTACTCCTTGATGTAGCCGTACCCGCCGAGCACCTGGATGGCGATGTCCGTCGCCCGCAGCGCGGACTCGGCGCCGTAGGCCTTCACGACCGGGGTCAGGATCTCCACGAAGGCCTGGGCGTGGTCGCGCTCCTCCTGGGTGGCGGCGGTCTCGGCGCGGTCCGCCTCGAAGGCCGTGCGATAGATCAGGGCGCGGATGCCCTCGGACAGCGCCTTGATCTCCATGAGCATGCGCCGCACGTTCGGGTGCTCGATGATCGGCACGCGGGGAGCCGCCGGGTCCTTGAAGTTCTTGACGTCCGTGCCCTGGACGCGCTCCTTGGCGTACTCCAGCGCGAGCTGGTAGGCCGCGTTGCCCATGCCGACGCCCTGGATGCCTACCGCGATGCGCGCCTCGTTCATCATGTGAAACATGTGGCGCATGCCCTCGCCCTCGGCGCCGATGATCCAGCCCTGGCAGGCGCCCTCGTCGCCGAAGGACAGCGAGCAGGTCGCCGAGGCGTGGATGCCCATCTTCTCTTCGATTCCGGTGCAGCGCACGTCGTTCCCGCCGCCGAGTGACCCATTGGGATTGATGCGCCGCTTCGGCACGATGAAGAGCGACAGGCCCTTGGTGCCGGGAGGGGCCCCCGGGGTGCGGGCCAGGACCAGGTGGATGATCTGCTCCGTCAGATCGTGCTCCCCCTGGCTGATGAAGATCTTGTTGCCCGTGACCAGGTAGCTGCCGTCGTCCTGCTTCGTGGCGCTGGAGCGGCAGTCACCGACCGCCGAGCCGGCCTGAGGCTCGGTCAGGCACATGGTGCCCGCCCACTCCCCGGAGTTCATGCGCGGCACGAAGAGCTGGCGCTGCTCCTCGCTCCCCAGGTGCTCGATGAGGCTCGCCGCCGCCGCCGTCAGGCCCGGAGTGAAGTAGAAGCTCGCGCAGGCGCCGACGAACATCTCCGTCGCCGCCGCGGTGATCGAGGACGGGAGGCCCATGCCGCCCAGCTCCTGCGAGCCCATGAGCGAGATCCACCCGCCCTCCCGGAAGGCTGCGTAGGCCTCCTTGAAGCCGGGCGCCAGCCGAACGGCGCCCCCCTCGAACTTGCAGCCGTAGTGGTCGGCCGGGCCGTTGATGGGGGAGAGCACGTTGGTCGCGAGCTTGGCAGCCTCGTCGAGGACCGCGTCCCACACCTCCTGTCCCTGGTCGCCGAAGCGCTCACTCTCCGCCAGCGCGCCGACGCCGAGCTGCTCGAACAGCACGAACCGGACGTCCCGCAGATCCACCTTGTACTGGGCCATGACTCCTCCTCCGCTCCTGCGGGCGCCCTGTGCGTCCCGCGGTCTCTCGCCTACAAATCGATGACCTCGGCGCTCTCCTCGTCGAACTCCGTCAGGCTCCGCGCCAGCTTCTTCTTCAGGCTGTTCTCGAGCTGCCGCACCCGCTCGCGGGTCACCCCGTAGCGCTCGCCGATCTCTTGGAGCGTCAGGGGCTCGTCCGCGAGGATGCGCTTCTCCAGGATGAACCGCTCCCGGTCGTTCAGGTGGCCGACGACCTCCTTCAGGCGGTCGGACACGATGGCGCGCGCCTCGGCGCGGCCGATGCTCTCGTCGGCCCCCATCTCGCCCGAGCGCAGCATGTCGCCGTAGCTGGTGCGGCCGTCTTCGTCCATGGCAGAGTCCAGCGAGAAGTCGCGGCGCGCCACCTTGGCGTCGAGCAGCATGAGCTGTCCCGCGTCGTGGGTGGCCATGGCCGGCAGGATGTAGGTCTCCTCGTGCTCGTCCTCGGGGCCCCGCGGCCCCTGGCGGGTGCCGAAGAGCATGCGCCGGTGGTCCGCGTTGCTGCCGATCTTCACCATCGACCAGTTCTTGATGATGTAGTTCTGCATGTACGCCTTGATCCACCACACGGCGTAGGAGATCAGGCGGTAGCCCCGGTCGGGGTTGAACTTGCTGACGGCCTTCATCAGGCCGATGTTGCCTTCCTGGATGAGGTCGATGAGCTTGACCTCATAGTTGCGGTATTCGAAGGCCACCTTCACGACGAAGCGCAGGTTCGACGTCACCAGCTTGCGGGCGGCGTCCATGTCGCCCTCCTCGACGAGGCGCCGGGCGTACTCCTGCTCCTCCTCGCGGGAGAGCAGGGGGAAGCGGTTGATCTCGATGAGGTACTGATCGAGAGATGACCTGAGTACGGGCAGTGATGAGTCGGCCACTCGGTCCTCCAGCCTACGGCGCGTGCATCTTAGACGAAGCGCCCCCGGGCGTCACCACACCGCGTGCGCGATCCTGGTGACGCCCGGAGGCGCGCCCCACCAAACGCAGCGGTGGCGCCGATCCTTCCCCCCGGAGGGAGGAATCACGGACCCGGGTGGTCCTCTACTCCACGTGCCGTACTCAGAGGATGTCCGCCAGGTGAGCGAGGGCGATGCGCCGGAGCTTGAGATAGCGGTTGGGGTCGTCGTCTGGCCGGACCAGGCTCGCCACGACCTCGCCGAGGGGGCGGCCGAAGTGCTTCGCAAACGAGTCGGGCCAGTGGCTGGCCCATGCCGAGAGCCAGGCGACGAGGGCCTCACGCTCCCTCTCCTGCAGCAGGCTCGGCTGGTCCAGCACAGACGACGCCGCGCGGGCGAGGCTGGATGCATCGGGTGTGGTATCGTCGCGAGGGCGGGCTACCACCACGGGCAGCCCTCCACGACGCAGGATGTCCAACGAGGCGCTCACGTGGGCATCGTACCATGGACGAGGCGCTGTTCGACAGGTCGAGGCTGGAAGCGTTGATGCGCGCTGCGGCGGATCAACTGGAAGGGCGGTGGTTGCTGGTGGGCGGGGCTGCGGCCGCCATGTGGCTGAGCCCGCGGAGGACGACCGAGGACGTCGACCTGTTTGGCCTCGACGACCCCAACCAGCGGATGCAGCTCCTCGAGTTCGCTGACGCCGTCGGGGTCCCCGTGGAAGCGGTCAACTCGGCCGCAGACTTCTTCGTTCGGGCGGTGCCCGGCACGCAGCAGCCCGAAGTTGTGGCTCTTCCTGACTTGTCGCCTCCTCCCGCCCCGCGCTACGGTGCGCCCTCGCAGACGGAGCGGAACCATGACGGTCGATCACAGCTTGCCGATGTTCGATCCGTCCGCTCGGCCCTTGGCGGGCTCGACCTTGGAGCCGCTCGCTGCCTTCGCTCGGCAGTGGTCCGGCATGGAGGGGAGCGAGCAGCAGCTCAGTCAGTTCTTCCTGAACGGGCTGTGCGATGCCCTCGGGACTCCGCGGCCCTACAGCGGCGGGGTCAGCGTCGACGACTACTGCTTCGAGAAGCACGTGGACGTGCCCGACCGCAAGGAGCGTGGGCGCATCGACCTCTACAAGCGTGGCTGCTTCGTGCTCGAGGCCAAGTGCGGGCGCAACGGCGCCGGTGAGTCCACGGACCCCCTCGGTCAGCTCGCGGACGTCCTGACACTGGTCCAGGCCTCCACCGCGGCGCTGGACGCCGAGTCGGTGGCCGCCCACTTCCGCCGCGCCCCGCGAAGGCGAGCGGCGGACCTCCTCGAGCGCCTGGCGACGAGGCGCCTCGTCGTCCTCGACGACACGGGCCGCTACCGCGCGCTGGTCTGACGCCCGGGCCCTTGGCGCGGCCGACCGTGACTGCGGCTCGCCACGGCTCCTCGCTCCAGTGGTCACTTCTGCGTCCCCCCATCCGCCCCGAGTTCGGTCACCTCTCGTCACCAGCCCTCCCCGGGCGCCGCGGCTCCGGGTCTATTGGTCCTCGGCGCCAGGTCAAGGCCCCCCGGCACTCGACGCCGCTGCCAGACGCTCTGGTGTTCCCCGTTGGTCATGGTAGGATCCCACGGGGTCTCCCAAGTGCGGGCCGGAGTTCCCGTAGACGACCCCTGGCGCGCCCGCCATACGCAAGGCTGACCCGCGGATGATGACGATGCACCTCAGCCACCGACGCAAAGGACGGATGAGTTGGAAGAAGGACACCGCCGACGTTCCTGGCAAGGTGCGCACCTACATCGTCGTGCACTACCGAGGTCGCTCCAGATGAGCACAGGTCCGGCAACAGCGAGGGGCGAGCTTCGCGCCGTGGATCTCTTTTCGGGGTGTGGTGGGCTGACACTAGGTCTGAAGCGCGCCGGATTCAAGGTCATCGCGGCCGTCGAGTGCGAGGACGGTGCTGTGGAAGCCTACATCCTCAACCATCCTGATGTCGCCAAGGTCTATGCTCAGGACATCCGCGAGGTCTCGGGGAAGCAGATCCTGGATGATGCCGGTCTCGCGGTGGGAGAGCTCGATCTCCTGGCAGGCTGTCCTCCGTGTCAGGGATTTTCGCGCGTAAACACGCTCAATGGCAAGCGCGGAGAGGATGACTCGAGGAACGACCTGGTCTACCAGTATCTCCGCCTCGTCGAGGAGTTGAACCCGCTCGCGCTTCTGATGGAGAACGTGCCGGCGCTCATGCAGGATGCCCGCTACGCGACGTTGCGGGCGCGGGTCTCGGAGCTTGGCTATCACGTCAGCGACGAGGTTCACGACGCCGCCGAGTACGGCGTGCCACAACGGAGGCGACGCCTGATCATGCTGGCAGCCAAAAACGCGTCGCCGCTGATTCCCGACAAGGTGCCGCAGAACGCCCGCACGACGGTTCGTACGGCTATCGCGTCGCTATCCGAGTCGGCCGGGACCAGCGGAGATCCTGCGCACGATGTCGCTGCCAAGCGACAGCCTCACGTCGAGGACCTGATCAGGCGCATTCCCCATGACGGAGGCAGCCGGAAAGATCTCGGCGCCGAGGCACAACTCGAATGTCACAGGAGGTGCGACGGCTTCTTCGACGTGTATGGCCGCATGAAGTGGGACGACGTGTCGCCGACGATCACCAGCGGTTTCCCAAGCCCTTCGAAGGGCCGGTTCCTACATCCGACCGAAGACCGCACCATCACTCCGCGCGAAGCCGGCCTGTTGCAGACGTTCCCCGATGACTACAAGTTCCCCATGCGGTTGGGGAAGTATCCAGTCGCGCAGATGATCGGGAACGCGTTGCCGCCGCGACTTGCTGAGGTCCATGCCTCAGCGATTGCAGAGGTGCTGCGGGCGCCACGCCAGTAGGCGGCTACTCAGTTTCCCGCTTCTTGTCTCGCTTCCTCTTGGACAGGAAGTCCACGCCGATGCGCGAGACGTGCCCTCCGACGATGTGCGTGAGGCGCTCCGCATACGGTGCGCGGAGCTGGCAGACCACGATGCACCGCTGCTCCTGCAACGATAGGTCTCCTTGTCCGTCGAGGATGACACGCTGCATGGAGACCGTGCCGTCCTTGACGCGCGCGAGGTTGCGCGCGAACACCTGCTCGACTCGCGGGTTCGGGTCGTTCGTGGAGGTGTTGAATACGGCTGCTGCCCGGGGCATGGGCTTGTCCGAACTGTAGTCGTCGAAGAAGATGTAGCGACCCTGCTCGGCGGACCCAATGGCAGTTTCATTCTTCACGCTCATATCGAGCTGGATGACTGTCATGGCGCGCGTGTCGCCGAGCGACGCTCCCCAGGGATCCACACTCTCCTTTCGCGCCCGCGGCACCATATCGCAGGCAGGGGTCACGCACACCCAGAACTGCTCGCCGTCCTCTGAGCGGAACACTGTTCCTGTGCGGAGATGGTGGCGATCATGCCTTTGCGAGCAGAGGAACGCGTTGACGTGAAGAAGGGTGTTGGTGTCCAGCTCATGCGGGGCCTTGGCCGCGGCCGAACTGACGGCCTCGAGGAGACGGTCGCCCATGGACGAAATCGCCGCATCGATTCGACGATGAAGAAGGTCAGAGGCCACGTGACGACTTCTTCGCAATCTCTCCTCTTGCTCGGTCGCAGACGTCACATAGCCAATCAAGCCCTTCTGCAGGGAGTCGTTCGGGAGGTGGAGATCGTCGCGAAAGGCTCCTTCGTTACTCTCGTGCCGCGACCGCGCGATAAGGCACGCGAGCCAGGAGGGGTTCCAATCTCTGATGGCGTTCTCGAGACCTGTCAGAAGCATGGTGGCATCGTCGGCGCCTCCTGAGTCTTGCCTCGGCTTTCCAACGACCGCGACGAAGAGGTTCCCGCATTGGAACCAGCGCTTGTCGTCTTTCGCATGGATCGCCTGCACGGACCTGGTCTCGGCGATGAGGGGCGCGCCATACGTTTTCTTGAGTTCTCGCTCGACCAGCGCACGCCCTCCCTCAACGTCGGGGTCGCCGGCCACGCCAGCGTTCCTCCACTCAGTCACGAAATCCCGCCTCCACCCATCCTTGCCGGCGATGTGAGCAATCAGGGCGTCTTGCGACCAGTCAATCTTCTCCTGCAAATTCGCGACGTCGTCCGAGAGATCTCCTGTGCACAGGTCCTTGCTGACGCCTCGGGCGTGCGCAGCAAGGTGAAGTAACACGGCGTCCAGGCCGGTATCAGCCGTGTACACCACGACGAGGTTCGGAGATGGGCTGGATGCGAGCTGCTCGATCACCCTCAAGGCGGGTGTTGGGTCGCCGGCTGAGAGATGATAGTCGAGCACCAGCAGGTCGCAGGACGCGAGCCGTCGGCATTGTTCCCTGGTCGTCCAGTCACTTGCGTTGTCTACGTCGCAGAGCCAGCCCCGGTCGCGGCAAGCGGTCCAGAGCGCTCGAGCGCGGTCCTTCTCATCTCCCGAGTCGGGCTCTGCATAGGTCGGAAATTGGTCGTCCACGAACAGGACTGACCGGATGGGATCCACGTAGGCCAGAATGGGCAATTCAACGGCGCTCTCGGCGGCTTCACCCAGCATCTTGGAGCTCCCGGAAGGTGAGAATGAAGTTGGCCCCTGGGAGGATTCGCTCGTTGGCGCTCGCGAGGCGAATCGCGTGACGGCCTTGCTCTAGAGCGAGACGTGACAGGAACAACCCGACGCCGCGCCCGCCGACGCGGCGGGTGAAGAAGAGGTTGAACAGGTCCTCTTCGTCGTCTGGATCGATCCCAGGGCCAGAGTCGGCGATGTAGATGTCCGGGCCTCGCCGATCCAGGAGTATACTGCGCTCCTGTCGGTGGGTGACCCAATACAGGGCGTTGTTTACCAGATTGACGAACACGGGGAACACACGGTGCGGGTACTCCGTGACTGCCGTGGAGAGGAACGGCTCCGTGGAGTGGAGCACCACCTTACGTTCGACGAGTTGTCTCTCGAAGAATGATCGCAGGTATCTGTCCAGTTCCTCTCCTGTGATGACTCGGCGGGTCCTTGGGCCGGACAGGCGCAACGGGGCAAGGAATTCGAGGCGGTGTACGAGCCAGCGGAACCCGTCGTCGGCGAGCTTGAAGGCAGGTGTCGTTCGGGCGCTCTGTGGAAGTCGAGCCAGGCTTCTGGAGACCTGACTCGCCGCCTCGTTCAGCTCGTGTCCTACGATCTCGACCGTGATCCCGAGTTGGGCGAGCTCCTGCCACTGCTCCACCTTGTCGGCGAGCGCAACCTTCCCGTCTATCGCAGAGGCGAACGCGGCGTCGAGGTCGATTCCCTCGTGGAGAGCGTCCAGAGTTCGGAGGTATCCCTCGTAGTCGGGCGCGATCTCTTGGTAGATGTGCTCGCGCAAGGCCTCCATCTCGGCGAGCACCGCGCCAAGCTCCATCCGAGCATCAGCGAGTTCCTTCAGGAGAGGAGCGGCCTTCGGGTAGTAGCGTTGGTTGTCCAAAGTGACGCGCGCCATCCACCGCTCCCGCTCCTTGTCGAGGTGGCGCTGGATGGCCGTGCGCCATCGTCCGGTTGCGTCGGTAATTCTCTTCTGGTGTCTCGCCAACGCGGACCGTGCGACTTCCTCGGCGGACGCGGTCGTCTGCGCTTCAGTGCGCTCCGACCAGAGGCGACTTGCACGTTCCAGGAGGGCGGTGAAGCGCGCGTACTGGTCTCGATAGTCGCGGTACCTCTCCTCATCGGTAGCGGTCAGCTTCTTTGGTTTTGGCGGAAGCGCGAGGGCAGCGCGACGCTCCTGGAGTCTGTGGAGGCGTTCGGCTGTTCGATCCACGTCCAAGGGAGCAGGCGTGTCCTCGAGGATCTTCAGGAACTCGTTCGCCTCGTCGCAGGCGTCGATCAGCATCGGGCCGTTGTCCCGCATCGCGCGACGAATCGTAGACGTACGCCTCTTCTTGGCGTCAGCCTCTGCCTTCCGCGCTCGCTCATACCGCTCCTGGGTGACCGACGTCTCCTCCTTTCGGAGGTCCGCGTCCGATCCGAAGTACCTCCTGGCGAGGGTCCGTAGCAGCTCAACCACCAACAGCTTGAACTCGCGCGCGGCCTGGTTGTCGATGATACCTTCCCGTCCCGCCTTGTCACGGAGGTGCGGGTTGTCGCGCCGGGTAAGTGCGACGGCGCCGAATGTACGTCGGCTCGCCCAAAACTCTCGACCCGCATGCATCCCGCGACGTTCCTCCATCCCAAAGAAGTCGTTCTCGGGGCGCCCGTAGGGCTGCACGCGCAGGCCGTCTCTGTACACCGCCAGTCCACCGAATTGCACTGCTCGCTCCCTCAGTACCCCGAGGACATCGCCGGTGTGCGTGCTGTTCTTCGCGTCCTGTTCGAAGGTACCGAAGGCGATGTCGAACGGCCCGACGAACCCAACTCCCTTGCGGGGTGGGGGGCGCGTCGGGTTGACCTGCACCTGGCCAAGGTCCTTGCCCCAGGCCCTCACGAGTCCAGTGAAGACACCGGATTCGTCGAATCGGCCCTCGACCCCATGCTCAAGCTCGCGCAGATCGTCGAGGCTGAAGGTCTCCTCGGTTGCGACGATGGTGGTCAGTACCTCGCCCCGGTGCGCAGTAGCCGCGTATCGAAAGTCGAGGCGTGACGGTGCGTAGGGATTGCTGAAGCCGGTCAGGGTCCACTTCAGCTTTCTGCGGTTCTCCTGAACCTCTGGATCGTCCGTGGTTGCGTCTTGTTCCACCCAGACTCGGAGTTCGCGCACGGCGTCGAAGATGAACATGGCCGTTCCGCGGTCGGTCTCGCCGGTCCACGCAGGCCACGTGCGCAGGTGCTCCGCCTCCAAGTGCCCCTGCAGCGCCAGATTTGCGATGCTGTCAGCGGTAGGCACGTCGTCTCGCGCTCGCTCATCTTCTGAGAAGCGGTTCCACGCCTGCTCCAGACGCTCCTGGCGTGCGCGGTCGTCGCTGTTGCCCCACACGTTATCGATGAGGCCGTCGAACAGGCTATCGATGACCTTGTCGAGGTGGGCTCGGTTGTCGAGGGTCTCGACGGGTATGCGGACGTCGTCCAGCGCGAGGTAGGGGTTCTGGAACAGCCTCCAATCGATCAGAGCGGCGATGATCGGGCCTGACGCCCGCTTGGTCAGCACGAGGACCGTGTTGCCCAGGTAGGCCACGGAGAGACGCCCAATGCCCTTCTGGCCCTGACGTGGACGGGGCGCGAGGCCGTCCCGATCACCCTGTGGAACGACATCGTCGATGACCTTGGCCTCTGTCCCGAGCATGAGCCAACGCTCGATGAACTCTGCCTCGGACATGCCGTGGCCGTCGTCGACCACAGCGGCGACTGGCGGGTTGCCAATGAAGATGTGGAGCTCGGCCCGTCGTGCGTAGGCATCGTACGCGTTCTTCCAGAGCTCGCTTACCGCGGTCGGGCAGTCCGCTATCTGTTCTCGGCCAAGATGGTCGACCGTGCGAGCGCGAGCTCTAAAGGGGATGCGAGCCAAGTCAGGTGTCCATGCGGCGAGAGGTTCGGGGCGCTGGGAACCGTGAGAGCCTACGGCCGCAGCGGGGTGATCGCAAGGGGCCAGGTCGACTGAGCGGCACGGCGCCGCGCTGGCCGATCCGGCAGGAGGTGCGCACGAGCCCACCGACATCAGGCCGTGGTTGTCGTCTTCTTGACCGGTGCGCTAGACAAGGCGGCCGTCGGGCGGGATCAGGCCGTGGTCGCCGCCTTCTTCTTCGGTCGCTTGCGCTCCGAGGTCCGAACGCCGCCGACCAGCTCGTACTCCGTTGAGTCCGGTCCGTACTTGCCCTTTGTGGCGGCGCGGATGCGCGTGACGAGGTTCGTGAGGTCCTTGTTGGCCGCCTTGCGGTCGTTCGACGCCTTGGTCAGCGCGGCCCGCGCCGACGTGGAGGCGTCGACGGCCTGGGAGCGCCGGGCCGCCGCCTGCGCGAACGCGTCCTTCGTGAGGCCGTCTCCGAGGGCGAGGTTGCCGCTGTCGAAGGCTTCGAGGATCTTCTTTACGGTGTCGTCGATGACTGCCATGGGGTGGTTCCTCCTGATGTGCGCGCCGGCCTCCACGGCGGCGGTCGCGGCAGACCCGCCACGGACCGCCCGAGAACCATGGAGCCCGATGCCATGGTGCGAGCGAGTGTGGATCGGGGCGGTGGAATGTGCAACAACCCGGGATGAAGTCAGTCACGGTAGGTCTGATGTCGATCCGGTCGTGATCATGCTTCAATCGGTATGCATCATAACTTGAACGTGCAGATCTGGTTTTTTGCTGTGCCTGGATCAAGTTGCGTCGATGCGAGAAGAACTTTACAGGGCAAGAGGAGAACTTGTTCGTGGCCAGAGATGGTTTCTTGGGGGTGCCCATGCATCGATGACGAGGGGGGACATCCAGGACCTCGGGGGGCTTGCGGCTGCGACAACCGTGGGTCTCGCGGCCCGGCGGTCACTTCTCCGACTCTGTCGGGCATGCCGACCCGGTGACGGTCCGCACCGGCGCTTGACACGTCCCGGGTCGCCCCCTAGGATCGGGCCCCTCACAGGACGGCCTCCGTCCGTCAAGACACTCATCACAGCAGGTGGTCCATGCAGCTCGAGACCTTCGACAAGCGCGTCGTGGAGCGGTTGATCCGCCAGGGAAAGATCACTCCGGCCGAGGTCCAGGAGCAGCTCGCGAAGCTGCCCGACCTGACAGACCGCGCCATGCTCGCCACGTCCGACGAGGACCTGCTCAAGGGCATGGGCGACCTGAAGCTGCGGTCTGCGACCACGACGGAAGACGACAACGAGGACTGAGCGCCATGGTTGGTGATCCGGGCATCGACTTCGAGACCTTCGTGCTCTCCTTGTCCACGTCGGCCATGCTCCACCTGGGACAGATCCCCAACCCGGACACGAACCAGCCGGAGCCCAACCTCCCGCTGGCGCGCCAGACCATCGACATCCTCGCGCTGCTCCAGGCCAAGACCAAGGGCAACCTCACCGAGAGGGAGGCGCGGGTCCTCGACGACCTGCTCTACGACCTCCGCATGCGCTTCCTCGAGGCGAGCAAGGCCGGCAAGTAGGGCTCTTCGGAGTTCCCGCTCACCGGCACGCCGGCTTGACGCTGCGGCGGTCGGAGCTAACTTGCGCCCGTCTCCGCCGGGCCCGCCGGCGAGCCCCCGCTGCCAGGAGCCGAGCCGATGCGCTTCGACAACTACACAGAGCTGACCCGCAAGACCATCGAGCGCGCCGTGAAGATGGCCGCCGAGCGAAACAACCCCGAGGTGACCATCGAGCACCTGGCGGTCGCCATGCTGGACCAAGAGGAGGGCTATGTCCGCGCCATCCTCCAGAAGCTCGAAGCGCGCCCGGCGGAGATCCGGGGCGTTCTCCTGAAGTCTCTCGACCGCCTGCCCCAGCAGTTCGGCGGCACCCAGGCCTACCTGGCGCCGCGCCTGCACACACTGCTCCAGGCCGCCGAGAAGGAGGCCGCGCGCTTCAAGGACGAGTACGTCGCCTCCGAGCACATCCTGCTCGCGGTCCTCGACGACAAGGGCAGCCCCGCGGAGAAGACCTTCGCGGCTGCCGGGGTCACCCGCGAGCGGGTGCTGATCGCGCTCCAGGACATCCGGGGCAACGAGCGCATCACCGATCCCAACGCCGAGCAGAAGTTCCAGGCACTTGAGCGGTATGGGCGCGATCTGACCGAGGCGGCGCGGCGCGGCAAGCTCGACCCCGTCATCGGCCGCGACGACGAGGTGCGGCGCGTCATCCAGGTGCTCTCGCGGCGCCAGAAGAACAACCCAGTGGTCATCGGGGAGCCCGGCGTGGGCAAGACCGCCATCGTGGAGGGCCTCGCCCAGCGCATCGTCGCCGGGGACGTGCCGGCGAGCCTCAAGGACAAGCGCCTGGTCGCCCTGGACCTCGGCTCCCTCATCGCCGGGGCCAAGTACCGCGGCGAGTTCGAGGAGCGCCTCAAGGCCGTGCTCAAGGAGGTGGTCGCCAGCGACGGCGAGGTGGTGCTGTTCATCGACGAGCTGCACACCGTCGTCGGCGCCGGGGCCTCCGAGGGGTCCATGGACGCCTCCAACATGCTGAAGCCGGCGCTGGCCAGAGGTGAGCTGCACTGCGTGGGCGCGACGACCCTCAAGGAGTACCGCCGCCACATCGAGAAGGACCCCGCCCTGGAGCGGCGCTTCCAGCCCGTGCTCGCGGCCGAGCCGTCGGTGGTCGAGACCGTCAGCATCCTGCGCGGCCTCAAGGAGAAGTACGAGATCCACCACCAGGTCCGCATCAAGGACTCGGCGCTGCTGGCGGCGGCGACCCTGTCCGAGCGGTACATCACGGACCGGTTCCTTCCCGACAAGGCCATCGACCTGATCGACGAGGCGGCGAGCCGGCTGCGCATCGAGATCGACAGCAAGCCGACGGAGCTCGACCAGGTGGACCGGCAGGTGGTGCAGCTCGAGATCGAGCGGCAGACCCTCATGAAGGAGCGGGACCCGGGGAGCCAGGACCGCCTGATGCGCCTGGAGCAGAAGCTCCGGAGCGTCCAGGAGGAGGCCGAGGCCATGCGCGCCCACTGGCGCAACGAGCAGGGCGTCATCGGGCAGCTCTCGACCGTGAAGCAGACCATGGAGCGCCTGCGGCACGAGGCGGAAGGCGCGCAGCGGGCAGGCGACTTCGAGCGGGCGGCGCGGCTGCTGCACGGCGACCTCATCGAGCAGCAGAAGGAGCTCGCCCGGGTCGAGGCGCGGCTCGCCGAGCTCCAACGGGACAGGCAGATGCTCAAGGAGGAGGTCGACGAGGAGGACATCGCCGATGTGGTGTCGAGCTGGACGGGCATCCCGGTCTCCAAGCTCGTGGAGAGCGAGAGCGACAAGCTCGTCAAGATGGAGGACCGGCTCGCCCGGCGTGTCATCCACCAGGAGGAGGCCATCCACGCGGTGGCCAACGCCGTTCGGCGCGCCCGCTCGGGGCTCCAGGACCCGAACCGCCCCATCGGCTCGTTCATCTTCATGGGGCCGACGGGCGTGGGCAAGACGGAGCTCGCGCGGGCGCTGGCCGAGTTCCTCTTCGACGACGAGCACGCCATGATCCGCCTCGACATGAGCGAGTACATGGAGAAGCACGCCGTCGCGCGCCTGATCGGCGCGCCCCCCGGCTACGTGGGACACGAGGAGGGCGGGCAGCTCACCGAGGCGGTGCGGCGACGCCCCTACTGCGTGGTGCTCTTCGACGAGGTGGAGAAGGCCCACCAGGACGTTTTCAACGTGCTGCTCCAGCTCCTCGACGACGGGCGGCTCACGGACGGCCTCGGTCGGACGGTCGACTTCCGCAACGCCATCGTCATCATGACCAGCAACATCGGGTCCACGCACATCCAGGAGCTGGGCGGCAAGGACGACGACGAGATGCGCGCCCGCGTCATGAAGGCGCTGCACGCCCACTTCCGGCCCGAGGTGCTGAACCGCATCGACGACACGATCATCTTCCACTCCCTGCGGCTCCAGGACCTGGAGAAGATCGTCGACATCCAGCTCACGCGGTTCGCCAAGCGGCTGGAGGATCGGCGCCTGGCGATGGATCTCGGCACGGATGCCCGGAAGTGGCTGGCCGAGCGCGGCTACGACCCGGCCTTCGGGGCGCGCCCCCTCAAGCGGGCCATCCAGACCCACCTGACCAACCCCCTGTCGAAGGCCCTGCTGGCTGGTGAGTTCCGACCTGGTGACACGATCCGAGTCGAGGTGGCGGGCGATGAGCTGGTCTTCTCGAGGGCGGGAGGATCGGCTCTGGTTCCGGTAGAGTAGGGCGCCCGAGCCGCGCTGCCTCGGGAGGGACACCGCGGCTGGTCGGGCGGTCGCGGTGGGAGGTGTGCCGCGCTACGGGTACACGGGCGGGATCCCCGGCACGCCCACGTCCACCTCGAAGACGCCCTTGTTCCAGCCATCCGGCAGGTACATCTTGTCGACCGCCCAGCCGCCGAGGCCCGAGCCCCACTGCATGTTCGGCAGGTAGATGTTGCCGCCCCCCGAGCCGCTGATCACCGTCTTGTACGAGGAGCCGTCGGGGGTGAACCGGTAGACCTTGGTGGCATAGTAGTCGGCGATGTAGAGGTTGCCGCAGACGTCGATGCCGATGCCGTCGAGCCAGCCCGTGCCCACGTTCTTCGCCCAGGCGACCGGCGCGTCCACGGTGCCGTCGGGGTGGATCTGGAACATGTAGATGGTGCCGACCCCGCTGAAGCCCGCCACGAAGACCTGGGAGTAGTCTGCGTTGAAGCAGATGCCGTTCGGGTTCTTGATGGTCCCCTGGCTGATCACCTTCGACGTCTTCGCGTAGGGGTCCACCTTGAGAACGCGGTTGGCGTCGTGCTCCGTGACCCACGCGAAGCCGTGCTTGTCGATGGCCATTCCGTTCGGGTAGGCGAGGTTGCTCAGGACCACGTACTGCGTGCCGTCAGGGGTGATGCGGATGAGCTGCCCCGTCGTGTCCTTGTTGACCATGAGGTCGCCCGTCGGCAGGTAGCGCATGCCGGCGCGGAAATTGATGCTCGGCACGAACACCTGGGGGGTGCCTCCGTACTTGGTCTTGAAGATCGCCTTGTCGTTGGAGCCCACCACGTTGCCTGCGTCGTCGAAGGCCAGGTCCTCCGAGGCCATGGGGCCCGACAGCTTCTTGAGCTGGAATGGTCCCGGTGGAACCGTGGCGCAGTCGAAGGTGCACTCGCCGCAGGAGCCGCCGCAGCCATCGTCGCCACAGGTCTTCCCGGCGCAGCTCGGCACGCAGGCCGCGCACAGGCCCGCGGCGTCGCACTTGGTGGTGCCCGGGCACGTGCCGCAGGAGCCGCCGCAGCCATCGCCGCCGCACTGCTTGCCGTCGCACTTTGGGGTGCACGCGGTGCACTGCCCCGCCTCGCACTGGAAGCCCGGCCCGCAGGAGCCACAGGAGCCGCCGCAGCCGTCGTCGCCGCACTGCTTGCCGCTGCACTTGGGCGTGCAGCACTTGTTGGGGTAGGAGCTCGCGCAGCTCGTGCAGATGTCGTCGCAGCAGTCTCCGTACTGGAAGCACGCGTTGTCGCAGTAGCACTTGCAGCCTGGGCCGCAGGACTGCTCGCTCTGCGAGCCGCACTTGCCTGCGCAGAGCGTCGACACGCACTGGCCAGCCGTACAGGTCTGGCCGCCTGCGCAAGAGCCGCAGGAGCCGCCGCAGCCATCGTCGCCACACGCCTTCCCGGCGCACTGCGGCTGGCACGCGCACGAGTTGTCGACGCACGGCCCCCCACCAGGGCACGCGCCGCACTCGAGGGTGCCGCCACAGCCATCGTCCAGCTCACCGCACGTCGCGCCCGCGGTGGGGCAGGTGAGCGGCGCACAGCCGCAGCGGTTCGGGAAGGTGATACCGCACGCCTGACCCGCCGGGCACGCCCCGCAGTCCAGGGTGCCGCCGCACCCGTCCTGCATTGTTCCACACTCGTCCTCGTCGCAGGGGATGGGTTCGCACGGCGCGGGCCCGCAGCGATTTGCCACCGAGGCCCCGCACACCAGGTCGTCGGGGCACGTGCCGCAGTCGACGGTGTCGCCGCAGCCGTTGGCGAGCAGTCCGCACTGCGCGCCCGCAACGGCGCAGGTCACCGAGACGCATCCGACGTCCGCGCCGGTGCCGCCCGTCCCGTCGTCCGGCGTGCCACCTGCCCCTGCGTCAGGCGTCAGCGCCCCTCCGTCGTCACTGGGCTTCACGGGTCCGGGGCCGTCGGCAGACTGCCCGCCCCCTGCGCCGGTGTCACCCGCGACGTTGACGAAGTGCCCTGGATCGACCGCCGTGACACCCGGCTCCGTGGTCCCTGAGCAGGCCGCGAGGGTAACTGTGGTCCAGAGGCAGAGTGCGCGAAGTGCGCGAAGATCGGTCATGGGAGGTGCCCCGCGGGTGAGTGGTTGGCAGCGCGACGATGATACCGACCGCTCGATGTGGCGGCGGTCCTTCAAACCTTGCGTCTATTCTACATGGCGCTTGCCCCGGGCCCCAGAGCTGGAATACCATGGCTTGCCTCCAGGAGGGCGGGGTGGAACACGCGCTGAACGACCAACCACTCTACACACCTGCGGCGCACGTCGCCATCGTCTGGTCGCCAGATTGCGCACGGATCGGCGCAACCGTTCCGGTGGGGCCCGACGGCCTCCGGGTGGGGCGCGGGGCCCGCGACCCAAGTTGGCTCGGCCTGCCGTGCGAAGACCGGCGCGCCTCCCGTGACCACTTCACGGTGCAGTGGAGTGGGACCCGGCTCGCGGTGCGTGACTCCGGGACCCGCAACGGGACGCTGGTCAACGGCGTCCTCGTGCCCGCGCATGGGGTGGTATCGCCCCAGGATGGCGCCGTGATCCGAGCGGGTGACACGCTCCTGGTGCTCCGCGCCGGCAGCCCTGGGCTGGGCACGGACCCCGACGCCTGGACCCCTGGGGCCAGCCCTCCGGCCAACTCGGTCCGAGGTGCCATCGGAGGCATCAGCGCCAAGGCGGGCGGCCCCGCGCTGTTTCTCGGTGAGCCCGGTACGGGAAAGCAGATGGCAGCCAGGTGGCTCCATGCCCGGCTGGCGGACCCGGAGCGTCCCTGGGTCCATGTGTGGTGCGGGGATGCCATGCGCTCGAGGGACGGTGCCTCCGTGCTGGCCAGGGCCGCCACCGCCCGGGGCGGCATCCTGTTCCTGGAGGACGTCGGGCAGCTCAATGAGGAGGTCCAGCGGATGCTCCTCGGAGCCATCCGCTGGTGGACCGCCGAGGGGACCCTCCAGGTCATCGGTGCAGCCTCCGCGCTGCCCGTGTCCTCGCCGGGGCCCCTCGTGAGCTGGCTGGCCTCGGGTGACATCGTGCGCTTTCCGCCACTGCGCGAGCGACGGGAGGACATCCCCGCGCTCGCCACCGCCGTTGGCGAGCGGCGGGTGGCTGGGGTGCCTCTCCCTCCGCTCCGTTGCTGGGATCCTGACCTGGTGGAGGCGCTGCTCTTGTTCCGCTATCCGCGGAACCTTCACGACCTGAGCGAGATCATGGTCACGGCCGCCATGAACGCGGCCGGGGCACAGTGCCTGGAGCTGAGACATCTGCCCGCGTCCCTGCTCACGGCGTGGGGGGCCATGCGTCCTGGGAGCGACCCCTACCTCCCCTGGCGGCTCCCGTGACCGCACGTGGGGCGCTCGTGTTGACTCTCGCGCGCCAGGGTGTATAGAAGCGCCGACACTGGGGGGCTTGTGAGGGTCGGCGATGGGTTCACACGTCAGTTCGCCCTGGGTGCGCTCGGAGCTGGTGAGCTATGAGGGGGAGGCAGAGGTGTCCCTGGACGGGGACACCACCGAGACGGGGCGTGTCACCCTCACCCCCCAGAAGCTCGTCTTCCGCCCCACCGAGGAGTGTTCCTGCGCTCCCGACGTCGAGGTGCCGCTCGACGTGATCACGCAGGCACAGCTCGTCGGGCTGCGTCGCCGCCTCGAAGTGCACGTCGGCGGCTCACATTGCCTCGTCCTGAAGGGGGCAGAGGTCGGCCGCCTCCACGGGCGCCTCTCCGACCTGCTCGGTGCCGCCGCCCTGCAGTAGCCGACCCCTGCGGAGTCAGGCGGCCGGGTCCTCGTGGGGCTCCTTGCGAGCGGGGCCCTTGATCTCTCGGAAGCTCTGCGTCGGCGGGTCCAGCAGGACCTTCGTGTGGGGCGGGACGGACCGGGTGATCCACACGTTGCCGCCGACGATGCTCCCCCGGCCGATGACCGTGTCCCCCCCCAGGATGGTCGCCCCCGCATAGACGGTCACATCGTCCTCCAGGGTCGGGTGCCGCTTGGCCGGCTCCCACTCTGCCTCGCCGTGGCGCGCGACGCTGAGCGCGCCCAGGGTCACGCCCTGGTAGAGCTTGCAGTTGCTCCCGATGTCGCTGGTCTCGCCCACCACGACCCCCGTGCCGTGGTCGATGAACAGCCCGGGCCCGATGCGCGCCCCCGGGTGGATGTCGATGCCCGTTCGGCTGTGCATGAACTCGGTCATCATGCGCGGGATGAGCGGGACGCGGCGCTTGTGGAGCCAGTGGGCGATGCGGTAGGTCCCGATAGCGCGCATGGACGGGTAGCTCAGCAGCACGTCCACCATGGAGCGAGCGGCCGGGTCGCCCGCCACGGCGGCTCTGGCGTCCTCGCGGAGCACCGTCCGGATTGCCGGGAGGTCCTCGAAGAGCTCCATCACGATCTCTGCGGCGCGCTCCGCGGCCGCCTCGGGCCCCATGGTGTCTCCCGCCGTCTCGCAGCGGGCCGTGTGCTCCAGGCTCTTCGCCACCTCGCCGGTGAGCTGCTCGTAGATGCGGGCACAGCGGGCGCCGATGACATAGGTCGCGTTGCGCCGCCCGATGGGCGCCTGCTCCCGGTAGCCCGGGAACAGCACCGTCTCCAGGTTGCGGATGATCTCGATGACCCGCTCGTTGGACGGGAGGTTGTGACCCTCGATGTGGTTGATGCCGCCGTGGATCTCGTAGCTCGCGAGGATCCGCTCCACCGCGTTCGTGAACCGCGGATCCGCCAAGCGGTCGCGCTCGTGCTTGCTGTCCGGCATTCGACTCTCCTTCAGCTCCGGTTGGCCGCGTAGGCCTCGAATGAGCTCCAGTAACGTTCCCCCGTATCGCAGATCACGGCAAGGACCGTGCGTCCTGCTCCCAGCTCCCGAGCGACCTCCCGTGCCGCCCACACGATGGCGCCCGACGAGATGCCGCAGAGGATGCCCTCCTTGCGCGCCAGGTGGTCGGCCATCTCGAAGGCGTCGGCGTCCGAGACCTGGATCACCTGGTCGATGACCTCCGGGTTCAGGTTCTTGGGCACGAAGCCCGCGCCGATGCCCTGGATCCGGTGCGGCCCCGGGCGGCCGCCGCTGAGGACCGGTGAGCGCTCCGGCTCCACCGCGACGATGCGGAGCGACGGCTTCAGGGGCTTGAGCACCTCCCCGACCCCGGTGACCGTGCCGCCCGTGCCTACGCCCGAGACGAACGCATCGAGCTGCTCGATGGGGACGTCTGCGAGCACCTCCTGGGCCGTCGTGCGCCGGTGGACGTCCGGGTTGGAGGGGTTGTCGAACTGCATGGGCATGTAGGCCTCGCCGTCCAGGTCGCGCACGATCTCCGCCGCCGCGTCGAGTGCCCCCCGCATGCCCTTCTCTGCCGGGGTGAGCACCAGCTCCGCCCCGTAGGCCTCCAGGATGCGCCGCCGCTCCAGGCTCATGCTCTCCGGCATGGTCAGGATCAGGCGGTAGCCCTTGACCGCCGCCACCATGGCCAGCGCGATGCCGGTGTTGCCGCTGGTCGGCTCCACGATGACCATGCCGGGCTCCAGCTCGCCCCGCCGCTCCGCGTCCTCGATCATGGCGAGCCCGATGCGGTCCTTGACGCTCCCGCCAGGGTTCGCCAGCTCCAGCTTGACCAGGATGGTCGCCTCGTCGTCGGCGGCCGTGCGGTTCAGGCGCACGACGGGCGTGCGGCCGATGAGCGCTGTGATGTCGTCGTAGACCCGTCCGTGCATTCGCTGACTCCTCAGTTGTCGCTGCACCCCTGCGGGATGCACGCCTTGACGCCGTCTGCCACACCCGTCGAGCTGACGGAGGCCTTGCACTTGGGGCCGCCGTCGGTGCTCGCGCAGTCCTGGTCCTGGGTGCACTTGGGGGCGCAGCGCAGGTCCACGAAGGACTTGCCTCCGATGTTGACGCAGACGTGCCCCGACACGCAATCCGTGTCCCCCTTGCACGGCAGGCACGACCGCGCCTTTCGGCACTGCGGGGTGATCACGTCCAGCGCATCGTCCTTCCGGTCGATGACGACGTGGGGGTCGCAGACCATGAAGGGGCCGCCGCCCAGGCAGTCCACGTCGCTCATGCACGGCGAGGAGCAGTAGCCCGCGCCCCCCTTCTTTTCGGGCAGGCAGAGCAGCGACGCGCAGTCGAAGGGCGTGGTGCAGGGGTCCCCCACCTGGCCCGTGGCAGGCTCGCCGTCCGGGCCGCGGTTGCTCACACACAGGTACTCCAGCGTGGACGGCAGCGTCGGGTCCGTCGCGATGGGCCACGCGACGCACGCATGGTCAGGGGCGCCGCAGGACAGGTCCTTGCCGCAGTCGAGGAGGTTGCTCCCCTTGCCGACGGGCCAGCACACCGGCACGTAGAGGTCGTCGTTGCGCTCCACCGTCCCGTTCCAGCCGTAGATGACGGCCCTGCACACGGACGGGTGCTCCTTGCCGTCGATGGTCACCTTCGCCGGGCAGTCGCCCGCCGTCGTGCAGGTGCGGCTGCACAGGTCCGGCACCGCGCCCAGGACGTCATCGGTGATGCAGAAGCCGATGCGGCACTCCCCCGCCCCCGGGCCCGGGCCGCATGGGGCGCCATAACCACCGAAGGACTCGGGCATGGAGCGGCACACCTGCCGGATCTGGAAGGGGTAGGGAGCGCCCTGGGGGGCTGCGGTCTCCAGGGGGCCGCAGGTCTCGCCGGAGGGGCAGTCCAGATCCGTGGCGCACTCCACCAGCGGCCCGGTGTGAGGGACCGGCTCGCAGACGGGCAGCGGCAGGACCACGTCGAGGATCTGATCGCCGTCCACGTCGAAGGGGATCTCCGCGGCGGCGCACACCTGCCCTGCGGCCACCGCGCAGTCCGCGTCCGTCGTGCAGTGGGCGCTGCACTGCCCCTTGTAGCAGAGGTCGGGGTTGGTGCAGACCAGCGCGTCCTCGGGGGCGTTCGTGCACTGCTCGCCCGCGGTCAGCGTCGCGCCTGGGGGGGCCGCCACACACTGGTGGGCCCAGCTCGGCGGGACCTGGTCGAAGGTGGCGTGAGTGCGGCAGTGGAAGCCCGGCGTCTCACAGTCACCGTCCACGGCGCAGGTCCGCGGGGCGCAGAGCCCCGCTCCTGGGACGCGCGCGTCGGGGCTCTTGTGGACACACCGCCACTCCGAGCAGTCCGCGTCCACTGCGCAGGGCTTGTCGGGCGCGGCCTTGCACGTGCTGGTCGCGGCGTCGCAGGACGCCCCCGGGGTGAGGCAGTCCGCGTTGTCGTCGCACCAGGCGGTGCACCCAGTGGGTGTGCACAGGAAGGGGGACACGCACAGGGGGCGGTCCTGCGTGTCTGCGAGGCTGCAGTGGCTGCCGAGCGCCGCCGTCGGGGTCACGACTCCGCCCTGGCAGCGCAGGGTGAGCTCCCCGTTGATCGTGATCGCGTCGCACACCTCGCCCGGCGGACAGTCGGCGGTGCGCTTGCACGCGGCGAACTTCGTGCCGGGCACGCAGTAGGTGATCGGGTCGAGGGCCGTGGAGGGGGCGATGTCCACGCAACGGAACGTGGAGCCCACCGGGCCGTCCGCCGCGTCGCTGCACGAGTTGGGGACGTCCTCGTCCTCGATCCCGTCGGGGTACGGCTCCCCGGTGACGTTGTCGACCGTGTCCTTCGAGAACTGGCACGGCCGGGAGCAGTAGGGCAGGTGGCAGGCGCCGCTGGCGCACTGGGCGTCGAGGCAGCCCGGCCAGGAGGCCGAGCCCGCGGGAGCGGTCGGGCCGCAGGTGTCAGTCACGCCACAGGCGGCGCCAAAGGGCTGCTTGCCCTCGGTGGCGACGCACATCCCGCTGAGGTTGCACGTCTGGCCGGGCGCGCACAGCCCGCACAAGCCGCCGCACCCGTCCGGACCGCACTGGCGGCCGGAGCACACGGGGCTGCACGGGGCTGCGTCGGGAGCGTCAGCAGCGGAGTCCGTGGAGGCCTGGACGTCCGAGCTGCCGTCGGGCAATGGCGCGGCGTCGGAGGCGGCGTCGCTCGCGGAGCTCGAACCGTCTGCCTCGGGCTCTTCGTCCGCGCAGGCGGGCGCGACGGCGAGCGCAAGCGACAGCGCGAGCACGGACGCTGCGCGAGGTGGTTGACATCGGGGCGTGTGTCTTGCCATGGGCGTCGCCGCGGTCTCGCCTGGTCCAGCGGGCTCGTGCGTCGTGCGACGAGCGTCGCCCTCTCGGGGGGCGTCGCGAAGACCGTTGGTGCGCGCCGCCCCGACCCTACAGGCGGCAGAGGATACGGAACCCGGTCCCGGGCGGTCAACCGGGCGCTCCCCTGGTGCTTGTGCGGGGGACAGATCCGATGATACGGTACGTCGTTACTGCTCTGGGGCAGGCGTTCGCCCTTCCGTTCGCTGCGGTCGGGCAGCCTCTGCACCGCGGCCCCCGGGGACCGGGGCTCCAGGCCGGCGCCGAGTGCGCCACCGCTCACGACGACAGAGGAAGAATGCGGTTTTCGTGTCCTCACTGCAGTACGCAGTATCGTGTCCCGCCGGAGAAGCTCGCCGATCGGATCCTGCGCATCCGCTGCAAGGTGTGCGGCAACGTGCTGGCCGTGCGTGACCCGAACCTGCGCGACCCGGCGGACCGATCCGAGCCAGCGGACCGGTCCGAGCCAGCACCGCCGCCAGAGCTCACCACGAAGGCGCCACGTCCGGCCCCTCGGCGTGAGGCGCCCGAGTCCCGGGTTGCCCGCCCGGCAGCCGGGCGGCCGGCGCCAACCGTGCGCCAGAGCCGCGTGCACGAGAACTGGTTCATCGTTCGTGACGGCGAGAAGGTAGGCCCCATGCCCTTCGCCGAGATCCGGCGCATGGTGGCCGACGGGGAGCTCGTCGCCCGAAGCTACGTGTGGTGCCCCCGTTTCGAGAGCTGGAAGCACGTCGATGAGGTCGATGACCTCAAGGCTGCGATCCCTGGTCCGCTTCCTCGGCGCCCGCTGGTAGCGCCCCTCGCCGGTGCACGGGCGAGCCAGCGCCCGAACACGCTGGTGATGCAGCGAGCGGGCAGCGCGCCCGGAGCCGAGGGGGCGCCGCGGCGACCCACGATTCCGCTCCCCGTCCCGGAGGACCTGGCCAAGCGGGCGAAGGAGGTCATGGACGAGTCCGAGGAGGCTGGCTTCGGGGAGGAGTCCGAGCCTACGCTCGTCTCCGAGCTCAAGCCGCTGCCCGAGTCGGGCCCCGTGCGCCTGGAGCGGCCGGCCGAGCGGCGCGCTCCCCTGGCCCGCGGTGGGCGCCCCATGTCCGGCATCACGGGGGCCGAGCCCCGGCCGGTCATGTTCCGCGTGGCCGACATGGGCGACGCCCCCCCCCACACAGCGGCGGAGACCCCCGTCGAGGAGAGCGACCTCGACCTCGGGGAGCTGGAGCTGGACCTGTCCGATGACGTCGCCGGTCCTGCAACGCGCGTCGACGTGGAGACCCTGCGCGCGCTCCGCGAGGAGCTGGCCCAGAAGGAGGCCGCCGCAGCCCATGACGAGGGTGCCGGGACCCTGGAGGACCTGGAGCGCCAGCTCGCGGCGCTCGCAAACGAAGAGGGCGTGGCCGTCGACCAGCAGGAGGCGCTTCCGGAGCTGAGCTCCGAGGACGACTTCCTCTCCAGGCTCGCGGCCGAGCACGCGCCTGGTGAGGCGATCGACTCTGGCGAGGCAGCGGACGCGGGCGCCAACGTCGAGGCTCCGCGCACGGACCACCTCGCACCGACGCTCGAGCTCGAAGAGGCTGCCCACGAGGCGCCCACGCTCGACCTGGAAGAGGCCGCGCACGAGGCGCCCACGCTCGAGCTCGAAGAGGCCGCCCACGAGGCGCCCACGCTCGACCTGGAAGAGGCCGCGCACGAGGCGCCCACGC
>BTVJ01000054.1:0-50106 GCA_045863395.1 Myxococcales bacterium
GCGGACTCCGTGCAGCAGTCGCCCGGGGTGCCTCCTCCGCAGGTCCCACAGCCGAAGCCGTCGACCTCCGAGACGCAGAGGTCGTCCCAGGCGGTGTCGCAGCAGTACCCGTCGAGTGCGCAGACGCATGCCTCCACGGCAGCGTCGCTGCACCCGGGCACAGCGGACTCCGTGCAGCAGTCGCCCGGGGTGCCTCCTCCGCAGGTCCCACAGCCGAGCTCGTCCACTTCGGTCACGCAGATGTCGTCCCAGGCCGTGTCGCAGCAGTACGGGTCGGTAGCGCAGACGCACCCCTCGATGACCGGGTCCGTGCAGCCCGCCCCGTCACCGGGCTGGCAGCAATCGCCAGGAGGGGTCTCGCAGCCGGTGTAGCCGCACTCCGTGGTGCACTCGCCGACGCACTGGGCGTCCCAAGCGGAGTCGCAGCAGAAGGGATCGAGAGCGCACACGCACGCCTCGCAGGCGCAGCCCCCACAGCCGGGCTCGTCCGAAGTGACGCACGGGTCGCCGCAGGTGTTGGGTCCCGCGACGCACACCCCGCCGAGGCAGGCGTCCCCCGTCGTGCAGGGGTCACCGTCGTCGCACGGTGCGGCGTTTCCGGTTGCCGTGCAGCCGCTTGCCGGGACACATGCGTCATCCGTACAGGGGTTCCCGTCGTCGCACGGAGTCGCCGCCCCACCGACGCACACGCCCCCGTCGCAGAGGTCTCCCGTCGTGCAGGCGTCCCCGTCGTCGCACGCCGCGGCGTTCGCCGACGCCACGCAGCCGGCCACCGGGTCGCACGAGTCATCGGTGCACGGGTTGCCGTCATCGCATAGCGCGGCTCCGCCCCCCGCGCACGAGCCACCTGCGCAGGCGTCGTTCGTCGTGCATGGGTCGCCGTCGTCACAGGCCGCCGTGTTGTTCTCTGCCGTGCAGCCCGTCACTGGGCTGCACCCGTTCGTCGTACAGGGGTTCCCATCTTCGCACGCCAGCGCCGGTCCCCCCTTGCAGACACCGTCCGCGCATGCGTCGCCGGTCGTGCAGGCGTTGCCGTCGTCACACGACGCCGCGTTGGCCGTGTGAGAGCAGCCAGCCGCAACGTCGCACGCATCATCGGTGCAGGGGTTGCCGTCGCTGCACCCGTTCGCGGCGCCGACGCACACGCCCCCTGTGCACTTGTCTGCGAGCGTGCAGGCGCTGCCGTCATTGCATGCCGCGCCCTCCGACTTTGGAGCGATCTGGCAGGCTCCGCTCACGGGGTTGCACGTGTTGGACGTGCACGGGTCCGTGGACGCCTCACAGGTCACGATGGTCGCGGGGTCTACGATGCACGCGTTGCCCTGGCAGATCAGAACGCCGTTGCAGGCGTTGCCGTCATCGTATGGTGAGCAGTCCGCGGTCACGGCGCAGTCGCACTTGTTCGGTCCCGCCGCGCACAGCCCCGCCTGACAGGTGTCGCCTTGGGTACAGGGGTTGCCGTCGCTGCAGCTTCCCCCGTCTGGAGTCGCCTTCACGGAGCAGGTGCCGCTGGTCGGCTCGCACGTGGACTTGGCGCACGCACCATCCGCCGACGGATCGCACGTGACCACGGTCGCGGGGTCGACCCGGCACGAGCCGTCGTCGCACATCAGCGTGCCATTGCAGAGGTCGCCGTCCTCGAAGGCGCCGCAGTCCGCGTCCACCCCGCAAGGGCAGCCGCCAGGGGTGCCCGCGCAGATGCCGTTGGTGCACGCGTCACCCGTGGTGCACGGGTCACCGTCGTCGCACGGTCCGGTCAGCGTCGTGTAGGAGCAGCCCGACGAGGGGTCGCACGTGCCCTGGAGGCAGGGGTCGTCGTCGGCGCACGTCACGGCGCGGCCAGTACCTCCGTCGCACGCTCCGTCGAGGCAGGACGTGTCCTCCGTGCACGCATCCCCGTCGTCGCAGGGCGTGAAGTTCTTCACCTGGCCCTTGACGCAGACCCCTTTCGCCGTGTCGCAAGCGGCGATCTCGCAGGGGCCGAGCCCTGACAGCACGCCCGCGCAGTCCGCATTGGTGAGGCACGTCGGGGTGCTCGTGTCGGCGCCCACGTCAGCCGCAGCGTCGTCAGCGCCGGTGTCGCCGCCCGCGTCAGCGTCTGCCACCGTACCGTCACTGCCCCCATTGTAGGGTCCCGTCTCCGGGCACCCGCTCAACGCAAGCGCCATGGTCAATCCAGCGGCACCGACCCAGCGGGCCAGGCGTCTGCGCATCATGTGAGTCCTCCATCGGCGTCGTCGTGGACTGCCTGTGGTTTCGCGTCCGTCTGTGTTGGGCATTCCGACTTGCGAGCGCCTCGGCGAGCCTGCCAGCGTCGCCTTGGCTTTGACCGCGTGTCTTCATTCTGTGGCTCACGGCCGACCCTGTCAAACCGACTCCGGCGAGGCGCATCCCCGTTCGGCGCGCCCCGGGCACACGGTCTCACCCCGACGCATGGACGCCGCCGCGCGTTGGCGCCGTGCGTGAAGTCTCCACACGTCAGTCGAAGGTGTCCGCCGGCTCCGTGCTCCCGCCGCCCTCTCGCGCCGACCACCAGAGGGCGGCCCCGGCCCCTCCCAGCACGGGCAGCATCAGGGACCCGACGCTGGCAGGGTTGCTCAGCTCCATGTCGACGGTCGAGCCCTTGCCGCCCACCTTCACCGTTGCCCTTCCGCCAAACCGGGCCTTCACCCACTGGCCGAGCTCCTCCATCGCGGCCTCATCGGTCAGCGCGTCACGGAGCAGCGGGTCCAGCTCTCCGTCGGGGAGCAGAGGGGCGATGCCCAGCAGGCCGTGGACCAGCGCGTCCGTCGCGGCGTCCACCATCGACAGGATCGCTGCCGATGCCCGGAGCAGGTGCCCCACCCGGCGCCCCGCCGCCGGAGACGACGTGGTCACGCGGAGGTGGGCGCCTGAGCTGTCCACGGTGTAGACCAGGTGACTGATGCCTGAGAGCAGGTCGGCCGCGGCGCGCATGGACGGGCTCTCCCCCAGGCCTTCGACGGCCCAAGGCGGCGCCGCGAGGTAGATGAAGCCGCGAGTCCCCTTGCGGACCGAGGAGGCCAGCCGACCGTTCGCCCGCTTCGGATCCGCCTTCGACGGCTTGCGGGCCACGCTTTGGTGCACGGCCTCCCGCGGCCCGACGACCAACGTCGTGGAGTCCAGCAGCGCGACCACGTGGTCGGCAAGCTCCGGGGCATCGGGGATCGGGTACAGCCGGACGCCGCCGTAGGTGGAGTCCGCGGAGCCAAGCGCCTCGTCGATGCGCGTCGCGGCCAGGTTGCCACGAGCCCGGAGGAGCATGCGCACCTCATCGGCGCTCGGGAACTCGAAGCTCAGCGTCACGCTGCCCACGTCCCGGCGAAGGTCGACGCCGAGCTCCGTGGCGAGCTGCGCCAGCGCGACGCCGAGCATCGCGCGTCCGGCCACCACGCCTTCCCGGAGCTCCTTGTCCCGCGTGACCACCTTGAGCCCCTCCACCTCGCGCAGCAGCCCGTCCAGGGCCGCCATGGCACCCTGGACGTTGCCGTGGACGGCAACGTGGGCGCCCGGAAGGATCCCGCGAGCGGCCTCCTCCGCCGTGTCGTGGGGCGCGGTCAGCGCGCCGTCGCTGCCGGAGCCGAACGCGCCGAGCAGCCCGAGGATCATCACGAGTCCCGCCACTGCGCTGGTCATCACAGTCCTCCATGGGCGCGAGGGTAGGTCCACATCGGCTGGCCTTCACCCAGGCGTCGGGCCCCCGCCTTGCGGCCCTGCCCGCACGCTGCTAATACCGCCTCCAGGACCTGAACCGCCCGAGGAGCCTACCATGGATCCCCTGACAAAGTGCCCCGCCTGGCGCTCACTTGCCGCGCACCACCTCTCGGTCGCCCCCCTCCACATGCGCGACCTGTTCCGCGACGACCCAGGCCGCTTCTCCCGGTTCTCTCGGCAGGTGGGAGAGCTGCTCGTCGACTGGTCCAAGCACCGGATCACGGAAGAGACCATGCGGCTGCTGGTGGCGCTCGCCCTCGAGCGGGGCGTCGAGGCCCGGCGGGACGCCATGTTCCGAGGCGAGCGGATCAACACGACCGAGGACCGCGCCGTCCTCCATGTCGCGCTCCGGAACCGCTCCGGGCGCCCGATCCTCCTCGACGGTGTCGACGTCATGCCCCTCGTGCAGGCTGAGCTCGAGCGGGTGCGCGCCCTGTCCGATGCGGTCCGCTCCGGCGCCTGGACGGGGCACACCGGCGCCCGGATCTCGGACGTGGTCAACATCGGCATCGGCGGCAGCGATCTGGGCCCGGTGATGGTCACCGAGGCGCTCCGCCCCTACTGGAAGCCCGGCCTCCGCGTGCACTTCGTGTCCAACGTGGACGGCGCCCACCTGGCCGACACGCTCGCCCCCTTGATGCCCGCGACCACCCTGTTCCTGGTCGCCTCCAAGACCTTCACGACCCAGGAGACGCTGACCAACGCCCGCTCTGCCCGCGCGTGGCTCACCGCAGCGCATGGCGAGGCGGCGGTCGCCCGCCACTTCGTCGCGTTGTCGACCAACGAACGCGAGGTGCGCGCCTTCGGCATCGACCCGGCAAACATGCTCGGCTTCTGGGACTGGGTCGGGGGGCGCTACTCCCTCTGGTCCGCCATCGGCGCGTCCATCGCCATCGCCGTCGGCTACGAGCGCTTCGAGGAGCTGCTTGACGGCGCCCACGCCATGGACGAGCACTTCCGCACCGCCCCCGCCGAGGACAACCTCCCCGTGATCCTCGCCCTGCTCGGCGTGTGGTACGGAGGCTTCTTCGGCGCGACCGCCCACGCCGTCCTCCCCTACGACCAGCACCTCCACCGCCTCCCGGCCTACCTGCAGCAGGCGGACATGGAGAGCAACGGCAAGGGCGTGGGCCTCGACGGCGCTCCCGTGCAGTGGCAGACCGGCCCCGTGGTGTTTGGTGAGCCAGGGACCAACGGGCAGCACTCCTTCTACCAGCTCCTCCACCAGGGAACCCATCTCATCCCGTGCGACTTCATCGCGCCGGCGACCTCCCACCACGCGCAGGGCGACCACCACCGCGTGCTCCTGTCGCACTTCCTGGCGCAGACCGAGGCGCTCATGCGGGGCAAGACCGAGGAGGAGGTGCGCGCGGAGCTCGCGGCCAGCGGTCTGGGTGGAGCGGCCCTCGACGCGCTCGTCCCGCACAAGGTCTTCCCGGGCAACCGCCCGACCACCTCGATCCTCTTTCGGACCCTGGACCCGCGCACGCTCGGCATGCTCGTGGCCCTGTACGAGCACCGCATCTTCGTCCAGGGCGCCGTCTGGGGCGTGAACCCCTACGACCAGTGGGGAGTTGAGCTCGGCAAGCAGCTCGCCGGTCGCATCCTCCCGGAGCTGGCGGACGACGCCCCGGCTGCGGCGCACGACTCCTCCACGAGCGGCCTCATCGGAGCCATCCGCACCCTCCGGGCAGAGCCACGGTAACCGTGCTGACGCTTGGGCGCCCCCTCGGGGCGCGCCGGAGTTTCTCGTCCGTCCAAAACGATGTATGGTTGCCGTGGAGTGAGGCGCCACGCGGCGCCTGAATTCAGAGCGGCGAGGCTCGTCCACGGCGGCGCTCGGCGGCCGGCCGGGCCATCCGGTTCATGTCCGTTCTGCTGGGAGGTGCTCGATGTTCGCAAGAGTCTTCACGCATGTCATGCTCGCGGCGGGGATCCTCCTCGTCGCCCCTGCTGCTCACGCCCAGGACGCCCCCGACGAGGCGACGGTCCCCGGCGAGCTCAACGTCAAGATGAACGCGGAGTATGCGCGGCTCACCGTGGACGGAGAGGAGTGGTCCGAGCACGAGTTCAGCGGCGATGGCCGCACCATCTACATCAAGGAGCTCGACCGCACCAAGGACCACACCATCAAGCTGACGCCGACGGTCGGGGGCCTCGCCCCCATCGAGTTCGTCATCTCCGGGAAGGACTTCAAGAAGGCGCGCCAGAAGGACAAGACGTACCACTTCGTCGCGAGCCGCACCATCAAGTTCGAGAAGGCGACGGTTGCGCCGGCTCCGACGCCGGCTCCGGCTCCTGCCCCCGAAGAGGGCTCAGAGCCTCTGGACTGACGATCCTCTGGCGGGGCTCCTGCGGCTGCCGCGGGTGGAAGAGGCGATGACGAGCTCGGAGCCGAGGCGCCTGTGTCCGAGCTGCCTCGTGACGTCGAGCGAGGAAGCCTGCCCCGAGTGCGGCGTCTCCACCATCGACGAAGACACCTTCGCCTTCGCCGACCCTCTGACAGGCCAGACCTACGCCGGGCGCTTCAGCGTGCTCTCGCGGATCGGCATCGGCGGGATGGGTGTCGTCTACAAGGCCCACGAGGACGCGCTCGGGCGTGACGTTGCGCTCAAGGTCCTGCGCCGGGAGCTGGCGCGCGACCTGCCGACCGTCCAGCGCTTCTACCGCGAGATGCGGGCCACGTCGCGCATCTCCCACCCGAACACCGTCCGCGTCTACGACTTCGGCCATGGCTCGGACGGGTCTCTCTACCTGTCCATGGAGCTGCTCCAGGGTGTGACGCTGGCCGAGGAGCTTGGGCGCTGCGGTCGGCTCCCTGCGGCGCGGGTCGTGCGCATCGCCATCCAGGTCGCCAAGGCGCTCCGCGCCGCCCACGCCGAGGGCATCATCCACCGGGACCTCAAGCCCGAGAATGTGATGATCGTCGACCACTACGGGGAGACGGACAGCGTCAAGGTCCTCGACTTCGGCATCGCCCGATTCGCCGACCCGTCGAGCGCCACCGAGGAGCGGACCCTCACGCGCACGGGGCTCGTCGTGGGGACGCCCGCCTACGTGTCGCCCGAGGCGGCGACTGGCGGCAAGGCGGACGAGCGCGCGGACCTCTACTCGCTGGGCATCCTGATCTATCACCTGCTGGTCGGAGAGCTGCCTTTCGACGACTCGAACCCGATCAGCGTGCTGTACAAGCACGTGCACGAGGCGCCGGTGCGCCCCACCCAGCGCGGAGTGCAGGGGGTCCCTGAGGCCCTCGAGGGGCTGCTGATGGCCCTGCTCTCGAAGCGCCCGGGGGATCGGCCGCCGTCCGCGGACGCGTTGGTCACGTTGCTCTCGGTGAGCTTGTCGTCGGCGGCAAACCTGGTGCCGCCCCGCGCCGACACGCCGCCCCGCCGCGACACGGTGCCGAGCATGAGGGCCGTGGGCGGCCGGCGCGTGGTCCCAGACCGGCGAGGAGGAGAGAGGCGGGGCAGGCGCGCCTCGATCCTCGCCCGGCTCGACCCGAGCGGAGAGCGTCGACGCGCGCTCCTCTGGGCCATGGTCGGAGCTGCCGGTGCCGCCGCGGTCGCGGTGGCGCTCAACGTCTTCGGCTGAGACGGCGGCGCGGACACGCACTCCGGGCAGAGCCCCGGCGCGGCACCCCGCCTGAGGAGGGCTACCCGCGGCCGCTGCTGGCGCGCTTCGAGGCCTTGAGGGGGTTGACCGGCTTGTGCTCTTGGGGCTTGGCCATCTCGATGTGCGTGGCGAAGTTGCAGGTGCCGAAGGCCCACTTCGCGCTCGGGTCCGCGTAGGTCACGCAGTACTTGCCGGTGGGGCGCTCGGTGACGCGGTTGCACCCGTTGCACTGCTCCACGATCTGGTTGCAGGCACCACCCGTGAAGGTGCACCCGCGGGGAGCCATGAAGCTGCACTCGAGGCCATTCTTGATCGTTGTGCACTGCATCTCTGTTCAACCATCCTTGGGGGTGCGACGGCGTTCCCCCGCCGCGCGCGTGTCCGAAAAGCAGCGCGGAACTATACGGTTGTCGGCCTTGGAGTCAACCCGAAAGTTGTGCCCCTACTCCGACGTGGCGTCGGCGATGCGCTTGTAGACCACCGCGTAGTAGCGGGAGGCCACGTGGCTGAAGAGGCGGTCCTGGTCGAGGTCGTCGATGTGCTCGAAGTGGACCGCGACGTGGAACCCGTCGCCATCCGGCTTGATCCGCACCACCCGGCCGATGGTCGCGATGACGCCGTCGTCCCTGCGGCTGGGGATCCGGAGGCGAACGTCGAGCAGGTCGCCCTTGCTGACGAGTCGATCCCAGGGGAACGCCGCTCCGTTGCCCGAGAGGTCGACGGTCTGGGTCCGCCACGCCGTGTCGCCCGTTGCGACGGGGTGGGCCTCCTGCTCCTTGGCGGCGTCCTCCGTCGTGCGAGCCTGCAGCACGTCGACGAACAGGGGGACCTCCGTGTCGGCTCGGATGAAGTCCCTGCGCTCCCCTGCGGTGGGCGCGCCCGCGGTCTCGATCTCGACCTGCCCTGCGACGGGCGCCGCGGAGATGCGGCCCTTGAGCCGCAGGATCGCCTCCGCGCCCGCGTAGATGAGCGTCACCGGGGCGCCGACCGCAAGCGCCGGCGTCTCTGCGGGCGCGAGGTCGAGCGCCAGCAGCACGCCGTCCGGGGTGACCGTCTCGGCGTGCGCTGGTAGCAGGTGCACTTCGCCGCCGTAGACGGCGATGCACGTAAGGTCCTGGCCCGCCTGGGGGAGCTTGTAATCCGTCATGGGTCCCATCCAACCTTGATGGAGATCCGCCCCGCGGGGCGGCATCTGCACGCCGTCAACCGTCGGAGTGCAGCACCTTCCGTACCTCGCGCAGCGCGTCCTTCATCTCACGCGATGCGGAGTTGCACGTGGTCACGGCGACGCCTATCTGCTCGAGGGCCTCTTCGCGCTGGCTCTCGTCCGCCGTTCCCTCCTGCATCTCCTCGATGAAGTCGTCGATCAGCTTGATGTTGTTACGCCACACGCTCGCGAGATCGTTGACCCGCTCGAACAGGGGGCGGATCTGCTGGGTGACGCCCCCCGATCCGTTGGTGCCCGGAGTGAGCGTGGCGGCGGTGTCGAGCTTCGTGCGGAGCTCCTCGAGCGCTGCCTCGAGCGTCGCTGCGCGCCTCTCCGATTCGGCAGCCTGCGCCGCAGCCTCGGCCGCTCTCCGCTCCGCGTCCTGCGCCCGCCTGGCTGCAGCGGTGAGCTCCTCCGCGTCGGCGCCAGGCGTCGGGGTGGTGGCCTGAGCCGCCCGCGCCGCGGCGTCCCGCTCGGCGCGCTCCAGCCGGGTCCGCAGCTCTTCGAGGGCCTGCTCTGCCTTCGTCCGCGCCTCGATGGCGGCCTCCAGCTCCGCTGGGTCAGCGCCAGTCACCGGCTGGTCGCCCCGCGCCGCCCTCAGATCCGCCAGGAGCTGCGACACGCGCCGCGTCTGGGCCTTGTGGCCGAGCTTCAGGTTCTCGTTCTCCGCGGTGAGCTCCGCGACCTTCGCCTCCAGCTCCCCGGCGGCGCGCTGCGCCGCCGCGAGCTCCTTGGCCGACCGCGCGGCGCCGGCGCGCCCCTCCGCCGTCTCCTTCTCGACGTCGGCTGCTCGGCTGGCGGCCGCCTTGGCGGCGTCCTCGGCCTGGCGGCGCGCGGCCTCCGCGGCCTCGACGGCCCGCGACAGCCGCTCGGCCTCCGCGCGTGCGGCTTCCAGTGCCTGGGTGCGCGCCGCGTCCTTGCTCGCTGCGTCCTGAGTGCTGCGCACCGCCTCCTCACGCTCTCGTGTGGCGGTCTCCAGGGCCCGGCGGGCCTGGTCCCGGTCGAGGCGGAGCTCATCGAGGGTCGCCTCCAGCTCCTGGATTCGCTCCCGAGCGTCGAGCAGCTCCGCCTGGTCCGCGGCGTCCGCGAGGGACCGGCGCAGGTCGGCCGCCTCCGCCCGCGCCGCCTCCGCCCGCGCGGCCTCCCCTCGCGCCTGCTCCTGGGCCAGCCTGGCAGCCTCGCTCGCCTGGGCGTGCTCCGCCCGGAGCCGCTCCACCTCGGCGGTGGCTGCGTCCAGCGCGCGCTGCAGCGCGCTCGCCTCCTGGCGGATCAACCCGACGGCCCGCTCCGCGCTGTCCGTGGCCGTGCGCACGAGGTCCTCGAGGCGCTGCACCTCCTGCCCCGCACGCTCCCGGTCCCCGCGGGCTCCCTCCAGGTCGCGCCGCAGGTCCTCCTCGCGCTGGCGCGCCCCCTGCTCCGATGCCTCGGCCTCTGCGCGTAGCCGCCTCACCTCTGCGTCCAGCGCGCTCCGGTCGCCTGCTGCGCGACCTTGGAGATCCTCGACCTGGGCCTGCATCGTCCGTACGCGTTCGACCGCTTCGTCGCGCTCGGTCATTGCGCGGTCGCGCTCCGCGGCGAGGCGATCTCGCTCCGCTCGCGCCCGCTCCAGATCCGCCGCCGGTGCTCGGCCCCGCAGCTCCTGGGCGAGCGCGTCTCGCTCCCGGCGCAGGTTCGCGATCTCCTCTTCGGTCGGGCGCTTCGCCAGCTCGTTCTTGAGGCGGTCCAGCTCCGCGGTCCCGGCCTGGAGCGCCTCACTCGTTGATGCCCTCTGCGAGGCCAGTCGCTCGAGGTCCGCCCGCGTCGCCTCGGCCTCCCCGCGCGCCGCCGCGAGCGCGGCCCGTACCTCCTCGAGCTGGTCGGCGATGGCGCGGGCGGCCTCCCGCTCGGCCTCCAGGGCGCTGCTGGTGGCCAGCGAGTCCTCGACCGCGGCGTCGGCCTCGTCACGAGCCTGCTTGGCGTCCCTGGTGGCGACCTGGAGCTGACGTCGTGCCTCCTCCAGCTCTGCCTGGGCCGCGTCCAGCGCCGCGACGGTCTCCTCGAGCTGGCCGACCGTCGGCCCCTCCGGGTTGGTCCGGGGCTCCACCTGCCCTTGCCCGAAGGTGTCCTCGAGGCGCGCCTCCAGGGCTACGACGTGTTCGTCCAACGCTGCGAGCTGCTCGTCACGTTGGGCGATCTCCGCCCGCATGGAGCCGGCGGTCGCCTCCAAGTCGGCGATGCGCGTTCGCGCGACGTCCAGCTCCTTCTCGGCGCGGCGGGCACTCTCGAGCATGCCGTGCATCGAGTCCAGCTCGATGCGGAGTCCATCGAGGGACGCCTCGCGGTCCTTGAGGGTGCGACGTGCCCGATCCAGCTCGGTGCGCAGGCGGAGCATCTCCTGATCGTCCTCGAGCAGGATCCCCTCGTCGTCCTCGTCGGGCGTCTGGCTCTGCCACTGGGAGGGCTCGGCCTCCAGATCGACCACCTGCGGGAGCTTCTCGCCGGTAGGCGGCCTCTGACCCTCCCGCATCTTGCTGATGAAGCCGGCGAAGGTCTTTGGTGCGAAGTCCTGCCCGGCGCCGTCGTCGGCGCTCGCCTGGTTGGCGGACCACGCCACGTCGATGCGGCCGTCGAGCTCCGATGCCTCGACCTCCTCGATCGCCTCCTCGTCCCACTGCTCCTGGGGCTGGTGCCGCTCGTACTCGTCGAGCGCGAAGCGCATCTCGAACTTGCCGCACATGAACAGGTCGCCGTCGTGCAGATCGCTGGAGGTGACACGCTGACCCGCGTAGAACGTGCCATTCGAGCTGCCGAGATCCGTGACGGAGTAGGAGCTTCCGTGCCAGGTGATCTCAGCGTGGCGGCGCGACACCGTGTTGTCGTTGGTCCGGATCTGGCAGTCCTTGTGGCGCCCGACCGTGATCACCCGCTGCTCAGGGCCGACGGGCGCCCAGGCCTCGCTGCCAGCTTCGTCTCGGAAGTACACCTTCGCCACAGAACGCCTCCCCGTCCATGGGACGGGCCCGGACACCGCGGCCACTCTGGGCTGGGCACCGGGCCCTGGCTGACGACGGGCCCAGGATAGCCGATGCTCCACGGGCTGGCAACGCACGGGAGGGCGCTCGCTCTGCGGGCTCGGCCGAGCGTCCGCCCGCTCCGCGGCGGCCAGGGCCACGCCGATCCTCGCTTCGGGCGCCGCCCTCCCGCCGGGCCCTTGGTCACATTGATCAGGGCGGCGGTCGTCGGCTATCGTGTCCGCGGTCCACTCGGGTCGTGTGCCAGGCGTCGTGTAAGCATGGTCGGGAGCGGCCGGCCGTTCAGGCTGGGCACCCCCCCGGATGTGCGGAGGGCTCGGTCGTCAGATGCAGCATTGGAAGCTCCTCGTCGCCTGCCTGCCTGCGCTCATCCTGCTCGACGTGCCGGTCGCCAGCGCCCTCGCGCCGGAGGAGGAGGCACAGAGCCTTCTCCGCCAGGCCGTCGTCGCCCTGGACCAGGACAACGTAGAGCCTGCCCTGAAGCTCCTGGACAAGTGCGCCGACGCCGGCGCCCTGGTCCGGGACGCCTCGTGGCGGGACGCGATCCTGGAGGGGGCGAACCAGGCGACCATCGCCGTCCTCATGGCGGCGGGCGCGGCCAAGTGGGAGCAGGGCAGCTTCGACCAGGCGTTCAGGCTCTACCAGCGCGCCGTGGACCGCGGGCGCCTCGGGCTCCTGACCGACGAGGTCCGCCGCACGGCCGCCAAGGCGCTCCACCTGCACATGCTGCAGCTCTGGCTCGCCGGAGACGAGGTGCAGGCCCGGACCGTGGCCGGGTTGGCGCGGACCGCCGCCGCCGCCGCGTGGAGCGGCCAGTCCGCGGAGCACAAGGCCCTCGACGAGCTCTCGAGCCGCATCGCCCGGCCGCGGAGCATCGAAGTGCTGGTCCGCTCCGAGATCGAGCGCACCAAGCGGGCCATGGAGGCGGACGCGCCGCGCTTCCCCGACCCTCGGCAGCCCTGGCGCATCGGGCTGCTGGCCCACACCCTGCGAGCCTTCGACCTGGCGACGACCCTCTTCGAGCGGGCCATGGCGGCGGCCGAAGGCGGCACGTCCACCCTGGACAGCGCCATCCTCATCGGGGCCCGCGAGAAGCTGGAGCACGCCCGCGCCCTCGTCCGGAAGCTGGTGGTGCGCTCCAACGTGCCCTTCTACACAGTGGAGGTGTGGCGCCCCGACGCCGCCCTGCCCGAGGGGAGCGCAGAGGCGGACGACGCGACTGCCGGCGTGTCGTTCACGGTGCATCCCGGTCGGTACATCATCAAGGTGTTCAACGCCGAGTACGGGACCTGTGAACGCGACGACGTCGCCGTGGAGAGCACCGATGCCGTCGCGGTGTGCCGCTTCACGGCGCCGCCCGTCGCGGTCACGCTCGACACTCAGCCGCGCGGCATGGAGGCCCGCGTCTCTCCGAGCGATCAGATCGACTGGCGCGCCGTTCCCTTCGCACTGAACCTGATGCGCGGTCGCTACACCCTGAGCGTCAAGCACCCGAAGTTCCGAGAGCCCATCGACGTGCCCTTCGTCGTCACGCGCGAGGGACGCCAGGAGTTCGACCTGGATCTGAGCCGCGGATCCCTGGAGCTGGCCATCCCGCCCGCCAATCAGGGCGCCCGCGTGCGGGTGGACGGGAAGGACATCCCCCGCGCGCTGGGCAACAGCATAGACGTGGACGCCGGGGCCCACACCGTCGAGGTGTTCCAGTCCGGGTTCCAGACGTGGCGCCAGGCGGTGGTCGTGCGCCCCCTCGATCGCACCCTGGTGAAGCCGGAGTTCATCGCGGGCGTGGGCGATGACGAGGTCGCGCCCCCTCCCCGTCGCAGCGCCCTGGTCACCGCGGGCTACGTGGCGCGCCTGCACGACGTGGAGCTGACGGGGTATGACCGCAACGGCACGCTGAACACCGTGTCACGGTCCTACCCCGTGCATCACGCGCGCGTCCAAGGGCGCTGGTTTCCGGTGGAGGACGCGGACCCCTACGCGCCTCGCTGGCTCGTGCTGGTGGGCGCCGACGTGGGGGTGGCGTCCGGCAACCCCATCGACGACATGCTCCTGGCGGTGGTCGCAGCCGGTGGCGGGGTCCAGCTCCTGTCGCGGGGCGGCGAGTGGGTGACGCTGGAGGGCTCGTGGCGCGTCGGCATCGACCGCTGGAAGTCCGCGTGGAATGAAGGTGCCTTCACCATGAACGCGCTCCGCCCGCTCGGGGTCGGCATCGGGGCTCGCTCACGGGTGGGCTGGCTCGCGGCAACGGCGGACGTGGGCTTCTCGTGGGGGACGGGCCAGAAGCGCCAGTCGACCACCGTCCCAGGCCTCCCCACTGGAGACGTGGACCTGACCCTGATGGGCCTCGACGCAGCACTGTTCGTCGGCCTGGATCTCGTGGACATGGTGAAGCCGGACGACGACCTGGACGTGGTCTTCGGGGCGACCGGCTTCATGTCCTGGTACAGCGAGAAGCGCTCCGACAAGCCCTCGGCCTTCCAGGCGCTGGACGGTGGCGCAGGCGCGCGGATCGAGCTGTCCTGGCGACTCCGCGGCGCTGTGGACACCCGGATCTTCGCCGACGCGGAGCTGCGCTTCATCGGCGACTTCGCCCCGGAGCTGGCTCCTGTGTTCGACGAGAAGCAGGCCCTCGACGCGGTCCCCGGAGCTGGGAACCTGTCGGCGGGGGCCGGCGTGGAGATCGGTTTCTGATGGGGCAGCCGGCCGACGGGGTTGCATCGGCGCTGGAATCCGGGCCCGCCTGCCGTGTACTCTCCACGGGGAGCCCAAGTTCCAGACGGGATCAACGATCCGGACCAGCCGGACGAGCGGTTTCGAGGCACGGAGTGGACATGACAGCACCTTACCGATGGCTGCTCGCGGCGTGGGTCGCGGCACCCCTGGCCTTTGCTGCCTGCGATGACGCGCCGCCCCCGCCCACCTTCGATCCTTCAGACGCCAAGACCAGCTTCGAGGGCGACCCCAAGTCGGTGCTCAAGCTGTACGTGGCCAAGTCTACTCCAGCCGCCGACGGCGACGGGCGCATCGACATGGGCGACAACGAGTCGCTCAAGGTGGTGGTCAACGTCGAGTCCAACGACAAGAACCTGAACCTCAACGACTTCGGGGTCGTGTGGTGCGATCAGTACAGCGTGCCCGACGGCGAGGCCATCCAGCGGCTGTGCCCCGATCTGTGCGGCATGAAGGGCGTCGGAGGGGACGGCGCGCGGACGGCCGAGCTGTACTTGCCGCCGGGCGCCCTCTCGACCCTTGGAAAAGAGAAGCTGGAGCACCGGGTCCTCGCGCGCCTCTACGCATCCGACGAGCTCGCCAACCCCGACGTGTGCAAAACTGCGCCGCTCCTCGAGGACAGCGTGGTCATCACGCTCCGGACGGTCATCAAAGGCCCGGCGGTCACGGTGATGCCGGCGCCCGCCGACACCAAGTGCTACACGACCTCGGACCGCCTGAAGGTGCGCATCGAGCCGCTGAAGGCCTACCCCAAGGCGACCTATGAGATCACCTGGTACAAGTCGATCCCGTTCGATTCGGACCAGGTCAGCCGGCGCGACCTGGTGCAGGCGGGGCCCCTGTGGGTGTGCGAGGGGACCGAGGAGGTGCTCGACAGCCCGTGCCTGCTGCCCCCGTCCTCGACGAAGAAGGGTGACACCTTCTACGTGACGGCGCGCCTCGTCTCGGACGGCTCGGGGAACGCCTTCAGCGGGGCGGAGACCCAGGACCCGCCGGCGATCCAGGTGTGCGACTCGTACCCGTCGTGCTCCGCCCCAAAGGTGTCGAACGATCCCGTCGGGGTCAGCGGTGCGGTCCGCTGCCTCATGGAGACCTGCACCGACGCGGACAGCGACCCGGTCCTCGCCGACCTGGTGATCACGAACCTGTCGCTCGAGACCGGCGCCGCCCGGGAGCTGAAGGGCGTCGGGCCCTTCAACCTCGGCGCCTTCGGCAGCGCCGCCGTAGACGTGTCGTACAAGCTGACCGACGATCCGGGCTTCGTGCGCAAGGGCGACAAGGTGCGCTGCGACGTGTTCCCCTATGGGCCCGACCAGGCGGCGTGGGCAAAGGACACGACGTACCCCTACGGCGACGGGAAGAAGAAGTCCTCCGACACGACGGTCGTGCTCAACACGCCGCCGGAGGTGACCGGGGTGAAGGTCGTGCCGCTCGACGCCTCCTACACCATCAACACCTCGTACCTCTGCGAGCTCGACACGTGGGACGACAAGGACGGCGCCGCGGACCTGTCGAACCTGCGCTTCACGTACACCTGGCACAACGGCTCCCTGGACTACGCCCTCATGCCGAAGACGCCCAACGTGGCCATCGGCACCCCGGGGCTGGTGGAGGCCAAGAAGTTCACCCCCGCGAAGGACGCGCCCGGGTCCATCGGCGCGGGTCAGGTCCTGTGCTGCAAGATCACCGTCACCGACACGGGCAACCTGGGGGCCCCGGTCGGGGACAGCACCTCGATGCTCAGCCCCAAGGAGGCCTGCATCAAGCTGACCAACGGGGCGCCAGAGATGGTGTTCCAGCCCGGTCAGAACAAGATTGCCCAGGTCATCGCCTCGTCCGTCCAGGGCAGCGCTGCCGAGCCCTACCCGCAGTGCCTCGACGTGTCCGACCTGGCGAAGACGCCCACGGGCTCCTTCCTCAGCGCACAGTCCTTGGTCTGCGACACCAAGGGGACGGGCAAGGACCCGGACGGCGACGCGGTGTTCATGCACTATCGGTGGTTCACCTGCGGGCAGGGCGAGGCGCAGCAGGAGCTGCTGTCGAAGGTGGACGATCCGCGGGCCCTCGCCAACTCGTTGTCCAAGGAGTCGACGGTGTGCTGTGGGGTCTCCGCGTGCGACGGCCAGGGCGCGTGCAGCCCCGAGATCAAGAGCGCGCCGGTGTTCATCCAGAACACACCCCCCAAGGTGGGCACCCCGACCGTGGTGGTCGGCGGCCTCAAGCCTACGGGCGACAAGCTCGGCACCTTCTTGTGTGACGTGGAGCTGCTGGACTGCGACGGCGACGACGTGGCGGGCAAGTCGGAGGTGCTGTGGAGCACCGCCGACGGGACGCCGCCCGCCTGGCCTGCGACTCTGATGACCAGCCTGGACAAGGTGAGCGGCCTCGGCTGCTCGGAGGGGCTCCGCTGCCGGGTCACCGCCAAGGACGGGAGCATCACCGCCGAGCAGGCCAAGGTCACCGCCTGGTCCCAGCCCCTCCAGCTCAAGAACGACCCGCCGAAGGTGGGGGCGGTCAGCATCTCGGGTGGCGTGAAGCCCACGGTGGCGTCGACGCTGACGTGCTCCTTCAGCGGTCTGGTGGACCCCAACGGCGACGATCCCGCGAGCGTGTCGGTGCGGTGGCTGGCGAACGGGGCGCTGCTGACCGAGACGTCCGCGGCAGGCACCGGCGGGAAGGCCGAGCTGAGCCTCGGGTCCTGCCAGAAGGCGCTCTACGCCGTGAAGAAGGGCGACGTGATGACCTGCGAGGTGCGCGCCTGCGACGGCTGTGGCGCGTGCAGCGACTACGTCGCGTCCAACACCCCGCCGAGCGCCTCCACCGTCACGCTGCAGGACAGCCCGACGGTCGTCAGCGGCGCCGGCCTGGTCACGCTGACGCCGGAGGTCGGTGGCAAGGGGGACACCTTCATGTGCGCCATCGACCTCGGCAAGCTCCAGGACTGCGATGGCGGCGAGCCCGAGTCCTTCGAGTACGTTTTCCGGTTGGTAGGACAGGGCGGGGTGGTCATCGCCAACGAGCAGGGCGTCAAGAGCAAGGTAACGCAGGCGCCCTTCAAGTTCGACCAGTGCCCGGCCATCGACGTGTTCTGGTGCGAGGTGGACGTGCGCGACAAGGCCGACGCGTCGGTCCTGTCGCCCGCGCCCACGAGCGGCACCGTCCACCTGGACGAGTCGCCGCCGGTGGTGGCGGTGCTCCTGGAGCCTGCGGGTCCGAAGGTGGGCGACCAGGTGACCTGTACGACCACCGCGCTGACCGACGCCGATCCGGAGGATGTCCCCAAGCTGAAGCCGACTTGGAAGTGGTTGGTCAACGGGGCGAGCCGGGACGACCTGGAGGGCCTCCAGAAGATCACCCTCACCGAGGGGACCTTCAAGAAGAACGACAAGGTGGCGTGCACGGCGACCGTCTCCGACGGGTGCTTCCCCGCGGTGACCTCGGGTCTGTCCGCGGTGACCATCGCCAACTCGCCGCCCACCCTGTCTGGGGCAACGCTGGGCCCCGCGGCTCCCAAGATGACCTCGACCCTGACGTGCACGGCGGGCACCTACGCGGACAAGGACGGCGACCCCGAGTGGGCCGTGGTCTTCGAGTGGCAGACCAACACGACGGGCAAGCTGGACGACTGGAAGGCCGTCCCCATCGCGTGCCAGAAGGACGTGCCTGCCGAGCGCAAGAGCCTCTTCGACCTGGACCAGTGCCTGCAGATGGTACCCGCCAAGGGCCACCAGATCCGGTGCCTGGCTCGCGCGGTGGATGGGCCTCTGGCGCCGCCCTCGCAGAGCCCGGCGGCGACCTCTATCGCCGTGACCATCGCGGACTCACCCCCCATGCTCCTGGACGTGTCGCTGGCCCCCTACGGCTCGTCCCTTCCGAGCGCGCCGTCCCTCGACCCGGGCCAGAACGTCCTGCGCTGTGCCGCGGACGCCAACGACCCCGACGGAGACGCGTTCTCCGTGTCTCGCATGTGGATGATCTACGGTTCCGACGGCGCCCAGAAGGGGGCCTTCGCTGGAGGAGAGGACCTGGACCTGGGCACCGCCGGAGTGTCCTCCTGCGACTCGGTCGTCTGCGAGGTGACCCTGAAGAACGCGCAGGGGCTCAAGGTGACCTCCGAGGTCCGATCCGCGGACATCCGTGGCGGCGGGTCCCTCTACTTCGGCGGCGTCCCCAACGCCTGGGTGGACCTCAAGCCCGGGACGGTCTCGGGAGTGACGAGCACGGGCACCCTGGAGCTGTGGTACTGGGCCGAGGTGCTGCCCGCGGTGGGGACGGTTCGCAACACCCTGCTGGAGCGTGTGGATGCCAGCGTGGCCAAGCAGTGGGAGCTGGCGATTCAGCCCGGCGGCTCGGTCGCGCTCCGCAGTGGCAGCGCGAACTTCTTCACCCCGTCGGGTGCGGGCGTCGGCACTGCCCAACTCCAGGCCGGTGTGTGGACACACATCGCCCTCTCCTGGGACGCGGTCTCCGCCACCCTGTGGGTCGGCGGCGTAGCCGTTGGCACCTGGAGCACCGCGCTGCCCTTCGACCTGGGGGCGACGCGCCTCGGCGCCTCCGGTGGCCGGGCTCCCGGCGGCTACATCGACGAGCTGCGCGTGCGCAGCGCCAAGGCGACGCCCCAGCCCAACCAGCCGTACCTCCAGAAGACCGCGGATACGTTGGCCCTCTATCACCTGGATCCGGCAGAAGGCGACGTCGTGGCCGACGTGACGGGCAACGGCTTCCACGGGGCATTCGGCTCTTCGCCAGCGGCGCGGCGCGTGCACGCCCAGCTCGACGCGTGCGGGCTGGTCGCGTGCGGCGCAGGCACCGACTCGTGTCTGCTGCCACCCACGTCCGTCTCGCTGGAGTACGCCGGCACGACCTTCAGCGGCGGCGTGCTGGAGTATGTGGCGCGGTGCAAGGCGTCGGGCGGCGTCGACCTCAGCGGCGGGACCGTCACGGACTACAAGTTCATGTGGTACGACCAGACGACCGGGCAGAACATCGGCGAGGCCAAGATCGGGAAGGGAGAGGCCACCCAGAAGGTGGCGGTCGGCTCGGGCTGCCGCTACGTCACCTGCACGGCGGCGCCGCTGCCCCTCGGGGGAGGAGCCGAGGGCCCGTCCGCGTCGTCGGCGCCGGCCAAGGCGCTGTGCGTGCTCAACGGTACGGCGGTCGTCGACTTCGGCTGCGACGACGGCAACAAGTGCACGGCGGACGTGGCGGACCCGGTGACCGGCTGCGCCCACGACGTGGACGACGGGGCCACCTGCAGCACGCAGTGTGCCCAGCTCCAGACCTCCGCGTGCGTTGGCGGCCAGTGTCTGTGCTTGAGCCAGTGCTCCAACCCGGAGGACGATCCCTGCATCCAGGCCGTGTCCGTGGCCCCGGACGGGACGTGCATCTACGGCCCCAAGCAGAACGGGACGCCGTGTGTCCCGCTCTCGGCGTGCGTCTCCGGGGAGGGGCAGTGCCAGAGCGGCGTCTGCGTCAACGCGCCCCAGCTCTCCTGCGACGACGGGAACCCCTGCACCGACGACTGGTGCGACGAGGCGGCCGGCTGCAAGCACGCCAACAACGCGAAGGAGTGCAGCGACGGCAGCGCCTGCACCGTGGGCGACGTGTGCCTCAACGGGTCGTGCAAGTCGGGCGGCCTGCTCGACTGCAACGACGGCAACACCTGCACCTCGGATGCCTGCAACCCAGGCGCGGCGACGCCCGCGGTGGCCTGCACCTACGTGCCCCTGACCGGCCCCACCTGCAGCGACGGCAACGCCTGCACGAAGAACGACGCCTGTAGCGCGGGCTCGTGCAAGGGCACAGCGGACAACTGCAACGACGGCAACCCGTGCACCAACGACGCGTGCGACCCCGCCAAGGGCTGCGTCTACACGTTCAACACGTCCGCCTGCGACGACCTGGACGCCTGCACCAAGAGCGACCAGTGCGTCTCGGGCACCTGCCAGGGCATCGCGGCGAGCTGCAACGACGGCAACCCGTGCACCGACGACTCCTGCGACAAGGTGGCCGGCTGTCAGTACGCGGCGAACACCGCCTCGTGCAGCGACAGCAACGTCTGCACCACCGGCGACAAGTGCTCCAACAAGGTCTGCGCGGGCTCCCTCGTCGACTGCGATGACGGCAACGTGTGCACCACGGACTGGTGCGACGGGGTGGACGGGTGCCAGCACGCCAACAACGCGGCGCCCTGCAATGACGGCAACGCCTGCACCACGGGGGACAAGTGCAGCGGCGGCACCTGTGGTGGCACGACGACCCTGGTCTGCAACGACGACAACCCGTGCACTGACGACTCGTGCAAGCCGGGGTCCGGGTGCAGCTTCGTGCCCAACGCCAAGGCCTGCGAGGACGGCAACGCCTGCACGACCGGGGACGTGTGCGTCCAGGGCGCCTGCGCCAGCGGGACGACGCTGGACTGCAACGCGAGCAATACGAACCCGTGCACATTCGCCCAGTGCAGCCCCGCCGTAGGCTGCCTGGCGGCCGCGCCCGTGGCCAACGGCAAGCCCTGCGACGACAAGACCAAGTGCACGAGCTCCGATGCCTGCCAGGCGGGGGTCTGCAAGGGCGCGACGGTCGACTGCAATGACGGCAACCCCTGTACGGACGACTCGTGCGACGCGGTCCTCGGGTGCCTGTACCAGCCCAACGCGGCGCCCTGCGACGACGGCAACACCTGCACGGTCGGCGACTACTGCTCGGGTGGCGGCTGCTTCTCGGGCGCGGCGAAGGTGTGCAACGACAACAACGTGTGCACCAATGACTCCTGCAATCCGGTGACGGGGTGCGTGCACTCCAACAACACCGTGCCCTGCGACGACGGCAACGCGTGCACGCCGACATCCACCTGCGGAGCGGGCTCCTGCGTGGGCTCCGGGCAGGTGGACTGCACCGACGGCAACCCGTGCACAGGTGACCAGTGTGATCCCGGGGTGGGCTGCTTCTACATCAACCTGGCGATCCCCTGCACCGACGGCAGCGCCTGCACCAAGGACGACCAGTGCGTCGACGGGGCCTGCAAGGGCATCAACCCCGTCGTGTGCAACGACGACAACGTGTGCACGGACGACTCGTGCAACCCCCAGACCGGATGCGTCTACACGGCCAACGCGGCGAGCTGCAACGACGGCAACGCCTGCACCAACAACGACAAGTGCGCCAACAAGGCTTGCGGCGGGACCACCATAAGCTGCAACGACAACAACGCCTGCACCGTGGACTCCTGCGACACGGCGACCGGCTGCAAACACACGCCACAGTCCGGTACGCCCTGCAACGACAACAATAGCTGCACGACGGTTGACACCTGCAGCAACGGCGTGTGCGTGGGCAGCGTGCCCCCCAACTGCGACGACGGGAACGCCTGCACCAACGACTCCTGCGACGGCGGCGCCGGCTGCGTCCACGTCAACAACGCCAGCGCCTGCGAGGACGGGAGCCTGTGCACGACCGGGGACTTCTGCCTCGACGGCATCTGCAAGTCGGGCTCCGTGGTCCAGTGCGCCGATGACGGCAACGCGTGTACCGCCGAGCTCTGCAAGCCGGAGGCCGGGTGCGGCTATGTGCCCCTCACGGGCAACCCCTGCAACGACGGGAACCCCTGCACCCAGGGCGAGAGCTGCTCCAACGGCGTGTGCGGCGGTGGCTCGGCGACCACCTGCCCCAGCGACGGGAACCCATGCACCATCGAGTCGTGCGACCCGGTCACCGGCTGCAAGTCCACGAACGCCACCAACGGCACCCCGTGCGCCGACTCCAACCTGTGCACGCTGAACGACTCGTGCCAGAACGGGGTCTGCATCAGCGGCCCGACCAAGCCCGCGTGCTGCAACCCGCAGGACTTCGGGCCCTACCCGTCCACGTGCGGCCAGGCGTTCGAGGGCGAGCTCTCGTCCGGCAACGCCTACCCGAGCTACAACGCGACCTGCCCGGATCTATGGGGAGGCAACGACTACGAGCTGTGCCTGCCGACCTTGGCGCCCTCCACGGCGGAGCTGTGCGTGGACTTCCCGACCGCCACGGGGGCTGCCATGCTGCTCTACGACGGTGCCGAGACGCCCGCGGTGGAGTCGTGCCAGCTCGCGGTCGCCGATGGGACGTGCACCACGGTGCCCTCGACCAACCCGGGCCACGTGGTGGTGCTCGACAGCAAGTCCGCTGGTCCCCAGCAGGTGCGCTACCACGTGCGTTGCCCCGTGGGGGCCGCCTGCACCCCGGGGACGACCTTCACCTGCAACAACGCGTGGATGTGCCAGTCCACCTTCTGGACCAACAGCGTCGGGTCCCAGGCAAGCGACTATGGCCCGAGCTGTGCGTCGGCGGCCCCGGGGCCCGAGCGCATGTTCAAGTTCACGCCGGCGACCACGGCGGTCCACACGGTATGGGCCTCGCCCAAGTCCCCTGACCTCAAGATCTACATCGCGCCGTCCAACGGCGGGTCCTGCAACCCCACCGACTGCACCACCTTTGGCGTGAGCCCGCGCCACTTCAGCGCCCAGGCCGGTCAGGAGGTCTGCATCTGGGTGGAGCTGCCCGCCACCGGCACACCCGCAACGGTGAACCTGAGCGTGAGCTGCTACGGCGCTCTTCCCTGACCTCCGCCGGTAGGGCCGCCCCGTGGCCTCCTTGACATCCGTCGCTCCGGTGGCCGATCCTCCGGGCCACTGCCACCTCCGAGGAGCGCGCGATGTTCATGGTGGACGCCGAGGTCGAGGAGCGAGTCGGGCGCATCGAGCTCCCCTTCAACGCATACGGCTACGACCCCTATGGTGTCTCCCGGAGACACCTGGTCTGGTTCTACTCGGCGCTGGCGGTGTTCTACCGGCGCTACTTCCGTGTGCGGGCCCACGGCGTCGAGCACGTGCCCGCGCGCGGCGCCGCCATGCTCATCGGCAACCACTCCGGCTCCCTTCCGGTGGACGGGGGCATGGTCCTCGCGTCCATGCTCCTGGAGCACGAGCCGCCGCGGCTCGTCCACGGGATGGTCGAGAAGTTTGCCGAGGCGTGGCCCTTCGTCTCCGAGTGGTTCAACCGCATCGGCCAGTTCACGGGCCTCCCGGACCACGCGGTGCGCCTCCTGAAGGAGGGCCGCATGCTCATGGTCTTCCCAGAGGGCGCGCGGGGGACGGGCAAGCTCTACAAAGATCGCTACAAGCTCGTGCGCTTCGGGACCGGGTTCATGCGGCTGGCGCTCCAGACCCGCACCCCCATCGTCCCGTTCGCCTTCATTGGCGGTGAGGAGGCCCTGCCGGCCATGTTCCACCTCAACGGCCTCGCCAAGCTGATTGGTGCGCCGTATTGGCCCGTTCCTCCCCACCTGGTCCCGTTTCCGCTCCCTGTGCCCTGCGAGCTGTACTATGGCGAGCCGCTCGTCTTCGAGGGAGACGGGACGGAGCCGGACGAGGTCATCGAGGAGTACGTCGGCCGGGTCAAGCTGCGGATCCGCGAGCTCATCGCGGACGGCCTGGCACGCAGAGCGGAGGGCACGGCGCGATGAAGGTCGTCATCACGGGCATCACTGGCGCCCTCGGGCGCATGGTGGCAGAGGAGCTGGTCCACGGTGGCCACCACGTCATCGGTATTGACCGCCGCCCATGGCCCGACGCCCCCCGGGGCGTCGAGATGGTGCGCGCGGATGTGCGCAAGCGGCCCGCCGAGGACGTGTTTCGCACGCAGCAGCCGGACGCGGCCATCCACATGGCGACGGTCACGCACTTCTCTGCGCGCTTCGAGGAGCGGTACCGCATCAACCTGGGCGGGACCCGCGCCATCTTCGACCACTGCCACAACTATGGGTGCAAGCAGGCCATCTTCGTGGGTCGCCACACCGTCTACGGGGCGGCCCCGGATGCCCCCATGTACCACACGGAGGCGGACCCGCCGCTTGGCGGCTCCACGTTCCCCGAGCTCGCAGACCTGGTCGCCGCTGACCTGTTCGCCGCCTCGACGCTCTGGCGGTACGAGGACCTGACCACCGCCGTGCTGCGCATCGTCTACACGCTCGGCCCGTCGCGCCGCGGCACCCTCGCCAACTTCTTGAGCGGCCCCCGGGTCCCTTCCGTACTTGGGTTCGATCCGCTCTTTCAGTTCATGCACGAGCGTGACGCCGCGAGGGCCATCGTCGCGGCGCTCCTGTCCCGCCTCCACGGCGTCTACAACGTCGCCGGCCCCCAGCCGGTGCCGCTCTCGTTCCTGTGTCGCATGACGGGCCGCCAGCGGATTCCGGTGCCCGAGCCCCTCTACGGGCGCGTCCTGGGTCGCTTCGGCTTCTCGTGGCTACCCGATGCGTCTCGCAAGCACGTCAAGCACTCGATCGTCGTGGACGCCGCTCCGTTCCGCGAAGCGACGGGCTTCGCGCACGAGTTCGACGAGATCCAGACCATGGAGGCGTTTCGCTGGGCTTGACGGGGTGGCCGTGACGCACCAGATGGGCTGGGAGCCGGGAGGTCCCTCTGATGCTGATCCAGTGAGTGTCGCGACGTTGGCGGAGGGCTACTTCGGGGCCTCGCCCCCCTCCTGGGAGCGGATCAGCCGGTCGAGCTCGCTCTTGGCGGTCTCGATGAAGGTCTTCTCGCCAGGGAGGTTCTCTGCCACCTCCAGGTAGCGCTTCCAGTGGGCGATGGACTGTTGGGCGTCGCCCTTCTCTTCCAGGGCGTAGGCCAGGTTGAACAGCGCCTGGGCGTAGTCTTCCTTGATCTTGATCGCGCTCTGGTAAGCGCGGATCTCGTTGTCCACGTCCGCCAGCTTGTTGTAGGCGATCGCCATGTTATAGAACGCCTTGTGGTAGTTGGGGCGACGCTCGACGGCCTTCTTGTAGTCCTCGACCTCCTTCTCGCGTAGCGCCTTCTTGTCCGCGTCCGCCAGGGCGGCCTCGGCCTGCTTGCTGTACGCGATGCCCCGGTTGAACCAGGCGTCCGGCATGTCCGGGTCGATCTCGATGGCCTTCCCGTAGGCGTCGATGGCCTGCTCCAGCTTGCCCTTGCGCGCGTTGAGGATGCCGATGTTCACCCACGCGTCCGCCGCCTTGGGCTCCTGCTGGACCACCTTCTGGTACGTCTCGAGCGCCTGATCCGCCTGCCCGCTGTCCTCCAGGGCGATGGCCAGGTTGAACAAGGCCTTGCCGTACTTCGGGTCCAGGTCGACGGCCTTGCGGTATGCCTCGATCTCCCGCGCAAAGTCCTTGTTCCGGCTGTACGCGAGGCCCAGGTTGTACCACGCCTCCTTGAAGTCCTTCCGTCCCTCCACCGCCTTCTCGTAGGCCTCCACGGCCTTGTCGATCAGGCCGGCGTTCATGTAGTCGTTGCCGAGCTTGAAGTGCTCGTCGGGGCTCTTCTCCTGGCCGTGCGCCGCCGTGGCGAAGAGCAGGGCGAGCAGTGCGGAAGAGAATGCGGCGGAGAAGGAGAGAGCGGCTGCCCTTCCCCTGGTTCGCTTCGTTTGCATGGCCTCACACAAGCGGGTTGCCTCGGGGGAGCCCGGAGATGTATCTAGATCTCCGAATCGCCGCCCACGGTATGAGAATCCCGGGCGCTTGTCAACCTTGTGCCGGAGCCGTCGAACATGCCCAAGCACGCCGAATTACGAGAGGTTGTGCGCTTCGTGTCCCTCTCTGGCCTGCTCCTCGCCGCTGCGTGCAAGCCAGACTCCGAGCCCGCCCACCCGTACAAGCAGGTGCCGCAGCATCCCCAGGCGGGCCCCACCGTACTCGATGCGGGCAAGGCGCCCACCGAGGCGCCCACCCCACCGCCAGACAGTCCTCCGTCTGAGGAGCCCGTTGCGGCGGATGTCCGCGCGGGTGGTGAGGCTACCGTGGACGCAGGCGCTGCTGGAGCGGCCGTTGGGGGCCCGGACGGCTCCGGCGCGGCCGCACTCCCGCCAGAGGCGGCCGGGGACGTGTCGGCCCGCTTCTACGCCCTCGCAGGCATGCGCCTCGTCGGCCGCAGCCAGGAGGGCACCTCTCGGTGGCTCTTCAAGCAGAACGGGTTCTTCGAGCGGGAGCTCCACGCGCCCGACCGCACCGTCACCGTCTGGAATGGGACCTGGAAGCTGGAGGCGGGTCAGCTCGGGCTCGCGTACAAGCAGACCGTCCGCACCGACGCCGAGGGCGCCGCGGCGGAGGCGACCGAGGGGACCGCGACCCTGCCCGTGGCGCTGGCGGGCAAGCTCAAGCTGGCCATCGGCGGGGTCGAGGTCTCCGTGGACCTCGACGATTGAGCTCGACGGTGATAAGGTACGCGGGTCTGACTTCCGCCCAGTCCGAGGAGAGCCCCCATGCCTGACCCCACGGACCCGAAGCGCACCGACGACGGCGGTGACGAGCGCGACGCGCGCCACGACCTGACGGCCAACGCCCGCCGGGTGGAGGACTTCCTCAAGCGCAACGCCGAGCTGGGGCTGGAGGCGCGGGTGAGCCGCAAGTACAGCTCGCTGGCGCGCGACCTCCTCTCGGACTCGGTCCCGCAGCGCCTGGACCCAGGTACGAAGAGCGAGGTCGACCAGGTCGTCGGCTTCGACACCTCGCACGTCCGCATCCACGTCGGGGAGCGCGCCCAGCAGGCCGCCGACGCCCTCAATGCCAGGGCCTTCGCGCTCGGCGACAACGACATCTTCTTCGGTCGCGGGGAGTTCCAGCCGGGCACGGCCACGGGCAAGGCGCTGCTCGCCCACGAGATGACGCACGTCTACGAGCAGAGCCAGCCCGTGGCCCTCGCCACCAAGGAGGGGATCGCAGAGGCCGGCCTCAGACCGGGCGAGGAGACCGCCACGCGCGCCGAGCAGGAGATGTTCCGTCAGGCAACGGAAGACGAGGACTCAGCCCGGCGCGACCTCCAGACTCGGGAGCTCACCATGATGGAGAAGGTGCTCCTCGAGGAGAAGATCATGAAGGTGCTCAAGGAGCGCCAGATCCTCGGCCGGGAGCGCCGCGGTCGCTGACCTCGCGCCGAGCCCCGCGCGGGGCATGTGACCCTCCCGCGCTCACGCCTCCAGCGCAAATCTGGCGCCGTCCCTCAACGTCGCCTGGGGAGGGGAGCGTCGCCCTCCGCCGGCCGGCTGCGCGGCGCCAGCAGGGCGGAGATCCTCCCGACACCTGCGGCGAGCGTGGTCTCTGGGCCATAGGGCGCAAAGGGAACTGCCGCCACCTCGCCCTCCGCGGTCAACAACGGGGTCCCGTCAGGGGACACAACGTTGGTCACCCAGGTGGGGCCCAGCACCGGGTCGTCGAGCAGCTCGACGAGGGCGCCGCGCGTCAGGACCTCGTGGCCGAAGCTCCACACGTTGGACAGAATCACCAGGTCCCCCCGCGCTCGCTCGTCCTCGGGCGCGGCGAGGGGGACGGGGGCCAGCTCCGGCGGCCAGGGGTCGAGGGCGAGCAGGGCCATCACCCCGTCGGTGCGAACCGCCCGCGCGCCAATCTGCCGCTCCTCGGACAGGACGACCTTGGGGCGCGCGCCACCGACGAGCAGCCGCGTCGCGGTCAGGAGCCGCGGGCCGTCCGGTGTGCGCAGCGCGACGGCGGTCCCCTGGTGCCCCGGGAGCAGCAGGGGCCCCGCGTCGGCCGGTACCAGGAGCAGCGGCACCACGGAGGCCCGCAGGCGCACGCGCAGCGCTTCGGCGGCGTCCCAGTCGACCAGCGCGTCGGCGGCCTGCTGCGCGGCGCCCGGACGAGGGGCGAGCATCAGGCATGCGACGAGGGCGGCGCGCAACATGGGCGGAGACGGTAGCACGCCTCGGCCCGGACCGCCTACGCCGGCGCGCCAACAAGTGTTGCCGGGGAGGATCGTCGGCACGTATACTTCGGCGCATTCGTGCCCACGTGCCGATCCGCAACCGGAGGACCCCACCGTGAAGCGATTCCGACCCCACTTGGCGCTCCTGAGCGCCTTCGCAGCGGCTGCCGCGTGCACCGACGCCGGCATCACCCAGGGAACGGGTGCCGGGTCCGACGCGGATGCCTCGCAGGCCAGCGACGTCTCGGGTACGGGCGACGCCGGGCCCATCTGGGGGACGGACACCTCAGGCTCCGACACCACCTGGGGCGGTGGTGACGACGCGACGGACGCTGGCGAGCCCGAGGACGTGCCCGCGGCGCCGGACGGCGCGCCCGGCGTCGGGGAGTTCGGCTACGAGTGCAAGAGCAACGCGGACTGCCTGAGTGGTTACTGCGTGGAGGGGGTCAGCTCGACGGTGTGCACCAAGGGGTGCGTCGAGGACTGCCCGCAGGGGTGGGGCTGCAAGTCCGTCCAGAACACGGGCGGCGACGTGACGTTCATCTGCCTCTACAACTTCGTGAACCTGTGCCGTCCATGCGCCTCCAACGCCGACTGCGCGGCGGCGGGTGGCCTGGCCGTGGGCACCGCCGACCTGTGCCTCGACTACAGCGCCGAGGGCCGCTTCTGTGGCGCCGACTGCTCGGAGAACGCCTGCCCGCCCGGTTTCACGTGCTCGGACGTGGAGATGCAGCCCGGCAAGGTCCAGAAGCAGTGCGTCCCGGACTCGGGCATGTGTGAGTGCGAGCCCAAGTACGATGGCCACGCGACCACGTGCTTCGTGCAGAACGGCTTCGGCAAGTGCTCGGGCACGCGCTCCTGCAGCGGTGGCGCGCTCACCGAGTGCAATGCACCCATCCCGGCGACGGAGACGTGCGACGGCAAGGACAACGACTGCGATGGCCTGACGGACGAGGACGTCCCGACCCAGACGTGTGAGAAGACCAACGAGTTCGGGACGTGCGGTGGCAACGCCACCTGCAAGGCCGGCGAGATGGTCTGCAACGCGAAGGACGCCCAGATCGAGATCTGTGACAGCGTGGACAACGACTGCGACGGCAAGGTGGACGAGGACTTCCCGGACACGGACGGTGACGGCAAGTCGGACTGCCTCGACTCCGACGACGACGGCGACGGCGTCAACGACCTGCAGGACAACTGCCCGCTGGTGCCCAACCCCGGTCAGGAGGACTACGACCTGGACGGCAAGGGAGACGCCTGCGATCCCGACGACGACAACGACCTGGTCAAGGACGAGGACGACTGCGAGCCCTACAATCCGCTGGCCTACCCTGGAGCCCTGGAGCTGTGCGACGGCATCGACAACAACTGCAACGGGCAGGTGGATGAGGGCTTCCAGGACCTGGACGGTGACGGCAAGAAGGACTGCGTGGACCCGGACGACGACAACGACGGCGTCCCGGATGGCCTCGACAACTGCCCGACCATCGTCAACCCCGACCAGATCGACACGGACCTGGACGGCAAGGGCGACGAGTGCGACCCCGACGACGACAACGACACGATCCCCGACGAGCAGGACAACTGCCCGAAGACCCCAAACCTGGACCAGAAGGACAGCAATGGTGACGGGGTCGGTGATGCGTGCGCCGAGGACGCCGATGGCGACGGGGTCAAGAACATCAACGACAACTGCCCACTGGTCTGGAACCCGGACCAGTCCGACCTCGACAGCGACGGCCTGGGAGACGCCTGCGACGACGACGACGACGGCGACGGCGTCCCCGACGCCATCGACAACTGCAAGCTGGTCAAGAACCCGGCGCAGCTCGACTTCGACAAGGACGGCCTCGGTGACGACTGCGACCCGGACGACGACAACGATGGGGTCCCGGACGACGTCGACAACTGCAAGCTGGTCCCCAACCCGGACCAGGTGGACACCGACGGCGATGGGCAGGGCAACGCGTGTGACCTGGACGACGACGGCGATGGGTCGCCCGACACCGTCGACTGCATGCCGCTGGACCCGAGCATCCACCCGAACGCCCCGGAGATCTGCAACGAGGTGGACGACAACTGCAACGGCAAGATCGACGAGGAGGGGTCGGAGGCGTGCAGCAAGTACTACTTCGATGGTGACGGCGACGGCTGGGGGACCGCTGAGAACAAGTGCCTCTGCAACGGCTCGGGCAAGTTCACGGCGCTGAACACCGGCGACTGCAACGACACGGACACGGGGGTCAACCCGGGCCAGCCGGAGATCTGCGGGGATGGCAAGGACCAGAACTGCAACGGCACGGAGAACGACGACAACGCGGTCGGCTGCACGCCGTACTACTTCGACGGCGACGGTGACGGCTTCGGCACGAGCGACACCATCTGCCTCTGCACGGCGTCCGGCAAGCACACGGCCACGAAGACCGGCGACTGCAACGACGGGGACGCTGGCATCAACCCTGGCATCGTCGAAGTGTGCTTCAACGGCAAGGACGACAACTGCAACGGCGACCAGAACGACCTGAACGCAGTCGGCTGCACGCCCTACTACCAGGACGCGGACAAGGACGGCTTCGGGACCGGGACGGCCCAGTGCTTCTGCGAGCCCAAGGGCAACTTCACCGCGACCGTGGCCGGCGACTGCGTGGACGGTGACCCTGCCGTAAAGCCGACGGCCAAGGAGGTCTGCGGCAGCGGCAAGGACGACAACTGCAACGGAACGCAGAATGAAGAAGGCGCCCTCGGCTGCACCACGTATTACTACGACGGCGACAAGGACGGCTATGGCACGGCGCTCTCCAAGTGCCTCTGCGGACCCGTCGACCCGTACCTCGCGACCCAGTCGGGCGACTGCCTCGACTCCAACGGCGCGATCAACCCCGGCGCCAAGGAGGCCTGCAACAGCGTGGACGACGACTGCAGCGGCGCGCCGGACGACGCGCCCATCGCGACCCTCTGCGGGGCCCCCGCCAACGCCACCGTTGCCTGCGCCGGGTCGTGCTCCATCACGAGCTGCAAGGCGCCCTATGCCAACATGAACGGGCAGTACAACGATGGCTGCGAGTGCGCGTCGGACGGCAACGACCAGGCTGGGGCCGGCAACGCCTGCGCCGCGGCCATCCACCTCGGGACCTTCGCCGACAACGGGTCGCTGAAGGTAGCCGGTGGCAACATCGTGCCGGCGGGCGACAGTGACTGGTATTCGATGCTCACGCAGGACTCGGCGGACTCGACCTGTGACAAGTTCAAGGTCCGCGCGCGGTTCACGTACAACCCGGGCAACCAGTTCGCCTTCGACGTGTACCGGGGTGGCTGCGCCGGCGGCAACGCCATCTGCGCGGCCAGCACCGACTTCGACTGGTACACGAACTTCTCCGCGGGCGGGAAGGGCGAGTGCCCCTGTGCGCCGGATCCCGGCACAACCAACACCAACGTCTGCACCGACAACAGCGCCTGGTTCTACATCCGCGTGTTCCGCAAGGACAACGCGCCCTTGTCCTGCGACAACTACGAGATCGAGGTCACCAACGCGGTCTACTGAGCGGTCCACTGATCTGCGGACCTGCCAGGGTATCTCTCCGCATCAGATTTGGCGTTGATTCGCCCTCCAGGGGCGCGATAAGCTCCGCCGGCTCCGGACCATGGACCCGCGCGGGCTGATCGACGCGAACAAGAAGATCCGGGTCTCGATGATCCCGGGGCCATGACCTGGCCCCCGGGCGGTGTTCCATGCTTTTCAACAGCCTCGACTACGTGCTGTTCATGCTGCTCGCCGTGACCCTGTACTGGGTGCTGGCGCGCGCGGATCGGCTGCGCCTCGTGCTGCTGTTCCTGGCCTCCTGCCGCTTCTACATGGTGTGGAACGCCACCTACATCGTCCTGATCCTGGGCTCCACGCTGCTCGACTTCCTGTGCGGCCTGGCCATCCAGGGAGCTTCGACGCCAAGACGGCGCAAGCTGTGGCTGGCGCTCAGCCTGGCGGGCAACCTCGGGCTCCTCGGCACGTTCAAGTACTACAACTTCTTCGCGGAGGCCTTTCAGCAGACCCTCGGCCTCGTGGGTGTGGACGTGAGCCTGCACACCCTCAATGTCCTGCTGCCAGTGGGAATCTCGTTCTACACCTTCCAGACCATGAGCTACACCATCGACGTCTACCGCAGGCAGATAGAGCCCACCCGCAACCTGCTGCACTTCGCGGTGTTCGTCTCCTACTTCCCGCAGCTCGTTGCGGGCCCCATCGTGCGGGCGCGGGACTTCCTGCCCCAGCTCCTGAAGCGGCCCGTGGCCGACGCGGACCGGTTCAGCGAGGGCTTGTTCCTGATCCTCTGCGGGCTGGTCAAGAAGGTGGCCATCGCGGACTACGTGGCCGTAAACCTCGTGGATCGCGTCTTCGACAACCCGAGCGCGTTCACCTCCGTGGAGGTCTTGGTCGCGTTATACGGCTATACGCTGCAGATCTACTGCGATTTCTCGGGGTACACGGACGTCGCCCGGGGGACCGCCAAGCTCATGGGCCTCGAGCTGCCGGAGAACTTCAACCGCCCGTACATGGCGACCAATGTGGCCGACTTCTGGCGCCGCTGGCACATGACGCTGTCCACCTGGCTCCGCGACTACCTCTACTACCCGCTCGGCGGCTCCAAGGCCGGTCCGGTGCGTGCCTACGTGAACCTGTGGTTGACCATGTTCCTCATCGGGGTCTGGCACGGCGCGGGCTGGACCTTTGTCTTCTACGGCGTCGTGCAGGCGACCGCCATGGTCATCCATCGCCTGTCGGTGCGCCTCACCGGGCGCAAGGCGTCGGACGTGGACACCACGACGGTCCGCATCCTCAAGATTGCGATCACGTTCCACTTCGTGGTGCTCTCGCGCATCCTCTTCCGAGGATCCAGCCTCGACAACGCCGGCGATGTCGCATCCCAGCTCTTCGCCGGGGGGACGTCCGTCGCGCAGGTCTCAGCGTCTGTCTGGGTGGTGCTCGCGCTCGGGTTCCTGGCGCACTGGACCCCGCCGCGGCTGGTCCAAGGGTTGCGCCGCGCGTTCCAGTGGGCTCCGGCGCCGCTGCAGGGAGCCGCGATGGCTGGGGTGGGCGCCGTGCTGATGCTCGTCGCCACCAGCGACGTGGTCCCGTACATCTACTTCCAGTTCTGAGAGACGAAGCGATGACGCAGCAAGCGCCCCTCGACACTGCATCGGAGACGGACCGCTTCCAGCCCGTGGAAGTGGCTCCGCCGAGCCCGCGGATCGTCGAGGCGCAGACGCCCCCAGGCGACAGCGGCCTGGAGGCCCCCGAGGGCTCGGTCGGCATGCCGATTACGGGCGCCCGTGCCCTGGTACGGCTCTACGCGGCCGTCGCCGTGTGTGCGCTCCTGGCGGGCGCCACCTACCTCGTGCCGAACCTCGCGACGTACAGACCCTGGATCCCTGGCGAGCCTGCGCCCCTCGCTGCCGTGTTCTCCCTCGACCTGGAGGGCGCGAGCGCGCTGGTCAGCCCCTCCATTGCTGCCCCGGCCCAGCAGTACGCGTCTGCGGCGCAGGCACGGGAGCTGGTGGCGGCGGACCTGGGGGAGGCCGTCGCTGCCAACCTGGGCGAAGAGGCGGGCGTTGCCTATGAGGATGTGCCGCAGCCCGAGGAGGCGCAGGCAGAGCAGGCGGGAAACGAGATCGCCGTCGTCGGAGAGGCCCAGGGCGATGTCGCGGGTCAGGAGACGCCGCCCGTTGCGCCCATGGGGGCTGCGCACCCCAAGCCGCGCGCCGTGTCCGTGACTCCGAGGGAGATCGAGGGTCTCGCCAAGGAGCTGGAGGACCCATCGGGGAGGGCGATGGACGCGTTCTACGCATCGCTCCTGGACACCGCCGAGCACAAGGAGGGTGCCCTCACGAGGATCTCTCACTGGGGCGACTCCACCATCGCGGCAGACGGCATCACGAGCACCCTGCGGCGGCGCATGCAGCGGCGCTTCGGCGACGGCGGGCACGGGTTCGTCCTCATCGCGCGCAGCTACATGCCCTACCGACACAGCGACATCGTCCACAAGGAGAACGACGGCTGGAAGATCTACCCGGTCCTCAACGACGGCCTCCGCTCGGGGGCCTACGGCTTCGGTGGCGTTGCGTTCCAGTCCCACGGCGGCGCCTGGTCGAGCTTCGGGACCGTGGCCAAGGGGACAATCGGCACGGCGGTCTCTCGCTTCGAGCTCTTCTACCAGGGGCACCCGGGGGGCGGGGACCTCCAGTGGTGGGTCGACGACGACCCCAAGGAGGTCCTGTCCACCAAGGCGCCGGAGACGGTGGACATGTGGAAGGTCATCGAGGTGCCGGACGGACCCCACGCTCTGTCAATCCGGGCCGCGGGGCGGGGCCAGGTCCGGCTGTACGGCATGGTGCTGGAGCGCGAGGGACCCGGCGTCGTCTACGACTCCCTCGGCATCGTCGGCGCCCGCGCGGCCAGGCTGCTCAACGCGGACGCGGACCACATGGCCGGGCAGGTCCGCCACCGGGACCCGGACCTCATCGTCCTCGCGTTCGGCGGCAACGAGGCGGTGGATCGGCGCATGAGCATCACATGGTATGAGGGCAAGCTCGCCGAGGTCATCCGCACCATGCGCGCCGGCAAGCCCGAGGCGTCCTGCCTGATCATGGCGCCTCTCGATCAGGGGGAGCGGGACGAGCGCGGCAACGTGCGCACCATCCCCATCGTCCCGAAGATCGTGGAGGCGCAGCGGCGCATCGCGGCCCAGGAGGGCTGCGCCTTCTTCGACACCTTCGAGGCCATGGGAGGTCGCGGAGCGATGCTTCGGTGGTTCCGGTCCAAGCCGCGCCTGGGCTGGGGCGACTTCGTGCACGCGACCCCGGCGGGCTACGAGGTCATCGGCAACATGCTCTACAAGGCGCTGCTCAAGGGCTTCGCCGACTACATCGAGCGCCGGTAGGGTTATAGCCCGGACCCGTCCAGGAGCGCCGCCGTCAACACCTGACCGAGCCGCTCGTAGCCGAGGCGGGTGAAGTGGACATGGTCGGACTGCGCCAGGGGTGGCTTGGCAGCGACCCAGTCGAGCATGGACATCTCCCCTCCCTGGAAGGCGACCAGGTCGAAGAAGCCGCACCCGGCCTCGGCCGCAACTCGGCGCTGAGCGGCGATCAGCGCGCCAGTCCGCGGACGAGGGCCCCACGAGCGCCGTCCGACCTTCTGCGGCCGGTCCGATGGCCCGATCAGCAGACAGGAGGCCGTCGGCGCCGCGGCCTTCACCTGGGCGACCACGGTGCGGAGTCTCAGCTCGTAGGCAAAGATGGGGTCGCGAGCATCCCCCGACTCGTTGGTCCCGTACGCGAGCACGATCAGGTCCGGGTCTCTGCGCTGCAGGTGCTCGCGGAACAGCTCCTGGTCCCACTGGAGGTGGATGGCTGCGCGCGCGCCATTGATGCCGAGCGTGTCCACGATGACCCCCGGGGCCAGGCGATCCATGGTGACACCGAACAGCCGCACCTCGCCGTCGCCCCGCGGGCGGAGCTCGACGCTGTGGGGCCCGTCCTCCACGTCGAAGGTAGCGTAGCCGGTCTCGAAGACGATGGACGCCGAGTCGATGCGGCGCACGAGCTGGCCGTCGAGGTGGACGTCGAGCTGCCCCCCGCCAGGCTGGCGCAGATACCACAGCTCGATTCGTCCGACGCTCCGCCCATGCTCGCTGTCGACCGTGGTCGCCACCAGCGCGTAGTCCTGGTCGGACGTGGACGCCACACTCATCCCCGCCAATCCGTACCACCCGTCTCTGCGGTCGTCCTTCTTTCCGACGCGATCCGTGTGCCAGGTGTCGGTGCTGTCCAGGTTGATGTCCGCGTGCCGGTAGCCGTACCACGGGCGGGCGGGCATGACGAAGCCGTGGCCCGCGTCACCGAAACGGCTCTGCAAGATGCGGCGCACCGTCCCCGTGAAGGTGTCCCCCGCCACGTGGGAGGCGCCATAGAACAGGACCCGTGCCTGGCCCTCCCCGCGGCCCGCGCGGCGGAGCGCCCCGTGGAACCGCGCCAGTGCCTGGCCGCTTGGGTCCTCGATCCCGATGGCGACCCCGGGGCCCGGCGGAAGGTCCAGAGCTCGTGGCGGAGCGGGGAGGGCGCCCCCTGAGCCGGGCCCGCCCTGCGAGGGCGTCGCCTGGGCCTGAGCGGTCGGCTCCCACGCGAGGAGGAGCAGCGCTGCGAGGGTAGGGATGCGCCAGTGGCGGCCAGACATGCCGGACACTTTGGCAAACGGATGGTTTCGGGTCAAATCTATCTGATATGGGAGGGATCGGGGGGCGACGGATCGGTCCAGTCCCCCACGGAGCGCAGCCACGGTCCATCCCGATCCATGCGCTCATACCGCTTCCAGGTGCGCAGGCCGGCCTCCCGGTTGCCCAAGGCGATCTGGCAGTAGCCGAGCAGGTAGGTGACGTCGGCGATGTTCGGGTGGCGCCTCTGGGTCGAGACGAAGCGCTTCAGCTCCGGCAGGACCTGCCCGCACTGTCCATCGCGGGCTGCCTTTGCCATGCGGGTGACCTCGGCGCGGGGCACCCGGGGGGACGGCGAGCCGTCGGCAGGGCTCATCTCCACGCGGGTGTCGCCGACTCCCGTGACGATGGCCACCTCGGGAGCGGGGGCCGCGATTCCCTGCTCGGGAGGGGGGGGCGCTCCCGAGAGAGGGTCCGTCGCATGTGAGCGCTGGGCGACCGCCGGCCTCGAGCGCCCCTTGTCGGTGCCACCCTTGCGTGCAGCCACGCCCGACGGTGGAGTGTCCTCGTCCTCCCGGTCCGCGTGGTGCTCGGCGTCGGGTCGCTGCGCCGCGGTCCCCGCCAGCCCGGTCGCTGGTCCCACGCCCGGGTCACCCGCCCCCGTGGGGAGGGCGCCAGTTGGGCCGTCGGCGACCGCCTCTGGGGCGGTGGTGTCGACACCATCGCGCGGTGGGCCCGCGGGCGTCGCCTCAGGCTCCGCGGCGGCCACCCTCTGGGCACCTGTCGGGGCGGCGCCAGCCGCGCTCCCCTGTGCCGTCTCGGGCGGCGTCGCCTGCGCGCGGGTCGCGACCATCTGCTGCGCGCCGGCACGGAGCACGGCGACCACCCCGGCGGCGTCCGTGACCTGGATCACCCCTCGGCTCACGGACACCAGGGCCCCCTCTGCGGCGACTCGCACCGAGAACCGGGTGCCGAGGACGCGGATCTCGGCGTCGCCCACTTGCACCACGAAGGCCCTCCGCTCTGCTCGCTTCGACACATCCGCCGTCAGCTCCCCTTCGATGAGCCTGACCACCACCGCGTCGCGGGCATTGGCGACCACCTGCATCCGGGCTGTCGATGGGGCGGTCAGCGTGCTGCCATCCGCCAGGACCTCGTGGGTGGGCGCCCCCTCGGCGCTGACCGCCGCCCCCGCGGGCGAGTCGGCATTGGGGCTGCCCACTTGATGCACCGCCCGCGGCCAGAGGATCATGGCCAGAATTGCGGCCAGCGCCCCAGCAGGGACGAGCCACCACAAGGGGCTGGTGGCGGGCCTGGTCGTCGCCGCCCGAAGGCCCGCATCGACACGGCGCCAGTCGACGGCGGGGACGTCCGAACGCGCGGCCGCTGCCAGAGATCGAACCGCGCGTGCATGGCCTGCGTGCGCCTGGCAGGACGGGCAGGCGTCCAGGTGTCGCTCCCATCGCGCCCTCTCCTGAGGGTCCAGCTCGTCGCGCGCGTCGCGGAAAGCCAGGTCGAGGCCAAGCTCACACATCGAGCACTCCCTCCTTCGCGAGCCGCTGCGTCACCTCCGCGCGCGCGGCGATCAGCCGCGACCGGATGGTGTTGTGCGGCACGCCGAGGACGTCCGCTGCCTCTTGGGGGCTCAGCCCCTCGACCTCGACCAGGACGAACACCGCCCGCTTCTTGGGTGAGACCTTCTCCAGCGCCCGACCGAGCCGCCGCAGGGAGCTCCGGCTCTCGATCTGGTGGCGGAGGTCCTCCGGTGCGGCCACGTCCGCGTTCTCGTCCGCGGAGAAGAGCCGCAGCCACCGCTTGCGCGACCGCCTGCGGACCTCCTGAAGTGCCACGTTGACCGTGATGCGGTAGAGCCACGTCGAGATCGCCGATTCGCCTCGAAACCGATCCAGCGAGCGGAAGACCTCGATGAAGACGTTCTGAACGACGTCCTCGACCTCGCCTTGGGCTCCCAGGATGTGCCAGGCCACGCCGGCGACCATCTCTCTGTACCTCGCATAGATCTGCTCGAAGCTCACGGCTTCCCGCGCAGCGGAACCCGTCAGTCGCTCGCTCGCCGCCTCTCTCGGGCCAGGCGAGTGCGCCTGAGCGCTCTCGCCGCCCGCGGTCGACTCGCAGGGAGTGAGCTTCCCGGCGGCTACGGCCTGCAACGCGTGGTCCTCCGGTCGCTTCGACCCGTCGTCAGCCATCTTCGTTGCCGTGCATGCCGGGATTGATCAGAGAATGTTGACGGTGCCCTGAAGCGGCCCTACTCGGGGCGGGGGATGGCGCCGGGCGTGCGCTGCGGCCCTCCCTCGTCCAGCTCGATCTCCAGGGTGTAGACGGAGCCGCCCGTGTCGGACTCGATCTCCAGAAAATAGCTCCCCTCACGCACCCGGATGTTGCCCCAGCTCTCCTTCCGCTGCCCGATCTGGTGCTTGAGCTTGTACATCTGCCCGCCGAACTGGTCGCGGACCGTGATTGTGGCGACGATGTCCGGGTTGTCCCACCAGGCGTTGAGGGTCATGATGGTCTCGTAGACCGGGACCGTGAAGACCTTCCAGTCGGTGGTATCGCCCCCCGCGCGGTCGAGGCGGTCATGCACGGGGACGCCGAGCGGCATCTTCTTGGCGCTGCCGCGCTTCTCGTCGCCGCCCGAGTTGTCGTTCGGCCCGATGCCGCAGCCGGCCGAGAGGGCGATGATTCCTGCGAGGAGCGTCACGCGTGCCGGGGCCATCGAACCTCCGTCCAGGTGGGGACGGCTCTACCGTAGCACCTGCCCCGTTCCAGTCAAGCCGCTGGCAGAGGCACGGTGGATCTGCTATGCAGTGCTCCCGGGTGGCTCCAGGACAGCTCGCTCGCGGCCTCCGCACCCTTGTGCTCCGCGAGAATCAGACTTCACCGAGGACACGAGATGCACACGACGAGAGGGCGATGGGTGGCGGGGGTGCTGGCGGCCGTGCTGCCGCTCTGGGCTTGCGATGGTGGTGGCGAAGAGCAGGGATCGGGCGGTGAGGGCCCGGGGGTCTCGCTGGACGTGGTGCAGGGGGGCTCGGACGTGATGGCGGGGTCCGACGCGGCCGGAGGCGACCCCGACGTGACCGAGCCCGACGACGCGGCCGCGGAGCAGGACCTCGGCACCGCCACCCCGGACGTGGCTGCGGGGGACGCCGGGGGCGCCCCCGACACGAGCACCGTCGACCCCAAGGCCCTGCTCGTCTACGAGCCCACGGCCGCCGAGCTTGCCGCCTACCCCCAGTGCACCCTCGAGAAGATGACCCTGACCGTGCACGGCAACAAGGTCGCGACCCTTGCGCTCGGAAACGGCGGCCACGATGGCCACGGGCTCGACGTGGATGGCGATCCGGCCACCTGTGCGCCCGTCGACGACTGCGACAGCGGCATCGACAACCAGCTCGGCGCCCTCGGCGCCATCGTCAACGGGAGCCTCGTGGAGTCGCTGGACGCGGGGGTGATCATGCTGGTCCTCGAGTACGAGGGCTACGCCGCGGCTGGTCCTGGCAACCCGTTCAACCTCAAGATGTACACGGCGCGCATCGACCCGGACGACGAGGACTGCGACTGGCAGACCGAGGAGTGCATCTACAACATCCGCGCCGACTCCTATGACGAGAACTGCAACCCGCTCATGACCTTCGACAATGCCGTGATCGCCTCTGACGGGGCGTTCACTGCCGGCGGACCAGACGGCAAGTTCATCCTGTCCGTGCCGCTCTTCGGGCTCACCGTGCAGGTGCCCGTGTACAAGGCCCGCATCATCGGGCAGGCCGACGTGAAGAGCGGCGTCGTCCTCGGCATGGAGGGGCTCATCGCGGGGGCGGTTCCCAAGTCCGAGCTCCTGGGCGCCGTCGAGGTGATCCCCGACGAGGAGTTCACCGCCACCGGCTTCAGCAAGGACTTCATCGTCAGCGCCATCGACAGCATCGTCGCCGACGACATCGACACCGACGGCGACGGAGTGGGGGACGGCGCCAGCGTCGGCATCCGCTTCGGCGCCATCCCGGGAAAGCTCGCCGGCTTCGAGATCCCCGCGAAACCGTGAGGGTCTTCGCGGGCGGGCGGGAGCGCGGGGCTCCTCGTGCACGCCATTTGCCGGCGTCCGTGATATAGTCCCGCAGCGATGGCCGTGCACGAAGACGAGCAGATCCTGATTGACCGCTGCCTGGGGGGTGACCAGAGGGCGTGGTCAGAGTTCGTCGAGCGGTACACCGACCTCGTCTACTCGTCGATCCACCACTCGCTGCGGGCGCGCGGCGCCCGAATGGGCTCCGACGAGGTCGAGGACCTGCACAACGGTATCTTCCTCGCCTTCATCGAGCGCGACGGCCGCAAGCTCCGCCAGTTCGACGGGCGCTGCCGGCTGACGAGCTGGATCAAGGTCGTCAGCGTCAACTACACCATCGATCGCCTCCGGCGGCGTCGCCGCGTGGTGTCGCTCGACGACTCGAGCGGGGACGGGCCCGGGCTCATCGCGCTCCTCGAGTCCGACGATCGGGTGGCCTCCGAGTCCTTGGAGACGCGCCAGGACCTGAAGCTCGTCGCGGTGGTCGTGGCGAAGCTGTCCAAGTCGGAGCGGGAGCTGGTGGACCTGCTGTTCGTCCAGGAGCGCCCCTTTCCCGAGATTGCGGAGAGGCTCGGAACCTCCCTTGGCGCCGTCTACACCCGAAAGAACCGCCTGATCGCCAAGATCAAGGACCGCTTCGACAGAGAGCTGAAGAAGGTCCGCGCGAACGCTGGTGAGAAAAGCCATGGCCGCGCGTCAGGGGACGGCAAGGCGTAGGGGGAGCGCGGGGACGACGCCCGCGTTGCTTCGACCACGCCAACGAGGTGAAGACATGACGGACCCCTACAGCCATATGGATGACCTGCTCCGAGCCGCGCTCTCCACCACCTGCTCGCTGGACGACCGTGAGCTCGCCGCCATGGAGGCCGACGGGCGCCTCGCCGAGCACTCGGCTCGCTGCGCGCCGTGCGCGGAGAGGGCAGCGGTGCTGGCTCGCATCGACGCAGAACCCGTCCGGGCGGCTCCCGCCGCGCGGGCAGCCATGGTGGCGCGCGCGCAGGCGCTCATGACCCAGCGGGAAGATCTTCTGACCGTGATCGTTCGCTGGATGAAGGGCGCGTTCGACGTGCTCACCGGCGGAGAGGCGCTGATCCCCGCCGCCGCAGTGAGCCTTCGGTCCCTCGCAGAGGACGTCGTGCACGAGCCCGTGTCGTTCCGCAAGCGCCTGGGCGGCCTAGACTTGATTGTGCACCTGGCGCCGCGCTCCGACGAGCGCTTCGACATCCTGTTGGATCCGCCGGGTGGCCCGTCGCATCGCTACGCGCTGCTGCGGGGTGGAAAGGAGCTGTTCTCGGAGGTCTCGCGCGGGGCGCGGGTCCGGTTCCCGGAGGTGGCTCCGGGCAGCTACGCCATCGCCGTGCACACCGGCGCGGACCTGGTCGGGCGGATCGTGGTGACTGTCCACCACTGAGGCTTGCGGAGGCTCATTGGCGAGGAGAGCGCCAGTACTGGTCCTCGATGTCGCGACGAACGGTGACGGGCTACGGGTCTCCCTTCTGGAGAAGACCCCGGGCACGTGGCGCACGGTCGTACCGCTATATTTGCACCACGTCGACCTGGACCGCGTCCGCACCATCAATCGGGATATCTACGCCATCCTGAACCGGGCCAACCGGCGCGGCGACATCGACCGCGGGAGCAGCGACATGCTGCGCCGGGCGGGGCAGCGCCTCTTCGACGAGCTCTTGCCGGGGCCCGTCAAGGAGCGGCTGCGGACTGCCGCTGTCGCTGGCATCGATGAGCTCGTGCTGTGCCTGGACGAGCCGGTGGTGTACCTGCCATGGGAGCTCCTGCATACCGGGCACGGGTTCCTGGGGCTCGACTTCGTCATGGGGCGCATCGTGCGGTCGGAGCGGGGCCCACTGGGGCCGCCGCGCGTGCTCGACACCGAGCGGCCGAGCGAGATGCTGATCGTCTGTGACCCCCGTGACGACCTGATGGCCAGCTACTACGAGGGTGTCAGCATCCGCGACGACATGGACCTGCACCGTGATCGGGTCGAGGTCGCCCTCAAGTCGAGCGAGGTGGACGTCCCCTGGCTCCAGGAGGCCATCCGGGACTACGACATCGTCCACTACGCGGGGCACGCCGACTACGTCGCGCGGGCGCCCAACGACAGCGGGTGGAAGCTCGCGGGGGGGAAGCTGACGGCCCGGGAGATCCTTCGGGTCGCCGGTGGAGCCCCGTTCCCGCTGCTCGTCTTCGCGAACGCCTGCCGGTCCGGGACCATGTCGCCAGCGCTCCTGACCGAGCGGCACGGCGAGGGGGTCTTCGGGCTCGCCAACGCGTTCCTCATCGCGGGGGTGCAGCACTTCATCGGTGCGCTGTGGGACATCCCCGACGAGAGCGCCTGTCACTTCGCGCTGGCCTTCTACCGCTCGCTGATGAGCGGGGTGACCGTCGGTGCGGCGGTGCGCGCCGCCCGCCGGGCGCTGGTCAAGCGATACGGCGCCGACAGCGTGCTCTGGGGTAGCTACGTGTACTACGGCGACCCCACCTACGCGATCTTCGCGCGGATCCCCCTCGATGCGCCGGCCGTTCCTCGCCTGCCCACCCCGCTGCCTCGGGCCGGAGCCGAGGTCGTGGCGCTCCCGCGCGCTGCCCAGCGACCGGCCGACGAGGTGCCCATGAGGCGCGTGGCGAGGCTCCGCGGGGCGCTGGCGCTCCCCGACCTGGAGCTGCCTCGCGCGCGCCTGCCCCGCGCTGCGCTCCCTGCGCTGGCCGCTGCGGCCGTGCTGGCGATCTTGGCGGCCGTGGCGCTGCTGCTCCTCGCGCCGCTGGAGGAGGAGCCGGCCCAGTACACCTATGAGTCGGTTCCCCCCACGCGGCTGGCGCAGCGGGATGTGGCGCCGCTCCGGCCCACCATGGCGGTGGCAAGCGCGGGCCAAGGCCTCGCCGAGCCTCTGCGGGCGGAGGCCCGGGTGTTCGTCCAGACCGTGGACGCCGCGGGCGGCGTGGAGGTCGTCGAAGTCCCGGCCGGGGCGGAGCTGATGGGCGACGACGGGTTCCAGGTGCAGCTCCGCGTCAACCGGCCGGCCTACACCTATGTCTTCCTCGTGGGGACGCGGGGGGACGTGGCGCAGCTCCTGCCGAGCCCCGGTGCCGCCGTGCCGTACTACCGGGACTCGGACGCGTGGGTGCGGCTCCCGAGCAGCGAGAGCTGGTATCGGGCCAGCGAGCGGCGGGGGCTCTACGCGGTGGTCCTCGCGGGCTCGGTGCGTCCCGTGGAGGACCTGAGGTCCGTTCTGAGCGACGTGCAGTCCATCCGGGACAAGGTGGTCCGCGAGTCTCCGCTCGTCCACGTGCTGGTGCACCGGGTGCCGCTCGGGCCGCCAAGCCGTGGCACGTGGCGCCCGACCACCGAGGACGAGGCGGTGTCCGTCACGCAGGTGGACGTGCGGCGCTTCGAGCGGGAGCTGGCGGTCCGGCTGCGGCAGTCCTTCGATGCGGTGGAGCTGCGGATCCTGCGGGTGCGGTAGAGGCGGGGCGCCGGGCGCACAAAAAAAAACTGGCCGCGAGCCGAAGCCCGCGGCCAGTCCCAACCGAACCTCCTCAGAACGAGGGCGCGGGGTCCCTGCTCCCCGCCTCCCTCCAACCTCCCAGAGGCAGGTCGCTCAGGCGGGCGCCCCTGCAAAACGCCCGGCCTTGGCTGCCTCTGTTGCGCCGTTCCTCACGACGTCTCGGGCTGCCACCCTTGCAATGGCGGTGCCATGGCAAGGGTGTGTGGGAATGCCAGGTCCATGTGCCGTGTTTTCGGCCTGTTGCGCTCTCTCACTCCAGAACCTGCGGGTCAGGAGTACGCACCGCGAGGCGGGCTTGGCGTGGTGTGTGGCCCTGGCTGTTCAGCCAGCCCTTTGTTTTCAATACCTTGGCGTGGTGACAAATTGCGGCAGCCCCACTGTCGCACATTGTCATGGGCCAGTGAGGCTGGCGTGGCTGGTCCTCACTCATTGATCAAGGGGGGAACACCGTGGTATCCACCGTCCCCCATGGACGCCGCTGTTGACCACTCCTTTCGCGTCGGACCGCTCGCGGTGCGGCCGGGCCTCGTCCTGGCGCCGATGAGCGGGGTCACGGACAGCGCGTTCCGGCGCCTCGTGAAGCGAGCGTCGGGCGAGAGCGTCGGGCTGCTCGTCACTGAGTTCGTCAGCGTCGAGGGGCTCACTCGGAAAAATTTGCGGACCTGCATGCGCATCTCTTTCAAGGTCACCGAGGAGCGCCCCTTGTCCGTGCAGATCTTCGGCGCGGACGTGGACCGCATGGCGGATGCGGCGGCCATGGCCGAGCAGGCAGGCGCCGATCTGGTCGACGTCAACTGCGGCTGCCCCGTGCCCAAGGTCGTCCGTCGCGGGGGTGGGGCGGACCTGCACCGGGATCTCCCGCGGCTCGGGCGCATCCTGAGCGCGATTCGCAGGCAGATCTCTGTCCCGCTCACCGTGAAGATGCGCTCCGGCTGGGACGACGGCTCCAAGAACGCGGTGGAGCTGGCGCGGGTCGCCGTCGACTGTGGGGTGGAGATGCTGGCCGTCCACGGGCGGACCCGCGTGCAGCTCTACTCCGGGGAGGCGGACTGGGGGGCTGTGCGGGACGTGGCGCGGGCGGTGCCGGTCCCCGTGGTGGGCTCGGGGGACGTCACGACGCCCGACGAGGCGCTCGCGCGGCTGGACGGGGTCTCCGGGCTGATGATCGGGCGCGGCGCCATCATGAACCCGTGGATCTTCCGGCAGGTGCACGAGCGCCTCCAGGGGCGCCCCTCCACCGAGCCGACGGTGCGCGAGCGCATCGACCTGCTGGTCGCCTACCGGGACCTGTTGGCGGAGTCGCTGCCTCGCAAGGCGCTGGCCGGCCGCCTGAAGATGATGCTCTCGCGCTTCGCCAAGAGCCTCCCCGGGGGTGATGCGCTGCGCCAGGAGGCCATGCGGCAGCAGGAGGTCGGCGCCATCCTGGACGTGGTGGAGGCGTGGGCCGGCGCTCGTGCGGCGGCCTGAAGTTCGTGTAACTCCTTGGTTGTAACCATTTGGTGACATGCGCGCTGGGTCGCTGGCCAAAAGGACCGCGTGACCTATAATGGCGGCGGCCGTGGGCAGGAGCCGCACGTGGGCGCCACGGCCGCGCCCCGAGGACTGGAGGAAGCGATGGCAGACAGGCGACTCGTCACGGTCGACGGCAACGAGGCCGCGGCGTCGGTGGCATACCGCACCAACGAGGTGATCGCCATCTACCCGATCACGCCCGCATCGGCGATGGGCGAGCTGTCGGATGACTGGGCGGCGCACGGGCAGACGAACATCTGGGGTTCGGTGCCGCAGGTCAGCGAGATGCAGTCGGAGGCCGGGGCCGCCGGCGCGGTGCACGGGTCGCTGCAGGCGGGCGCCCTGACGACCACGTTCACGTCGTCGCAGGGCCTGCTCTTGATGATCCCCAACATGTACAAGATCGCGGGGGAGCTCAGCTCCTTCTGCATGCACGTGGCGGCGCGCAGCCTCGCGACGCACGCGCTGAGCATCTTCGGGGACCACTCGGACGTCATGGCGTGCCGGCAGACCGGCTTCGCACTGCTGTGCTCTGGGAACGTCCAGGAGGCGCAGGACTTCGCCCTGGTGGGGCAGGCGGCGTCGCTGGCTGCGCGGGTGCCGGTCCTGCACTTCTTCGACGGGTTTCGGACGTCCCACGAGATCGCCCGGATCGAGGAGCTCACCGACGACGACCTGCGGGCGGTCATCGGCGACGACGCCGTGCGGGCCCACCGGGAGCGGGGGCTGTCGCCCGAGCGCCCCGTCGTGCGGGGTACGGCGCAGAACCCGGACGCCTTCTTCCAGGCCCGCGAGGGCTGCAACCCGTGGCACGCCGCCATGCCGGGGCACGTTCAAGGTGCCTTCGACCGGTTGGCCGCAGTGGTGGGGCGCCAGTACAAGCTGTTCGAGTACGTGGGGCACCCGGAGGCGGAGCGGGTCATCGTGATGATGGGCTCCGGGGCGGAGACGGCCCACGAGACCGTGGAGGCCCTCGTCGGGCGGGGCGAGAAGGTGGGGCTGGTCAAGGTGCGCCTGTACCGGCCCTTCAGCGTGGAGCACCTGGTCGCCGCGCTGCCGAGGACCACGCAGACGATTGCGGTGCTCGACCGGACGAAGGAGCCGGGGAGCGTCGGCGAGCCTCTGTACCTGGATGTGCTGGTCGGGCTGCACCAGGCCATGGCGCACGGGCGGACCTTCGAGCGCATGCCGGTGGTCTTTGGAGGGCGCTACGGGCTCTCGTCCAAAGAGTTCACGCCGGCGATGGTCAAGGCGGTCTACGACGAGGCCGCGAAGGCCCACCCGAAGAACGGCTTCACCGTCGGCATCGTCGACGACGTGAGCCACACGTCCCTCGAGGTCGATGCGAGCTTCGACCTGGAGGACGCGGACACCGTGCGGGCGGTGTTCTACGGGCTCGGCGCGGACGGGACCGTGGGGGCCAACAAGAACACCATCAAGATCATCGGGGAGGAGACCCCCCAGTTCGCGCAGGGCTACTTCGTCTACGACTCCAAGAAGTCGGGCGCCGTGACCGTCTCGCACCTGCGGTTCGGGCCGCGACCGATTCGGTCGACGTACAAGATCCAGCGGGCCTCGCTGGTCGCCGTGCACCAGTGGGAGTTCCTCGCCAAGCTCGATGTGCTGGAGCTGGCCGACCAGGGCTCCGTGCTGCTGCTCAACGCGCCGGTGCCCCGGGAGCAGGTGTGGGGTGAGCTGCCCGCCGAGGTGCAGCAGGGCATCCTCGACAAGGGCCTGGAGGTGTGGGCCATCGACGCCATCCAGGTGGCGCAGGACGCCGGTATGGGGCGCCACATCAACACGATCATGCAGGTGTGCTTCTTCGCCATCTCCAAGGTGCTGCCGCGCGACGAGGCCATCGAGCAGATCAAGGGGGCCATCCGCAAGACCTACGCGAAGAAGGGCGACGAGCTGGTGCGGCGCAACTTTGCCGCCGTGGACAAGACCCTGGAGAACCTGTACCGCGTGACCCCGCCCGGCGGCGTGACGGCGGTGTGGAGGCGGCCGCCCGTGGTCAGCGACGCGGCCCCGGATTTCGTCAAGCGCGTCTCGGCGGTGATGATGGCGGGGAGGGGTGATCTGCTGCCCGTCAGCGCCTTCCCCGTCGATGGCACGTGGCCGGTCGGCACCGCAAAGTGGGAGAAGCGGGCCATCGCCCTCGAGGTGCCGGTCTGGGATTCGTCCATCTGCATCCAGTGCAACAAGTGCGCGCTGATGTGCCCCCACTCGGCCATCCGGGCGAAGATCTATGAGCCCGCGGCGCTGCGCGAGGCGCCCGAGACCTTCAAGTCCACGGACTACAAGGACAAGGCGCACGAGGGCATGCGGTACACCATCCAGGTGGCCCCGGAGGACTGCACCGGGTGCAACCTGTGTGTGATGGTGTGCCCGGCCAAGGACAAGACCAACCCGCGGCACAAGGCCATCGACATGACGCCGATGGCGCCGCTGCGGGCGAGCGAGGCGATCAACTGGGAGTTCTTCCTGGGGCTGCCCGAGGTGGACCGGACGACGGTGAAGAGCGACCTGAAGAGCAGCCAGCTCCTGCAGCCGCTCTTCGAGTACTCGGGGGCCTGCGCCGGCTGCGGGGAGACGCCGTACATCAAGCTCCTGACGCAGCTCCTGGGGGACCGGCTGCTCATCGCCAACGCGACGGGGTGCTCGTCCATCTTCGGCGGCAACCTGCCGACGACTCCGTACACCACGAATAGTGATGGGCGCGGTCCCGCGTGGGCCAACTCGCTCTTCGAGGACAACGCGGAGTTCGGCTACGGCATGCGGCTGGCGGTGGACTACCAAGCGCGGCTCGCGCGGGAGCTGTTGAAGGGGCTCGCGGCGGCGGGGGCCGTGGACGCCGGGCTGGCGGAGGGGCTGCTGGACGCGGTGCAGACCGACGAGGCGGGCATCCGGGCGCAGCGCGGGCGGGTCGTGGCGTTGCGGGAGGCGCTTGCGCGAGGCGGGGCTGCGGAGGCACGGCTCGCCTCCGTGGCGGAGTACCTCGTGCGGCGCAGCGTGTGGATCGTCGGCGGCGACGGGTGGGCCTACGACATCGGCTTCGGCGGTCTGGATCATGTCTTGGCCAGCTCCGCCAACGTCAAGGTGCTGGTGCTCGACACGGAGGTCTACTCCAACACGGGTGGGCAGCAGTCCAAGGCGACGCCGCTCGGGGCCGCAGCCAAGTTTGCGGTCGCTGGCAAGTCCGTGGGCAAGAAGGATTTGGGCATGATGGCCATGAGCTACGGGCACGTGTACGTGGCCCGGGTGGCCATCGGCGCGAAGGACGCCCAGACGGTCAAGGCCTTCCAGGAGGCGGAGGCGCACGACGGGCCTGCGCTGATCATCGCCTACAGCCACTGCATCGCCCACGGCTACGACTTGATGTATGGGGCCGAGCAGCAGAAGCTGGCGGTGAAGTCGGCGGTGTGGCCGCTGTTCCGGTTCAACCCGGCGCGCAAGGCGGCGGGGCTGCCGCCTCTGGAGCTGGACTCGGGGCCGGCGGCGGCCAAGGTCACGGACTTCATGCGCAACGAGATGCGGTTCCGCATGGTGGAGCGGACGGACCCGGAGCGCTTCAAGTGGCTCATGGAGGAGGCGCAGCGCATGACGGCGCAGCGCTTCGCGGTGTACCAGCAGCTCGCCGGGGTCAAGTGGCCCGGGGGCGAGCCAGGCGCGTAGGAGGCCGAGATGAACCAGAAGCCGTCCCTGAAGACGACCTATCTCGGCATCGATCTGCCGCATCCGCTCGTGCCCGGGGCCTCGCCCATCGCGCAGGATCTGGAGCTGGTCAAGCGGGCGGCGGAGGCCGGGGCGCCCATGATCACCATGCACTCGCTCTTCGAGGAGCAGATCGTCGGGGAGCAGGTGGCCGCGTGGCGGGCCATCGACCAGCATGCCCACGCCTTCCCCGAGGCGCTGACGTATTTTCCGGACCCCGAGGAGTACGCGCTCGGGCCCGAGGAGTACCTGGAGCAGATCCACCGCATCAAGGAGGCGACCGGGCTGCCGGTCGTGGGGTCGCTCAACGGCATCACGCTGGGCGTGTGGCTGGATTACGCGCGGCAGATGGTGCAGGCGGGGTGCGACGCGCTGGAGCTCAACGTGTACCAGCTCGTGACCAACCCGGAGCAGGACGCGGCGGACGTGGAGGAGCGGACCATCGAGGTGGTCGCGGCGGTCAAGGAGGTGGTCTCCGTGCCCGTGGCCGTCAAGCTGTCGCCCTTCTACACGTCGCTGCCGAACTTCGCCCGCGCCCTGTGCGAGGCCGGGGCCGACGGGATCGTGCTCTTCAACCGCTTCTACCAGCCGGACATCGACGTGGAGGAGCTGGAGGTGCGCCACGAGCTGCACCTGAGCACCTCCGAGGAGCTGAACCTGCGGCTGCGATGGCTGGCGGTGCTGTCCGGGCGGGTCGACGCGGACCTGGCGGTCACCGGCGGCGTCCACACGGGGCTCGACGCCATCAAGGCGATCATGGCGGGGGCGGACCTCGTGCAGATGGTCTCCGCGCTGCTTCTGCACGGACCCGAGCGCCTGCGTGTGGTGCTGGAGGACATGCGGGCCTGGCTGCAGGAGCACGACTACGCGTCGTTGGACCAGGCACGGGGGAGCATGAGCCTGCTTCGCTGCCCGGATCCGCGATCCTACGAGCGCGCCAACTACATGAAGATGCTGCGCACCTGGGGGAGATAGGGAGGGGGGGGGAGTTTTCACCAAAAAAAATAACCGGAATGACCCCGGAGATCAGATATTAGGATACTTTTCAC
>BTVJ01000055.1:0-50073 GCA_045863395.1 Myxococcales bacterium
GGCTACGCCGACGCCGGGATGGTCGAGCGGGGCTACGCGACGGTGGACTCCGGGAACGGCGGCTATGCGACGGTGGACTCCGGGAACGGCGGCTACGCGACGGTGGACTCGGGATCCGGCTACGCGACGGTGGACTCGGGCTCCAAGTCGGGCTCCAAGGGCTCCAAGTCCGGCTCCAAGTCCTGCAAGAACTGAGAGGGTCGGCTCACCGGCCCCACGACGCCCTGGCCGCGGGCGCGCCCTCCCTCCTGGGGCGCGCCCGCGGCTTTTTTCGTTGTGGGGTGTGAGGCGTCCGGTTGACCCCTGGGCCCCGGGCGTACGGATGGCGGAGGCCGGTGGGGCTCCTTCCGCAGCGACTCCGCCTCGACCCGACACCTGCGCTTCCCTTGGCGCGTCGTGACGTGGTAGGTCGTGCTCCCATGAGATCCTCGCCCCTGTCGCGTCGCCGCCATGCCAGCCCCCTCATCGTGCTCCTGATGTGCCTCGTCTCCAGGTCCCCCATGGCATCCCCACCGGACCTGCGCGTGCTCGTCGCCGGGTGCGACGACCTCGAGGAGAGGCTCGCTCGTGGCGGAGGGGCGCCCAAGGTGGAGCCCGTGGGGGGTGGGGAGGCGTGGCACGTGGCGTGGTCCTCCACGGACCGGTGGCTGGTCTGGCCCGGAGAGGAGTGCCGCTCGCGCGGCGTCGGGCGCGCTGCCATGCGCGCCACGGCGGAGCTGCTGCCGAGCAACCCCGGGAAGGAGAAGGCGTACTTCCTCGTGGCGCCCGACGGCTGCGAGGGGTGCGGCATGGTGGCGGCGGTGCGGGGCAGGGCGGAGATGCCGCTCGTCGCCCGCTGGATGGACGACGGCTGCGACGCCGGAGGGCGGGTCGAGACCGTGCGGCTGTTTCCTGGCGTCGACTCCCTGGCGGTCCGGTGCCGCGAGAGCATGGGCGCCGGGCGGAGGGAGACCCTGCTGCTGCTCGACGGGGAGCTCCGCGTCCTGCTGCGCGCCTCCATGGGCTTCCATGAGCCTCCGACGGACGAGGAGCGGCGTGCGGGGCGGTGCGCAGCGCAGCCGGCCGGCTGGTTCAAGGTCCTCTCGCGCGGCGACCGGCCGGTCATCGAGGTGCTCTCCCCCGAGTCCGACGACATGGAGGACGGCCGCGGGGTGGCGTCCGTGTGGCGCCAGGAGTGGGACCCGGGGGCCCGGCAGTTCGTCAGGATCGGCGAGCCGCGGCCCGTGCCCTTCGACATGCGGGCGCGGTGCCGCTGACGTCTCTCCCTGGGATGTCTCCGCTGTCGCCCGAGTTGCGTCGCGGTGCGCCCATGCCGGGCCGCCGCGCCGATGCGGGCACCTCGCCACCGGCGGGCTCGGTTGGCGCGCGTCAGGACCCCGGGGTTGAGGCGAGCCTTCGGGCGAGCAGGGCAGACACGGCGTCCCGGTCGCCGAGAGCGGCCTGAAGCGCCCCGAGGTCAGTCCGCGCCGTCACCGCCTGCTCCACCGCGCGGCGGCGACGGCCGGTGGACACCAGCCAGGCCGCTGCCAACACTGCCTCCGTGTGCGCCGCGTCTGTTGCGGTGGCTCCCTTGGCTGCCGCGACCGCCGCAAGGGCGGCGTCCACGGCCTTCGCGATGAGGGCGCCGTGCACCGCGTCCGCGGAGGTCACGCCGTGGTGCAGAAGCTCGGCGAGCGCTGCGGCCGTGGCGCGGAGCCGGCGGGAGTCGCCGTCCCCGGGGAGGGTGGCGTCATCCCAGAGGCCGCTGGCGAGCTGGCGCCGGAGGAGGGCCTGCGGGGTCCATGCCGCCTCCCGGACACCGTCGGCCGTGGCGAGGTCGTCCGCGTCCCAGCGGTCTTCACCGAGCGCGCCCGACAGCGCGTCGAGGTCGGGCTCCTCCAGCGCGTCCGACTCCCGTGCGACATGGCGCGGCCCCCCGGACCCGGGAGCCTGCGGGGGGCTACCAGCCGGCCCTGCCTCGTCCGTCGGTGGCCCGCCCGGGCTGAACAGGCGGGCCATCGCTCCGAGGACACCGCCGCGGGGGGGCCGGGACGGCGCAGGGGAGGGCGGGGCGGAGGCCATGGCTGGGCCGGAGGTCGGGTGGCCCAGGCCCCCCCTGGAGGGGCTCGCGAGCACCTTGGACCGCGGCGCCGCGTCACTGAGCCACCCAGGAGCAGCAGCCGGGGCGCTTGCCAGGTACGGCATGACGCCTCGCCCCACGCCTCCCGCCCGTGTGGCGCCATGGAGCATGTCCCAGCCCTCCGGGGCGTGCACCGCCACCACGCGGGTCTCGGGCTGGGCGCTGCTACGCCGTGCCCCCTCCCGCTCCTCGACGACCACGAAGGAGGTGAGGCGGGTCGCCAGGCCGTGCTCCAGGGCGAGTTCGAGCATTCGGCGCTGGTTGGCCTCGGCGCGCCGCCCCGTCAGTCGCGCCCGGTCCAGCTCCCGGAAGCGCTCCGCCGCCCAGCTCGTGAGCACGTCCGGGCGATCCGCCTGCTCCGGTAGGGTCAGCGGGACCTCGACGCGCACCTCCCGCGCGCCGAGCTGCCCGACCAGGGTCAGCTTGCCCGCGGCGGGCCGGACGTATCGCGCGTGGAGCACCCACGGGTCGCCATCGACGAGGGGAGGGGGCTCGGAGGGCGCCAGCTCGTGGAGCTCAACGCCCTCGAAGCGCAACGACAGGGCCTCGACCCGCTGCGCCATGGCGCGGGCGAACTGCGCGGTGACCCGCTCCTCGATGGACTGCCCTGGGTAGATGCGCTCCACTCCGCCGCCCGTCGCTCGGGCCAGCTCCGTGAGGAGCCCCTCGCTGACCGCCGTCCCGATGCCGAAGGAGTACACCCGGGTGCGGCCCCGCACCTCGAGGACGCGACGCAGGATCTCGTCCTCGTTGCCCACCTGGCCGTCGGTCAGCAGCACGACCACTCCGTCACCGCCGAGGGCCTCCGCCGCGGCGAGCAGCGGCGCCAGCAGCTCCGTGCCGCCGTCGGCGCGCAGCGCGGTGATCCAGTGGTCCGCGCGCTCCAGGGTGCCCTGGTCGAAGGTGGGGAGGCCCGGGTCGAAGCGCCGGAACGCGCTGTCGAAGGCGATGAGATCGAAGCGGTCCCCCGCCCGCAGGTGGCGGAGGCACAGGCTCAGGGCGCTCTTCGCCTCGATGATCGACAGGCCGCCCATGGAGCCCGAGGTGTCCACCAGGAAGACGACCTTGAGGGGGGCGCTGCCGCCCGCCAGCTCGCCCAGGTCCGGCACCACGGTGATGGCCACAGCGCCGTCCTGACCCGGCGCCCTGTGTGTCGCTACCGCCGTGAGGGGGAGGCGCGCCGCGGGACCCCGGACGTGGAGCACCAGGTCCCGGTTGAGCGCCACGTGGGGCGCCGCCAGCGAGACGTGGACCCGGTGGTCGTCGCGCCGGAGCGCGAGGGGATGCGAAGGGCTCTCCACCTCCACCTCCACGCCCAGGTCCACCACCAGGTCCAGCGTGAGGCCGGTGGGGGCCCACCCCACCGGTGGGGTGATGCGGTCCGCGTCCGGCACCCGGTCCGTCGGCTCCGCCGTGCCGTGGGCGGTGCGGTCGCCGCTCACCGCGCCGGGGATGTAGCGGGGCGCGACCACGGTGGGGATGCTCCAGATCAGGTCTCCGTCCGCCGCGTCCACCGCCTGGGTCCAGGCGATCTCCACCGCGGTCTCCTCCCCCGGCAGCAGGTTGCCCGCCTGGATGGTGAGCACGTCGTGCCGCTCCCGGTCGAGCAGCGCGGCCCCGTGCCCCGTGGAGATCGCGTCGTCGTACTCACGGAAGGCCTGCTCTCGCTCCCGGATGACTCCGCGGAGCACCCGGTCCCCGATGCGCAGGGTGACCCCCGTCACCACGGCCTCCGCGGGCAGGGGAAAGACGTAGACGGCCTCGATGGGGCGCGCCTCCTCGTTCCGGTAGCGCTGGCGGAGCGTCATGGAGGCGCGCCCGCCGCGGAGCTTCCCCTCGATCACCACCCCGATGAGGGGCACCGGGCGCCCGTCGTCTGCCATCAGGCCGGCCATCTCGCCTGCGGTCTCGATCTCGTCGCGCATCGTCACCCTCCAGCCTGGGCCATCGCCCGGATTCGCTCCGCCAGGGCGCGGGCACCGTCGCCCGCGTCCTCCGCCATGTGCAGCTCTACCCCCGGCGCCAGCGTCCACCGGCGCCACCGGGAGTCGCCCCCCAGCGCGTCACCACTGCCCCCCTCACCGATCGCAGCCGCGTGGCCGGGCCCCGGCCCGGCTGGAGGCGGCGCCCCGCTCCCCACCGGACCGGGGACCGCGCCCGACGCCATGGCCTCCAGCGCGGCCTCGTCCGCCTCGTCGAGGAGGCCCTGGATGACGTCCAGCGGCAGGTGCGCCTGCTGGAGCACCCGGATCGCCCGCAGGCGAAGCAGGTGCTGCGGCCCATACGCGGTGTCCGGCCCGCGGAACGCCGGCGACGGGAGCAGCCCGCGCTGCACGTAGTACCGGACTGTGCGCGGGGAGACGCCGGCGGCCGTCGCCAGGTCCTGGAGCTTCCACTCGGTGGTGTGCGCGTCGCTCATGCCACCCACACTAGGACGCGCCACTCATGGTGTCAAGTAGACAGTTGACTTCGGTGTCGATTTCTTCGCGGGCCCACCGATGCGCCCCCCCAGCGCCTTGCGGCGGGATGCGCTTGCCTCCCTCGCCGCCTGGGCGCTACCCTGCGGCCCACACCGAAAGGAGGCACACCATGGGGAGCGGCAGGACGGCGCTGATCACCGGCGCGTCGGCGGGCATCGGCAAGGAGCTGGCGGAGCTGTGCGCGGCCGACGGGCACGACCTGGTCCTGGTCGCCCGGCGCTTGGAGCGCCTCGTGGAGCTGGCGACAACCTTACAAGAACGCCACGGCGTCGCGTCCCTGATCCTCGCCGAGGACCTCGAGGACCCGGCGGCCCCGGCGCGCATCGCGGCGGCGGTCGAGGGCACCCCCATCGACATCCTGATCAACAACGCGGGCTTCGGCAGCAACGGCGCCTTCCACACGCTGGACGCCGCGCGGGAGCTCGCCATGGTGCAGGTCAACGTGGCGGCGCTCGTGCACCTGACGCGGCTCCTGCTGCCGGGCATGGTGGAGCGCGGCTGGGGGCGCGTCCTGAACCTGGGCTCGACGGCGGGCTTCCAGCCGGGCCCCTTCATGGCGACCTACTACGCGACCAAGGCCTTCGTGAACCACTTCAGCGAGGCGCTGTCGGCGGAGCTTGCCGGGACCGGGGTGACGGTGACCGTGAGCTGCCCGGGCCCGGTCTCCACCGAGTTCTCCGGCATCGCGGGCAATGACCAGTCGCGCCTGTTCAAGGCGATGTCCGTCGCGACGCCGGACGTGATCGCAGCCCAGGCCTACCGAGCCATGCTCGCCGGCCGCCCGGTGATCGTCCACGGCGCCCTGGGCAAGGTGGCGCTCCAGTCGCTGCGGCTCTCTCCCCGCGCCCTGACGCGCAGCCTCGCCGCCAGGCTGAACCGGCCGGCCTGAGCGTCGCACGCTCCGGGGTCACTGCGCTTCGGCAGCCAACCACGACACGTCTGGACCCCCAAAGAGGCGACGGGGGCGAGCGTCGGGGATGCGGTTCACGGCGGCTGGACTGGCCGGCGCGCGCGCTCAGTCAGCCGTCGAGCTCCACCAGCGACCGGGCGAGGGCGCGAGAGAAGCCGCGGGCCTCGTCGAGGGACACGGGCGGCGAGGTCCGTGGCCACGCGTCGGGCGCGACCCGGTCGATGCGCAGGGACGCCGTCTGGAGCAGAAACCGGAGTGCAGGCCAGCGAAACCTGGCGCGGCAGTCGTCCATCCCGCCCGCCAGGGTCAGCTCCGGGACGCGCAGCAGGTGCCGCTGGGCGGGGGGCAGACCTCCGAGGGCGTCGCCGGTCATGCGCTGCCCTCGCGCTCGACCCAGGCCTCCTCGTAGAACTCGATGAGGGGGCGGACCTCCGGGGGCATCCGCAGGCTGTGGCGGTGCTCATGGAGCAGCCGCACGGTGAGCCGGTCACGGCCGTAGGCGGGGAAGGCGTCGGCGATGCGCTGGAGGCGCCACAGCAGATCCTGCGGCGGCACCTCGTAGTCCCAGACGAGGTCGGGGTGGATGGGGACGACGGGCTCCTGCTCTGCCATGTCGCCAAGGTAGCGCCGGACTCGGGGCGGGGCAATCGGCCGCGCGAGCATGCGGCCGGTGGGGCCGGTGCCCGCGCGCGGCGACCGGCAAGCGGTGGGTGCAGGTGGCCGTCGACTCGCGGGGAGCCGGGTCACGCGCGCCGGCCGAAGCGCGCCTCCCGCGGCGCGCGGCGAGCAGCACGCTCACCACAATACATGATGACCGCCCACCGCCGGTCCATGATCTCCCACAAGTGGAGCGCTCCACCCTGCTCGCGCGGGCCGCGGTCGCCCTCTCTGCCACGCCCCAGGTGCGCGTCGCCTACGCCTTCGGCAGCTTCGCTCGCGGCGAGCCCTTCCGCGCCCTGGACGTGGCAGTGGTGCTCGACGAGCCGTGGTCGCCTTCGTCGCGCTGGGACAAGCGGGCGTCCTGGATCCGGCCCTCGCGGCCGAGCTTGCGTGGTTCGACGCACGCGGTGCTCGCCCCCCAGAGCCCTGAGAGACAGTGCAAGGGAACCACGGTCCGGGCTCCTGTCCTACTCAACGACCGGCCCGAGCCCGGCCAGCGCGGACGTCGCCAATCCCCAGAGCTGCTCGAGCTGCCCATGTTGGAGCCCCGCGTCCCTCAGCACCCGCAGCTCGCCGAGGCACGCGACGAGCCACCGCCGCTCCTCCGCGGCGCCCACAGACAGCAGGTAGAAGTTCCAGCACGAGATGGCCAGGTCGACGCGGAGGTCCGCGCGGTGCGGCTCGCGCTGCACGAGTCGCCTCATGACGTCGAGGGACTCCTGGAAGAAGTCGCGCGCCTCGTCGGAGCGCCCTGCTGCCCGGGCGAGGTTTCCGAGGTTGTTGAGTGAGACGGAGAGTTCACGTTGGAGGTCCGCGCGGTGCGGCTCGCGCTGCACGAGTCGCCTCATGACGTCGAGGGACTCCTGGAAGAAGTCGCGCGCCTCGTCGGAGCGCCCTGCTGCCCGGGCGAGGTTTCCGAGGTTGTTGAGTGAGACGGAGAGGTCACGCTGGAGGTCAGCGCGGTCGGGCGAGGCATCGACCGCCGCCCGGAGCACCTCGGCGAGCATCAGCGACACCTGCTCGGCGGCCACCGAGGCGCCGGTCTGCTCCAGGCGCCGGCGCTCCTGCCAGATGGCGTCGTCGAGCCACTTCGCGTGGTCGGGGCTCTGCAGGGCCGCCTGCCGGAGCGGTGCGAGAGAAGTCAGTGGGGCCGGCAAGGAGGAGGCACCGAGGCCCCGTGAGGGGCCGAGGCCGGTCATTCCTGCACTAACGACCTGCGCACGGACGGGGTGTCCTTCGTCCGAGACCAACCTGGCGAGCGGCCCCCCCTCGCCGGCCTCCACCAGCCGCACCGCCAGGATCTCCAGCGCACCCGCCAGCTCCACGAAGGGCGCCTGACCCGCATCGCCCTCCGCCAGGTCGGCCCACGCGAGCAGCTCCTCCGCCGTTGGGAGCTCCCGCGGCGACATGCGCCGCTCCAGCTCTCGCAGCAGCACCTGCTCGCAGAGGCGCTGGTGGGTGAAGGTGTAGCCCACCAGCGAGCGGTCCGTGCCGATGCCCTCTTCTGCGGGGCGCAGCAGCACCGACGCCGCCACCAGCTCCTCGATGGGGTCGAGGCGGGCGACCAGGTCCGCCGGGCGGCGACCTGCCCGCCAGTGGTCGAGCCAGGCCAGCGCCCGATCCAGGGGCACGTCGGGGCGCCGCTCGTCGTAGAGCAGCCTGCCCACGGCGGCCAGCGTGTCGCCGAGGCCCGGGAGCTCCGCCGCCAGCGCGTCCAGGTAGGCGTCGAAGAGGGAGCGCTCGCCGACCACCGGCGGCACCTCGTCCTGCCCTCGCCAGGTCTCGTGGAAGAGGTGCAGGTGCAGCGGCGAGCACAGGAGGTGCTGCAGCTCCGGGCCCAACTGCTCCCAGCGCAGCCTCGCCGACCGCTGGGGGAGGCGCTCTCGCCGCGCCGCGAAGGCCCGGGCCGCCTCCTCGGGGGTGAAGGGGCGCAGCGCGAGGGCCTCCTGCTCTTCTGTGCTCTCCGGGTCCTGGAAGCGGCACAGGTGGCGAGCGTACTCCAGGGGCGATGCCCCCGCCAGCCCCGCCCTCCGGTGCGCCGCCACCAGGGAGGCCCACGCCCCCTGGCGCAGCGAGACCACGAGCCGGGCCCAGGGGTGGCGCGCCACGTGGGGCAGCGCCTGGTCGAGGGCCTTCATGAGGTCCGTGAACGAGTCCGCCTCGTTGAGGGCGTCAAGGACCAGGATGACCCGCCTGCCAGCGTCCGTGTCGCGCCCCGCCGTCGCGCCGAGCTGCGCCAACAGCGCCCCCAGGTCCGCGAACTCCCCCGGGCAGACGCCGAGGCGCACCAGCACCGCGTCGCAGAGCGCCGCCGCCAGTGGGGCGCCGGCCGCGCTGGCGTAGGCCTGCCTTCCTTGCAGGAACACGACCACGTCCCCTGCCCCGCGGGTCGCCAGGTAGCGCTCCACCTCGCTCCCCCGGCGCTTCCCGGGCGGCGCCGCGTGGTCCCCGTGCTCCAGGAGGGACTCCACGAGCCGCGCGAGCAGGGAGCTCTTGCCCGACCCCGCCTCGCCCAGCACGAGCACCGCGGCGCCGGGCTGCTCCAGGGCGGCCAGCAGCGCGTCGTCGACCCCCTGGCGCTCCACGTAGCACTGGGGCAGGTACTTGCGGCCACGCACCTCGTCGAGGGTCTGCCGCGCCGTCAGCGCAGCGTACTCGCCGACCGTCCAGCGGTGGGTGTCCTCCTTCTTGCGGCCGAGCTCCACCAGCTTCGACCGGAGGCGCGCTCCGACCTCCGGCGCCAGCGCCGGCAGGCGGGCGACACGCCGCACGCCGAGGATCACGACCCGTTTGTCCGTCACCCCGTCGACCATGCCGGTCTCGGCGTCCTCCAGCAGGCCGGCGCCCGCCAGGGGCGCGTCCGCCGCGTCGGCGTCCAGGGTCACGAAGAGGGGGTGGACGGGGATCCCGCGGTCACCCACGAGCGCCGCGACCGGGGCGCGGCGGAGCAGCCCCGCCAGCGGGGCCGTCGCGTCCTCCGCCAGGAAGCGCCCGTCGGCGTGGGGCCCTACGAGGCGGATGACCCCGTCCGGCTCGACCCGCCGGATCAGCGTCACGGCGCCGGCCGGGAACACGGTCGCCGCCATGCGCTCCACGAGGGGCAGGAGGCGCCCGAGGAGCGCCGCCTCACCCTCGTCGCCGGTCACCCTCGTCCCCAGGCGGTGCGCCCGCTCGTTGCGCAGTGTCCAGACCGCGTCGTTGGCGCTGCGGGCCATGCCCTGCGAGCCGGGGAGCCCCTCCAGGAGCGGCGCCCACGGGTCCTCGCCCTTGGGGCGGCGTCCCCGGTCGACCTCCGCCCACCCCTCGCGGACGGCACCGAAGAGCGCGTCCCCCGCCGGCTTGACGGACAGCTCGCCGCGCCCGAAGCGCACCAGCGCGCCAGCCAGGGTGGTCCACTCGGACCAGTGGGGGAGCTGGAGCCCCCGGATGGGCGCCGCCAGGGACGGCTCCACGGTGTCGTCCTCCAGGTACTCGGCCAGCATCAGCAGCGTCGCCATGCGCATGGTCTGGTAGGCGGCGAAGATCGCGTTGTGGACGCGCTCCCCTGCGGACAGCCCCGCGTCCCGCGCGTGGGCGAGCGGGTACGCCACGGGGAAGGGCAGGGCGTCCAGGTCCGTCCCCGTGTCCCCCTGCGGCTCCCGCTCCACGGGCGCGGCCTCTGCCTTGCTCCCACAGTCTCCGCAGAACCAGAACCGCCCGAGCGGCGCCATGGTACCGCCACACTGGTCGCACTTCATGGGCTCCCTCCTGGCAGTCTCAGGCGTCGCTCTCGCCCCGTGTCGCAAGAGGCGCGGCCACCGCCGGTCTGACACTTCCCCCTCGATGGTCCTCAGGGCGCCTTCGCCACCCACGCCGTCACAGCCGCGCAGAACGCCCGCAGGTCGGCGATGTCCGCCGGCAGCGACGCCAACATGCGAGCGACGTCGATGTCCAGATAGTCGTGAGCGAGGGCGTTGCGCAGCCCCACGGCCCGGCGAAGGTTCTTCGCCAGCTCGGCGGGCAGCACGCCCCGCACCTCGAGTACGGCGAACGCCTGGGCGTAGGTCTCCGGCGTTGGCCAGGCCTCCGCCGCGACCAGGTGGCTCGCCACGTCGATGGTCGCCTGGACCGCGATCTCCAGCATGCGCTCCACCGCGGCCACTGTCTCGATGCTCGCCAATACGGTGTCCCGGTCCCGCGCCGCAACGGAGGCGAGCCACTCGCACGACCGCTCGATGCGCTCGATGCGCGCGTCGATGCGCAGCCGGGTCCTCTTCGTCATCAAGGCTCCACCCCATACCGCCGCGCGCGCTCCCGCATGGCGATCTCGCGAAGGTGGCGCGCCTCCACGGCGCGGTGAAGTGCCCTGACTTGGAACTCGATGCGGGTGTCCGGGTCACGGTCCAGGAGGAGGCGGCCCTCCATGAGGATGCCGTGGGTCAGGAGCGCTGGCGCCTCCGGCAGCACGACGAGGTCCACCGCCTCGTCGGGGACTCCCAGGGCGTCCGCGGCGGCCACCTTCCAGCGGAAGCGGCGGCGCAGGGGGTTCTCGGTGCCCGCGTCCTCCGCGAGCACCGCCACGTCCACGTCGCTGTCGGCGCGGTGGTCACCGCGGGCGCGGCTGCCGAAGAGCCACACGGCGACGACTCCGGGCTCGGCGGCGAAGAGCGCGACCAGCGGGTCGAGGGACAGCGACGGTGGGAGCACGACACGCATGGGCCGGATGATACATGGCCCCTTCCGGGGTGCCAAGCTGGGACGCCGCGTTGCCCGCTTGGGAGCCTGCGCCCGGGCGCGCACTCGGCGCTCCGACGCGCGCTACCGCTGCGTCCAGAACTCCTCGAGGGGCAGCGGATACTCCCCCGTGAAGCAGGCGCTGCAGTGCCCGCCCACTCTGTCTCCGCGCACGGCGCGCATCATGCCCGCGTGGCTGAGATAGGCGAGGCTGTCGGCGCCGATGTGGTCGCGGATCTCCTCCACCGTCTTGCGGTGGGCGATCAGCTCCTCGTAAGTGGCCATGTCCACGCCCATGAAGCACGGGTGGCGGACCGGGGGCGAGCTGACCCGCACGTGGACCTCGGTCGCCCCGCCTTCGCGCATCAGCTTCACGAGCGGCCCCGAGGTGTTTCCGCGCACGATGGAGTCGTCGATGAGCACCACGCGCTTGCCTTCCAGGTTGGCCCGCAGCGGGTTGAACTTCAGGTGGACTCCGCTCCGCCGGAGCTGGTCGTTCGGCTGGATGAACGTGCGCCCGATGTAGCGGTTCTTGGTGAGGCCCTCCGTGTACGGAATCCCCGACTCCCGCGCGTACCCGATGGCCGCGGGCGTGGCGGAGTCCGGGACGCCGATCACCACGTCCGCGTCCGCCGGCGCCTCTCTCGCCAGCTCCGCCCCGAGTCTCTGGCGCAGGAGGTGGATCGACTGGTCTTCGAGCAGAGAGTCCGGGCGCGCGAAGTAGACATACTCGAAGACGCAGAGCGATGGCGGCCCGGGCTCCCTGCCCACCGTCGCCCGCAGCCCCGACCCGTCGATGCGGACAATCTCGCCGGGCCGGACCTCCCGCACATAGCTCGCGCCGATTGTCCCCAAGGCGCAGGACTCGCTCGCGGCGACCCAGCCGCCGGGCATCTCTCCGAGACACAGCGGTCTGAGTCCGAGCGGATCCCGCACGGCATAGAGCGCCTCCCGGGTCAGGACCACCAGCGAGTAGGCGCCCTCCGCCTGCGCCATGAAGCTCTTGATGCGGGCCTCCCAGTCTGCGCCGTCCGCGTCTCCGCCGGGCGGGGGCGCCGCGAGCATCTGGGCGATCAGCTCCGTGTCCGACGAGGACATCAGGCCCACGCCGCGCTCCAGGAGCTTGCGTCGCAGGGTCTGGGCCAGCGTCAGGTTCCCGTTGTGGGCCACCCCGAGGGGGCCGTGCAGGGTCTCTACGAGATATGGCTGGGCGTTGGCGAGCTGGCTAACGCCCGTGGTCGAGTACCGCGTGTGGCCCACCGCCATGTGACCGCGCAGCGGCTTCAGGTGATCCTCGTGGAAGACCTGCGTCACGAGTCCCATGCCCCGGTGTACCTGGGCCGAGACACCGTCGCAGGTCGCGATCCCCGCGCTCTCCTGGCCGCGGTGCTGGAGCGCATAGAGCGCGAAGAAGGTCAGGCGCCCGACGTCCGCGCCCGGGGCGTAGATGCCGAAGACTCCGCACTCCTCCCGGGGTCTGTCGAGAGCGTCGTCCCGGGTCCAGTCCACCGGGGAGTCTCCCGCAGGCCCGCTCATACGAGCCCCTCGATCACTGCGCGAATCCGCTCGGCGCCACCAGCGGCGGGCACGAACGGCCTCCCGGTCAATCCCTCGCACACCGCGATGTACCGCTCCGCCACCCGCGCCACCTCCGGCGCGGGCATCACCGGCGGCGTGCCCTCCCCGCGATACCCCTGCGCCGCGAACCAGAGCCTCAGAAACTCCTTGTCCCAGTGCTCGGGCGTACCCCCGCGCTCCCAGTCGTCGAGGCGCCAGAAGCGGCTCGAGTCCGGCGTGTGGACCTCGTCGATGAGCGCCAGATCGCCGTCGATGAGGCCCAGCTCGTACTTGGTGTCGACCAGCACGAATCCGGCCGCACGCGCGACCTCCTGCCCTCTCCTAAACACCGCCAGGGCCACGTCCACCGCCTTCTGCCACAGACTCTTCTCGACCAGCCCCCTCGACACCACCTCCTCGCTGGTCAGTCTCTCGTCGTGCCCCCCCGCCGCCGCCTTGGTCGTCGGCGTGACCACCGGCTCCGGCAGGCGGTCGTTCTTGCGGAGCCCTGCGGGCAGGTCGAGCCCATACGGGCGCTCGACTCCCCGCTCGTACAAGGTCCAGAGCGCCGTGTCGGTGACCCCCGTGATGTGTCCGCGGACCACCACCTCCACCGGCAGGGCGGCCGCCTCGCGCACGACCATGACGTTGGGGTCTGGCACCGCGATCAGGTGGTTTGCCACCAGGTCCCGGGTCTCCTGCAGCCAGAAGGCCGTCAGCTCCGTCAGCACCTGGCCCTTGTACGGGATCACGCCCAGCACCCGGTCGAAGGCGCTCACCCGGTCGGTGGTCACGAGGACGCGCTTCCCCTCCAAGAGCAGCATGTCCCGCACCTTGCCGCTCGCGATCTCTCCACCGAGCCCGCCAATCCCGGCGAGATCCACGCCCCGAATGGCCCCCGGGACGGCCGCCTCCAGCTCCTGCAACGTCAGCACGTGCCACCTCTCGCTCGCTGCGCCAGGGCCCGCGCCCGCTCCGGCGCGTCTCCGACATACCCGACCGGATCCAGCCACCCCCGGATCTCCTCCGCGGTCGCCCACGCCAGGAGCCGCGCGTCTCCGCACAGCCCCGCGACCAGCGCGTTGCCGCCGCCGGCCGCCCACGCCTCCATGGACCGCTCGCGGATCACCTCGTGCAGCTCCTGCCGGCTCGCCCCCCGGCGCACGGTCTCCATGAGGACGCGCTCCGTCGCGGCGAAGACCCCGTAGGCCTCGAGGAGCCGCCGCGACGCCCCCGTGTCCACGCGCAGCCCCTCCACGAGATGCAGCCCGCGCCGCAGGATCTCGTCCGAGATCAAGAACGCCTCGGGCAGCACGCTCCGGCGGTTGGCCGAGTCGTCGAGCGTCCGCTCCAGCAGGCTGTGGGCCGCGTTGTCCCAGGCCACTCTCGGCAGCGCCGCCAGGTGCCGCGCCAGGGAGTCGATGTTCTCGGCGACGATGGGGTTCCGCTTGAAGGGCATGGCGCTCGACCCGATCTGCTTTGCCCCGAAGGGCTCCGCCCACTCGCCGAGCACCGGAGATTGGAGCAGCCGCAGGTCGAACGCGAACTTGTAGAGGGTCTGGCCGAGGCCCGCCAGCGCCGTCACCACGACGAGATCCTGCTTGCGGGGATACGTCTGGGTCGCCACGTCGAAGGCATCGAGCCCCAGGGCGCCCATCACCTGGGCCTCCAGCTCCGCCGGAGACACCCCCGTCCCCGCCAGCAACTGCATATACGAAGCCGACGTGCCCGTCGCCCCCTTGAAGCCCTTGCCGCGCACCCCACTGCGCACCAGCCGCAGCGACAGGCGGTCCTCCAGCAGGTCCTGGAGGTGCTGCGCCAGGCGATACCCCACTGTGGTCGGCTCCGCCGGCTGGAGGTGGGTGAAGGCCATGGTCGGCTCGTCCGCCCAGCGCTCCACCTGGTCGGCGAGCGCCCCGACCAGTGCGTCTACTCGCGCCAGCACCAGGTCGAGTCCAATCCTGATCCGCAGGGCGTCCGCGTTGTCCTCGATGTCCATCGAGGTGGCCCCGAGGTGGATGATCCCCCCGCCGATCGGGCACTGGGCCGCGTAGACGTGGACCTCCGCCATCAGGTCGTGCTTGACCTCCTCCTCGATGCGGTGCGCCGCGTCCACGTCCACGTCCCCCACATGGGCGCGGAGGTCCTGCACCTGCTCGGCGCTCACGAGGCCCGCCCGCCGCTGCGCGTCTGCCAGGGCCACCCAGATGCGCCGCCAGGTCCGGCGCTTGGCGGCCTCGCTCCAGAGCGCCCGCATCTCGGCCGACCCATACCGCCACGTGAAAGGCGAGAGGAAGTCTTCCCAGCCGTAGCTCACGGCGCCTCCTTCCGCTTCTCGACGACCATCAGGCTGTCCCGCTCGGGCCCCACCGACACGTACTTGATGGGCACCCCCGCCAGTGCCCCAATCCGGCTCAGGTACGCCCGCGCCTTGTCCGGCAGCTCTCCCCACGCGCGGCAGTCTCGCGTCGACGTGCGCCAGCCCTCCCAGGTCTCATAGACCGGCTCCACCGCCCCCAGCGCCGACGTGTCCGGCACGGTGGTGAGCACCTTGCCGTCCACCTTGTAGCCCACGCAGATCTTCAGCTCCTTCAGCGAGTCGAGCACGTCGAGCTTGGTGATGGCCAGCGACGTGAAGCCGTTGAGCCACGCCGCGTACCCGATGGCGACCCCGTCGAACCACCCGCACCGCCTCGGCCGGCCCGTCGTCGCGCCATACTCCTTGCCCACGTCCCGCAGCTTCTGCCCCACCTCGTCGTGCAGCTCCGTCGGCAGGGGGCCCGCCCCAACGGCGGTCGTGTAGGCCTTGACCACTCCGACCACCTCCCGGATCAGGCTGCCCGGGATGCCCGCCCCCGCGCTCGCCGCCCCGGCCACTGGGTTCGACGAGGTCACATACGGGTAGGTGCCCCAGTCCAGGTCCCGCATCACGCCGAGCTGCCCCTCCAGCAGCACGCTCTTGCCGCCCCGCACCGCGCCTTGAATCATGGGCAGCGTGTCCACGATGCGCGGCCCGAGCGCCTTGGACCAGCGCTTCGCTGCCTCCATGGTCGCCTCCAGGTCCACGCCCTCACCCCCCAGCGACGTCAGCAGCCGGTTCTTCGCCTCCAGGATGAGGTTCAGGCGCTGGCGCAGGTAGCCGAGATCCTTCAGGTCTCCGAGGCGCACCCCGAACCGCGCCGCCTTGTCGGCGTAGGCCGGCCCGATGCCCCGCTTGGTGGTGCCGAGCTGGCTGCCGCTCCGCACCTTCTCCTCCAGCTCGTCCTGGAGCCGGTGCCACGGCATGAGCATCTGCGCCCGCTCGCTGAGCCAGAGGTTGTCGAGGGGCACCTTGGCGTCGGTCAGCGCCTTCATCTCCACGAGCAGGGACTCCGGGTTGACCACGCAGCCCGTCCCGATGATGCACCGCGTCTGGGCGTTGAAGATGCCCGACGGGATCAGGTGCAGCGCGAAGGTCCCGTGTTCATTGATCACCGTGTGGCCGGCGTTGTCGCCCCCTTGATAGCGGATGACCATGTCCGCCTTCTGGGCGAGCCAGTCCACGATGCGCCCCTTGCCCTCGTCCCCCCACTGGGCCCCGACCACCGCCGTCACGCTCATCACGCACCTCCGAGCTGGGCCGCATAGCGGACGCCCGCCGCGAACAATGGGAGCCCCGACCCGCCGCGCTCGCCGCGGTGGAACCGCGGGTGCTGCTCCGGGACCACGTAGTTCTCCGGGTGGGGCATGAGGCCGAGCACGTTGCCCGCGGGGTTGCACAAGCCCGCGATGTCGTTGGCCGAGCCGTTGGGGTTCTGGGGATACCCGCTCCCGTAGCGCAGCGCCACGAGCCCCCGTCCCTCAATCTCGGCCAGCACCCCCTCGTCGCACGCCACCTTGCCCTCGCCGTGGGCCACGGGGCACATGATCTCCTCGACGCCCTGCGTGAACACGCACGGGCTCGCCGCGTTCGCCGCCAGCGTCACCCAGCGGCACTCGAAGCGCGCCGAGTCGTTGCGGGTGAGCGTCACGGCCTGCCTCTGCGCCATCGTCTCGCCCAGCCCCGGCAGCAGCCCCGCCTTGACCAGCACCTGGAAGCCGTTGCAGATGCCCAGGACCGGCCGCCCGCCCTCGACGAACTCCGTCAGCTCGTCCCGCAGCCGGTGCCGCAGAGCCACCGCCCAGAGCTTGCCCGCCCCCAGGTCGTCGCCGTAGCTGAAGCCGCCGGGCAGCACCAGCATGGCGTGGTCCCGCAGCCGCACCGACCCCAGCTCGTTGACGTGGGCGATGCGCGGCGCCCCTCCGGCCAGCTCGACGGCCCACGCGGCGTCCTTGTCCCGGTTGGTGCCGGTCGCCGCGAGGATCAGGACGGGTACGCTCATGGAGTCACCTTCCGTCGCGCGGTGTAGCGGTGCCAGGGGTGGGCGTGCAGGCTGACGCCCCGCGCCAGCGCCGCGATGATGCGCCGGGCCAGCCACAGCTCGGTGGTCAGCGGTATGTCCAGGTCGACGGCCGACCGGCGCACGGACACGCCCGGCGCGTCCTGACCCGGGTCATCGTGCGGGATGCTGATCACCCAGTCCACCGTCCCGTCGCGGAGCAGGCCCAGCGCGCGCGGTCGCAGCGTGTCCCGCGGGTCCGTCGTGACCTCGGTGTGCGGCACCGACGCCTCCCGCAGCACGGCCGCCGTCTCGGGCGTCGCCCAGAGCCCGCGCCCCTGCCGCACGAGCTCCCAGGCGTCGGCGACCACCTTGTGGCGCTCCCGCTCGGGCCCCACGCACAAGAGCACGTCCCGCCGCGGCACCCGGAACCCCGTCGCCAGCAGCCCCTTGAGCAGCGCCTCGTCCGCGTCCTCGCCGAAGCAGGCGACCTCGCCCGTGGACGCCATCTCCACGCCGAGGCGCGGGTCCGCCCCCCGCAAGCGCGAGAACGAGAACATGGGCACCTTCACCGCCGTGTAGTCCAGGTCGAGGGGGTCCCAGCCCGCCGGCAGCTCGCAGGGCACCCCGAGGATCGCGCGGGTCGCCACGTCGATGAAGTTGGACCCCAGGACCTTCGAAACGAACGGGAAGCTGCGAGACGCCCGCAGGTTGCACTCGATGACCTTCACCCGGTCGTTGCGCGCCAGGAGCTGCACGTTGAAGGGCCCCGTCACGTCCAGGGCCGCCGCGAGCTGCTCCGCCACGCGGCGCGCCTGCCGCACCGTCCCCAGATACAGCCGGTGGGGCGGCAGCACGAGCGTCGCGTCGCCGCTGTGGACGCCAGCGTTCTCGATGTGCTCCGAGATGGCCCACCGGACGATTCGCCCGCGGCAGGCGACGGCGTCCACCTCCACCTCGCGGGCCTGGCGCTCGAACTTGCTGATGACGACCGGGTGCTCCCGCGACACCTCGGTCGCCCGCCCGAGGAAGCGCCGGAGCTGGTCCGCGTCGTGCGCCACCCGCATGGCGGCCCCGGACAGCACATAGGACGGGCGCACCAGCACCGGGAAGCCCCCGAGGCCCCGCACCACCTCGTCCAGGTCGTCGAGCCCGAGGGCCCGCGCCCAGCGCGGCTGCTCGATGCCCAGCTCGTCGAGGAGCGCCGAGAACTTCTGCCGGTCCTCGGCCCGGTCGATCTGCTCCGGCGCCGTCCCGAGGATGCGCACCCCCGCCCGGTGCAGCGCCATCACCAGGTTGTTGGCCGTCTGCCCGCCCATGGAGACCAGCACGCCCTTCAGGTCCCCCGCGTCCCACAGCGCGAGCACCGTCTCGGCGCTGATCTCGTCGAAGATCAGGCGGTCGCACACATCGTAGTCGGTGGAGACCGTCTCCGGGTTGCAGTTGAGCAGCGTCGTCTCGTAGCCGAGGGCGCGGCTCGCCCGCGCCGCGGTCACGGCGCACCAGTCGAACTCCACGCTGGAGCCGATGCGGTAGGCGCCGGAGCCGAGGACGAGCACCTTCTTGGCGGGTGTCCACGCCCCGTCGCTCTTGTCCGCGTGCCACGTCAGGTAGGCGTAGTTGGTCTGCGCCGGGAACTCGCCGGCCAGGGTGTCGATCTGCGCCAGGTGGGGGCGCAGGCCCAGAGCGCGGCGTCGCCCCCGGACGGCCTCCTCGCTCACGCCGAGCAGGCGCCCGAGGCCCCGGTCCGAGTAGCCGTCCTGCTTGGCGGCGCGCAGCTCCTGCGCCGACAGCTCCTCCAGATGCCGCCCCCGCAGCGCCTCCCCGTGCAGCACGCAGCGCCGGATCTCGCTCAAGAAGAACCTGTCGATGCGGCACAGCTCGTGGACCCGGTCGAGGCTCCAGCCGTCCCGCAAGGCGCGCGCCACGCTCAAGATGCGCCGCGGCGAGGGGGTCGCCACGGCGGCCTCAGTCAGCTCGCCCGCGTCCGGGTCCAGGCCGTCGAGGCCGATCTCGAGCATCCGCAGGGCCTTCTGGAGCGCCTCGGGCACGGTGCGCCCGATGGACATCACCTCCCCGACGGACTTCATCTCGGGGCCCAGGGTCTGGTCGACGCCGACGAACTTCTCCAGGTCCCAGCGCGGGATCTTGCAGACCACGTAGTCGAGCGCGGGCTCGAAGAAGGCGGTCGTCGTGCCGGTGACCGCGTTGGGGATCTCGGGCAGCGTTGCGCCGAGCGCGATCTTCGCGGCCACGTAGGCGAGCGGGTAGCCCGTCGCCTTCGACGCCAGCGCCGACGACCGCGACAGGCGCGCGTTGACCTCGATGACCCGGTACTCGCGGCTGTGCGGGTCCAGGGCATATTGAATGTTGCACTCGCCGACCACCCCCAGGTGCCGGATGGTGCGCAGCGCCAGGTCCCGCAGGAGCTGCGCCTCGGTGTCGTCCAGGGTCTGGGTCGGCGCCACCACGATGGACTCGCCCGTGTGCACCCCCATGGGGTCCACGTTCTCCAGGGCGCAGACGGTGATGCAGTTGTCCGCGCCGTCGCGGACCACCTCCACCTCGATCTCCTTCCAGCCCGCCAGGTACTCCTCGACGAGCACCTGGCGCACGCTCGCCAGCGCCCGGGTCGCGGCCGCCATGCACTCGGGCGCCGTCCGCACCAGCGCCGAGCCGCGCCCGCCGAGCGCGAAGGCGCCGCGCAGGATGACGGGGTAGCCGATCTCCGCCGCCGCAGCGAGCACGCCCTCGACGGTGGTGACCGCCCGGCTCCGGGCCGTCTTGACCCCGATCTGCGCCAGCGCGTCGTTGAAGAGCTGCCGGTCCTCCGTGACCCGGATCGTCTCGACCGGCGTCCCGAGCACCCGCACGCCGTGCTTCAGAAGCACGCCGCTCTCCGCCAGCTCCAGCCCGCAGTTGAGGGCCGTCTGCCCACCGAAGCCGAGCAGGATCCCGTCGATGCGCTCCCGCACGATCACCTGCTCTACGAAGGCTGGCGTCACCGGCAGCAGGTAGACGGCCTGCGCCAGCTCGTGGCTGGTCTGGATGGTCGCGATGTTCGGGTTGATCAGGATGCCGGCGACCCCCTCCTCCCGCAGCGCCTTCAGCGCCTGGGCCCCCGAGTAGTCGAACTCGCCGGCCTGGCCGATCTGGAGCGCGCCCGAGCCGAGCACGAGCACGCGACGAGGGCGCGCGCTCACGCCGCCCCCCGGGCCGCCCGCAGGAAGGCGTCGAAGAGCGGGGCCGTGTCGCGCGGGCCCGCGGCCGCCTCCGGGTGGAACTGCACGGAGCAGAGCGGCAAGGTCCGATGCCGGATGCCCTCGTTGGTGCCGTCGTTCAGGTTGCGGAACCACACCTCCCACCCGTCGGGCAGCGTCGCCTCGTCCACCGCGTAGCCGTGGTTCTGGCTGGTCACGAAGGCGCGCCCGGTCCCGACCTCTTGCACCGGCTGGTTCATGGAGCGGTGGCCGTACTTGAGCTTGTACGTGGACGCGCCAGCCGCCAGCGCCAGGAGCTGGTGGCCGAGGCAGATGCCGAACACGGGAACTGTTCCTCCCAGCAGGTGCCGCCGGATGCGCTCGACCAGCGGCATGAGGTCGGTCGGATCCCCCGGCCCGTTGGTCAGCAGCACGCCGCGGGCGCGCCCCAGCTCGTCCTCCCACGGCCCGTCGAAGGGGTAGCGCGTCACGGCCGCCCCGCGCTCCAGCAGGCACCGGACGATGCTCTCCTTGGCGCCCGTGTCGATGACCAGGACGGGCACGTCCCCCCCATGACGCTCCACCCGCCGTGGCACGACCTGGGACACCACGGTCCGCATGTCCACCTCGGCGGGCGCCTCTCCATCTGCAAGCGGCGCGAGCACCCCGCCGATGGTCCCGTGCTCCCGCAGGTGCTGTGTCAGGGATCGCGTGTCCACGCCGTCCATCGCGGGCACGCCGCTGTCGCGCAGCCAGTCTCCAAGACCCCGGACCGCCAGGTGGTGGCTCGGCTCCGCGGAGTGGCGCGTGACGACCAGACCCGACACCTGGATGCGGTCGGACTCGTAGCCCCCGTGCGGCACCCCGTAGTTGCCCGCGAGGGGGTAGGTCATCACCAGGATCTGCCCGCGGTAGGAGGGGTCGGTCAGCGTCTCGACGTAGCCGGTCATGCCGGTGTTGAAGACCACCTCGCCCCGCACGGCGCGCAGGGCCCCGAAGGGGCGGCCCGCGATCACCAGTCCGTCGGCGAGGGTCAGCTTCATCGGTCCTGCGGGTGAGCGACGGGCGGACAGTCCGGCCGACGGGCGCCGGAGTACCATCGACGCGCCTGTCGGGTCAAGGCACAGGTGTCATGCTGAGGGGTTACAACGGCACGAGCAGCTCGACCTGCGCCCCCGACGCCGACCCTCACCGCAGCAGGGATTGACCCCGGCGCTGCCACGTTCTACGTTTCGTGTTGGTCAACCATGACCAGGAGGGCTGGGATGGCGAGCACGATCTTCAACCTCTACGACGCCAAGACCCACCTCTCCAGCCTGGTGGAGCGCGCTGCCGCCGGCGAAGAGATCGTGATCGCCAAGGCTGGGAGGCCCGTGGCGCGCCTGGTCGCGCTGCCAGCGGTGAGGCGCCGGGAGCCCGGCGGCTGGGAGGGGCTGCGCGTCCCGGACGACTTCGACGCACCGCTCCCAGACGACGTGCTCGATACGTTCGAGGGGGGTCGATGACCTGGCCACGCCTGCTGCTCGACACCCACGTATTCCTCTGGTGGCGTGCCAACGACCCACGCCTTGGCGCCGAGGGGCGACGGGCCATTGCAGAGGCCGGCGAGGTCGTGGTCAGCGCTGCGTCTGCGTGGGAGGTGGCCATCAAGGTCACCTTGGGCAAGCTGGAGCTCCCCGGCCCATTCGAAGGTGGGGTGGATGACAGCGGCTTCGGGAAGCTGCCCGTAACGTTCGCCCATGCCGAGCGGGTGAAGGCGCTTCCGCACCACCACCGCGACCCCTTTGATCGCATGCTCGTTGCGCAGGCTCTCGAGGAGGGCCTCCTCCTCGTCACCCATGATCGGCAGTTCGACCCCTACCGCGTCCCGACCCTCCGGGTCTGACCCTCGTTTGACACCCCCGGACCGGCGCCGATACCATCCCGCCCGCACCGAGGGCCCCCACCTGGAGACACGCGACCATGCTGCACGGGATCCCGCCGCTGAGCCTCACCTTCGACGACGTGCTGCTGCGTCCGGCCGCCAGCGACGTGCTGCCGGCCGACGTCTCCCTCGGGACGCGCCTGACGACGCGCCTGCGCCTCAACATCCCGCTCCTGTCCTCGGCCATGGACACGGTGACCGAGAGCCGCATGGCCACCGCCATGGCACGGGTCGGCGGCATCGGCGTGATCCACCGGAACCTGACCATCGAGCAGCAGGCCGCCGAAGTGCACCGGGTCAAGGTGGCCAGCGCCGCCATCCTGCCCGACCCCATCGTGGTCACGCCGGACCGCTCCCTCGCCGAGGCGCGCGATCTGATGGAGGCGTATGGGATCGGGGGTCTGCCCGTCGTGGAGGAGGGCCGCCTCATCGGCATGATCACGCGCCGCGACCTGCGCTTCCAGCAGCGCCTCGACCTGCCGGTCTCCGACAAGATGACCCGCGACGTGGTGACGGCGCGGTGGGGCACGTCCATCGACGAGGCCAAGGAGATCATGATCGACCACCAGGTGGAGAAGCTGCCCATCGTGGACGAGGCGGGCACCCTGGTGGGGCTCATGACGCTCAAGAACCTGGCGCAGACCGACGGCATCCCGACGGCCGTGCGCGACGCCCGGGGGTGCTTCCTCGTAGCGGCGGCGGTGGGCACGGCCGACGACCGCATGGACCGTGTCTCTGCCCTGCTCGAGGCCGGCTGCGACGTCATCGTGGTGGACACGGCCCACGGCCACTCCAGCAAGGTCCTCGACACCGTGCGCCAGGTGCGGCGGCAGTGGCCCGACGTCCACCTGATCGCGGGCAACGTGGCGACGGCGGCCGCGACGGAGGCGCTGATCGAGGCGGGCGCAGACGCGGTGAAGGTGGGCGTAGGTCCCGGCTCCATCTGCACGACGCGGGTCATCGCGGGGGTCGGCGTCGCCCAACTCTCGGCGATCGGCGAGTGCGCCTTGGCGGCCGAGAAGCACGGCGTGCCCGTCATCGCCGACGGCGGTATCAAGACCTCGGGCGACATCGTCAAGGCGCTGGCGGCGGGGGCATCCACCGTCATGATCGGCAGCCTGCTCGCCGGCACGGACGAGGCGCCGGGCGACGTGATCACCGTGCGCGGCGAGACCAGCAAGCTCTACCGCGGCATGGGCTCCATCGGCGCCATGGCCGCGGGCAGCAAGGACCGGTACTTCCAGGCGGGCACCCCGCGAGACAAGCTGGTCGCAGAAGGCGTCGAGGCGCGTGTCCCCTACCGGGGCCCTCTGGGGCAGGTGCTCCAGCAGCTCCTGGGGGGGCTCCGCAGCGGCATGGGCTACACGGGCTGCCGCACCATCGAGGCCCTGCGCACCCAGGCGGAGTTCGTGCGCATCACGCCGGCGGGCTTCCGTGAGAGCCTGCCCCACGACGTCCAGGTGGTGAAGGAGTAGCGCCATGAGTGACCTCTCCCGGGGCCTGCTGGTCATCGACTTCGGCTCGCAGACCACCATGCTCATCGCGCGGCGCATCCGCGAGCTGGGCGTCTACAGCGAGATCTGGCCGTGCACGGACCCGCGGCTGTCGCAGGCGCCCGACGCCCTCGGGTACATCCTGTCCGGGGGGCCGGCCAGCGTGGGAGGGGAGGGCGCCCCGCGACTGGCCAGCCAGCTCCTGGACGCGGGCCGCCCGGTCCTGGGCATCTGCTACGGCATGCAGCTCATCGGCGCGCACTTCGGGGCCACGGTCGGCGCGGCCCCGGTCCGCGAGTTCGGGCGCACCATGGTGCATCGCATCGGCTCGTCAGCGCTGCTCACGGACCTGCCCGCCGAGTCCGTGGTGTGGATGAGCCACGGCGACGCCGTCTCCGATCTGCCGCCCACCCTCCGCCCCACCGCCCGCAGCGCCGAGGGCACCCTCGCCGCGCTCGAGGTCGACGGGCGCCCCATCTTCGCCGTCCAGTTCCACCCGGAGGTCACGCACACGGCCTGGGGCGCGCAGATCCTGCGCCGCTTCGCCTTCGACGCCTGCGGCGCCCAGGGCGACTGGTCCATGGAGGACCTCGCCGAGCGCAAGGTGGCGGAGCTCCGCGCCAAGGTCGGAGACTCGAAGGTCATCCTCGGGCTCTCGGGTGGCGTCGATTCGACCGTGGTCGCGGCGCTGCTCTCCCGGGCGGTCCACCGCCACACGGTCTGCATCCTGGTAGACAACGGCCTCATGCGCCACGAGGAGGCGGCCCAGGTGGCGGCCCTGTTCCGCAGCCGCTTCGACGTGGAGCTGCGCGTGGTGGACGCCACCGCCGAGTTTCTCGCCGCCCTCGCCGGAGTCACGGACCCGGAGCAGAAGCGCAAGGCCATCGGCAAGACCTTCATCGACGTGTTCGAGGCGGCCGCCAAGGATGTGCCCGGCGTGGAGTGGCTCGCCCAGGGCACGCTCTACCCCGACGTCATCGAGTCGGTGAGCGCCAAGGGGCCAGCCGCGGTCATCAAGAGCCACCACAACGTGGGCGGCCTCCCGGAGCGCCTGCCCTTCAAGCTCATCGAGCCCCTGCGCGAGCTGTTCAAGGACGAGGTGCGGGCGCTGGGGCGAGCCCTCGGAGTGCCCGAGGAGATCCTCGGCCGCCACCCCTTCCCGGGCCCGGGCCTGGCCGTGCGCATCCTCGGGGAGGTGACGCCCGAGCGCCTGCGCATCGTCCGCGAGGCGGACCGCATCTTCATCGACACGCTGCGGGAGGACGGCCTCTACGACCGGGCCTGGCAGGCCTTCGCGGCCCTGCTGCCCGTGCGCACGGTCGGCGTCATGGGCGACGCGCGCACCTATGACCAGGTGATCGCGCTGCGCGCCGTGACCAGCACCGACGGCATGACCGCGGACCGGGCCGAGCTGCCCTTCGCCTTCCTCGGCAGGGTGGCGGATCGCATCGTGAACACCGTGCGCGGAGTCAACCGGGTGGTCTACGACCTGACGAGCAAGCCGCCGGGCACCATCGAGTGGGAGTAGGGTCCGCGAGGGGGACGAAATTTGTTCCTGCGAGCGGGAAACCTTCCGGCGCGTCGCACGTCTGCTCTTCATTCGCGACCCTCGTGCCACCCGACCGGAAGGATCCATGAAGCCCACTCGACGCGCGCGCTTCTTCGCATCCCTGCTCGGCGTTGCCGTGCTCATCGCCATGGTGGTCGCCCTCGCGCGGCCCTCGGCGGTGCGACAGGACGACGCCTGGGTCCCCGAGTCCCCGGACGCCCCGGAGCCGGCCTCGTCGCTGCGCCCCCTCCAGCCCATCCCCCGGGTCCATGCCGGCGCCCTGCGGGCGGTCCTCGCCGCTCCGCCGGTCCTCGAAGCGCCCGAGGTCCTCGACGGGCCGCTCCAGCTCCTCCCGCCCGACACGGTCGCCGTCCTCGCCGTGCCCTCCTGGTCGACGCTGGTCGAGAAGGTGGGCCTCCGCGACCTGCTGGCGGCGCACCAGTGGCGCTTGTCGGAGATGGACGAGAAGCTGGGACAGGCGGGGCTCTCCCTCTACGACCTGCTGGACCCGTCGTCTCTCGGCATCGACCCCACTGGCAGCCTGGTCCTCGCGTGGCTGGACACCCGCGCCACGGTGATGGTCATCGGCGCGCGCCTGCAGGACCCGGCCGCCTTCGAGAGCACCCTGGCCGTGCTGCTCGGGGCGGGGCCAAGGGGCGACGAGGGCGACGGGGTGGACGGCGTGGACGGGGTCGAAGGCTCCGACAGCGCAGGTGGCCCTGGGGGTCGCGGCTTCCGCACCGAGGAGATGGGCGAGGCCCTGGTCACAATCCAGGAGGGCGACAGCCCCGAGTTCGCGTTCGTGCGGCGCGGCGGCATGGTCTACCTGCTGGGCCGCGAGGGCTGGAACGCAGACCTGGAGACCGCCGCTGCTCAGCTCGCCTGGCAGGATCCCGAGCAGGGCCTCCCCACCACCGACGCCTGGCTCCGCAGCATGGCCCAGGTGCGGGGGCGCGACGGGTTCGCCTTCGTGAACCTGCCCGCCATCACGGGGCAGGCCCGCCTGTCCTTGGAGGAGTCGCAGACGCGATCAGAGGACTGGCCCGACGGCGAGGAGCCCGAGTGGGCGGTCCAGGTCCGGGAGCGGGAGCAGGCGGTCTCGAACCTGGCGGAGGGGGTCCTCGGCAGCTTCGGTGGCCTGGCGGCGGGCTTCGAGCTGGCCGGCGGTCGCGTCGAGATGGACGCCCGGGTGGACCTCGGGGCAGAGACGCTCCTCGGCAGCTTCCTGCGCAACCGCGGGACCCACTCCCACCTCCAGCGGGCCCTGGAGCAGCAGCCTGTGTTCCTGATGGACGGCGCGGTGGATCCGGCGGCGCTCCGCCAGCTCGTGGGCCTGTTCTTCGGGATCGCCGGCCAGGACTTCGAGCAGGCCATGACCATCGCCGGCCCCGCCATGGGCTTCGACGGAGACCCCTTCGCGCAGCTCAGCGGCGAGCTGGGCGTGGCGGTCATGGCGCCGAACGACGAGGACCCCGCTTGGGGCGTGACGGTCGTGCTCGGCATCGTGGACACGGAGGCCGCCGACGAGGCAGTGCGGCGCCTGGGCGTGCTGGGGCAGATGACCGGCATGGTCACCTACGACGAGGGCATGGAGGCGCTGCGCGTCGAGGTCCCGGCCTGGCGCTCCCTGACGGTCGGGCGCGCGGACAAGGCGCTGGTGGCGACGAGCGATCTGCGCGTGCTGGAGCGGCTCCGGGGCGGGTACTCGACCTCGCCGTCCTCGTGGGGCGCCCGCCCGGAGGTGAGCGCGCTCGCCGGCTCCCTCGGGGACGCGGGGGTGATCCTGTGGGACTTCAAGGGGATCAAGCCCAGCCTGGAGGAGGGCAACCACGTCTACACCCCCACCGTCTCAGAAGGCCAGACCGAGAGTCAGCGGGCGCTCGACGACATCGCCCGCCGGATGCGTGAGGAGCAGGAGCAGACCCGCGAGGTCATCGCGACCAACCAGAGTCAGTTGTTGGATCTCCTCGGCACGCTGGTGGCGACCGCCCGCGCCGAGGGTCCCTCCCTCTCGATTCGCGGCGCCTGGGTCTACGGGGCGGCCAACGCCCGGGAGCTTGGGACGCGCCTCGCTGGCCACGCCGCGGCCATCAGCGACGCCGAGGAGCTCCGCGAGAAGGCCATGGCACCCCTCTACGAGGAGCAGCGCGTCCTCCTCGACAAGCACTACCGGGAGACGGGGCCGTACTGACCGGCGGCTCGGACTGCTGCTATAGATGCTGGACCGTGGTCGCGTCGCAGAGCGCAGACTCCATGGCTGCGGGGAGGCGTGGGTCCAGCACCAGCCGCTCCTGCTCCAGCCAGAGACCCCGTGCCGCCAGGTCACGCACCAGGTCCGGGGCGTCGCTGAGGTCGAGGTCCGGGGGCCAGTCGCGGGGGCGGGCGTCGGGGAGGTGCTCGCGCCAGAACGGGGGGACCAGCCAGCGCAGGGCGGGGTGGTGCTCCCGCAGGTGGCGGACGATACGGATGCCGTTCGGGTCCAGGTCGCCGAAGTGCAGGGTGGGGGCCTTCACCAGGGAGAGGAGGCGCCGGGCCGTCGCCGTGTTCCAGCCGGGGACGTGGACCAGCATGAAGCCGGGCGGGCGCGGCATGTCGCGCCACGCGCCCAAATTCTCGACGGTGACGACGGCCCGGAGCGGGCCCTCCAGGGTCAGGCCGTCGCGCAAGGCGCGGTCGGAGATGACCACCTCGTCGAGGATGGCCGCCACAGTGTCGAGCGCGAGGGTGCGTTGCCCCCGTCGGGCGATGACGCCCTCGGCGGGGCGGATGCGGAGCGCGCCGTCGTCGACAATCTCACGAGAGCCGAGGGTGCCGAGGCGCGCGGCGGTCAGAGTCGCCTTGGCGCCCGGTGCGGTGGCTGCGGCCGCCGTCCTGCGGTTGAGGCGGGCAGGCAGGGCGGGCAGGGAGGCGGACCGCCGGGCGTCCTCAAGGGTTGCCCAGCCCGCCGGGGTGGGCGCGACGCCAGCCTCCAACATCTCAACGTGGTCTGCACCCCAGGTCGGCCAGACCCGGTCGAGCAGGGCGACCAGGTCCGCGCGGCGCTCGGTGACGAGGGTGACCTCGTCTCTCCGGCCGGACGCTCGCGTCCACGACAGCTCCGCGAGCCAGTCGAAGGCGCCTCGTTGAGAGTCGCGCCGCTTCAGCGTGCCCCGGGTCAGCAGCTCCAGGAGCGCCAGTCGGTCCTCAGGGCGCTCCCACAAGCTCCGCCTCCGTGACGACCCGGCGGCCGCTGACCCTGACCTCCTCGCGGCCGCCCTCGCCGCGGGTGCGCACCAGGCGGAACACCGTGCAGCCCTCGGCGCGGGCCACCTCCGGAGAGGCGACGAGGAGCTGGAGGTCGAGGCTGCGGCAGAGATCGAAGAGGGTGCCGAGGTTGGCCTGGTCGAGGCGGTTCGCCTCGTCGAGGAACAGGAAGCGCAGGCTGCCGAGCGTGCGCTTGCCCCGCAGCAGCGTGGCGTCGCGCTCCCACTCGGTGAGCACCACCATCATGAGGGCGGCGCCGACGCCGATGGCCTCGCCGGTGGACAGGCGCGTCGGGTTGGCCTCCTCCCAGTCCGCTGAGCCCTGGCGCAGCACCTCCACGTGGAGGCGGATGTACTCGCGGTAGTCCAGCAGGCGCTGGCCGCCCGTGCGGCCGCCGCCGTAGCGCTTGAAGATGGCCTCCAGCGCGTCCTCGACGGGGACGTCCGCCTGGAAGAGGAGCCCCTGCGCCTCGCCCGACCGCAGCGCGCGGAGCACCTGCTCCATCTCGGCGACGCGCTGCATGCGGACGCGGATGCCGCGGACGCTCCCGAAGCGGACGCCCCCCAGGTGGTCGCTGAGGCGGCGCACGCGGCCCTGCGCCTTCCTGATCTGTACGTCGATGCCGCGGGCGACGTCCTCGCTGGTGCCGCGCAGGTCGCGCTCCTGGCGGTCGAGCCGCTCCACGAGGCCCACGAGGTGGTCCCGGAAGCGCGCCAGGGCCAACAAGGGCTCTGCCACGTCGGCGATCTGCGCCGGGAGGCGCGAGCGCAGCCAGTCGCGGACCAGCAGCCACGCGCAGAGATAGCCCTCGCCGGTCTGGCCCGCGTCGAGGCACTTGCGCACCTCCGCGAGGAGGGCCGGGCCGCCATGTGCTGCCTCCAGGCGAACGACGAGCACGTCGCGGCGCCCGAGGGCGGCGGCAAAGAGGCTGACGCTGCTCCCCTCGAGCACGGGCGGTGCGGCCTGGAGCAGCCCCGCCGCCTCCACCTGGGGGCGAAGCCGGTCCCAGGCGTCCAGGGCCGGGCGCGCCTGCCTGCGCTCGTCCTCCTCCGTGGTGCGGGCGCTGGCCGCGTCCCGCTCTGCCGCTTCTCGCGCGGACTCGCACCGGCCGACCTCGTGCTGGAGGCGACCCACCGTGGCCTCCGCAGCGGTGAGGGCGGCTCGGGAGGCCGCCTCGGCCGCCTGCGCCTCCGCCAGCAGCTCGCCGGTGGGGTCCACGCCCGACTCGGCCAACCGCTGGCGGGCCTCGTCGTGGCTGGCGCTGGCGTTCGCGTGCCTCGCGTCCGCCTCGATGGAGGCCCCCGTCGCGGCGTCCCGTGCGCTGCGAGCCGCCCTCTCTGCGCTCTGGGCCCGGTCGAAGCGCTCCTTCGCGGCGTCGAGCTGCTCCTTGAGCGCGGGGACGAGGTCCTGGCTCTCCTCCAGGCGGGCCGCCGCGTCCGTCCAGCGGAGCTCTTCGCGGTGGGCCGCCACGTAGCGAAGCGCTTCGGCGGCCTCGCCGAGCGCGTCCCGGCGGGCGTCGAGGGCCGCGCGGCGGGTCGTGGCCTCCGTCACGTCGGCGTCGGACCAGGGGGGGTGGCGCAGCGCCTCCAGGTGGCGCTCCAGGGTCGCCGGCGCGTCGCCAGCGCGGGCCAGCTCCCGCGCGGCGTGCTCCGCGGCCACCATCGCCTCGCGGAGCGCGAGGGCCCGCGCCTCCAGGTCCGGCGGGTCGAGCAGCGCCGCGTCCGGGAGCAGCTCTCGCAGCGCCCGGTGTCTTGGACGCAGGGCGGCCGCCTCGGCCTGTGCCTGTGCGAGATCCACCTGCGCAGCCCGCCCCGCCGCCTCGGCTGCTCTCGCGGCCCTCCGGGCGCCCTCCACGTCCGGAGCGCCGGCCAGCCACAAGGCCGCTCCCTCGAGGAGCGCGTCCCCTTCCCGCAGCAGGGCCGCTGCGCTTCGCTCCGCCTCGCGCGCCTCCTCGATCTCTCCCGCCAGGGCGTCCGCCTCGGTCCGCAGCTCTGCGGCGCGGCGCTCCCGGGCGGCTCGCCCCAGGGTCGGGCGTTCAGGAACGCGCGTGATCCGCCGGGCGTCGCCCTCGTCCACGACCACGTCGCGGCCGGAGCGCCCGGTCTCCCGCGCCTCCGGGAGCGCCGCGTCCTCGGCCACCAGCCACACCGTGGGGAGGGAGGCGGCGCGCCCGGCGGCTCGGGTGGTGGCCGCGTCCAGGTCCGGAACGATCAGTGCATGCGCCAGGGGGCCGAGCAGCGCCTCCAGCTCCGCCGCCTCGTCGCCGGCCTCGTCGAAGTGGACGGCCAGCAGCTCGGCGGTCAGCTCGTCGCGCAGCGCGAGGAGCTCCGGAGGCCACGTGCCGCCGCTCAGCAGCGCCCGGGACTCGGTGAGCAGCGACTCGCGGCGGGCCGTCAGGGAGGCAGAGAGCGCTCGCGCTGTGGTCAGGCGCTCCACCAGGGCCGCGCGCGCCGCGTCGAGGGAGGGGCGGTCCACGACCGGCGCCCCCGCACCGCTGAGCAGGGCCGCCCGGGCCGCCAGGTCTCGATGAGCCGCCGCTCGAGCCTCCAGGGTATGGATCTCGACATGCCTGGTTTCCAGCATGCGGGTCGCCTCCACATGGGCCGCTGCGGCGGACCGGGCGCGCTCCTCCGCGGCCCCGAGGGCCGCCTCCACGGCCCCGAGGGCCGCCCCGAGCGCGTCGCGGCTGGCCTCCCCGGGGATCAGGCCCAGGGCGCGCTCCCGGACCCGGGCCTGCCGGCGCGCCTCCGCCTCCGCCGCGCGCAGCTCCTCCCGGAGCGCGGGTCGCCCCGCCAGCTCACGCCACGCCCGCACCTCGGCCAGCGCGGCGCGGGCCGCGTGCAGCGGTTCCACAGGGCGCGCGGCGGCTCCCTGAGCGTTCCCCGCGATGGCCGCCAAGGCCGCGAGCGCGGCGCCGTGCTCGGCGCGGTGGGCGGCGGCGTCGTCGATCCGGCGTGAGAGGTCCCGCCGCTCGGCGTCCACCGCCGCCTGCTCCGCTGCCGCGTCACCCGCCCGCGCTCCGGCGTCGTCCGGCTCCAGCAGCGGGTCGAAGCGCCGCGCCTCTGCGAGGCGCTCCGTGGTGCGCCGGTGGCCGGCGGCCCGCCTGTGCAGCTCGTCGAGGCCCCGCTGGAGGTCGGCGAGGCCCGCGGCGGCGCGCTCCCGCGCCTCGCTGGCGCCGTCCAGCTCCCGCGCGGCCGCCCTGTGCTTGTCCTCAGATTCAGTGCGGCGCTCCCGCGCGCGCACACGCTCCTCCTCCGCGCGGGCCAGCGCCCCCGCCCTCCGCTCCGCCTCCCGCGCCCAGCCCAGCGCCTCGGCGACCCGGCGCGCCCACGCCTCTGCGTCCGCGACGGCCTGCGCCGCCCCGGCCTTGCCCTCCACGGCCTCCGCGAGCGCCGCCCGCGTCGAGGCGAGGGCCTGCGCCGCCGCCGCCGCCGCGTCCTCTGCGCCCTGCCGGCGCTCCTCCGCGTCCCGGACCCGGCGCGCCATCTCCTCCGCGCGCAGACGCGTCGCGGCGAGGGCGGCGGCAAACATCTGCTCGCCCGCCTCGTGGATGGCGCCTATCTCCCGCTCCAGCCGCTGCGCCTCCTGCACGTCGCGGCGCGTGCGTCGGCACGTGTCCAGGTTGGCGCGCATGCGCTGGAGCGTCTCGGCGAGGCCGCCCTCCTCCCGCAGCAGGAAGGACCGCAGGTCCTGGAGCAGCCCCTTGGACATGCCCCCCGTCATGCTCGTCTTGAGCATCTCGTTGAGCTTGCTGCGCTCCTCGTCGGTGCCGAGGCGCATGGGCGTGATGCCCAGCTCGAAGAGCGCCCCGAAGTACTCGCGCGCCGAGGGAAACACCTGCAGGCGCGCCCCGAGTCGTGCCACGCGGTCCCGCAGCTCGGAGAGCTCCGGCACGTGCTCAAGCTCCCCGCTGGCGATGAGCAGCAGGTCCTGGAGGCGGATGTCTGGCGCGAGCCCCGTGACCAGGAAGGGCGTGGGCTCGACGGTGGGCTCCCCCTTGCGCTCCAGGTGGACGCCGGCGAGCACGCGCTCGCCCCGCACCCCAAACTCCAGCGCCGCGTAGGACGGGCGCCCCAGCTCCCCGAGGCGCCCCCAGATGCCTTTGTCGCCGCCGGTGGCGCCGGTCTCGCCGAGGTTCGTGAAGCGGAGGCGCGTCATGTCGGGCAGGAGCACCACGTAGGCCGCGACCATCACCGTGGTCTTGCCGGCGCCGTTGTCGCCCTCCAGGGCGGTCACGTGGCGGTCGAGCTCGTAGCGCTCGTAGAAGACGCCCTTCCAGTTGACGAGGGCGAGGGCCTGGGCGCGGACGCGGCTCACGGCTCGTCCCCCTCGTCGGTCTCGGGCACCTCGATCTCGCCGAGCGCGATGAGCCGCTCCAGGGCCGCCGCCGGGTCTGCGGCGGCGCGGGCGGGCTCGGCGAAGCGCATGAGAGCCGGGCGCAGGCGGAGCCGCTCCCCGTCGACGTCCACGAAGCCGAGGTCGGTGAGCCCCCGCAGCGCGGCCGCCAGCTCCTTGCGCACATTCTCGGCGGCGACCCGCTCGTCCCGGCCCCGGCGGCGGTTCAGGGAGCGGAGCAGGTTGTCCTGGCCCACGATGCCCGCGAGGCGCCGGAGCACCTCTTCTCGTTCCACCACGCCCCCCTCTTCGAGCGTCGCCGGGTCGAGGTAGAGCAGGGCGAGGGTCTGCCCCACGAGCATCTCGCCGGCGGTGAGCTGGCGCCGCCCGAGCCGGTCACCGCGCGGGAGCAGGTAGAAGTAGCCGTCGCTCTTGTGGACCAGCTCGGCGCCGAAGCGCCGGTAGAAGGGCTCCAGGTGGTCCAGGGCGTCCACGAGGAACGTGTACGCGGCGTCGTCCTCCCGCCCGACGTGGCGCCCGCGGCGGAGCAGGAGGTCCACCTCGGGGAACAGGTCGTCGAGGATCGCGTCCTCCAGACGATGGTAGGACGAGCTCACGCGCGCTCCTGGCGGGTGATCGCCCACTGCTCGATCTCGAGGCCCGCAGCCGCTGCTCCCACGGGGACCCACGGCCGCTCCCGCTCGGACCGGGGCCGGGCGAGGCGCGCGACCAGCGCCGCCACCTGTCCCGCCGCCCCGAAACGACGCTCCGGCGACAGCGCCGCGAGGACCCGCGCCGTCACCTCCGAGAGGGTCGCAGCGGCGTCGTCGAGGGCCGCGCTGACCAGCGCGTCCAGGGGAAGGTCGCCCGCCGCGAGCTCCTCGGGCGGCAGCTCCCGGTTCACCCGCGCGCGCACCACCGGTGGGCGCTCCACGTCGCGGCTCGCGTCCCGGAGGAGGCGGATGCCGGGGGCGCGCGTCGCGGTCAGGTGGAACGGCCGCGAACTCCACCCGGCGAGCTGATCGCGAAGCCGCTGCGACAGCGCCCGGTCGGGGTCGAGGCGCACCACGTCCCGCAGGTACCGGTGAACGTATTGATAATAGTCGGACCAGGCGCGCTGGCGGGCGTCGCCCCACACGGCGACGCGGTCGACGTGCTCGGTCACCCGCTGGGCGGCGTCCTGGGCCGCCGTCATTCCCGCCGCCTCGGCGAGGTCGTGGATCTCCTGCAAGAGCGCCGCGAACTGGTGCGTGTCCCGCAGCAGCACCTCGTTGAGCTCCGCGAGGGTGGCGGTCGTGGTGTCGAGGAGCGTCTGGGCGTCGTCGACGGCGCCGAACCAGTCCGCCTGGAGGAGCCCGGCGATGTCCTTGCGGACCTGCTCCTGCGCGACATCGAGGCCTCGCTGGCGCCGCTCGATGCCGGCCACCAGGTCCCCCACCGTGACCCGGAGGGGGCCGACGACATGCGCGGTCCACGCTTCTTCATCGCTGGCCCGCGCCGCGGCGCCCCGAATCTCGGCGAGCTGTCCGAGCAGCGTCCGGGTGAGCAGGGTCAGGCTCTCGCGGGTGAGGGCGTCGTCCGCCAGGAAATACTCGACGACCGCGGCCGCGAGCCGCGTCAGGGTGTACTCTCCCGCTCGCACGATGCCCGCGCCGTCCACCCGGGCGAGCATCCGCTGGTCGCGGAGCCTCTGGACGGCGTGCGTCGCCCGCTTGCGGGGATTCTCTGCCCCAGGATCGACCATGTCGCAGACCTGCTCGAACAGGTCAATCAGCGCGTCGTCCCCAAAAGAAGCCAGCGCGTCGCGGTCTGCCCGCAGGTAGAGCCCCGCAAGGCAGCACAGGTCGAAGGTGGTCAGATCGAGGCTCACCCGGTCACGAGACAGGGCGGCGACGAGCGTGTTCGGGTCGGTCCGGCGGTCGAGCATGTGGTCCCGCATTCCGGGCAGCTACGGCGCCGGCAGCAGCTCTTCGCGCCCGATGGCGCCCTCGGCGACCTCGGAGACGGTGAACCGCATGGGCAGAGTCTCGTTGGCGAGCCACAGGACGAGCTGATCGTGGAAGTGGGGGCTGCTCGTCAGCCCCGACTGCCCGCCCGGGATGATGTTGCGCCCCTCCACCTTGCCGCCGCCGAGCGCCACGACCATGCGCATGACGGGCCCGCTCCCGTGGGTGAAGGTCTTGCCGTTGAGGCCGGAGTTTGCGGCGTCCACCGCGTCCTGGTCGCCGTGGCGGGGGAACCACCGGAGGCCCTTGCGGGGGTCGCCGGCGGGCAGGGACTCCGCCAGCGGGAGCTTCTTCGTGTCGATGCTGAACAGATCCGCGATGAAGGCGTAGTCCGAACCCGCATCGAAGAACTCGGCGAGGATGGACTCGAAGCGGGCCTGGTGGCGGAGACCCCAGAGCCACTTGCCCATGTCGGTTGTGCCGAATCCGCCCGTGTCCGAGGTGGCCGGGGCGCTCCGGAGATGGTCGAGGGCCTCGATGAGCGAGAGGAGCATGATCTCGTCGCTGCGCTCCAGCTCCGGTGTCTGGAGCACGTCGAAGAAGATGGACTCCTCCGTCTCGTCGTGCCAGGAGGCCAGCTCGCGTGGGTTGTCGGGGCCTCGGCCGTCGAGCATGTACAACAGGGTGCGGATGCGCCCGTCGTTGCCGCCCGGGCGCCACACGCCGGGGAGCCCCTCGTCGTCGAAGGTGCGCTTCATCATGGCGCCTATCCAGGCGTTGAAGATCATGGTCGCTACCGAGGCGTCCGCGTCCCCCTCCGCCGGCTTGGAGTAGAAGGTCTCGACGCCCGAGCGCGCCTCGTATCCAAGGCCTGCCCACGTGGTCAGCCGCTGCTCCACCTCGGTCAGCGCCGCGTCGCTCTCGTACAAGGTCGCGAGCCGCGCCTCGTGCTCCGGCAGCAGGCCCCCCACCTGGGTCAGCGCCCGCGCCTTCTGGATGGCGCCGACGAGGTACGGCGCGAACATCTGCCCCAGCCGGGACCGGGCGTTGGCCTGGATGCGCTGCATGGCGTCCAGGTCCGCCGTGCCCGCCGCGATGGCCGCCTTCAGCTCGCCCGAGATGGTATCCATGCGGATGCCCGCGTCGAAGGGGCCGCCGATGTACCACGGGTCGTTGCTCAGGTCCTTGTCGAAGGTCATGCCCGCCGGGTCGTTGTTGGCGTTGGCCAGGAAGCCCTGCGCCGGGTCGGTCTCCGCCGGGTAGGCGGCGAAGGGCACGATGCAGCGAGAGGGGTCGGCCTTACCCGGGGCCTCGTCGTTCTTGCCGTCCTTCATGGGGACCTGGAAGCCGCCGTACTTGGTGCCGTCCAGCAGGAAGCTCGGGTCGGCCCCGGCGACCCAGCGCCCCTGCTCGTCGCGCTCCAGCCCGCTGCGGCAGGGCACCCCTTGATACCCGCTGTAGAAGATGCTGCCCGCCTGGTCCGAGGCGACGAAGTTCTGCGTGTAGGCGTTGAGGCCGCGCATGGCCTCGTGGAACTCGCCGACGTCCGCCGCGTGGCCCATGGCGTCGATGGCGCCCGCGAAGCCCATGGAGTCGAGACCCGTGTAGTCGAAGCTGATGGCGCTGACCTTGCCGTCGCCGTCCTGGTCGCCCGGCACGATGAGGTCGCCGCCCAGGTCGATCAGCGCCTCGCCAGGGGCCAGCTCCTCGTCCTTCTTGGCCTCTCTGCCCTCCACCTCGGCGATCCACCGGCCGTCGAACGTGGTCCAGCGGGTGACGGTGACCGTCCCGCCCTCGCTGCCGAGGAGCGGGATGTCCGCCACCGTGTAGGACTCCTCGTGGGCGACGAGGGGGTGCCACGCGCCTTTGAACCGGGACGCGGCAGGCAGACCGTCCGCGAGCTGGAGCTCCTCCGCGTACCAGTCCGTGATGTCACCCGACTGCTGGGTGTGGCTCCACGCGACCTGGCCGTTGGTGCCGAGGCCCACCATGGGGAGCCCGGGGATGGTCAGGCCCAGCAGGTGGGTGTCGCCGCCCCCGAGGACCGACGTGTCGAGGCCCGCCTGGATCAGGAAGGACGGCACGGACAGGGACAGGTGGCCGTCCCCGGCCAGCAGGGAGCGCCCGTCGCTGGAGGAGCTGCCCGCCACCGCCCACGCGTTGGAGCCGAAGCCCTCGTCCAGATCGCGGCGGAAGGGGACGATCCACCGCTCCAGGCGCGCGCTCAGGCGCTGGAGCAGCTCGGGCGGGACCGCAGGGGCGCCCGACATGCTCTTCGACTTCGGTGGGAGGGGCGCGACGGGGCCCGTGCCCTGCTTGCCGACCAGCCCCGGGGCGGAGGCGTGGGGGAAGATGGGCTCGATGTGGTCCCAGATGTCGACTCGGGCGCCGGTGCGGCGGAGCTCCTCGAAGGGGGCGCCGGCGAAGAGGCCGTCGAGCTGGTTGAGGGTGGCCGTGCGGCCCACGTCCCCGGTCTCGAAGCTCGCCTCGTACTGGACGACCACGATGATGCCCGCGAGGGAGAGGCGGTCGAAGGGCACCATGAGATCCGCCGGGTTGGCGGCGCCGAGCAGCGGGCCCGCCAGCTCCAGCTCCGTCGCCAGGGGGAGCTCGCCCGCCTTCACGCGCTCGATGTACGTGTTGACCCCGGCGGCGTAGGCGTCGAACACCGCGCCCAGCTCCGGGGACAGGGTCGCCGCCGTCTGCTCGGCGATGGCGCGCTGGCCGTTGAGTCGGACCTGCATGTCGGTCTCGAGGGCGGCGTCGCCCAGGAGCTCCGACAGGGTGCCGAGGCCCAGGCGCCGGGCGAGGTCCATCATGAACCAGCGGTCCCGCGCCGAGACGAAGCCGAAGGCGAAGGCCAGGTCCTCGCGGGTGGCGGCGTAGATGTGGGGCACGTTGGCCTCGGTGCGCACCACCTGGACCGGGGCGCTCAGGCCCTCGAAGGTCCAGGTCTCCGTCGCGGGGATGGCGAGGAGGCGCTCCGGGTCCGTGAGGGAGGTGTCCGGGGGCGTGGAGGTGTCGGTGGTGTCCAGCGTTGTCGCGTCGCCGGCATCGCTCGCGTCAGCGGCGACGTCGGAGCCGGAGTCCGTGGCTAGGGCCGTGTCGCCCGCATTCGGGGTGGCGCTGTCGGCCGCCGAGGCTCCGTCCGTCAGCGGGGCGCCGCCTGCGTCCTGCGCGGGGTCCGAGTCGTCGGCGCAGCCGCCCAGCGCGGCCATCAGGGCTAGGAGGCGGGCCAGCCCGCGCGTCGTGTCTCTCATGGGTGCCTCTCGGTGCGAGTCGGGCGTCACCGTAGCAGATGCCCGCGCGGCCGACCAGACGGTTTCCCCCTGGCCGGATCTGTGCTTCCATGGCGCGTCCCGACGACGGGGCCGGGCGCTCACCAGGGAGGTCACCGATGCTTCGACCCGCACTGCTGCTTCTGGGTTGGTGGTCCGTCGCCCAGGCTGCGCCCGCCGAGCGCGAGACCATGCTCCGCGACGTGGACACGGACGCGGTGGCCGCGGCTCTGGAGCTGGGCGCGCCCCTGCCGGACGGGTCGCACCTCAGCGCCCGCATCGAGCGGGACCGGGTGCTGGTCACCGCTGGAGCCCCGGATGCGCCGGCGCTGTCCATCGCGCTGGTGGCCGCACTGGAGGCTCCGGAGGGGACTCCGGTCGCAGCCGGGACGGCGCTGATCGCTGATCCAGGGCCGGCGCCCGGGGCGCTGGTGGCCGACGTCCTGGCGCGGCTCGGGCGCGCCCCGAGGATCCCCTGGCGCACGGTGTCCCTGTGGCGCCTGCGGGGAGGGCCCGCGGGAGAGGCGCTGGTGCAGGTCGCCCACCTCATCGAGCGGGGCGAGGTCTCCGAGGCCCGCGCAACGCTGGACGCCGTGGACCTCGCCGGCCCCCGCGAGCGCATCCGGGCGGCGGCGCTCCGCCAGCGGCTCGGGGAGCCGGAGCGGGCACGCGCCCTCCTCGACGGCGTGGAGGTGCGTGCGCCCGTCAACCGCGCCCTGGTGGCGGTGGTCTCCGGTGGGGACCCGGACCTGGCGGGCGTCGAGGCCGATCCATGCCCCTACGCGGAGGTCGCTCAGGCGCTGGCGTTCACGGGGCGACGGGAAGCCTCCCTGGCTGTCGCGAGGTCCGTGCGCACCGCGGACCCCGGGTGCGGGTCGGCGTGGGTGGCGGAGATGGAGGCGGCGCTGGCGGTCGCGGCCCCCGACGCGGCGGACGTCGCGGCCGCGGCGGTGGCGGCGACCGACGACCCGGCGGTCATCGAGGGCGCGGCGGGCGTGTGGACGGCGACGGGGGACCCGGAGCGTGCGGTCCGCGCCCTGGAGGCGGTGGTCGGGAAGGGGCGCTACGGGCCGGCCATCCTGGTGGGGCCCTTCTGCCGCGACCGGGCGACCATGGACCGCCTGTTACCGGAGCTCGAGGCCCGCCTCGCCGACCCCGTGGACACGGTGGCGCGCTACCTGGTGGGGGTGGCCGCCCACTACCGCAACGAGTTCGAGCGCTCCAACGAGCTCCTGCTTGCCCTGGAGCGCCGGTGGCCGAAGGATCAGCGGCTCCAGATCTACGTGGCCATGAACGACTTCAACCTGGGGAACGCCAGCGCGGCGCTCCACCGCCTGAACGAGGCGGCGCGGTCACAGGTCGTGGATCTGGACGTCTTCTACTGCCGCGCCGAGGTCGTGCGCGACACGGACCCGGCGCTGGCGCTGGCGGATCTGCGGCGCACTGCCGCGCTGGCCCGCGCCCACCCGGGGCACTCACCGGAGAAGGACGCCCGCCTGGAGGAGCTGATGCGCGCCCTGGAGGGCTGCATCGCCACCGGGGAACGCCCGTGCGGAGGCCCCTGGGAGCACCCGCGGCGACAGGGGACGGTGGAGGCGAGCGAGGTGGGTGGGCCGCCGGTCGCGGTCCTGGTGGGCCTGGGCATCGTAGCGGTGCTGGTCATCGTCGTGGCGGCGCGGCGCGCCCGGTGACACGGTAGATGCCATAGCGGAGCGCGGGCTGCGCGCTCCAGAACGGGAAGTCCGGGCTGCCGTGGTTGGGCCGGATCGCCTCGTCGAGGGGCGAGAGGGCGAAGGCTGCCTCGAGCTCCGCGCAGCGTGGGTGCTCGATGGCGGGCGGAGGCGGCGCCAGCGGGGGGCGCTCGCGGGCGCTGCACTGGGGGCCACGCACGTAGATCACCTCGCAGTGGCCGGCGAGGAGCCAGTCCGCATCTCTCAGGAACGACCCGATGTTCAGGACGCGCGCCTCGGGGCTCAACGGGAGCAGCTCGTAGAGCGGGTAGTGGCGGAAGACGGTGTCGCGGGGGGGATCCGACATGCCGAGGGCCACGTAGCAGCGAGGCTCCGTGGTTGGGGGCACGGCGCGGGCCGCCCGGCGCCACCAGGCGTCCAGCTCCTGGGCGTTGGTCGGCGCCCAGAGGGAGCGCACGGTGTCCGGGGCAGGGATGAGGGCGCCGGCGAGGAGCGCGCCGCCGAGCAGGTGGACGCGGGACCGCTCCAGCAGCGCGCCGAGGGGGCACGCGGCCAGGACGCATGCCCACTCCATGGCCGGCGCCTGCACCCGGGGGATCGACACGGCCGGCAGGTCCAGGAGCGACAGGGCGACGACGGCGAGCGTCCCGAGTGCGACCAGCGCGCGGGCGCCGCGGTGGGGACGGGGGAGCGCGAGGGCAGAGGCGGCGAGGAGCGCGGTGAGCGGTGGGAAGATCCACGGGGAGAGCAGGGCGTTGCGCTCGACCAGGCCGCGGGCGAACAGAGGCGCCCAGGGCTCGCCGACGCCGGGGAGGTCTCCCCGCTGCGCCGCCTGCGGGAACCAGGACAGGAGCGTTACGGCGCGGGGCACGAGCAGCAGGGCGACGAGGCCGAGGAGTGTCAGTGCCGCCCAGCGGTCACGGAGCCCCCCGTTGGCGAGGAGGATCGCGCAGCCCACGAGCGCCAGCAGCGGCGCGAGGTCGGCCCGCGAGGCGAGGGTCAGGGCCGCGAAGGTGACGACGGCTGCGGCGAGGGTGGGGCGGGCGTCGCGAAGCCAGGCGTCGAGGGCCACGGCGGTTGCTGCGAGCCAGAGGCGGGCCGGCACGAGCGTGCTCTCGGAGAGGCGGTCCGAGACGAGCGCCGCCGTGAGGCCCACCAGCGCGACGGCGACGACTCCCGCGTGGCGTCCCCCGAGGCGGCGGGCGACTGCGGCGAGCAGCGGCACGCTCAGGAGCCCGCAGAGGGTGTTGGTCGCGACGATGACGCGGAGGTCCATGCCGAGCAGGTTGAGGAGCGGGCCGTACAGCACGGTGGAGCCCGCGCCGTACTTGGGGACGGGTCGCAGGGCCGCCGCCTCGACCACGGTGCCGTACCCGTGGAACACGGTGACCAGGTGCGAAGGGGCGAGCAGGTGCGCCGCGAGGACGAGGGTCGCGACGGTCGCGAGGGCCAGGCGTTCGGGTCGGCTCAGCCCATCGCAGAGGGTGCGGATCGCGCCGGCAAGGATCATGGGCAGCAGCAGGAGGGCCACGACCCCGAGCCCCCCCGCAACCACCAGCTCGGCCACCAGGCCCGGCCCGCCGGGTGGGTCCTCGTGCACGGGTGCCAGGTTGCGCGGGGGGCCCTGGCCTGGCGGGCGCGATGGTGTGGCACGCAGCCGTGGCCCGATGTCCTCGTTGGCGGCGATGCGCCGCAGCAGCTCGTCGATGGTGGGGGAATGCTGCGCTGCGGCGTCCCCCGGCGTGACCGTCACGAGGACGTGATACCAGCGCAGCTCCTGCTCACGCCCCGGCGCGCCGTGGAGGGGGGCGCCGCGTGCCGCGAGGCGCACCTCGATGGTCGCTCCGGGGGACGTGAGCACGAAGCGGATGCCGTCCGGGTTCCAGCGGGTCTCGGTCAGGGTGAACGGGGCGAGGCCGCCAGCGACCACCCCCGCGTCGTCGCGCAGCAGGTCGTCCGCCGTGCCGGCCAGGGCAGGGCGCGCGAGCGCCGCGAGGGCGAGGGCGAGGAGCAGGGCGCGTCGCATCCGGTCCACTCTCGCATCGGCGCGCGGGGACCGTCAACGGGGCCGGAGGTCCCGCGGGTCCTCGGATGCGGGGCCAGGGGACGGCAGCACACGACCACCTCGACGCAAGGATGCCTGGGGCGCGCACAAACGTTGACCCGGACGGACCCTCCCGAGTATGGTCCCCGCCGCGCGCCGCCTCGGCGCTCCTGGAGGACCGATGGACCGGACGTTCTGTAGCGATGTGTCGACCCAGTCGGGCGAGCCCCTGCTCGGCTCGGCCACCCACTGTGGCGAGCTGGTGCTCGTGAGCTGGCCCAAGGGCGACTGGGAGTCGGACGCCCTGGACACGCCGGGCCTGCCGCACGCGCTCCCGCACTGGCGCTCCGAGCGCGTCGCCGCGGGGACGCGGTCCGTGGTGCGCCTCGTCTCGCGGCCGGGCACGTCGGCCGAGTCGTTGGTCGCCATGGGCTGGCCCGGCGGCTGGCGCGCGGAGGGTATGCGACCGCAGAACCTGGTCGCCAGCATGGAGGCCGCCATGGAGGCGCTCCTGGCGGGCAGCGATGACGTCGCCGTGCAGCGGCCGGTCATCGTCGTGTGCGCTCACGGCAACCACGATGCCTGTTGCGCCCTGTACGGCACGCGCTTCGCCCAGCGGGTCCGGAAGGCGGTAGCGCGGCTCGGCGCAGACGTGGACGTGTGGGAGTCGACGCATCTCGGGGGACACCGCTTCTCTGCGACGGCCATCACGCTGCCCTGGGGCCACATGCACGGGCGCCTCGGCCCCGACGACGCCGATGCCCTGGTGGAGCACGCCGTCGCGGGGGCACCATGGCTGGCGCGCTTTCGCGGCAACGTGTTCCTCGACGAGGCGCGGCAGGTGGCCGAGGGGGCGGCCCTGGCGTGGGCGGCGGAGAACGGGTTGAGCGGGAGGGCCTTCGTCGGGCCGGCGCGGGAGGACGACACCGTGCACGTGACCGTCGGCGGGCGCCAGATCGTGATTCGCCTGGAGCGGCGGGAGTTCGAGACGCTGAAGAGCTGCGACGAGGCGCCGCTGGGGCGGCTGGTCGCCCGGCGCCTGGTGGTGGCGTCCATCGACGACGAGTAGGGCGCCCCCTACGGCCGCTATCGGGTCGGGCTCCACGTGGCGTCCCGCAGGAAGGACCCCTTCAGGTAGTCCTGCTCGATGACAGAGGCCATCTCCTCGGCGCTTGCGTATCTCTCCCAGTTCACGCGGATGACGGGGATCGCCCGCGAGATGTCGCGGATGAACTCCTCGTAGTGGGCGTGCAGACTCCTCAGATACTCCATGGAGATGCCGGTCTCCACGTCACGGGAGCGCAGGCGGATCCGCTCCATGGACGACTCGGGGCTCAGGTCGAGGTAGATGATCAGGTTCGGGCGGCACATGAAGTTGCTCATGTGCCGGAAGAGCTGGAGGTAGTTCCGGTAGTCCCGCTCCTCCATGAGGTCTCTCTCGACGAGGGTCTTTGCGAAGACCGCGTCCTCGTAGATCGTGCGGTCCTGCACGCCGCCGCCGCCGCGCCAGATGATCTCCTGGTGCTGCTGGAATCTCCGGTTCAGCAAGTAGATCTGGGTCGCAAACGAGTATCGTGCCGTGTCCCGATAGAAGTCCACCAGATACTCGTTGTCGGCGACCGGCTCGAAGTAGACGGGCAGCCCCAGGTGCTCCCCGAGGGCCGTTGCGAGCGTCGTCTTGCCGGCGCCGATGAGCCCGGCGATGCCGATGAACAGGTCGTGCAGCCCGTTGCCGTGGACCATGGGATCTCCTGTAGCGTGTGGTGGTCAGGTGCCCGGATCGAAGCTGCGCAGGGAGGCGCGCAGCTCCGCCTCCACGGGAACGAAGAGCTCGTAGGGCCCAGCGGCCTCCACGAGGACGATGCGGTCGCCGACGACCAGGATGGTCTCGCTCAGGACCCAGTCCTCTGAGCCGTAGGGGAGCACGAAGTCGAGGGTGGCGGCGCTGTGTCCGCTGGTGGTCGTGAAGCGCTCCATGGACTTGAGCGCGTAGCCGCGCGCGAGCAAGTGCCGCTCCATGGCGTCCTGCCAGAAGGCGAGGTCGGCGATGGGGTAGTTGTCGACCTCCCGCACCTTCACGCGGACACCCGTGGCCGTGATCAGCTTGAGTCCCCCGGACTCCTCGTAGCGCTTGAACGCCGAGGACGGCTGCATCTGGTAGGTGGGGCCGCACGACAGGAGCAGCACGGCAGCCAGGGTGGCGCGGAGCATGGGTCAGAACTCCTGGATGAAGCGGTCGAGGTCCACGTCGTTGAGCCACGAGAAAGGGGAGTGCACGTAGACGAGGCGGTCTCGCTGCGGGAACGAGAAGGACACCTGGACGGCGGCGTAGCGCACCCGCTCCTGCTCGGCCCGGAGCTCGCCGCGGACCTGCTCCAGCTCGGTGAGCAGCGCGGTCATGGACTGCTCGATCTTGACGGTCGCCGCTACGTTGGAGTCCCCGATGAGGCTCCGGAGCCGCGCGAGGATCTCTTGCTTCGAGCGCGCTTGCGCATCGAGCTGCGCGACCCTGGCCGTCACGTCCTCGCGGGCGCGGCTCTTGTCGAGGACGAGGCCGGCCCGGGAGGTGGCGTCCATGAAGTCGTCGAGGCGTTCGGGCGGGACCTTCACGTGCAAGACGTCGTTGGTCACGAGCGTCGGGAACCCGCCCATGCCCTTGGCGCTGCCGATGAGAGACTCGCGCACCTCGGTCGGGTTGACCACCTTGAGCACCAGGGTGGCGCTCTCCGCGGTGAGGCGCGGCGTATCGGCGGTGGTGTCGGACCAGACCAGCATGGCGAGCAGCGCGACGGCGGTCGAGGATCGCATGGCGTCAGTCCTTGAGGCGGAAGGAGCCGAGGGCGCGGGTGACCTCGGGCTGGTGCGTCCGCCACGCCTCTTCGGTGGGGAAGAACGCTTCGACGACGGCGAGGCGGTCGCCCGCAGAGTGCACCCCGATGAGCCAGGTCCGAGGCTCCGTGTCCTTGTTGCGGAAGACGCGGATGGTCAGGGCGCCGGAGTCGATGCGCGAGACGAGCTCCTCGTCGCGCCCGGCCAGCTCGTGCTCCAGGGCCGCGGCCCAGAAGGCGTTGTCGCCGGCCGGCTCGTTGGGGATGACGGCGCCCCGCAGGGTGGTGGTGTCCGCCGCCTGGGCGCGGAAGGCGCGGTCCTCCGTGAAGTGGACGAAGCCGCGCGGCAGATCCATGTCGACGTCGTCGCCTCCCCGGGTCAGGGTCGCCCTGTGCGCGGAGAGGGAGCGCACCCACGGGAAGGGCGAGACCTGAACGACCTGGCGCTGATCCGCCACGGGGACCAGCTCGATGGTGATGGTGAAGTATGCGACCAGGTTCTCGAGGGTCCCGAGGGTGGCCTCCATGGACTCGATCTGCTCCGTGAGGCGCTTGACCTCCTGGACGATGAGCAGGCGCTCCTCCACGTCGGTCGCGTGAGCCAGCAGGGCGAGCAGCCGCTCCCGTGCCTCGCGGGCGACGCTGAGGCGGGCGCTCAGGTCGGTGAACTGCCGCGTGACGTCCATGGCTTGGATGCGCCTGTCCAGGAGCTCGCCCACGCCAGCGAAGGTGGTCATGACGCGCTCGAAGTCCGAGGCCGGGATGCGCACGATGACGACGGAGGCGGTCTGCGACTGGACGTAGCCGCCGGCGGTCTCCGTGAGGCGCGCGATCTCGTCGACCGCGGCCAGGACGCGCCGGACCCGCAGCTTCAGGTAGCCGAGGTACACCACGCGCTGCTCGACCGGGGTGACGGTGGGCGTGTGCTGCGGTCCGCGGTCCTCGGCGCGGGCGCCCCAGGTGCTCCCTTCGGGTGAGGGGTCGGTGACGGCCGAGGGCGACGACGGTGGCCCATAGGGAGCCGCCCCGTAGGACATGCTCCCAGAGCATCCGGCGAGCAGCAACAGGGCCAGGAGCGGAGCCTTCATCGTGGTGACCTCGTTCCTCCGGGGCGTCCGGGGCGGGCGCGGCCCCAAGGTAGCGCGGCGGGAGGTGGGGGTCAACGAAGGGGTGGGGGTCAAGCCTACTCAATTCTCATAGTCAGGGGCGGCCGAAGATGAGGAGTGTGGAGGCTTGGCCCCCCGCGCCCCAGGTCGTCGAGGAACTCCAGGAACGCCTTGACGCGCGGCAGGTCCTGGCGCCCGGGGAGCATCAGCGCGGTCAGGGGAGGTCCTGGTGCGGCGTAGGGTGCGAGCACCTCCACCAGGCGTCCGTCGGCCAGGGCGTCTGCCACCATGAAGCCGAAGACCTGGGCGACGCCGAGGCCAGCGAGGGCGGCAGTGACGAGGGCGTCTCCGTCGTCGACTCGCAGTGCGGTCGGGGTCCGCACCTCGACCGGCTGTTCCCGCACGCGGAAGGTCCACTCCACGGTCCCTCCCCGCGGCGGGGCGTACTTCAGGCAGGCGTGGGACGCGAGCTCGCCGGGCTCTGCCGGTGTGCCGCGGCGCGCCAGGTACGCGGGGCTGGCGACGGTGACCCAGCGGGGAGCACGCAGCCTGTGCGCCACCAGGCTGGAGTCGGGCAGGGCGCCGATCCGAACGGCGACGTCGACCTCCCCCTCGGCGAGGGACACGACGCGGTCGGTCATCGAGAGATCGGGGACCAGGCGCGGATGACGCTGGAGCAGACGGGGCAGCGCGGCGACGATCACCCTCCCGAGTACGGGGCTCAGCGAGATCCGCAGGGGGCCCTCCGCCAACCCGCGGGCACGCGCGACCTCGTCCAGTCCCGCGGCCAGGCGGTCCAGGGCCTCCCGAGCGTGTGCGTGGAGGACCTCTCCCTCGGGGGTCAAGGAGACGTGGCGCGTCGTGCGGAGAAACAGCCTCACGCCGAGCTCGTCCTCCAGCCTCTGCACAGCCTTGCTGATGGCCGCGGCCGAGACGCCCAGGCGCGCCGCCGCGCCGCGAAAGCTCCTGGTCTCGGCGACGGCGACGAAAGGCTCCAGGCCGGAGATGTTCATTGTCAACCTCTGGTTGAATTTGTGCTTCCATTTTGGCGGATTGTCAACCAGAGACGAGGGTCGTATCGTCTCATCGTCGGCTCGAACACACACGGAGGACATCATGAAGATCGGCGTACTCGGGACGGGGATGGTCGGGAAGTCCATCGGATCGAAGCTCGTGGCCATCGGCCACGACGTGGTCATGGGGTCACGGACGGCGGCCAACGAGGAGGCCGTGGCCTGGGCCTCGGCGACCGGTGGGCGGCACGGGACCTTCGCGGAGGCGGCGGCCCACGGCGAGGTGGTCTTCAACTGCACCAACGGGCAGGCCACGCTCGCCGCCCTGGAGGCGGCCGGAGCGGCGAACCTCGACGGCAAGATCCTGCTCGATCTGGCGAACCCGCTCGACTTCTCCCGCGGCTTCCCGCCCACGCTGTCGGTGTGCAACGACGACTCTCTCGGGGAGCGCGTCCAGCGAGCCTTCCCGGGCGCGAAGGTGGTCAAGACACTGAACACGATGAACTGCATGCTGATGGTGGACCCGGGCCAGCTCACCGGGGAGCACGCCGTGTTCGTGAGCGGAGACGACGCTCAGGCGAAGGCGAGCGTGGGCGGCTACCTCCGCGAGTGGTTCGGGTGGCAGCAGATCATCGATCTCGGTGACATCTCGACGTCGCGGGGGACGGAGGGCTGGCTGCTGCTGTGGACCCGCCTCTACGGAGCCCTGGGTTCGCCCCAGTTCAACATGCGCATCGTGAGGGGCTGAGCGGGACGGGGGAGCGGGCGGCGCCAGCTTCACGCCCCCGGCGCGGTGGCTTGCCAGGCACCGGACGTCCCGCCCTGGGCGGCCTTCGGGGACGTCCGGACCGCGGTGAGCCCCACCACGAGAGGCGCCGCGGCCAGCGAATCTGGCCGCGCGCGCCGCTCGAGTTCCATGTATGATTGGCGCCACCTTCAGCCTCGACAGGTGCGCCATGCGTAGTGCCGTTCTGGTCCTCTGTGTGCTGCTCCCTCACGTTGCGTCTGCTCTTGAGCGCGTCATCACCGTCCAGGGGGCCGTGCTGACCAGCGCGGGGGCGCCGTCCGCCGGGGATCACTCCGTCGTGTTGCGCCTGTTCGCTGCGCAGAGCGGGGGCTCCCCGGTCTACGAGCAGTCCTTCGGTACCGTCTCCCTGGCGGGTGGGGTCTTCGATCTGGCGCTGGGGCCGCTCCCGTCTGGCGTCGCCGTGGACGAGTCCGCGCTGTGGCTGGAGGCGGTCGTCGACGGGCAGGCGCTCCCTCGCGGGCCCCTCCGCCCCGTGCCCTTCACGCTCGTGGCCGAGCGGGCGACCGTCGCTGGCGATGTGACGTGTGCGGGCTGCGTGTCTGCGGCGGAGGTGGGCTTCCCCTACGCCCACGCTTCCTCCAAAGGAGGAGCCGCCACGGGCCTCGACTGTACCGGTTGCGTGACGGCAGGGGTGCTCGGAGCGGGTGCCGTCGGGACCGCACACCTGCAGGACGGCGCCGTCACCGCGGGGAAGGTGGGGTTCCCCTGGGCCGCGGCCGCCAGCGCCGGCGGGCTGGCCCTCGGTGTGAGCTGCACGGGCTGCATCGGACCTGGACACCTCGCGGCGAACCTGGCGCTGCAAGGCGACGTGACCGTCGGCGGGACGCTCGCCGCGTGCACTGCGGGCGCGCCCGGCTGCACCCTCAAGGTGGGGGCCCAGGCGGTGACGCCTTCGGCTGATGGCTGGATGCACCTTCAAGCCACGAGCGGCGTGCGGGTACGCAGCGCCGACGGCTCCGCCTACCGGCCGCTGGCCTTCGGGGGCGGCCAGTCCTGGGGCAGCCTGACCATCGACGGCGACGCTGGCGTCAGCGGAGCCCTGTCCGTCGGCACCCTCGCCCTGGACCCCGACGCGACGCTGCTCGTGGCGGGCGCGGTCGCCACGGGGGGGCTGGTCTCGCCGCCGGGTGCGCCCCTGACCCTGACTCAGCGCGGGAGCGCTGCGGACGTCCTCGTGGCCAGCGAAGCCGCTGGTGAGCTCGTGCGTGTGAAGGGCTCTTCGGGCCGCGTGGGCATCGGCACCGCCAGTCCACAGGCGACGCTCGACGTGGCGGGCGGCGTGCGCGTCGGCGCCGACGCGGGGGCCTGCACGCCCGACCGCCCGGGTACGTTGCGGTGGTCCTCGGGCCTCGAGGTCTGCGACGGGCAGGCGTGGCGCCCCGTCCACCAGCCGGCGCAGACCGGTGCCAGCAAGGGGGACGCGGCGCGCTCGTGCCGTGTGCTGAAGGACTCGCTCCCGGGCAAGCCGAGCGGCATGTACTGGCTGGACCCTGACGGCGGCTCGACGGACAACGCCTTCTTCGGGTACTGCGACATGACCACCGATGGCGGCGGGTGGCTGCTCGTCAGCACGCAGAAGCCCGACGGCAACTTCTGGTCGGTCGCGGCCACGGCGAGCGTAGTGCTCGACAAGACGGTCAGCCAGAAGTACGCACCGTCCGTCCTGTCGGCGTTCGCCTCCATGGGTGCGTACCGCGTCATGGTCGAGGAGAACTCAGGCGTGGACGTCACGAACGGTGCGGTCATGGTCTACCGCATGCCCCAAGGAGTCGCGCTGCGCTTCGACGGCCAGAACGTCGCAATCAACACGCTGGAGTGGTGGACGGGCACGGGCTTCGCCCCCGTGTCCAACAACGCGGGCGGCAACTGGTGGGGCATCTCCGTGCACGGCGACGCCTTCGGCGGCCTGGCGAGCAACAAGCGCTGCGTCCTCAAGTCCAACCACGCGACCGGTGTGGGCACCAACGGCGACTACAAGCTCGACCACCAGGGCACCCACGCGGGCACGACGCGCTGCTTTCACGGCAACGTCGGGATCGGCGTGGCTCACTGGGTGCGCGAAGAGGCAACCGGGGGCCCAGCGGTCCCCGACGGCACCTCGGTCGCCAACGCGGGTCAGACGTGCAAGTCGATCAAAGCGGACGGCTACTCGACCGGCACCGGCTACTACTGGCTGGACCCTGACGGCGGCTCCACGAGTAACGCGTTCTTCGGCTACTGCGACATGACGACCGACGGTGGTGGGTGGCTGCTGGTCAGCACGCAGAAGCCGGACGGCAACCTGGCGTCCAGTGGCCCCGTGGCGTCGGTGACCTACAACACGGGGGCAAACCAGAAGTACGCGCAGTCCGTTCTGAACGCGCTCGCTGCCCTGGGCCAGTACCAGGTCATGGTGGAGGAGAACCAGGGCCTGGACGTCAACTCGGGCCTCGTCATGGTCTACCGCATGCCGCAGAGCGTGGCGCTCCGCTTCGACGGCGGCAACGTCGCCCTGTCCCAGGTTCAGTGGTTCATCGGCGGGTCGAGCTACTACACGGTCACAAACAACGCGGGCGGCAACTGGTGGGGCATCTCCGTCCACGGCGACGCCTTCAACGGCTTGCCCACGGGCAGCCGCTGCGTGAGCAAGGCGACCTTCCAGGCGGGCGGCGGCAACAACGGCGACTACAAGCTCGACCACCTGGGCACCCACTCGGGCACGACGCGCTGCACCCATGGAACCGTCGGAATCGGTGTCACGCACTGGGTGAGATGAGAGGGTGGGGGTCAAGTGTACTCAAATCTCATATTTCGGCGTCGCCGAAATATGAGATTTGAG
>BTVJ01000056.1:0-49603 GCA_045863395.1 Myxococcales bacterium
CCCCGCCCCCCCCCCCCCCCCCCCCCCCCCCCCCCCCCCCCCCCCCCCCCCCCCGCCCCGCCCCCCCCCCCCCCCCCCCGCCGCCGCAACTGGGACCCGTCGGATCTCCCCGCCCTGCTGACGGCCTGACGACGGCGTGCGGCACGAGGGCCCCGCGTCGCAGCGGCGCGCGAATCGCAGGCGGCGTGCGGGACGCGGACGGCGCCGGCGCTGCCCGCCCCCCAGGGCGCCCCACCGGTTGCAGCGACCGGCGGCCAGGGGCTCTGCGCGTCCTTGCGGGGGCAGCGACGTGGGCGCTAGTCTCTCCCATTGCCGACGGCGCCCCGCCGCGGCGACACCCCTCGCGAGCCCAGGACGCCCATGAGGAGCTGCCCCACCTGCGAACGGCGGCACCCTGACGGGGTGGAGCGCTGTCCCGACGACGGGACGCAGCTCGTGGCGCCCCAGACGGACCCGCTCGTCGGGCGCGAGCTGGACCGGCGCTTCACGCTTCAAGAGCGGATCGGCGTGGGTGGCATGGGCGCCGTCTACCGGGCCCTGCAGCACTCCATGGCCCGGAGCGTCGCCATCAAGGTCCTGCACCCTTCGGGAGCGGACCCGACGGGCGCGACCCTGCGCTTTCAGCGGGAGGCGCGCGCCCTGAGCCGCCTGAGCCACCCCCACACCATCCGTGTCTTCGACTTCGGCCAGACAGAGGACGGCCTCCTCTACCTGGTCATGGAGCTGCTCGACGGAGCACCGCTCAGCGCGCTGGTCAGGGAGGCCCCGGGTGGACTGGATGCGCGGCGAGCCGTCGATCTGGTGGCGCAGGCCTGCGAGAGCGTGGCCGACGCCCACTGGGGGGGCGTGCTGCACCGGGATCTCAAGCCCGACAACCTGTTCGTGGGGACCCGCGTCGGGCGGGCCGACTTCGTGACGGTCCTCGACTTCGGCATCTCGAAGGTCCTGGACGTGGCGGAGCCCGCGCTCACAGGGACGGGCGTGTCCTGCGGCACGCCCCTCTACATGAGCCCGGAGGCCGCCCTCGGGCAACCGGTGGATGGCCGCGCGGACGTCTACTCCCTGGGCGTGATCCTCTATGAATTGCTCACCGGGCGGCCCCCCTTCGACGGCGCGAGCGCCACCGCCGTGATGCTCCAGCAGGCCTCCGCCCGGCCGCCAGAGCTGCCCGCGAGCAACGCCTCAGGGCCCATCCCGGCGGCCTTGGGAGCCGCCGTCGCGCGGGCCCTGTCCAAGGAGCCAGGCATCCGCCAGCCGACCCCGCTGGCCTTGGCTGCGGAGATCCGCAGCGCCGTGCCGACACCTGCCTCGGACCCGGCCCTGGCCGAGACCGCCATGGCCCCGACGGTGCCAGCGCGGTCAGCGCTCCGCGACACGGCGCCGGCGCGAGGCCGGCGCCCAGAGCCCGAGACAGCGAGCCCCGAGGGCAGCCGGGCGGAGGCACCAGCCGCGCCGCCAGCGGGGGCCGCGGCCCCGGAAGGAGCCCCGGGTCCCTCACCGGAGGCGGTGTTCGCCGGACCAGGGACGCTGACGCGCGGCACGCGCCTCGCCGGGCGCGCCCCCTCGCGGCGCCCGCTTCGTTGGCTCGGGTGGCTCGCCGTTGCGGGGGCGGCGTCCGTCGTCGCGCTCTCCCTGGAGTCACCCCCGTGGTCAGCCTCACCGGGTTCTGGTGCACGCGGCCCTGGCAAGGGGGCCACCCCTGAGGTCGGATCCCAAGCCACCGCTCCCCTCCCTGGGCCGGCTCTGGAAACGCCAGGCGGAGACCCTACCCCAGTGGCAGCGCCGTCTGCGGAGTCTCCGGCCGTCGCCCTCCCCCCCGGGACCGAGGCGCCCCTCTTCCCGGGGCTCAGCCGCCGCTCGGCCGAGCCTGAGGGCCCCCGCGCACCTCGCTACGGCGCAGCGGTGAAGCTGCCCGCGGGCTCCCTCGGAGCTCCCGCGGGCGGCTGACCCAGCCTCTCAGCTCCGCCTTCGCCGCGGCCTGGGAGAGGCTGGGCGGGTCCCCACCTGCTCCGCCAGCGCGATGATCGGCTTCGGCAGCAGAACCCCTTTGAAGCGGTGGACGGCCACCGGGGCGGTCTCCAGGTCCTCCTGGCTCGCGCGGAGCCGGTCGCTCACCGCGAGGATGGCGTTGGGGGCACCCCCTCGACCCAGCCCCTTGAGCCGCGGCTCCAGGGAGCCCTTGCGCCAGAACCAGATGATCTCCAGCAGAGCGACCCGCCCGTCCTCGTGGCGGAGCGCGTAGTCGGGGATCAGTACGGCGCCGCCCCCGAGATCCACGATGCCGGGCTCCTCGTCCAGTGACCAGGGCCCCCCGAGCTCCCGGAACCTGTCGGCGAACCATCGCTGCTCCTCGCTCTCCCAGACGCCCCGGTCCCTGACGTGGCTGACGAGGCCGTCGCTGGGACCGAGGGTCAGGGTGGCCCGGACGCGCTCGGTCCACTGCACCGTCGCCTTCAGGGACCACCCTGACTCCATGTTGAGGACGACGGGCAGAAAGGAGGCCATCTGGACGCCGTACTTCTGGGACAGGCGGAACAGGGACAGTGGCCCGTCGAGCACGATGCGCCAGCCCTCCCCTTCCCGGTTCACCGTGTGGATGAGCCCGAAGAAGCGCATGGAGCGGAACAGGGCGCGGTAGCGGGGCTGGGTCTGGCCCTCCACGGTCAGGACGAGCTCGGTCGCCTTGAGCAGCACGGCCTGGGCAAGCGCGGTGTTGTAGCGGTGGAGCAGCGCGTCGGGCTCCAGGGGCTCGAAGGCCATCAGGCGCTGCTCGTCCTTGAGGTCCGCGTGGAAGGCCTGCTCCACGTCCGCCGCCGTGACGCCCAGCTCCTTGGCCACCGCCGCGATCAGCTCGTCACGGTGGACGCCGCGCCCCTCGCCCCGGCCCTCCAGGCAGACGGGGCCCTCGGTGGCGGCCAGCAGGAAGAGCCGGCGCCGCACCTCCACCGGGTCCACCGCCGCGTGGGTGTCGAACTCCGAGCGGTCGAGGAGCACCTTGACCAGGCCCCGGTAGAGCACGATGCGGGTGCTGTCACCGAAGACCCCCTCCAGGGCGTCGTCCAGAGCCCACCGCGGCCGCCCCACGTGCTGCTGGAAGATCTCCACCAGCTCGCGGGCGACCTCCAGCAGCGCGGGGTCATCAGGCCGGACCCACCGGGGGACGACCACCCCCTTGCGCACGTCGGCGCGGACCAGGTCACCGGTAAGCATCGTGCTGCCTCCGGCGCCAGCTCTGGGCCTCCTCCACCGTGCCCGTCGTGATCACCTCGTAGAGCACCGCCTGCTTGTCCCCGTCGCGGCGAAGGATACGCCCCAGCCGCTGCACGTGCTCCCTCACCGTGCTGGTCCCGGACAGCACGATGCCCACTGCCGCCGACGGCACGTCCACCCCCTCGTTGAGCACCCGGCTCGTCACGATGGCGCGCAGCGTGCCATCACGAAAGCGGTCCAGGATCTCCTTGCGCTCCTTCGCGTCGGTCTGGTGGGTGATCGCCGGCACCAGCAGGGTCCGCGAGATCAGGTAGGCCGTGCGGTTGTCGTTGGTGAAGATCAGCGCGCGGTCCCCATGGTGGTGGCGGAGCAGCGACTCGACAACCCGGAGCTTCGCACGGGGAGCCTGGGCGATGCCCTTCTGCTCCCGGTGCGCCTGGAAGGCGCGGCGCCCCGCCCGGCTGCGCGACGCCGCCTGCAGGAAGTTGCGCCAGCCGTCGTGGCCACGAAGCGAGATGCGGTTCTCGTCCACGAACCCGCGGAACAGAGCCCGCGCCTCGTCGTAGCGGGCGCGCTCGTCGCTATCCAGCTCCACCTCGAGGGTCTCGACGGTGTACTCGGCGAGGATGTCCCCCCGCAGCTCCGTCACGTCCCGCCGGTAGCAGGGCGGGCCCACGAGAGCATCGAGGATGGCGTGGGCGCCGTCCTCCCGCTCCAGGGTGGCCGTCAGGCCCAGGCGGAACGGCGCGAGGGAGCCCTCCGCCGCCTGGGAGTAGGCAGGACCCGGCAAGTGGTGCACCTCGTCGAAGATCAAGAGGCCGAAGCGGTTGCCCAGGCGCTCCAGGTGGATATAGGCGGAGTCGTAGGTGGTGACCGTAACATCCCGGAGGTCGTAGTTCCCTCCCCCGACGAGCCCCACCTCGATGCCGAAGGCCATGCAGAGGCGGTCGTACCACTGGTTGAGCAGCTCGATGGTCGGCACCACTACGAGCGTGCTCCTCTGTGCCGCAAGCATGGCAAGCTCCGCCACGTAGCTCTTGCCGGCGCCGGTGGGCAGCACCACGGTTCCACGCCGCCCGGCGGCGACCCACGCAGCGACGGCCTCCGTCTGGTGGGGGAACGGCTCCCGGTGGGCGTGGTGGACGAGCGACAGGGTGGAGAAGGCGCGGGCCTCGTCGGTCCAGGGGGCGCGGGCGCGGTGCAGGGCGGTGGCGACCTCCCTGTAGCAGCGGGCTGGCGCGCGCAGGCGACCGACGCGGGGGTCGACGACGAATCCGTCGGGCAACCACCCGTCCTCCGGGGTGCCCTCGATGAGCAGCGTTCCCTTGTCCCAGCGCAGAGTGATCATGAGCTGCCGACCCTAACGTGCCTGTGCCCTCGCGTCCAGGCCCGCCCTCGGGGCCGGCGCGACGGGCGCAACGGGGCGCGTGCTCGTCCCCCTGCGCCCGACGTTGCCCGCGTTCTCGGAGCGCCCCGTCTGTGGCGCTGCGTACAGCCGGGGTGTATCCTCCCGGGCCGGAGGCGCGATGAGGCGGCTGTTTGCGACAGTGATGGTCCTCGTGGGGTGCGACGTCCAGCCCGGCGCGGGGGACGAGTGCAGCTCGTTCTCGGGCTCGGACTGCGAGAAGATCGTGCAGTGCTGTGACTTCGTCCAGTCGAACAACCCGAGCGGCACGGCGGCGCAGGCGTGCGTCCTGAAGCGACCCGTCGCGGCCGCTGCGAAGGCGTCGGGCGACCCGACCGACGATGCCCAGTGCGCGACCATGGTGAAGGACGCCGCCTTCGCCGAGTGTGAGCTGACGTGCGAGAGCATATCGGCATCTGGAGGTGACTAGTGGCCGGACGAGGGTGGCTGCTCATCGCATTGCTGCTGGCGTGCGACAAGGACGACGGCACACGGGGCTGGGCAGTGGCCTCGTCGGGCAGCGACGGCGCGACGAGCGCTGAGGACACAGCGGGGAGCGCCGACACGGGCGGGTCGGGGACCCAGGGTGCGACGGACTCCGCGACGGGTGATGCGACCGCGGCAGCGACCAGCGACAGCGCGGGCGACACGGCTGAGCCGGGGGGCGACGGCGGCGTCGCCACGACCGACGGCCACGGGTCCCCCGCGGGGGACTCCGTGGCATCCGAGGAGGTCCACGAGGGGGTCAACGAGCCCCCCGTGTTCTCCCTGATGGACCTCAACCCGGCGAGCGGGAGCTACACCCAGACCCTGGGCAGCGGCAAGCTGAGCGGCAAGCTGGTGCTGGCGGTGTTCCACAACGCGGCGGACAGCGACAGCCGGGCGCGCGCCGTGGCCCTTGAGCAGCTCCGGGCGAGCTACGAGGGCCACGAGGGACCGGCGCCCGCCATCGTCGCCATCAATGAGCTGGGGACTGGCGCGTCCATCACCGGCTACGTGGAGCAGGGGTCTACGACCGTCCAGTTCCCCGTGCTCCAGGACACGGAGGTGGACGCCGTGTGGCTGAAGTTCGGAGCCGAGCGCCAGGACATGCTCCTCCTCGACCTCCAGGCCGGGCTACCGGGCGCCATCGTGCGCTACTGGACCGGGGCGGACCAGCTCGACCCCACCGACTCGACCCAGCGGGCCGCGCTGCAGCAGGCCATCGCGACCTGGCTCAAGTGAACGCCGTCTGGGTCCTCGACACGGGGCTCCCGGACGACCCCATCACGGACCGCCCCTCAGCCACGCTGGACGAGCAGTGCAGGCAGGCCGCCCTTCGCATCCTGGAGCGGCGTCCCGCCCTCCGGCGCCAGGTCGACGGCCTCTACTTCGGCTCCATGGGCATCTTTGCCGGCGACACCCGCGGGCGTCGCGTGCCGTCCCACATTCCGCGCTTCCTGCGCGAAGAGCTGGGCCTGACCGCGCTGCGCGAGGGGGGGCTCTACGGGTACGCGAGCACCTCCGAGTCGGGGGGGGTAGCGCTGCTGCGGGCCTTCCGGGACGTGGCGCGCGGCCACACCCGCACGGCGCTTGTCGTGGCCGGCGAGCAGATGTTCAGCGTCGACCGCGCTTCACGCCCGGAGGACCGTCGCGGCGTCGCGGCGTGGATCCGGGGCGTCCTGGACCCACGGGAGGCACACCCCTACGGCCTGTCCATGCTCGCCATCGGCGACCTCCTGATGGACCACCTGGCGTGGGGCTCCGGGCTGCCCGCCTCCGACTGGCGTGCCGTGCTCGAGACCGTGGCGCTGGACAAGTACCGCCGGGCCGCGCTCCACTCCCACACAATGCATGGGGCGAAGGAGCGGGCCCGGGGAGCGGTCGTGGACCTGGCGACCTACCGCGACGAGCGCGCCAACCCCTGGGCGAGCCCGTGGTTCCGGCGAGACGACGTGTGCGCCAGCGCCAATGGCGCGACGGCGCTCCTGCTGACCTCGGACCCGGGCCTGCTCCCCGCCGAGGGACCCAGGGCACGCATCGCCGCGATGGGGGAGGGCTCCGCAGCAGTCCACTTCGCTGGGCGCCCTGGGCCGCTCCGGCGCTTCGGCGCCATCCGGGCGTCGCTCCGCCAGCTCCTGAGGAGCGGCCCTGGCCTGGGGCTGCTCCGGGATCCCGCGTTGAGCGCCGCCCTGCTCCACGACGCCTTCCCGTCCATCGAGCTCGCCTTCCTGACCGAGCTGGCCCCTCGGCACTCCTGGCGGTGGGCCCTGGAGCGGCTCATCGGAGGCTGGACCAACCCCCTCGGCGGGCTCTGCGGCGGCGGGCATGCGCTGGGAAACTCGGGGCTCTTCCAGGCCGCGAAGGCGGCGCAGCTCCTGCTCGACGACCGGAGGCACCTGCTGCCGGGGGCCCCGGAGAGCGCCGCAATCTATCTGCTCACCAACGTGGGGAGCGCTCTGACCAGCGTGGTCAGCACGGTGCTGTGCGACGACTCCCGGCCCGAGGTAGTGGAGGCGCTGAGGCGTCCCGCCACGCGGCTCGCGTTCGCCCCCGCGACGAGCGGCCCTCCCCTTGGGGTTGCCGCCACCGCCCTCGACCCGGACGAGCTGATCGTGGCCGCCCGCACCAAGGTGACCCTCGAGGGCGAGCCTCGGTGGGTCCTGCTGGGCGCCGGCACAGCGGGTACGCGGTTCGTGCTCCACGCGCCGCAGGAGGCACCCGCCATTGGCACCGTGGTGCGCGTCGTGCCTCGGGGTGACCGAGTGGTCGTCGCCGCGGTGGAGCGTCCAGTCCTGTCCGCTCCGATCATGGCTCGGGAGGACGTGGAGGCGGTGCGCACCGCGGTCGCGACGGTCCGCTCGGGTAGGCTGGCTCCCCGGATCGGCGCATGATCGCGTCAGAGCGGCGACCCGGGCAGCCTACACCCGCTCCCAGGCCCTGCGGATGCGGTTCTCCACGTCCTCGGCGAGGGGGCCCAGGTCGTCGCGCCGGATGAGCTGGAAGATGGCTCTGGGGCTGGCGAACTTGACCATGGCGCCCGCCTCCTCCTCCCACACCACCACGTTGCAGGGCAGGAGCAGGCCGATGTCCAGGTCAGCGCTCAGGGCGGCGTGGGCGATCTTCGGCTGGCAGGCCCCGAGGATGGCGTAGGGCCGGAAGTCCACGTCCAGCTTCTCTTTCATCGTCTTGCGGACGTCGATCTCCGTGATCACGCCGAAGCCCTGCTCCTTGAGAGCCGCGGTCACCCGCAGTATGGCCTCCTCATAGCTCACACCTTCGAGCAGCTTGCCGTATCCGAGCTCCATGGTGTCCTCCTGTCCGTGTCGAGGGTCGAGTGGGCCCGAGCAGAGCCAACAGCCGCGCTCGTAGGTTCACGCCCGTGCGCGCGCCATGAACCGCTCCTTCAGCTCCCGCGGCGTCATGGTCGGGCGGCCCAGGTCAGACCTGGCGCCCTTGCAGACCCGGATCTCCAGGAAGCCGGGGCCGTCGCCAGCCACGAAGCCTGGCAGCACGTCGCGCAGCTCCTCCTCGCTGCTCACCCGCACCGTGCTTGCGTACCCGCACGCCGCCGCGACGGCACAGAGATCCACCTGGAAGGCGACGGTCGGCTGGCCGCCCACGCTGTCGTGGGCGCCGTTGTTGACCACGATGTGCCGGTAGTTCCTCGGCGCAAGGGTCCCCACCATGCCGAGGGAGCCCATGTGCATAAGGACGGCGCCGTCCCCATCCAGGCAGACCACCGTGCGCTCGGGGCGCTCCAGGGCCACCCCCAGCGCGATCTGCGAGGTGTGGCCCATGGAGCCGACGGTCAGGAAGTCGCCGTCATGTGGCTCCCCGCGCAGCTCACGCTGCTCGAAGAGCTCCCGGGACGGCATGCCCGTGGTGGAGACGATGAGCGTGTCGGCCGGGAGAGCCGTCGCCACGAGGCCGATGGCGTGCTCCCGGGTCATGGGGTACACGTCGGGGGCAGCGCTCTGGAGCTTGTACTTGGCGAAGGTCCCCTTGCGGACCAGCAGCGCGAAGGGCGCCGAGCGCTCGCGGGCCCATGACAGTGCGCGCTCGAGCACGGGCAGCGCCTCGTCCATGGTGTCGGGGAGCACGGCCTGCTCGACGCCCAGGGCCGTGACCACGTCGGGCGTGATGCGCCCCATCTTCACGTGCTGGGGCTCGTCCTTGACCCCCGGCTCGCCCCGCCAGCCGACGATCAGCAGCATGGGGATGCCATAGACCTCCGGGTCCGCCAGGGACGTCACCGGGTTGACCGTGTTGCCCAGCCCTGAGTTCTGCATGTAGACGACGGGCACCCTCCCGGTCGCCAGGTGGTGCCCTGCGGCGAGACCCACGGCCCCGCCCTCGTTGGCGGCGATCACGTGGCGCTCGGCCGGCGCGTGGTCGGTCACGTAGGCGCAGAGGTCCTTGAGCAGGGAGTCGGGCACGCCCGTGAAGAACGACACGCCCCGCGCCTCCAGGGCCGAGAAGAAGTCACCAGGATGGATCATCGCACACCTCCTCGCGGGTCCGGCCCGCATCGCGCGCAAACCTATTCCAATCCGGGGCGGCGGTCGACCCCATAGACACGACGGCCCACAGGCGGTACGGTAGGTGGCACGGAAGCCGGTGGGAACTGCCTGGGCGCGACGCCCCGGACCTGACCATGGAGCCGAACGAGGACGTGGAGCCGAAGGAACGTAGAGGCGTGGCCACCGTCGACCGCATCGATGGCCGCCTGACTCCTGCAGGCCCCCGCCAGGCCGAACGCGACCGCTTCGAGGGCCTCCTCTCGGCAATCCCGGGGGTCGTGTGGGAGGCGCTCGGCGACCCGGACCAACCCGACCAGCAGATCCGCTTCGTCAGCAGCTACGTAGAGCAGATGCTCGGCTACACGGTCGAGGAGTGGGTCTCGAAGCCAAACTTCTGGCTGGACATCGTACACCCGGACGACCGGGAGCACGCTGCGTGCGAGGCAGCACGGACCTACCGGAGCGGGTCTCGCCATGGGTCGCTCCAGTTCCGTTGGCTTCGAAAGGACGGGCAGCCCCTCTGGGTGGAGTGCCAGTCCACGGTGGTATGCGACGACGCGGGACGCCCGGTGGGGATGCGCGGCATCACCCTGGACATCTCGGAGCGCAAGCGGGCCGAGGAGGCGCTGCGACGATCCGAGGAGCGCTTCGCGACGGCCTTCCGCTCGAGCCCGACCGCGCTGTTCCTGACCCGGGCGTCCGACAACGCGATCCTGGACGTCAACGGGCGCTGGGAGGAGCTGTTCGGTCTTCGCCGGGAGGATGTCGTCGGGCGCGCCGGCGTGGACGTAGGGATCAGCCGCAGGCCCGAGGAGTCGCAGCGAGCCGCCGCAGCCCTTGCCGAGTGCGGGCGGCTCGTAGACCTGGAGATGCACCTCGGGACGGCCAACGGCGAGCGCGAGGTGCGGATGTCCATAGAGACCGTCCGCGTCGATGGGGTGCCATGCCTTCTCGGCTTCGTCGAGGACATCACCGACCGCCGGCGGGCGGCCGCCGACCTGGCCGGGGAGGAGGAGCGCCTCGCCGTCACGCTGCGCTCCATCGCTGACGGGGTCATCGCCACGGACATGGAGGGGAACGTCACGATGATCAACCCGGTCGCAGAGGTGCTGACCGGCTGGAGCGCAGACGAGGCTGTGGGGCGGCCGGTCGGTGAGGTCTTCCACGTCTTCAGCCGGCGCACGGGGCTGCCCGCGCCGGTTCCGGTGACCCGGGTGCTGGAGACCGGGGAGCAGGTGGGGCCGCACCACCACGCGCGGCTGGTCTCGCGAGACGGGACGGAGCGCATCGTCGAGGACAGCGCGGCGCCCATCCGCGACCGCCAGGGTCGGGTGCGCGGGGTGGTGCTCGTGCTCCGCGACGTGACCCGGCAGGAGCGCATCGAGGCGGAGCTGCGGCGCGCGAGCAAGCTCGACTCCCTGGGCGTGCTCGCCGGCGGCATCGCTCACGACTTCAACAATCTGCTGACAGGCATCCTTGCGAACCTGTCGATTGCCCACGTGGAGGCGGGCGCGGGGTCTGCTCTGGCGGAGCGCCTCGCCAAGGCGGAGCGGGCAGCCCTGCGCGCGCGGGACCTCACGCAACAGCTCCTGACGTTCGCCAAGGGGGGGGAGCCCATCCGGCGCCCCACGTCGCTGCGTGAGCTGATCACCGACTCGGCGATGTTCGCCCTGGCGGGGACGAGCGTGTCCACGGAGATGCGCTTCGAGGAAGGTCTCTGGACGGCGGAGGTCGACGCGGGGCAGATCGCGCAGGTCATCCAGAACCTCGCGATCAACGCCCAGCAGGCGATGCCCGAAGGGGGACGCCTCACGGTGCGCGCCTGCAATCTGGTGATCGAAGGAGACGAAGGGCCGCCGCTGCGCCCTGGGCGCTATGTCCACATCGAGGTCTCCGATCAGGGGGGCGGGATTCAGGCCAGCGCGATCCCCCAGGTCTTCGACCCCTTCTTCACCACCAAGCCCCAGGGCAGCGGCCTCGGCCTCGCGACGGCCTACGCGATCATCCAGAAGCATGGCGGATACATCTGCGTGGAGCAGACGGGGCCTTCTGGGACGACCTTCGGCGTCACCCTTCCGGCGTCGGAGCAGCAGGTCTCTGCCATCGAGCCGGAGGCCTTCCAGTGGATGGGCCGGGGCCGGGTGCTCGCCATGGACGACGAGCCTCTGATGCGTGAGACCTTGCTCGAGACGCTGCGGGCGCTGGGCTTCGAGGCGGTGGCCGTGCGGGACGGCGGCGAGGCGCTCGCCGAGTACGCGAGGGCGGCCAGGCAAGGCGAGCCCTACGACGCCGTTATCCTCGACCTGACGGTGCCGGGAGGGCTCGGGGGGCGGGAGACCATCGGCCGGCTGCTGGAGCTGGACCCGAACGTGCGCGCCATCGTCTCCAGCGGCTACTCCGACGACCCGGTGATGTCGCGCTTCCGGGAGCACGGGTTCGCCGGGGTCGTCGCCAAGCCCTACACGCTGGCGGAGCTGCGGGCCACCATGCGCGCGGTGCTGGAGCGGTAGGGCGGGCACTCCGCGGGTCCTTGCATCCGTCCGGGGCCTGTGCAATAAGTCGCCCGACTCTGCCGCCCGTCGGCGCGGATCGGCCGCCCGACGGCGCAGTCGACCCCCGGAGCCGACCATGACACTGCTCGCAGACGCTTACGCGGCCCTCGAGGGCCTCAGCCACGATTCGCTCCACGCGCTCTTTGGGCGCAGCATGCTCCTGACGTCGGACTGGTCCGACGCGGACATCGAGGCACTGTCCCGCCTGGCGGAGACCTTTGCCGCGCTGGACCGGGCGGGAGTGGCCACGCCGCTGTTCCCGAACCAGCTCAACACCGCGCTCTTCTTCGACAAGTCGACCCGCACGCGCTCGAGCTGGGCCGGCGCCTCGGCGCGCCTCGGGTCGCAGCCCTTCATCGTCGACGGCTCCGCCACGCAGGTCGCCCACGGGGAGACGGCGGAGGAGACCGGCGCGATGCTCGGCATGAACAGCCACGCGCTCGGCGTGCGCCACGATCTGGTGCTCGGCGAGGGCAACACCTTCATGCGCAAGGCCAAGAGCGGCATCGACGACTACCTGGCCGCGACCGGGGACGGGCGCGTCGTGCCCATGGTGAACCTCCAGTGCGACATCGACCACCCGACCCAGACCATGGCGGACCTGCTGTGGCTGCGGGAGAGCTTCGGGCGGGACCTGCGGGGGCGGACCATTGCCGTGAGCTGGGCCTACTCGCCGAGCTACGCGAAGCCGCTGTCGGTGCCGCAGGGGCTGATCACGCTGCTCACGCGCTCCGGCATGAACGTGCGGCTGGCGCGCCCCGAGGGCTACGACCTGATGCCGGAGACCCTGGCCATCGCGGCCCAGAACGCCGAGCGCAACGGCGGCACCTTCACGGTGACGAACGACATGGACGCGGCGGTGGAGGGGGCGGACATCGTCTACCCGAAGAGCTGGGGCCCCTACGAGCTGATGCTGGAGCGGGTCGAGGCGAGCGCCAACCGGGACCAGAACGCCATGGACGGCATCGAGCGCCGGGCCCTGGAGCGCAACCGGGCGCACAGCGACTGGATCTACGACGAGCGGCGCCAGGCGCTGACCGCCGGCGGCAAGGCGCTGTACATGCACTGCCTGCCCGCAGACATCGGCGCCGAGGTGAGCCCCGGCGTCATGGACGACTTCCGGGTGCACGTCGCCCGCGAGGCCAACAAGAAGGTCTACGTGATCATGGCGCTGCTGGCTGGCGCCAAGGAGCCCGCGCTGTACGCGCGGTTGAGGGCGCTGCTGCCCTGAGGGTGAGCGATGGAGACCAACCTGGAAGCGCGCGTCGCCGAGCTGGCGCGCGAGTATCTGCCGATTGCCGTGCAGCTCCTGAAGGACGTGATCCGCATCCCCGCGGACTACGTGGACAGGCCCGTCGAGGCGGGTGGGGATCCGTCGTGTGGGCTCTCGAACCACGAAGGACCGCGCCTGGAGCTGCTGCGGCGCCGCATCATCGAGCTGGGGGCCGTCGACTCGCCCGATGACGTGGGCTTCGACCGCTACGGCAACCTCTGGTGGAAGGTGGAGGACCCGGACGACGGGGTGGCGCCGGCGGACAAGACGGTGGTGTGGCTCGACGGTCACACGGACACGGTCAAGGCGCTGCGGCACCAGTGGCGGGAGTCCATCGGCGGCATCGACGCCTACGACGGGGTCGTGGACGCAGGTACGGTGAACCGTGAGTTCCTGCGCGGCGAGCTGGGCACGCTGCCGCCGGACGACGAGTGGCACCACCTGGTGTTCGGGCGCGGGTCGGCGGACCAGCTCTCCGGCGTGGTGTGCCAGGTCCTCGCGACGAAGATCGCCCGGGAGCTGCGGCCCCTCGGGGCACTGCGGGGGGCCGTGATCTGGAGCTACGGCACCGCCGCGGAGGAGGACAACGACGGCGCCGGCCCCATGTACCTGGTACGCCAGGAGCTGCCAGGGGCGCCGGAGCGCGTGCCCGACGCCGTGATCCTGAGCGAGGGCACGGGCGACAGCCGGTATGGCGCCGTGGGCATCTACCGGGGCCAGCGCGGGCGCATGCAGATCGAGGTGGAGGTCACGGGGAGGAGCTGTCACGGCTCCATGCCGTGGGAGGGGCGGAACCCGCTGGAGGCCGGCGGGCGCATCCTGGCGGAGGCTGCGGACGCCTACGACCGGCGCGAGGGCTTCCTGGACAACGACTTCCTCGGGCACGGCACGCGCACGGCGAGCTGGTGCAAGCTCGACACCCCGAGCGACTGCGCGGTGCCCCACCGCTTCACGTTCCGCTTCGACCGGCGGCTGACCGTGGGGGAGACGCCCGAGCAGGCCGTCGCCGACGTGGCGGGGCTGCCGGCGGTCCTGCGAGCGCGGGAGGCGGGCTTCGAGGTGGACGTGCGGGTGCCGCTCTACGACGAGCCGACATGGCGGGGCTACCGGCCGGGCAACGCGCAGATCTACCCGGGGTGGATGACCCCGGCGGACCACCCGGCGATCCTCGCGGCGGAGGACACCTACCGCCGCGTCTGCACGCCGCTGGTCGAGGTGGAGGGCGGCCCTGGCGGGCTCCGGCGAGAGCCACGTGTGTCGCGGTGGATCTTCTCCACCGACGGCGTTGGCTTCCCCATCCCCGTAGAGGATGAGAGCGTCGCCGTGCCCCCGTCCAAGCGGTGGGTGACGTCGGGGGCGTTCAAGCACCCGGCCATGTTCGGCGTGGGCCCGGGCATCGAGCAGAACACGCACAAGATCGGCGAGTGCGTGGACAGCCGCGAGATGGCCCTGGCCATCGCGTTCATGGCGCGGTTCCCGAGCCTTTTCCACGCGTCGAGGTAGTCAGGGCGGGCGCGGGGCGGGTTCCGGGTTGTGCCCCGGCCGGGGTGGCGGCATGATGGGGGCTCCGAAGCGCAGACGGCCGAGGCTCCTGCCTTCGGGCGGCTCCTCGACCGACCTCTGACTCAGGTGACCCTCGTGCAGACCGGCCTCCACACCATCTCTCTGACGCTCAACGGCGAGCAGCGCACGCTGGCTGTTCGCGACGACGAGACGCTCCTCGACGCGCTGCGCGAGCGGCTCGGCGTTCGCTCCACCAAGAACGGGTGCGCCCCTCAGGGGCAGTGCGGCTGCTGCCTCGCGTTGGTGGACGGCGCCGCCAAGACCACCTGCGCGCTGCCCGCCCGCAAGGCGGACGGCAAGGCCGTCGTCACGCTGGAGGGCGTGTCGGCGGAGGAGCGCGACCTCATCGCGCGGTGCTTCGTGGCGACGGCGGGGCTCCAGTGCGGCTTCTGCATCCCGGGGCTGGCGCTGCGGGCGAAGCACATCGTGGATTCGAATGCGAACCCCTCGCGGGAGGAGATCGCACGAGCCATCGACGTGCACCTGTGCCGCTGCACGGGCTACGTGCGGGTGCTCGACGCCATCGAGCTCTTCGCGCGGGTGCGGCGGGGCGAGACCGCGACGCCAGAGCCCTTCGCCGGCGGGCGGGTGGGCGAGCCGCTGAAGCGCTTCGCAGGGGAGGCGCTCGTGCTGGGGGACCGGCCCTACGTGGACGACCTGGTGGTGCCGGGCATGCTGCGGGGGGCGCTGCTGCTGTCACCCTACGCTCGGGCACGCCTGATCGCGCTCGACACGAGCCGCGCGAAGGAGCTGCCTGGGGTGGTGGCCGTCGCCACCGCAGCGGAGGTGCCCGGCGAGCGGTGGGTGGGCCTCCTGCGCAATGACTGGCCCGTCTTCGTCGCGGTGGGTGAGGAGGCGCGCTACGTCGGCGACGTGATCGCCGCCGTCGCGGCGGAGGACGAGCACACGGCGCGGGCCGCACTCGCGCTCATCGAGGCGACCTGGGAGGAGCTCGACCCGGTCACCGACGTGGACGCGGCGGTGCTACCCGGCGCTCCCAAGGTGAACCCCACCTACGAGAGCAACGTGCTGTCGATGACCGTCTTCTCGCGGGGCGACGTGGAGGCGGCGCTCGCGCAGAGCGCCCACGTGGTGGAGGGCACGTGGACCACGCAGCGCATCGAGCACCTGTTTCTGGAGCCCGAGAGCGCCCTCGCCGTCCCGGATGGGGAGCGGATCCATCTCTACACGCAGGGCCAGGGCGTGTTCGACGACCGGCGCCAGGTGGCGGCGATGCTGGCCCAGCCCGAGGAGCGGGTGTTCGTGGAGCTGGTGCCGAACGGCGGGGCCTTCGGCGGCAAGGAGGACATGAGCGTCCAGGCGCAGACTGCGCTCCTGTGCCACCTGACCGGTCGCCCGGTGAAGGTGACGCTGACTCGGGAGGAGTCCATCCGCATGCACCCGAAGCGCCACCCCATCCGCATGCGGTATCGGGTGGGCTGCGACGCCGAGGGGCGACTGACGGCGGTGTGGGCGAACATGGTGGGGGACACGGGGTGCTACGCCTCGGTGGGGTCCAAGGTGCTGGAGCGCGCGGCGGGCCACGCCTGCGGCCCCTATCGGGTGCCGGCGGTGCACGTGGAGGCGACGGCGGTCGCCACCAACAACCCGCCGTGCGGCGCCATGCGCGGCTTCGGCGCCAACCAGGCGGCCTTCGCCATGGAGGGGGCGCTCGACCGGCTGGCTGAGCGGGTGGGAATGGACGCCTGGCAGATCCGGTGGCTCAACGCGGTGGAGGTGGGGGACATGACCGCGACGGGCCAGGTGCTGGAGAAGTCGGTGGGGCTCAAGCGGACCCTGGAGGCGGTGAAGGGGCAGTACGACGCGGAGCGGGCGGCAGGGCGGGCCGTCGGCATCGCCTGCGGCATCAAGAACTCCGGCCTCGGCAACGGGGCGGTGGAGCACGGCAAGGCGCGCCTCGCGGTGGGCGCCGACGGGACGGTGGGCATCTACAACGGCTTCACGGAGATGGGCCAGGGGCTGTTCACGATCCTGACCCAGTGCGCGGTGGAGGTGACGGGTCTCCCGCCGGAGGTGTTCCGACCGCGGGTGGACTCCACCCACCCACTGCCGGTGGGGCAGACCACCGGGTCGCGGGCGACGCTCCTCGGGGGGCGGGCGGTCGAGCAGGCGGCGCAGAAGCTGAAAGCGGCGCTCGATGCGGGGCGCACGCTGGGCGAGCTGGCCGGGGAGGTGTTCGCCGGCGACATCGTCATCGACGACACCACCAAGCCGGGGTACCCCCGGGACGGGCGCATCAAGACCCACACCACCTACGCCTTCGCGACCCAGGTGGTGGTGCTGGACGAGACCGGGCGGGTGGCGCGGGTGGTGGCCGCCCACGATGTGGGGCGGGCGATCAACCCGGACCTGTGCGCGGCGCAGGTGGAGGGGTCCATCCACATGGGCCTCGGCTATGCGCTGACGGAGGATCTGCCGTGCGAGGACGGCATGCCCGTCACCTTCAAGCTGCGGGAGATAGGCGTCCTTCGGGCGCGGGACATGCCGAGCGTGGACGTCATCCTGGTGGAGGAGCCGGAGCCCGAGGGGCCCTTCGGCGCCAAGGGGGTGGGGGAGATAGGGCTCGTGCCGACGGCCGGAGCCGTGGCCGGGGCGCTCCACGCCTACGACGGCATCTGGCGCGACACGCTGCCCATGAAGGGGTCTCCGGCGTCAGACGCCATGTCCGTCGGGCGCATCAAGGGGAGACGCCGATGACCTGCGTCGTGGGGCCGGACAGGCGGGGGGCGTGGCTGGTGCTCCAGGGGCCGCAGATCGCCGACGTGGGGAAGGGGCCTCCACCGGACGAGCCCGGGGCAGACCACCTGGACTGCAAGGGCGGGCTCATCCAGCCGGGCTGGGTCAACGCCCACACCCACCTCTACTCGGGGCTCGCCCCGCTGGGGATGCCAGCGCCGGCGGAGACACCCGAGACCTTCGTGCAGATCCTGGAGAAGGTCTGGTGGCGCCTCGACAGGGCACTGGACCCTGCGTCCCTGCGGGCCGCTGCGCGATACTACATCGCCAACGCCCTGCTGTCGGGGACGGTGGGGCTCGTCGACCACCACGAGTCCCCGGGTTTCATCGCGGGGTCCCTCGACGTGCTGGGCGACGCCTGCGAGGAGCTGGGGATTCGCGCCGCCCTGTGCTACGGCGCCACGGAGCGCAACGGGGGACGGGAAGAGGGGGCGCAGGGGCTCCTGGAGTGCCGCCGATTCGCCGAGGCCGGCGGGCGCCCCCTTGTGCGGGCGCTGGTGGGCCTCCACGCCTCCTTCACGGTGTCGGACCAGACCATCCACGCGGCGGGGGAGCTGTGTCGGGCGCTCGGAGCGGCGCTGCACGTCCACGTGGCGGAGGACCTGGCCGACGTGGAGGACGCCCGGGCGAGAGGCTATCTGGACCCACTGGACAGGCTGGCGCGCCTCGGCGCCCTGGTGGATGGATCCGTACTCGCCCACGGGGTGCATCTCGGGGAGGACGCGGTGCGGAGGGCAGCGGACGCGGGCTGCTGGCTCGTGCACAACCCACGCTCCAACCGCGGGAACCGGGTCGGGTACGCGGCGGCGCTCGGAGCGAGCGACCGAGTGGCGCTGGGGACCGACGGCTACCCGGCGGTGGTGGCCGACGAAGAGGCGGCGCTCCGCGAGGAGGCCGAGGCGCACGGGGAGGAGTGGTCGGCCGTGTGGCGCCGCGCCAGCGGCGGCGCGGAGCTGCTCGCGGAGCTCTTCGACGTCCCCGACGCGCTGGAGGTCGGCGCGCCGGCAGACTTCATCGTGACCGACGGGGCAGACCGCGTCCGTCACGTGGTGGTGGACGGGCGAGTGGTCGTCCGAGACGGCCGCCTCCAGACGGGGGACATGGACAGCATCAAACACGAGGCAGAGGCCGAGGCCGCCCGCTTGTGGGCGCGCATGGCCGCCCTCTGACGCAGGAGCACGCATGGCACGCCTGGGGCTAGAGACCCACATCGTCGACAAGCGGGTCTACGACAACACGATCCGCAGATTCCGGGACGCGGGCATCGTCCTCCCGACCTTCGCGCAGCTCGCCGACCCCGCCACGATCCCCGCGGGGGTCAAGGAGGGGCTCGCGGACGTGGACCCGGACTCCGCACACCCTCTGAACCTGTTTCGGGTCCACTGGTACAACGCGGCAGACAGGCGGGGGACGGCGGCTGTCCCCGGCTTCGTGGAGCTGCCGTCTTCGCTGACGGGCGTGGACGCCCGCATCGTCGTTGCCGTCGGAGAGCGGTTCCCGATGATCGCGGCCCACAAGGTGCTCGCCGCCTATGGCTGCCTCATCCCGCGCATCGTCACCGGCCAGTATGATCCGACGGAGCACCGCGCCATCTGGCCATCTACGGGAAACTACTGCCGAGGCGGCGTGGCCATCTCGCGAATCCTCCAGTGCCGCGGCGTCGCCGTCTTGCCAGAGAACATGAGCGCCGAGCGCTTCCAGTGGCTGGAGCGGTGGGTGACCGATCTGGGCGACATCATCCGCACGCCCGGCTCGGAGAGCAACGTCAAGGAGATCTACGACGAGTGCAACCGCCTCGACCAGGATCCCGACAACGTGATCTTCAACCAGTTCAGCGAGTTTGGAAACCACCTGGTCCACTGGCTGATCACGGGCAAGGCGCTGGCGGGGGTCTTCGAGCACCTGCGGGAGTCTCGCCCTACGCTGAGACTCGCTGGTTTCGTCTCTGCGACGGGCTCCGGCGGCACCATCGCGGCGGGAGACTGGCTTCGGGACGCGTATGGTTCGCGCACCGTGGCGGTGGAGGCGCTGGAGTGCCCGACGCTGCTCTACAACGGCTTCGGCGAGCACAACATCCAGGGCATCGGCGACAAGCACGTGCCGCTGATCCACAACGTCTACACGACGGACTTCGTCGCGGCGGTCTCCGACGCGGCCACCGACGGTCTGTTCGTGCTGTTCAACTCGCAGGCCGGGCGCGAGTATCTGCAGGACAGGCACGGCCTGAGCGAGGAGGAGATCGCCTCCCTCTCGTCGCTCGGGTTCTCTGGAATCTGCAACGTCGCGGCAGCCATCAAGCTCGCGAAGTACCAGCGGCTGGACGCGGACGACGTGGTGATGACCGTCGCGACGGACAGCGCCGCCATGTACCGCACCGAGGTGGAGAAGATCGTGAGGAGTCGCTTTGGCGGGCGGTTCGACGGAGTGACGGCGGGAGAGACCTGGGGGAGATTCCTGGCGGGCCTCGGGACCGATCACTTCCAGGAGCTCACGCTGCGTGATCGAGACCGGGTATTCAACCTCGGCTACTACACCTGGGTCGAGCAGCAGGGAGTATCGCTGGAGGCATTCGAGGCGCGACGCAGCCAGACCTTCTGGCGTGGCTTGAGAGAGCTGGTCGGCACCTGGGACTCCATGATCGCTGCGTTCAACGCGGAGACGGGAGTCTCGGCGGCATGAGCCTCGCCTGCCACGGCTGCGGAGCGCGCCCGGGCGAGAGGGATCCCTGGCCCTTCCGGTGCACGGGGGGCGGCGATGACGTTGACCATCTCATCGTGCGGGAGCTGGATTGGCATGGCCCGTTCATTGCGAGCGACGATCCCAACCCCTTCGTCCGGTGGCGCCAGCTCCTGCACTCGTGGCAGGTGTGGCGCGCCGAAGGGCGGGCAGATGACGCGTGGGTCGCGCTCGTCCGGGCACTGGACGAGGCCGTCGCGCTCGTGGACGGCGCGGGCTTCCGGGAGACTCCCCTTCGGGAGCTGAGGGGTATCGGGGGGCTTCCCGAAGGGGCCCGGGTGCTCGCCAAGGACGAGACCGGCAACGTCTCGGGCTCCCACAAGGCGCGGCACCTCTTCGGGCTCATGATCTGGCTGCGCGTGGTGGAGACCCTCGGGTGGGCCCCCGTGGGGGCGTCCCGCCCTCGCCTCGCCATCGCGAGCTGCGGCAACGCGGCGCTGGCCGCCGCCGTCGTGGCGCGCGCCGCGGACTGGCCCCTGGAGGTGTTCATTCCGCCGAGCGCAGACCGTGTGGTTGTGGAGCGCCTGCTGGCGCTGGACGCTACGATCACCGCCTGCCCCCGGGAGCCGGGCGTGCCCGGAGACCCTTGCTACCACCGCTTCCAGGCGGCGCTGCGAGACGGCGCCCTCCCCTTCTGCTGCCAGGGCCCCGACAACGGCCTGACGGTGGAGGGCGGCCACACCCTCGGGTGGGAGCTGGCGTCTCAGGCAGGGCGGCTCGACCGGGTCTTCATCCAGGTGGGCGGCGGCGCCCTCGCCAGCGCGGTCATCGCGTCCCTGCGGGAGGCGGTCGCCCTCGGCGCAATCCCCCGCATGCCAAGGATCCACGCGGTCCAGACCGAGGGCGGCCACCCGCTGGTCCGAGCGTGGGACCGCCTCCAGGCGCACCGTGCGCAGGCGGGCGTGAGCGAGGCACGGGCCTTGGACTGGGCCCGCACTCACCGGGCCAGCCTGATGTGGCCGTGGGAGACCGAGCCCCACAGCATCGCCCACGGGATCCTCGACGACGAGACGTACGACTGGCTCGAGATCGTCCGGGGCATGTTGGAGACAGGCGGCTCCCCCGTGGTCGTGAGCGAGCAGGACCTGCGGGAGGCGACGGTGATCGCGAACGAGGCGGGAGTACCCGCGGACCCGACGGGAGCCTCGGGCCTCGCTGGCCTGTTACGCACTCGCCGCATGATCGCCGCACCGGAGACGGTGGCGGTCCTGCTCACGGGGCGCCGGCGGGAGTGACCGGACCGGGGAGGCACTGTCAACGTCGGGCAGGCACATCGGCGAGCGCCCACGAGCCCACGCCATCGATGGCAACCTGGACACCATCGGCGGCGAATGCCTGCGCCTCGTCATCCGGCGTCCCCCCACGCCGCGAGACGATCCAGTGCTCGACCAGTGACTGCTGCTCAGCCGCCTGCCTTGCGACCTCTCGGAGTACGAGGGCTTGGTAGCTGGTCGCGCCCGCGTCGCACACCGCGATGGACTCCGCGTTGCCGAGGCGCGGCGCCAGGGCGCGAAACAGGGAGCCCACGAGGGTGGAGGCGTCCCGCGCGGGTCTGCCTTCGCGTTTGGGCGCCGGTGGCTGGGAACCGTCGTCCATGGGTACGAGCAGGAAGGAGGCATCCCTCACATCGTCGCTCGATGGCGCGCCCCCACCGCTGGCGCTCCACGCGCAGGTGAGCCGCTGCGCGTCCTTCCACGCCACCTCGACCCACCGGGCAGGCAGGTCGAGGTCCCCTGCCTTGCACGCCGCCTGGAGCCATGACGTGCCGTCACGTCGCGTCGCCCTGAGGGCCTCCCGGCTCGCGAAGAGGAGCAGGCAGAAGCCGTCGCCGAGTCGGGTCCTCGCGGCGTGGAGCGCGTGCGCGAGGGCTCCGGCCCTCCTCGTGAAGGGCAATGCCATCGCCAGAACGCCAAGCCCGGTGGGCAAGGCCTGCGCCGCAAGACAGCCCGCCCACTCCAGGTGGAAGCGCAGGACGGACCAGAGATCCTCGATCTCCCTGGCGTAGTCCGCCTCGGTCCACGTGGGCTTGCGCGCCGCGTGTGCGAGGTCATTTCGGAGCTGCGTGAGCCGCTTGAGCTTCTGGGCTACCGCGATGTCGTCGTCAGTGGCACCGCGTGCCCGCAACACGTTCTGCAGAGCCTGGTCCCGAGGGGCAGAGAAGTAGCTCAGCGCCCCGAGCAGGCGCTCGCCGCGGCTCCGCCGCTCCCGCAGCCAGGAATCGGTCTCCGCCCCTCTCCGTTTGGCGTCCGCGAGCTGCAGCGCGCTCACGCAGTACTCCCGCACGTGCAAGAGCGCATCGGCGGACCGTCCGTGGCGGAGCAGAAGATCGACGACCCGCGCGTGCCGGTCGAGATCCGCGTCGTCGAGGACCCAATCGCCCTTCTTCACGGGAACGCTGTGGACGCGCCAGTCGGCGGTTGCGGACACGATGTCGGCGAGCAGACTCGATACGAGAGTGCCCCGACCAGACGACGCGGGCAGCGCGGGTGCAAGGCCGGGATCAGCGGCCGCGCGCGCAGCCTCCATGTCCAGGGCGAGCTGGGCGGAGCGAATGAACTGGTGCAGCGGCGCTGGAAGCTGTGCCGAGGGGCTGATCCGCTGGATGAAGCCCTCCGCCGACCGGAGATCGAGGCCTCGCGCCAGGTGCGTGACCGCCGTGGCCGCCGCCATGGAGTCGAAGAAGGGTGTCGTGTCGAAGCCTCTCCCCGAGGCGGCAGCAGCGGGCCTCGGACGAGCGACCGCCGCGCCATCCTGCTCGAACCAAGCCGGAGCCGAGGCCTGCACGAGCTCGCCATAGAGCGTGGCGACCCGCTCAGAGAGCCCTCGCGCCTCTTTCAGGTAGGCGGTCGCCAGCAGGAGTCCGAGCGCGATGGGCCGCAGCCCCGCGCTGACGTCGACGAAGATCCGCTGATACTGCTCGAAGACGCGTCCCCCGTCGGCCTCGGAGAAGAAGGCCCTCGCCACGGCGTCCTCAACCCGCGCCGGCATTCCGGCCAGGTAGTCCACGATGTCGGGCGCCTCCTCCCAGTCGGCGCGCAGGCTCCCGAAGTGCACCTCCCCAGTGTGATTCTGCCGTCGGGCTACGGCCTCCAGATCCTTCGTCGCCACCTGCAGCGCGGAGAGATAACCCTCGGAAGGGGGTCCCTCGATGGGCTCTGTGGCCTTTGTCGTCACCAGCAGGAAGTCCACCCTCGACGTGGGATCGAGCGCGGCGAGAGCGAGCCCTGCGGGGAGCCTCGCGCGCAGCGTCTCTTCCCCACGGCACTCCCAGCGGCCGATTGCGGCAGGTCGCCGGTAGTCGACTTCGCTGAGCATGACCCCGACCGCACTCAGCACGAGAACGCGCTCACTCATCGACGTTCCTTCGCAGCTCGCAGGTCGCCCCGACGTGCGCTCGATGCACTCAGACTCTCTGCGCTACGAGCCCCTGCGTGTGTTCGCTCCCAAGTCTCTCTGATAGCACGATGGCATCTCTGAGGGCAACCTCGCCGCACACACCGGAACCAGACAGGCGGCTCGATGTGAGGTGAGGGGAGATGGGTGGGCTGGCTACAGGGCACGGCGATCGCCGACAGGTCGCACGCCAGCGCCCTCCGGCGCGTACCTGCGTGCGCCTCCTGCGACGTCCGCTCGCCCCTCCGGGCCGGTCAGAGCACCGCAAGGGCGGCGGCGAGGGGGTCGAGCAGCGCGACCATGCCGGCGAGCCACGCGGCGCACCCGATCTGGGCGGTCCAAACCAAGGACCGGCTCAAGCAATCCACGTCGCCGTCAGCGCGACGACCCACCCAGCCACGACAATGGCAGGCAGTGCCCAGGGCAGCACGGCCAGGACGACATGGCGGACCGACCCGCGACCAGTGACTGGAGGCACGGAGGGCGGGAGCATGGGTTCCTCCATGGCTGGGGGGCTCGTCTGGCCCGGGCGACCGCATCCTGCCCGGTGCTGCCGCGCCTGTCGAGCGGGCGGGGCACGGGGTTGTAGCTGGCCAGGACCAGGGGCAGCCATGCAGCGGCCGCAGTCCCACCCTGCAGCCGTCGTCCTGTGCCTGGCACGTCTCCCGCCCGACCGCTCCGCAGCCATCCGTTGCCCACGCCGCGGCGCCGTGGCATCATCGCCCGCCGCGAAGAGCCCCATCGTGGTGAGGGACCTTGCGGCCACGGGCGTGCGGACTCATGGGCCGGATGGAGGCACAGTCGCAGCTTGCCCCGAACGAGCGCCGTGACCGGGCGCCTGCCAACGGACGAGGCGGAGAGGCTGCCATGAGGACCAGGGAGGACGTGCTGCGGCTCATCGACGAGGACGCCCGCCTGCGCGCGGCGTGGGGCCGCGCCACGAAGGAGGACCACGGCGACGCGGCCCACGACGTGGAGCACCTGCTCCGGGTGGCCCTGTGGACCGTGCGCATCGGGGGCGCCGAGGTGGACCCGCGTGAGGCAGTCGCTGCGGCCCTGCTCCACGACGTGGTCAACGTGCCCAAGGACTCGCCAGACCGCGCCCTCGCGTCCGCCCTGTGCGCCGAGGAGGCGCGCCGCGTCCTCGCCGAGGCCGGGTTTCTCGCCGACGCGGTCGACCGCATGGCGGGCGCCATCCTCGATCACAGCTACTCCAGGGGCGCCACGCCGCGCTCCCCGCTCGGGCGCGCCCTGCAGGACGCAGACCGGCTGGAGGCCCTCGGGGCGCTGGGCATCATGCGCACCATCTCGACGGGGGCGCGCATGGGGTCGCGTTACAGCCACCCGAGCGACCCCTGGGCCCTCGGGCGCCCGCTCGACGACGTCGCCTTCTCCGTGGACCACTTCTTCACGAAGCTCCTGGGGCTGGCGGCGACCATGTGCACGGAGACGGGCCGCGCGGAGGCTGCACGCCGCACGACCCACATGCGGGCGTTCCTCTCTCAGCTCGCCGACGAGCTGGGCGCCCCGCTGCCCGAGACCGTGTGAAGGCTGGGGCAGCACTGGCCCGAGGCGCTCGGGAGGCGCTGGAGCCTCCCCCAGCACCCGAACCGGGGCTGAGTCACGCGCGCCGCGCCGACTCCGAGAGCCGCACGATGCCCGTCACCCGGTCGCCGATCTCCTCCATGTGCGTGATCATGTCGAGAAACGCGAGGCCCGTCTTGAGGTCCTCGTGGAAGGACGACATGTCCTCGATGTGCTTGGCGCGGAGGTCACGGCGCGAGTCGTCGATCTCGTGCTCGATCTCTTCGGCGCGCTTGGCCGGGCTCCCCTCCGCCAGGTAGACACCCAGGTTGGCGAGCGCCCGGTCCACCAACGCGCCGAGGGCCACCAGCTCGGCGATGGTCTCGGGGGTGAAGCGCCGCCCCGACTCGTAGTTGCGGCGCGCGATCCGGACCATGACGGCGCAGTGGTCCGCGATGCGCTCCACACGGTGGGTGTTCTGGATCAGCGCCGCGATGCGCCGGCTGGTCTCGGTGGTCGTGGAGGACTGGGCCGTCAGGGTCAGGTGATCGATGATCTCGCGCTCCAGATCGTCGCAGACCGCCTCTCGCTCCAGGGTGCGCTCCACGAGCCCCCCGAGGTCGCGGTCCGGGTGGGTGATGATCTCCATGGCGTCGCGGAACATGGTGCGCGCCTCGTCGGTCATGCGGCGCAGCTCCTTGCCTGCCTGCACCAGCAGGAGCTCTGGCGTCTCGATGTAGGCCAGCGAGAGGTGCTGGGCGCGGCGGACGACCGGGGCCTCCTGCGCCGACGGTACCCACCGGCGGACGATGCGCTCGATCACCCCTACGAAGGGCACCAAGATCGTTGTGTTGGTGACGTTGAACAGCGAGTGGAAGGCGGCGAGGTGCATGCTGACGACGCCGGCCGCCGCGGCATCTCCCCCGCCCGCGCCCAGGGCTCCGTGCGGATCGCCCGGTACCAGCAAGTCGACCACGGGCAGGAGGTAGACGTGCATCAGCGCCAGGGCCCAGGCGGCGCCGAACAGATTGAACAGGGTGTGGGCCCGGGCCGCTCGCTTGGCGTCGACGCTGGCGCCGATCGCCGCCAGGTTGGCGGTCGCGGTCGTGCCGATGTTCTCACCGAGCACCATGCCGACGGCGACCTCGTAGTTGATCCATCCCACCGCGGCGAGGGTCAGCGTGAGGGTCGTGGTGGCGGAGCTGCTCTGCAGGACCACGGTCAGGGCAGTCCCCAGGGCCATGAAGAGCAGGACCGAGCCGAAGCCATAGCCGGAGATCTCGCCGACCCACGCGAGCTGCTCCGGATCGTCGATGGATGGCACCGCGTCCTTGAGCAGGGCCAGCCCCAGGAAGAGGAGCCCGAACCCGACCAGGGCCTCGCCCCAGAGGCGCCTCTGCTCGGTCTTCAAGAACGACATCAGGAACCCGATCCCGATGGCGGGCAGAGCGAAGGCCGCGATCTTCACCTTGAACCCGAAGACCGCGACGATCCACGCGGTCATGGTCGTGCCGATGTTGGCGCCCATGATCACGCTGATCGACTGGGTGAGGGTGAGCAGGCCCGCGGTGACGAAGCTGACCACCATGACGGTGGTCGCGGAGCTGGACTGAACGGCGATGGTGACCCCGACGCCCGTCGCCACCCCGCTCAGCCGGTTGGCCGTCATGCGCCCGAGCAGACCCTTCATGCGGTCGCCAGCCACGTTCTGCAGGGCCTCGGACATGAGCTTCATGCCGAGGAGGAACACCCCAAGCGATCCCAAGAGCTCGAGCAGGCGGCTGACGGCGGTCACGGCGTCCTCTCCCTCGTGGTTCGGGGCGCTGCCGAACGCGGGTCCCTGGCACTTCAGACCCCGGCCGCGGTGTGCTCGACACGCCGGCGCGACCCTAGCCGCTGTCGATGGACCACGTCAACCACGACCGCTCCGCGCGTGTCCCACGACCCGTAACCCGCGGAAACTGCTGGCACAGCCAGGGTCGACCGGCACGGGTCGCAGGGGCGGGGCGCGCTCGCGGTCCCTTCCGCGAGGCACGAGGTTCAGGGCTCCATGCCAAAGCGGCGCCGCCAGGCCGCGTAGGCTGGCAGCAGCTCGGGGGCGGCCTGGGCGAGGGCCTCGCCCGTCCGCTCCACGGCCGCTCGCTCCAGGCGCAGGTGCTCACCGTGACCCGGCTGCCCGGCGCGTGTGTCGCGTGGCCCATCGAGGCGGACCGCAGGGTCCGTCACGGGGTGCGTCTCCTCGTGGAGGATCTGGCAGATGACCTGGTCGGGGGGCTCCGCGAGGCTGGTCGCCACCACCCGCTGGCCCCGGACGGTTGCCGCCCGGCCATGGCCCCGAAGGGACGGCGCGTGCAGGACCCGCAGCGGCGGCGGTCTACCCGGAGCCCACAGGGCGGCACGGACGCGCTCGATGGGGGCGGAGAGGGAGGCGCCCGACCAGCGGGCCCCTCCCCGCGCTGCATGCGCGGCGGACGACTCCCGCGCGGCCTCCACGAACAGCGCCCCCAAGGTCCGCCCGGCGGGGTCGCCGAGCGCAGGGGTCCGGGCGAGGAGGGAGACGAGCGCCCCGACGTCGCGCTCGTCGTCGGCCAGCCACAAGGGCGCCCAGTGCAGCCACAGGCGGCCCGGGGCCGCGGCGTAGGCGTCGAGCAGGGCGCGGGGGGCGGCGGGCAGGAACGGATCCCACACGGAGGCGGCGTCGGCCCCCAGGTCCAGGCGCGCCAGCACGTAGAAGGCGAGGTCCGCAGCGGGGCACTCGACGAACCGGATGCTCACGGTCCCGGCTCCCGAAGCCAGCCCTCGCGGCCCGCGACCACCGGCACCTGCGAGCGCGCGACGACCCGCTCAGTCAGCTCATCCCCCCGCCGCACCAGCTCGACCAGGTCCTGGGGCCGGAAGCGCGGACCGAGCCATGTGACGGCGCGCCCGCCTTCCCGGAGCCGCCCTCGCAGCGCCGCTGGGAACCGGGGCAGCGCCGCCCCGAGGTACAGGCCGTCCAGGTCCTGCGCCTCGGGTCCAACCGAGGGATCCGCGGGGACGACCCGAACATGCGACGGGAGGAGCGCGGCGAGGCGACGGCGCCCGAGGAAGCCCGCCGTGGTGCCGGCAAGCACCTCCCCTCCGGGCCCGACCAGCGCCGCGAGGAGCGCCGCGACCCAACCGCTCGCTGCGCACAGGTCTGCCACCCGGTCCCCGGTGCCGGCCTCCAGCGCGCCCAGCGCGAGGGCGGTGGGGGTGAAGCCGATCCAGCGCGGCGCCTCCCCCTCCCGGGCGGGCTCGTCCCCCTGGTCCCGGAGCATGGCGGCAGCCTCAGGCACCCCGAGGAATGGCTCCGGGGCGACCGTCAGGAGCACCTCGACGAGCGCCTCGTTGCGCAGGGCGCCCCGCTCCAGCAGGCGCCGCACGGCCTCCTCCCGGCGCCGCACCCGCTCGTCCCGCACGTGGAGCCCGATGGGGGTGGCGATGTCCAGGGCGACGCTGTCCCGGGCGGGGGCCGCCTTCTTCAGGATCATGTCCCGGTTCTCGGGGCTCAGGGTACGCACCTGCTCCGCCATGCTGCGCTCGAACACCCGGTCCACGCTGCGCCCCTGTCCCCGGAACCGACCCGCGATCTCCCGCACCAGAGGGCCGTAGGCGTCGTGCATGAAGCGCACCCGGTCCGCGAAGGACAGCGCGCCGCTCGGATCCAGGTGCTCCGCGCGCAGCGGCCCGTCGTACCAGGCCCGCCACCACTCGCGGTGGTGGAACCGCGCCCCGTGGGCCGCCTCCAGCGCGTCCATGGTCTCGTACACCATGGACCCCGGGTACAGCCGGAAGGGGTCGATGGAGAGCCACCCGCAGGTCTCCCGCGCCGACGTGAACAGGTCGGTCAGGAAGGCGTGGGTCTCCCGCAGGGTCTCCGGAGTCTCTCCTGGGTGGCCTACGATGACGTTGGTCGCCCAGGTGAGGCCGTGGTCGCGGCTCCGCGCCGCCAATCTCCGAATGGCCCCCAGATAGCGCTCTGGATCCCGGGTCTTGTTCATGAGGGCGAGCATGGCGGGGCTGCCGCTCTCCAGGCCGATGCCGATGGAGAAGCGCGCCCGCGCCAGCAGGGCGATGTCCTCGTCGTCCAGGTCGTCGGACCGGGTCAGGGTCCAGAATTGCCGCGGCACGAGCCCGTGGCGCACGATCCCCTCGAGGACGTCGCGGCGCCACCGGCGCTTGAAGCCGAATAGCGGATCGGCGATGTTGACCACCCAGCGCCCCAGCTCCGTGAAGCGCGCGAGCCGCTTCAGCTCGTCGAGCGCACGCTCCTCCGACCAGGCGCGCCAGGTGTAGTCGGTCTTTGCGCGCTCCATGCAGAACGTGCAGTGGTAGGGGCACCCCCGCGACAGCACAATCTGGAGCTTGCGCCCTATCTCATGAGCCCGGGGCCAATATCTCCCCAAGAGGTCCCAGCGCTGGGGGGGCAGCGCGTCGATGGACGGGAGGTTCCGGGGCCCCACGATGGGTCCGGGCAGGATCTCGCCCAGACGGCGCCCCCCGAGGAGCCCCTCGACCATCTCACCGAGGGGCACCTCCCCTTCCCCCACCACCACCGCGTCGAAGGGAGACCCCTCGAACGCGAGATCCCCAGGTCTGGCGCTGGCGTGGTAGCCGCCGGTGACCAGCGGCACGTCCGGGTAGAGCCCCTTGAGGAACCGGCCGAGCGTCATGACGCGGCGGTAGTCGTAGCTCGAGTAGCAGGAGACGCCAATCAGCAGGAAGGGGCCGAGCTCCTGGAGGGTCCGCTGGAGACCGGCGTGATCGCTGGCCTCGTAGCCCAGGTCCAGGATCTCCACACGGGCGCCGGTGCGCTCCTTGACCCACGTCCCGAGGCTCACCAGGTGAGGGAGCCCGAAGTCCACGTCCGTCCACTTGAGGATGCCGGGGCTCAACAAGAGGACGGCGGGCCCCCTCACGAGACACCCCCGCCACGGCCCGCTGAGACAGACTGGCGCAGGAAGGGCTCCGGGTCCACCAGAGAACCAAACGCGGCGAATCCGCTCTCCTTGCACCCCCCCTGGCAGGCGCGCTCGAAGCGACAGCCCCGGCACATCGCCGGCACGGACCGGGGAAACTCCCGGAGGTAGGGAGACGCCATGATCTCGGCCCAGGGCTGGCGCAGGACGTTCCCGAGCACGTGGCTCGACAGGTTGCAGCTCCGCACGTTCCCAAGAGGATCGAGCACGATGTTGGGAGACTGACTCCCCACGCTGCAGAACCCGAACTTCACCCAGGAGTAGCGCTCCAGGCGCACGAGGCAGGGGGGGATCGGCATGGCCGTCGAGACGCGGATGCCCCAAGCGCGCCCGAGCCGCTCCGCGGAGTCCAGATTCTCTTCGATCCGGGCCGCAGACGGGACCATGGTGTCGATGGCGCGGGCAGCCGCCCCGGCCGCCGACATGCGGTTGTAGCTGACCGCGCGCACCCCGAGGGCGAAGCAGAGCTCCAGTACGCCCGGGAAGTCCTCGCAGGAGTCGCGGGTGGCGACGAAGCACACCTGCGCCGGGACACCTGCGTCCTGCAGGTCCACGATGGCGCGGACGGTCTCGTCGAAGCAGCGCGCGCCCTTGCGGCGGTCGTGGCGGTCCCGGTCGGCGCTGAGCAGCGTGAGCTGGACGGCGCGGACCCCGAGCGACGCAAGCCGCTGCGCCGTCTCGACCGGCACGTGGCTGCCGTTGGTGATGATCTGCACCGATGGCACCAGCGAGCAGGCACGCTCCACGATACGCAGCGCATCCTTCCGCAGCAGGGGCTCGCCGCCGGTCAGCGTCAGGTGCTCGGCGCCGCTCCCGCGGACGGCCGTCTCCAGCATGGCGAGGGTGTCGTCGGTGGAGAGCTGCCCCCGTGGGTAGCCGCCCTGCGGCTCGCCGTCCTTGGCGCCCCACACGTTGTAGCAGTGCCCGCAGGCGTGGTCACAGCCCGTGGTCAGCTCGAAGTCGAGCCGCGGGATGCTCGCCGAGCCCGACAGGACGCTCATGCGCGGGGGCGGTCCCGCAGGCGGGCGAGCAGGTCGGGCGGCAGGGCACCGGACGCCGCCAGCCGGGCGCGGGCCTCGGCGCGGGCCACCTCGCGGGGCGGCAGCGCAGGCGCAGGGGCCATGGTCGTCTCACCGTCCGATGCGTCGGCCGGTGGCGCGGACAGGCAGGGGCCAATGCCGGAGTCCTCGGGGCCCACGTCGCTGAGGCAGGGGCCCACGTCCCAGGCGCGGGACAGGCACGGGCCCACGTCGCTCTCGGCATCCGGGCCCGCGTCCCACTCGGGGGTGAGGCAGGGGCCGACGTATGTGTCACCGCCGTCGCCCGAGTCCGGGCCGGCGTCCCAGCGAGGCTGGAGGCACGGGCCCACGTCCCAGGCGCGGGTCAGGCACGGGCCCACGTCCTCGTAGGGCATCCCGAGGCAGGGGCCCACGTCCTGCCGCGGCGAGAGGCAGGGGCCGACGTCGTCGATCCGCTGGGACAGGCACACCCCTACGTTGGTGTCCATGTCCGCGTCGGGCACATCTGGATCGTAGACCGCGGACAGGCACGTCTGCGCGCAGCCCGTCTCGGTCGTCGTGATGCCGGCGATGAGGGCCACGGCGGCGAGGACGCTGACCACCGCCCCCGCGACGCCCCCGACGACGGACACCGTGCAGGCTGCGGTCGTCGACAAGGCGAGCAGCACCCCGGCGCCGATCAGCAGCCGCCGGCGCCAGCGCTCCATGCGAGAGAATCCGGACATGGGGACCTCCTTGGGGCACAAGTCGCCACTACTATGGACTCACGGTCGATGCCTGGTCAATGAACCTCTGCTCCCGGCGACTCGCTCGGTTGCGCCCCACGGGGCACGGCCATCACTGGCGTCCGTTGGGGATGGCAGGAGTCCGCCGATCCGGGCGCCCTCGACGCCCGCCGGGGCGCCGTCGTAGGATGGCTGCCGGAGGTACCCCCCATGACCAACGTGCTTCGGACGACCGAGACGGCCTGGACGGACTACAAGAAGGAGCCCGGATTCGGGTGCGACCTGATCTCGCTCCACTCCTTCCCTCTCGTGACCCTGGGCGTGAGCCTGGAGCAGCTCCCGCCGGGCAACGCGATCTGCCCGCTCCACTACCACATGGTCGAGGAGGAGCACCTCTACGTCCTCGAAGGGACCCTGACCGTCCGTGAGCTGCTCCCGGACGGGACCCACCGAACGTTCGACGTCCATGACGGCGAGCTGATCGCCTGGCCAGGGGGCACCCGGATCGCCCACCAGACGCAGAACCGGGGTGATCGCCCCGCGCGCTTCCTGGCCATCTCGGATACCTGCCCGCAGGAGGTCGCCTTCTACCCGGACAGCGGCAAGGTGCTGCTCCGGGGCGCCGGCATCGGCGTGTTCACCGAACGAGGGAAGACGGCGCTCCCGCTGGACGGGCACTTTGCCGCGGCGCGGGCAGCCACGGCGCACCCGGCCACGCCAGTCGCAGACGACGCGCGCCCGCCCCACGTGGCAGGCCCGGCGCAGGTCCCCGAGCGCGCCCTGGGGCTGGGCGGCTTCGGGCGCCCCCTCGCCCGGGCCGCGGGCGCACAGTCCGTGTTCGTCAACGTGGACCGCCTCCCGCCGGGCGCCCGCACCCCGGACCTGCACGCCCACCTCGCCGACGAGGAGCTCGTCTACGTGCTGAGCGGCCACCCGACGCTCCGACAGATCCGCGGGCGGCGCGAGGGGCGCACGCCGGTCTTCGACGCTGCAGCGGAGCGCGTGCCGCTGTCGCCCGGCGACGCGGTCCACTGGGCCCCGGGCGATCTCGTGGCGCACCAGATCCTGAACGAGACCTCGGAGGACACCCACCTGCTGGTGATCGGCACCGACTGCGCGCGCGACATCGTGCTGTTCCCGGAGCGCGGCGAGATCTACGCGGCGGTGATCGACACCCTCGGCTCCCTGGGGCACACGGACTACTTCGCGGGCGAGTCGCGCTGACGGTCCCCCGACGCCAGGCGCGTGAGGGCCTGGATTCCCGGAGTGCTCCGATGACGAAACGGGTCCAAGCGATCATGGTGTCCGGCCTCGTCGCGGGCGCCGCGGGAGGCTGCGGCGTCGGACTCCACGCAACCGCCGGTCCGACCGTGACCACGAGCGGCGAGGTCGGGTGGCGCGCCGGCGGAGGCCTGAGCTTCGGCGGAGCGGCCAGCGCCCACAACCTCATCGAGCTTCGGCAGAGCGTCGTGGCCCAGGGGGGCGGCGCCCCGGTAGGCCTGGGCCTCGTCAGCACGCTGGGCTGGCACCACGTCGCGGCGAGGGACGCGCCACCGGTCGGCGCGCTCGCGGGCATTCGGCTGGCGACGGCGGCGCCCATGGACGTCGCGGCGGACGACCCGAGCGCGCCGGTCTCGCTGGGCATCGCCGCCGGGCCGCTGTTCACCCTCGCGGGCAGCCTGAGCCGCGGCCAGCTCCTCTGGGCGCCGAGCACGTCGGGGATGGTGATCACGGCCGGCCCGGAGCTGGACTTCGGCTGGACGCTACGGGATCAAGGCGGCGGCACCTTCGGCATCTTCGGGGCCAACATCGTGCTCGACTGGGTGGCCGTGTACGCACCCGACTGACGCTCCGGCTCCAGTGTGCGAGCGCCGCCCACGGGGCGCGGAGCCCACCAGCCCATCGAGCGGTTCCCGCGCCGCCCTCCTGGTGCTATCCTGGCCCCCCCGGTTCAGCACGCAGCAGTCCGCCGGGGGCGAGGATGCCATGGCCGATCCCATCTCCAGACCATTCCCGGCGCCGCGCACGGTGTACGGGACCACGACGCCCTTCGTCGGGCGCACCGCCGAGGTGGAGGCCCTCTACACGGCGCTGCGAAAGGTGGCGCTCCGCAAGCGCCTGCGCCACGTGAGCGTCCACGGGCCCGCGGGCATCGGCAAGACGCGCCTCGTCGAGGAGCTGCTGTCGATCATCGGGCTCCGAGCCCGCGGCATGACCGTCTACCGCGCTACCTTCCCCTCGACCGTGCACGCGCCCGCCTTCGCCGTCCTCTCGCAGATGATGGCCCAGCGCTTCGGCGTCGCCGGCGTCGACGAGGACGAGGTGGTCCGGTCCACGGTGCTCGACGCGCTGTCCACCACCCTGGACGCCCGGCGCGTGCGAGACGCCTGGCACCTGCTCGCCTACCTGCTGGAGCTGCCGCGCGACAAGGACGCGGGCGACGCGGAGTGGGGGGACGTTCCGCGCCGGGCGACCCAGCTCGCCCACGAGCTGCTGCGGGTAGACGCCGGCTCGGGGACCCTCGTGCTGGTCCTCGACCGATGGGAGCAGGCCTCTCCAGCGGCCCGTCAGGGGCTGGCCGACCTGGCAGAGGCCCTGGCGGACGTCCCGGTGCTCCTGGTGACCCTGTCGCGAGAGCCCGTGGAGTGGCGCCCCCCCGAGGGCACGCGCTTCATCCGCCTCCCGCTCCCCCCCATCACGCCCGCGGACGTGGAGCGGCTCCTGTCTGCCTTCGTGCCCCCGGGGAGCCGGGTGCCGCCGCGGCTCGTGTCGCTCCTGTCCGAGCGCGCCAGCGGCAACCCGCGCCACGTCGAGAACCTGATCCGCCTGCTGGTGAGGCGGGGCGTCCTCGCCTTGGCGGAGGACGGGTTCCGAGTGCGCCTCGACCTGCTCGAGAAGGCGCCCCTCCCGGCGACCGCCGATGCCCTGGCCCGCGAGCGCGTCGGCGCCCTGAGCGGACCGGAGCGCGACGCACTGACCGCGGCGGCGGTGATCGGTTCTACCTTCTGGCTGGGGGCGGTCCGCTCCATGCTGCGGGGCGGTGACGCCGCCGTCGTGGCCTACGACCTGCTCGATGATCGCTCCGACCTGGCGCTCCACGAGACCCTCGGCCGGCTCATGGAGGCGGACCACGTCCGCGCCGAGGGCCGGTCGACGGTCCAGGGTGACCAGCAGCTCGCGTTCGTGAACCCCGACGAGCGCCACGCCCTGCTGGAGTCCGTCGAGGCCGGCCAGCTCCGCCGCTTGCACCGCCTGGCCGCGCAGTGGATGGAGGGCGCGCGCCCGCACGAGCCGGTGCCCTTCTACATCGCCACGGCGGCGCACCTCCAGGCAGGGCGGCGGCCCAACAGGGCCGCAGTGGCGCTCCAGAAGGCGGCGCAGGGGGCGCTTGCAGCCCAGGACACGCCGCGCGCCCGCACCCTGCTCCAGCGGGCCCTGGAGATGGCGGACACGGACCAGGCAGCCGCCAAGGCGTCCATCGCCTTCGATCTGGCGTGGACGACCCTGATGGCCGGCGCCTACGCCGAGGCGGAGGCCCTGTACCACCGGGCAGCCGCCTTCGCGTCGGTGGTGAGCGATGAGCGACTGATGGCCCGATCCGCGAACCACATCGGCAAGGTGGAGCTCGCCCGCGGGCGCTTCGACGCGGCCCGCGCCGCGCTGGACCGCGCCTTCGAGCTGTTCGAGCGGGTCGAAGACATGGACGGCATCGCGTCGGTGCGCGAGGACCTGGGCAAGCTGATCTGGCACCGCGCCGCACCGGGCGCCTACAAGGAGGCCCTGGAGTCCTTCCGGCGCTCCCTGTCGCTCCGCCGCTCGACCGGGGACAAGAGCGGCATCGCCCGCTCCCTGACGCACATCGCCAACATCCAGGGCCTGACGGGGCGCATGGCCGAGGCAGAGAAGGCCCACCGGGACGCCCTGACGCTGCGGCGTGAGGCGGGCGACCGCCGGGGCGAGGCCATGACCCTCAACGGCCTCGGCGTGACGCTGGCCGAGAAGGGCGTCCTGGACGAGGCGCTCACCCTGTGGGAGCGGGCGCGCGCCATCGCGACGGACGTAGGAGACCGCACCCTCTACGCGCTGGTGCTCGGCAACATCGCCGAGGCGCGCATGGGCCAGGGCGCCCTGGACGAGGCGGAGCGCCTGCTCACCGAAGCGGAGGACACGGCCCGTGACATCGGCAACACCCGCATCCACGGCTACGCCCTCCAGACCCACGCGCAGCTCCTGCAGAAGCGGGGCGACGTGGACGGCGCCATCGGGAAGGTAGGCGAGGCGGTCACCATCGGCGAGCAGACCGGCAACCGGCACCTGCTCGCCACGTGCCTGCGCACACGGGCGCAGCTCGCGGCATCCCGCCTCAACCCGACCGGAGACATGACGCTGCCCGTGGGCACCCCTGCCTTCGTGGAGGACGCCATGGAGGACCTGACGGCGGCGCTCCGCATCTTGGAAGAGCTGGGCGACATGCCCGCCCTGCACCGCACATTGGACGTGAAGGCGACCATCTTGGAGGGGGTCGGGCTGCTCGGAGAGGCGCTGCCACTCCGGCTGCGTGCGAGAGAGATTCGCAAGCACCTCGGCTGGAAGGGTGCCTGATTCACAATCTGGCGCTGGACCTTCGTTCATGCGCTCTTTGAGCTGTCTCACGGGTCCCGTTCCGGGGCCGCCTGGACAGGGAGGAACCATGAGCGAGGGACACTACATCGCGCTCTCCCACCACCGGGTCATGCTGCTCGATCAGGCGCGCATGGACGCCTACGAGGCGGCTGTGCGCGCCGTCGTCCGGCCCGGGGACGTGGTGGTGGATCTGGGCACGGGGACCGGCGTCCTCGCGCTGTGGGCCGCCCGGGCCGGGGCCCGCAAGGTCTACGCCATCGACCCGGCGCCGATCATCCAGCTCGCCCAGCGGCTCGCAGAGGACAACGAGGGCGGGGACCGTGTGGAGTTCATCCAGGCGGACGCGCGGCGGGTCTCACTGCCCGAGCCCGCTGACGTGCTGGTCAGCGAGTGCATGGGCAACTTCTTCGTCACGGACGACCTGGCGCCGGTGCTGCGGGACGCGGCCCGCTATCTGAGGCCGGGCGCCCGCGTGGTCCCACGGCGCATCCGCCTCTGGGTGGCGCCCGCCTTCTACCCCATGCTCGACGACGTGACCTTCTGGACGTCGCCCATCCACGGCCTCGATCTGAGCGGTGCCCGCAGCTACGCGCTCCAGACCACCTACGTGCGCCACGTGGACCCGGCGCTCCTCGTGGCACCGGCCGCGCGGGTGGCGGACTTTCCCATCCTGGAGTCTCCCGACACGGTGGAGTGCGCCGTCTCGTTCGTCGTGGACAGGCGCTGCACCGTCCACGGCCTGGTGGGCTGGTTCGACGCCGAGCTCTCGGACGGCGTCCTGCTCGACACGGCGCCTGGCTCCAACACCCACTGGGCGCAGACCTTCTTCCCCATCGAGCCGGTCTCCCTCGCCGCGGGTTCCCGGCTGGACGCCCGCCTCCACCTGGAGACGGACGCGGCGTACCGCACCCGCTGGCGCTGGAGCGCGGAGGTTCGTGATCCGCAGGGACACCTGATCGCTCGCTCCCGACACGACACCAGCGTCCGGCTGCCGCCCTCACGCATCGTGGTCACGGAGGCCGACCGGGACCACCTCGGCGCGCTCCTGCTTGCGCGACAGGCACAGGAGCTGGACACGTCCGGCCCGCTGCTCGCCGAGCTGGAGCGCGCGACGGTGATGTCGGCGGATGACCTCCCGACGGACGTCGTGACCATGAACTCGCGCGTGGCGCTCGAGGATCAGGAGTCCGGCACGCGCGACGAGGTGGCGCTGGTCTACCCCCGCGACGAGGACCGCGACGCGGGCCTCGTGTCTGTGTTGAGCCCCCACGGCTGGCGGCTGCTCGGCAAGCGCGTCGGCCAGTCGGTGGTGTGGCAGGCCCCGTGTGCCCCGCCGCGCCACCTGCGCATCGTGGAGGTCAGGTGGCCGTGAGGGGCTGCGGAAGGAACGCCCGTTGCCGGTGCGGCACCGACCGTCTATGCTGCCCCGTGCCGCTCCGTCACGGACTGCCACCATCGGGAGGTGCGGGTTGCGAATCGAACGAATCCTACCGCTGATCATCATCGCCGCCACGAGCTGCGATGACGTCGTCGTCACGCCGCTCGGCAAGTTCGGGGACCTCGGGAACGGATACTTCCAGTACGAGTGCACCAACACCTGGGACGTGATGTGCCGGTATGGGGCCTACGCGAGCGACTTCCCGCGCCAGATCGCGCTCGGGGCCCGCTTCTCCATGGCCTACGAGGCGACGAACGGGGACCTCAACAACATCCCAATCACCGTAGAGCCCGTGTCCGTGGAGTGGATCGCGCCGGCCGGGGCCGCCTTCCAGACCAAGAAGCAGGGCAACGTGGCGATCATCGCCCGGAGCACCAAGGACGGCCGCGTCGTGGACTACATCCACGTGGACGTCGTGCAGGCCTTCGACCTGGACGTGCTGACCGAGGCGGGGGGCGTGCCTCCGAAGACCGTGTTCGCGGGCGCGGAGGTGTCGCTGGTCGCGACGCCCTACGACGTCTACGGCGACTCGCTCCCCGGCAGCCTCGCGTGGACCTGGGGCACGAGCAACGACGCGGTGGTGTCTCTGGCGACGGTCAACGGCACGCCGAAGATGCTCTTGTACGCCAACGGCAAGGGAGCCGCCGAGGTCACCGTCGCGTCGGGCGGCACGACCCGCACGCTGAAGTTCGAGGTGCTCGCCAAGCCCGGCGGCGGCTACGGGTCCGATGCGGGCGGGTCGGACGACGTGGGGGGCTCGGGCGACGTGTCCTCTTGGGATGCGGGCGGGAGCGACGCCGGCGGGGGCGACGCCTGGGACGAGGACGCGGGCACGGGAGACGCCTGGGAGGACGACGCTGGCACCGGAGACGCGTGGGAGGACGACGCCGGTGGCATGGACGTCGAGGGACCGGACACCGCGGGGGAGGACGTCTCGGGCTCAGACACCGCCGAGGACACCGGAGGCGACGATGCGAACGATTGAGCTGCGCGCGCTCCTGCTGAGTCTGGCGCTCCTGCTGGCTGCCTGCGGCCCCGACTACTCACACATGGAGTTCGAGCAGATCGCCATCTCTCCCGGCACGCTGACGTTCACGAGCGAGAAGATCGTGATGTCCGAGGCGGCAGCGGCCCGCGTCTCGGCGCAGGCCTACTGGGACAACGGAGAGGCCATCGACACCGGCGAGACCAGCGTCCGGCTCACCTCGGCGGACCCGGACATCTTCGGCGCCGACACCATCATCGGCGACTCGGCCCTGCTCTTCTACGGCATCGCGCCCGGGGACTCCTTCCTGGTGGTCCGCGTGGACGGAGACGTCGTGGAGCGTATCCCGGTCAAGATCGTCCCGCAGAAGCCAGGAGTCGAGGACACGCCGCCCGAGTGACCCACCCTCCGCGAAGGATCCCACACCCATGAATCTCTGGGAAGCCGCGCTGCTCGGCCTCATCGAGGGCGTCACCGAGTACCTGCCCGTCAGCTCCACGGGGCACCTGCTGGTGGCCGGGACCTTCCTGGGTGTCGGCGGCGACGACGCGGGCAACGCCTACGCCATCGCCATCCAGGCCGGGGCAATCCTGGCGGTGCTGGGGCTCTACCGCATGCGCGTGGGGCAGATGGCGGCGGGGCTCGTCGGGCGCAACACCGGCGGGCGACGTCTGCTCCTCCTCGTGATGCTGGCCTTCCTGCCGGCGGCGGTGGCAGGCCTGCTCTTCGACGAGCCCATCGAGCGTGTCCTCTTCGGGCCCTGGCCCGTGGTCGTCGCCTGGCTGGTCGGGGGCCTCGCCATCCTGGCCGTGTCGCCGCGGCTGGAGCGGCGACCAGGGCGCGCATTGGAGCAGCTCGACGCCCGCGCGGCGCTCATCGTCGGCCTGATGCAGTGCCTCGCGCTGTGGCCAGGCACGAGCCGCAGCCTGGTCACCATCCTCGGCGGCCTCCTGGCCGGGCTGTCCCTGGTCGCCGCGGTGGAGCTGTCCTTCCTGCTGGGGCTCGTCACGCTGGGGGCCGCGACCGCCTACAAGGCAGCGCAGCACGGCGACACCATGGTGGACGCCTACGGCTGGGGTCCAATCCTCGTGGGGCTCGCCGTCGCGTGGCTATCCGCGACGCTCGCCGTGCGCTGGATGGTCGCCTGGCTCAATCGCCACGGCCTGCGCCTGTTCGCGTGGTGGCGCATCGGGGCGGCGGCCATCGTGACCGTGGCGCTGTTGGTGCGGGGGTAGAGGGACCGCCCCTACGCAGGGTGATGACCTCACCCCCGGTCACGGCTCGCAGCTCCCCCCGTCCCGCCACGCGAGGACCTGCCCCTTCCCCTCCGTGATGAACCCGTAGGCGCGTGCCACCCAGTACGGCTCGATGAGATCGAGGCCCGGAGACTGCTCGGCGCCTTCCATCCAGTGGGCGGAGCCGAGCTTGTACGGGTTGCGCTGCCACATGAAGTCCTCGTGGACCCGCAGATCCATGGGGACGCCGTAGCTCGCCAGCGCGCGGACGCAGAGGCCACCCTCCACCGGGCAGTCCGTCGGGGCGCCGGTGCACTCGACGGTGATCTTCTTCTGCTCGACCGTGATGCCAAACAGGGTGATCCCCTGCTCGCAGAGCTGGCGCTCCGCCTCCGTCGGGCAGTCGACGACGGTGCCCTCGGGCAGGTGGTCGATGGCGTACTGGGGGTCGATGGAGTACGACCGGCGCGGGTCGTCCAGCACGCCGCCGCTGCCGCCGAGCGCGTGCAGGCTCTCCAGGGCCTCCGCCAGCAGCGCCGCCTTGTTCGGGGCCATGGCGTCCGGCACCGTCCCGGCGATCATGAGCTGAGCCTCGACGTTCCTGCGCCCGACCAGCTCCTTGGCCCACATCTCTTCGATGAACACCTGCTGCATGTGGGTCTTGAGCTCACCGTCGGCGAGCTGGCTGATGAAGGTCCAGAGCGGCGTGTAGGTGATATGGGCGCCGAAGAAGGAGTTGCACCACTTCGGGGCAGTAAAGGCGCCCATGATGTGGGCGACCTCCAGGGTCTTGATGTTGCCGACCAGCTCCTCCCAGAGAAACTCCCGGTACTGCTCCTCGCCGGTCATGCGGTAGGCGATGGTCGCCAGGTTCATCATCTGCATGGCGTCCCCGCCGCGCACGTTGGGGATGTAGAAGTGGTCGATCTGGTTCGGCGTGTCGTACTTGTGCGTCTGCATGTCCTTGGCGAGCGCGGCGAGATCCAGCAGGAAGCTCGGCGCAGCCGCGTCGATGATGCGCTTCGGCTCCAGCATCACGTGGTCGGGGCAACCCACCTCGAAGGTTCCCTCGTTGTAGCTGTTGGGCTGGAGCATCACGTACATGACGATGGTGTCCATGGTCAGCGGGTCGTAGTCCCCCGGGTCGAGCTGGACCGCGCCGCCGGCGAAGAAGGCGGCCACCGCGTCCAGCGCCTCCTTGTTCTGCTGGAGATTGCGGACCTCGATGCGGCTCAGCCGCTTGAGATAGCACGTGAGCTGGTACGCCATGCGCTGCTTGAGGGCCTCGTCCTTGACGAGATCCCAGGCGAGCGTGAACGACGTGGTGAAGCCCGAGTATTGGTCGATGGACGGGTTGCCGTGCCACATGGGCGTCGCCTCCCACACTCCGCCTTCGATCGGCACGCCCGTGGTGAACTCTGGAGGCAGATCCTCGATGCCGGTGGGATCGAACGCGTGGTCGCCCCCGTCGAGGGTGCCCGTCCGAAGGATGAGATCGTCTCGCTTCGGCGGCGGCGTCGCGCCGTGGAGATACGGATAGCGCGCCAGGTAGCCCGGGATCCCCGTCACCTCGAACAGCACAAGCATCTGGCGAATCTTCTTCTCGATGCGGGCGTAGTCCGCCTCGGTGCCCGTCTGCAGATATCGCAGGATGTACGCCGTCAGCGCCTTGCCGGTCCAGATGGGGCCGTCGCCCACGCCGCCGTGCCACGCGAAGTGGTCGAGGGAGCCCCACTCCGCTTCGGGCGTGCCCGCGGGTGTGGCCCCCACGAAGGCCCGGTCGGCGGTGATGCCCATGGGCTGGTGGTAGAGGTCGTACCAGCGCTCGAACAGCAGCACGCGCCGCAGGAGGGAGTCCGGCTCGGCGACGAAGGCGGCGGCGGCCAGGTCGTAGACGTCGCAGACCTGGGAGACTCCCTCGTGGCAGCGCTCCGCCTCGAAGACGGCGCAGCTCTGGACGCCGCTGCCCGCGAGCGGGTCGGACGGCGCGGCGCCAAAGGGCGTGACCGTCTCCAGAGGTGGGAGCGGTCCGCTGTCACCCTGGGCGTCATCGGGGGGCGCGACGTCGCTCGCGACGTCGCTCGCGACGTCCCACGAACCCGTGTCCTTCACGTCCGGGCCTGGCTCGGAGCCGTCCTTGACGGCATCCGGGATCGTGACGTCCGACGCGTCGGTGCCCGCGCCGGAGTCCTGTGCATCGGCAGCCGCGACGTCGGGGCTGGCGTCGCCCCCGCCGGCGTCGGAGGTCGCGTCCTCGGCCCCCGGCGAGGGCTCCCCCTCGTCGGGGCAGCCACTCAGGAGCAAGACGGCCAGCAACAGGCGCTTCATGGGAACCTCACAGGGTGTTGGGTTTCAGGGCTGCGGCCTGTACCACAGCAGGGCCTCGCCCGCCGCCGCGGCCTCAGCCGCAGCGGCCCGCAGCGAGACGACGAACTGGAGGAAGCTCTGGACCACTCCGTCGTCGTCGTCGATCTCGCTGGCGGGGCTGGCGGAGCGGATGCGCGGGGCCAGGGGCCCGGCGTCAAGCAGGTCCTCGGCCTCGGGCCCGAGTCCAGCCCGCAGGTCCGGCACACCGCCCTCCAGGCGCTCGAGCACGGTGGTGAGCGCCTTGGAGGCCCGCGACGCCTGCGCGCGCCCGAGCACGCACATCTCCGCCTCCAGGAACTCGAGGCCCGAAACGGACCACTGCTCGCAGAGCGCCGCGATCACCGCCTGGTGCCACCAGTTGGTCGACGTGGACTCGGTGAGCCCCGACGCCTCCGCGTCGGCATACGCCTCGCCGATGAGCGCCTTGGCGCCCACGAGGTCGTCGTCGTCGATCTCGTCGGTGGGGATGGGCAGGAAGAACACGGGGATTCTGTGGCTCATTGGCAGCTCCATGGTCTTTGGGGGCGCGCTCGGTCAGGCATGGTGCCCCAAGTCCCCGCCTCCTGTCGAGGCTTGCGCGCGCCCGCGCTGGCTGGTACCTCTGTGGCCCCCACGCATGGAGGGTCGGATGGGCTTCAACAAGTTTCAGGGCACCGCGAGCTACATCGTGTCGGCGGAGCTGCGCGACGCGGTCAACGTGGCCGTCGCCCTCGGGCGCCCGCTCCTGGTCAAGGGCGAGCCGGGCACCGGCAAGACGCTGCTGGCGCGCGCCATCGCCGAGGGGCTCGGCATGGACCTGCTCACCTGGCACGTCAAGAGCACGTCCAAGGCGCAGGACGGCCTCTACGTCTACGACACGGTGCAGCGCCTGAACGACAGCCGCTTCGGCGACAAGGACGTGGGCGACATCCGCCAGTACATCAAGCTCGGCCCGCTGGGGCGCTCCTTCGCTGCCCCGGCCCGGGTCGTGCTGCTCATCGACGAGATCGACAAGGCGGACCTGGAGTTCCCGAACGACCTTCTGCACGAGCTGGACCAGATGTCCTTCACCATCGCCGAGACGGGCGACACGGTGACCGCCACGAAGCGCCCGGTCGTGATCATCACGTCCAACGCCGAGAAGGAGCTGCCCGACGCCTTCCTGCGCCGCTGCGTGTTCCACTATATCGCGTTCCCGGACGAGGCGCTGATGCGCGACATCGTGGGCGTGCACCACCCGCGCCTCGACGAGGCGCTGCTCGCCAAGGTGCTCGTGAAGTTCTACTGGCTGCGGGGCCAGGCCGAGATCCGCAAGCGCCCGTCCACGAGCGAGCTCATCGACTGGATAGGCGCCCTGATCCGCGGCGGCGTCGACCCGGCCCGCGTCGAGGAGGAGCTGCCCTTCGCCGGCGTCCTGATCAAGAAGGAGGAGGACCTGGCCGCGGTCTCCCGCGTCGCCACCCGCGCCACGCGGCGCTGGTAGCGCACCGTGTTCGTCGACTTCTTCTTCCACCTGCGCCGCCGCGGCCTCCCGGTCAGCGTCACGGAGTGGATGACGCTCATGGAGGCGCTCAAGGCGGGCCTCGGGCACGAGTCGCTGCTCGGCTTCTACGCCCTTTGCCGGGCGCTCTGCGTGAAGACCGAGGCCCACTTCGACCTCTACGACCAGTGCTTCGCCGAGTACTTTCGGGGAGTCGAGGCGCCCGAGGGGGCCCTGGACAAGGTGCTCGACTGGCTCGCGGAGCCCATCCTGGCGCGAGAGCTGAGCGACGCGGAGATCGCTGCCTTGGAGGAGCTCGACCTGGACGAGCTGCGCCGCCGCTTCGAGGAGCGCCTCGCCGAGCAGACCGAGCGCCACGACGGGGGCAGCCACTGGATCGGGACCGGCGGCACGAGCCCCTTCGGCCACGGAGGAACCCACCCGGGCGGGGTGCGGGTCGGCGGCGGCGGCGGTGGGCGCAGCGCGATGCAGGTAGCGACGGCGCGGAGGTTTCGCAACTTGCGCCACGACGTGGTGCTCGACGTGCGCCAGATCGCGCTCGCGCTCCGGCGCCTGCGCCAGCTCGCCCGGGAGGGGCGCCCCGACGAGCTGGACCTCGACGGCACCATCGACGCGACGGCCCGCAACGCCGGGGAGCTTGAGCTCCTGATGCACCCCGAGCGCAAGAACACGGTCAAGCTCGTGCTGCTCCTGGACGTCGGGGGCTCCATGACCCCGTTCACGCGCCTGTCGGAGCGCCTGTTCACGGCCGCCCACAAGGCCACGCACTTCAAGGCGTTCCGCCACTTCTACTTCCACAACTGCGTCTACGAGAAGCTCTACACGGACATGGAGCAGCGCCAGGGGACTCCGACCACCAAGGTGCTCGCGGATCTGGACCCCACCTGGACCTGCATGCTCGTCGGGGACGCCAGCATGCACCCGGCGGAGCTGACCCACGCGGGCGGCGCCATCGACTACTGGCACCGCAACGCGGAGCCAGGCCTCGTGTGGCTCCACCGTATCAAGCAGAGATTGCCCCGCAGCGTCTGGCTGAACCCAGTCTCCGAGCCCTTCTGGGGCCAGATGTCCGTGGCGCTCATCCGCGATCTGTTCCCGATGTTCGAGCTGACCCTGGACGGCCTCGACGACGCCATGGCCCACCTGCGCGGCCAGAGAGTGTGACTCGACGGCGCCCGGTGCGGACGCGCAAGACGGTGTATCTCTATTCAGCCTGCCCCGAGCCGCCGCACCGTTGCGCTCGCGCAGTGGGGGGTGCCTCGCGGCGGAGTGGCACCGATGTATCGCGGCGGCCCTCCGCTCGTAGTGATTCCGCCGAACTCTCGCCCAATGGACTGGAGGCCCCATGTCACTCCGCAGGCTCGCTCCGCTCTGCGCACTCGCCATGTTCATCGCTGGTTGCTCGGACTCCCCGCCCGGGGGGACCACCGGTGACGCAGGGGCGGACGAGCCGGCCGACACGGGCGCGGCCGACGCAGGCTCCGGTGATGGCGCCGCTCCGCTGGACGCACCCGGCGCCGGCGGTCACGCCTGCTCCATCGCCGAGGACTGCGCGGGCCTCTTCCCGGAGCTGCTCCCCTGCGAGGTCGTAGTGTGCGGGGCGGACGGGACCTGCCGCGTCGACGCCCTGCCGGACGGGTCGTCGTGCAAGGACGGTCTCGCGTGCACCGGCCCCGACTTCTGCATCGGCGGCAAGTGCGGTGGCGGCCCCCTCAACTGCGAGGATGGCGACCCCTGCACGGCGGACTCCTGTGACTCCAAGGTCGGCTGCGTGCACGTGCCAGCCGATGGCGGCCCCTGCGACGACGGGAACCCCTGCACCGAGGGAGACGCCTGTGCCAGCGGTACGTGCACAGGGCCCGTCTCGGTGGCCGGCTGCTGCACCTGGGACGCGGAGTGCACCGACGGCGACCCTTGCACCGAAGACTCCTGCGTCGGCCACGCCTGCGCCTACACCTACGGCTATGCCCCTTGCGACGACGGCAACCCATGCACGCTCAAGGATCACTGCGACGGAGAGGGTGGCTGTGGCGGCGACCTGCTGACCTGTGACGACGGGCACCCCTGTACGACCGACGTGTGCGACCCGGCGACCGGGAGCTGTGTGGCCAGCCCGGCTCCAGACGGGACCCCGTGCGAGGATGGGAACCCATGCACCACCCCCGACCTGTGCGAGAGCGGCGCGTGCGTGGGCCAGGGCAGCCTCTGCCAGTGCACGTCGGACGCCGACTGCGCTCCCTTCGAGGACGGCGACCTGTGCAATGGCACACTCCGCTGTGCGAGCTTCGTCTGCCAGGTGGACCCGCTGTCCGTCATCGCGTGCAATCCCACCGCGGACACGGCCTGCGTCAAGGCCGTGTGCACCGCCGCCACCGGGCAGTGCGCGCCAGCGCCGGTCCCGGGCCAGCCGCCCTGCGACGACCAGAACCCCTGCACGGTGGACGACTCCTGCGTGAACGGTCTGTGTGTCGGCGCAGCGGGCTCGTGCGACGATGGCAACGAGTGCACCTTCGACGGGTGCAGCCCCGTGGACGGGTGCGTTCACGTGCCCCACGCGCTGCCCTGCGACGACGGGGACGCCTGCACGGCCAACGACCAGTGCGGGGCGGGCGTGTGTGCCGGCGACGCGGTCCCCTGTGACGACGGCAACCCCTGTACGACGGACGGGTGCAATCCGGTGGCCGGGTGCAACACCACGCCGGCGGTTGCACCGTGCGACGACGGCAACCCCTGCACGGTGGGCGACACCTGCGCGGGTGGAGCCTGCGTCAGCGGTCCCAACACGTGCGAGTGCGTCTCCCACGGAGACTGCGCCGACAAGGAGGACGGCAACCTGTGCAACGGCACGCTCCGGTGCGAGGGTGGGCAGTGCGAGGTCGATCCGCTGACGGTCGTGACGTGCAACACCACCGGCGATACGGCGTGCGCGAAGACGACCTGCCTCGCGGCCAGTGGCGCCTGTGTGAAGGCCCCCCTCGCCGACGGCACGAAGTGCAGCGACCTGGACTCTTGCACGCTGGGGGACGCGTGCGTCGCGGGCTCGTGTGTCGGGACGGTCGCGTCCTGCGACGACGCCAACCCGTGTACGACCGACGGCTGCGACCCGGCGAAGGGGTGTGTCAACACGCCCAACACGCAGATCTGCAATGACGGCAACCCCTGCACCGGCAACGACAAGTGCAGCGGCGGGGCGTGCAGCGGCGTCCCGATTGCGTGCGACGACGGCAACCCATGCACGGTCGATGGCTGCACCCCCGCCAGCGGCTGCACATCCACGCCGGCAGCGAATGGCACACCCTGCAACGACGGGAACGTGTGCACCGTCCTGGATGTGTGCGCGGCGGGGGTCTGCGGCGGGGTGCCTGCGTCCTGCGACGACCACAACCCGTGTACGGCGGACACCTGCTCCAACCCGGCGGGCTGCGCAAACAAGACGGTCGCGAACGGCACACCCTGCGACGACGGCTCGAGCTGCAGCACAGGAGACACATGCCAGGGTGGGGTGTGCGCCGGCAACCCGCCCTCCTGCGACGACGGCAACCCGTGCACCGTGGACATCTGCGACGCCGTGCTCGGCTGCACGTCCAAGGCCGCGGCCAACGGGACGGCCTGCTCGGACGGAGACCCCTGCACCGGGGGCGACGCCTGCGACAAAGGCACGTGCAAGGGCGGCGGGCCCATCTGCGAGTGCCAGGTGACCGTGGACTGCGCAGCGAAGGAGGACGGCAACCTGTGCAACGGGACTCTCGTGTGTGTGGCCAACGCGTGCAAGGTGGACCCGGCGACCGTGGTGACCTGCACGGCGCCCGGCGACCCCTGCAAACAGAGCACGTGCGCGCCGGCCACGGGCAAGTGCCAGATTGGGGCAGGCCCGAGCGGCGCGCCCTGCGATGACGGAGACGCCTGCACGACCAACGACTCCTGCTCGGCGGGGACGTGTGGCGGTCTCCCCAAGGTGTGCAATGACGGCAACCCCTGCACCGCAGACTCGTGCACCGGGGGCGCCTGCACGACCAAGCCTGCCTTCGACGGCACCCTCTGCGCCGACGACGGGAACTCCTGCACCCTCGACGTGTGCGCCGCGGGCGCCTGCACGCACAAGGGCCTCGCGGACGGCGTCGCCTGCGCGGACGACGGCAACGTCTGCACGGCGGACGCCTGCAAGGCCGGGACCTGCGCCCACACCGCGATCAACGAGGGCTTGCCGTGCCAGGACGACGGCAACCCCTGCACCTACGACCGCTGCGCCGCGGGCGTCTGCCAGCACGTGTCCAACGACCCGGCGCCGGTGGGCTCCGGCCAGTGCTTCGCCGTGGCATCGATCACGGCGGACACGGGGACCGTCAGCGGATCCTTCAGCGACTGCGGAGCGGCCGACCAGTTCACCTACAAGTGCCAGGGCGCCAAGTGCAGCACGACGGGCGCCATCGACACCTGGCCGTGCGCCGACCCGAGCTTCCTCTACAGCGGCGCAAACACCGGCTATGAGTACGCCTACGCCTTCGTGTCCCCGGTGGACGGCGTCTGCACGCTCATCGAGTACGAGGAGGGAATCAAGCTCTCCGGGGGCGGGCTGTTCGGGGTCCTCGACTGGTTCATCCTCAGCGGTGGCGCGTGCGGCGCGGGGGCATGCTTCGACTACATGTGGGAGAACAAGACCAGCGACCCGGTCTGCGGCGGCAAGACATGCTCCTACAAGTCCTTCCCGGTAACCGCGGGCCAGTCGTTCACGTTCGTCGCCGACGTCTTCGACGGGGTCAACAGCCACGAAGGCTACACGGTGCCAAAAGGCTGGACCATCGAGGTCCGCTGCGACGCCAGCAAGAAGCTGCTGCTCAACGAGGACTTCACCGACGGCCAGTGCAGCGGCTGCACCCAGTCGGTGACCGCGGGACCGACCTGCAAGAGCTTCGGCTGGCACGAGATCGGCGGCTTCTCCACCATGGTCACGGCGATGTACCTGGGCCAGCTCCAGAACAACACGCTGCTGGGCTACGACTGCGGCGCCACGACCGCCACGCTGACGTTCCCTTCGGTCGCCCTTCCCTCGAACGCCACCTCCTGTACCCTGAGCTTCGACTGGTTCGCGAGCCTGGACCCGGCCAACGACGGCGACTGCGTGAACGACATCGTGACGGTGATGCTCAAGGTGGGGGGAGGCGCAGCGCAGCCGGTCGCGGGCAAGCCGTGTGTACCCCTCATGTCTGGGTCGAACCCGATTGGATCGAGCTCGCAGCCCAACGCGCTGACCATGTCCTACGACATCACCGCCTCGAAGGGGACCACGGTGACGGCCTCGCTCGCCTGGAGCGCCAACGCGACGGCGAACAACGGGCTCGGCGTGATCATCGACAACGTGAAGATCAGTTGCAGCGTGCCGTGATCGCCCTCCGTGTCTGAGTGCGGCCTTGGTCATCGGTTCGGCCACCGGCCATGTTTCCGCTCCGGGCTCCGGGCCTCGGGCTCCGGGCTTCAGGGAGGAACGTACGCAGTCAACGCGATCACGGCTGAGCCCTGAAGCCTGAAGCCTGAAGCCGTTACGCAACTTGTGGGCGCTGGCGCGGCGCAGGACCACAGGTGGCCGAAACGATGACCAAGGCCCTGAGTGCCTCGCTTCTCCAATTGTACGGTTCTGCCCAAAGGCAGGGCAGCGCGGTCGTTTCGTTGTAGCACATTTATGCTATGACCGCCTGGACTTTGATTCGATATCACGGACCAAAAATTGGGACGTTCGTCCAATTCACGAATCGCGCCAGTACGGTACATTGAGCTTCAATACAAGTTCGTCCGCTTTTCCAACCACCGGCCACGTCGCC
>BTVJ01000057.1:0-48463 GCA_045863395.1 Myxococcales bacterium
GCCCCCTTACGAAGCCCCCGCAGCCCTGTGCTGCGGGGGCTTCGTGCTTTCTGCCCGCCCGTAACCCGCAACCTTGCGCCGCGGGGGCTTCGTGCTTTCTGCCCGCCCGTGGAGTTGTGCTGCGGTGGGGCTTCGTGCTTTCACCACGACACAGCGGACGTTCCCGCGATGGCCTTTGCGCCTCGCCTCGGGGTCGCCGAGCATGACACGGGGCACCGCCTCGGCTGGTGGCCCCTGTCGGCTCCTGCTGACTCGGCGCCCGGTAGCGCATCGTCATAGCTTTCACCGCTGCAGCTGATCGTTGACGGCGATGCCCCCGTGAGCCTCGGGGGCTCGCCTCGGGGCCTGCGTCTCACTGGTCCGTTCGGGGCGAATGCTCCGGTGAGGCCGTGTACGAGGGCCGCGGGGGTGACCTGGCGGAGTCCTAGAGGGAGGGGCGCTTGAAGCCGAACCGCTTGTGGTTCTGCTTCCACCACTTGGTCCAGTGGGCCTGGGCTGCGTCGCCGGATCGCCGAGCGGGGTCGGCCTGGTAGCCCGTGAGGGCGGAGAGCACCCGCTGGGCGTTGTAGCCGATGTGTCCTGGGCGGGAGGTGGCCCGGATGAGGGTTGGGATGGAGCCGTTGCGCATCATCTTGCCCCCGAACGAGAGGCCGGCCTGCTCGAAGCCCTGGCGCATCCACTGTGCCCACGTGTCCGTTCGGTTCTCCGCATACCAGGACTCCCACTTCGCCGCGAGGCGCTCCACGGCGTCTCCTTTGCCTGGCCCCGGTTCGAGGTGGGTGTTCGTCAGATAGGAGAGCGAAGATCGCACCGCATCGCGGGTCTCTCTCTGCGGAGACTTCACCAGCCTGATCAAGAGAGGAACGGTCGTGGTGGAGCCCGACCAGGCGAGGCGCCGAATGCTCTGGATCTGCAGCTCAGGGTCGTCGCCCTTCGTGGCGAGGCGTTCGAGCACTGGGCGGAGGTCGGCCGGTGCGATGCGAGTGAGGGAGGTGAGGGCCGCACGCCGGACCTTCGGGTCCTCGTCATCGACGAGCTCCCTGAGCTTGGGGGCCGCTCCTCGGGCCTGCATGCGGTTCAGGGTCTCGATGGCGTCGAGGCGGTCCTGAGCTCTTGGGGATCCGAGCGTCTCCATGAGCTGAGCGACGCGCGCCCGAACATCAGCGTCCCACGTCTCCACCCAGTCCCAGATGGGTCCCGTGTTTACGCAGCCCTCGAGGAGGTCGTCCCGAGAGCAGTAGACCCGGATGTGGAAGTGGTCTGCGTGCGGCGAGGAATCCCGCGGCTGATGGAGCACGGCGGCGGCCATGCGATACAGCTCGTCGTCGGCCCCCTCCTTGCGTGCCTGGTCCAGCAGGATCTCCCGGAGCGGCGTCGAGATGAAGATCCATTGGATCTGGGCTCCGGGGTCCGTCAGGAGGTGGCGGACGAAGTGCCAGTTGCGCTCCGGATCGAAGCGCTGGGTCCCCGAGCAGTTGATCTGCCTGCCTGCCTTGTCCATCAGCGCAAAGTGCTCGAGGGTGCAGGACTCGGCGTCGCCATCGGTCACGTAGAAGGCGACGTCGGCGTCGCGGCCGGAGTTGTGGCTGACGCTCTGGACGATGTCACCGCCCTCCTGCCTGCCCAGGTTCCCGACGAGCATCAGGGCGTCCGGCCAGCGCTCGCGGACGCTCTCCGCAGCCCGAGTGATGGCGTTGATGATCTGGGGGGTGCCGAAGTTGGTCTGGCGCGCCGCCACGGAAGGAATGAACTTCCACGAGTCGCCTGCGAGGGCCATCTCGACGCCGCCGACGACGTAGCCGTCCGACGCCGTACCCACGGAGTAGCTGCGGATGGTGGTTCCTCCCGCTGAGTCCGGCAGCGGCTCGGCTCCATAGCGTCCGAGGCGGCGATCCGCTTGTGAGGGGCGCCGCGAGGCATCCCCCGCGCGGGAGGCCGAGCGGCTGCCAGCCTGCGTGTCCGCGCGCGCTGAGCTGCCGGGGCTGAGCGTCAGGATCGCTCCGAGGAGTGTCGGCCACAGGTACCTGGCTGGCATCCTTCCTCCACGGCGGTGATGGTTCAGGTCCCAGGTGGCTCGGAGCATACACGATGCCACGCATGCGCGCCCAATTTCTGCCCGCGCGCGCGAGCCCGGCCCCCCGACCTGCCTTGCTCTACTCGGGGGATGATTTGGGTTGACACATGCCCCCTCGTTTTCTAATGTCAGCCCGCTCCATGCAAGCGGACGTGCTTTGGCGTGCGGAGCAGCGCGGCGAGCATGCCCCGGTGAGCATGCGGAGGTGAGACCTGATGGCTGTATCGGCGACTGCGGCAGCGGCGGTAATTGCGGCGCGGGCAAAGCTCAATACCACCTTCTACTGCAAGTTCCTGACGAAGACGGTGTCGATCTCCGACTGCCTCGACGACTACGTGAACGCAAACGCCCTGAACATCCGCAACTCTCCCTGCTTCAAGTGCTCCCACGGGCTGAAGGTCCGGGCGAACTTCTCAGGGGCGTGAAGCGCTGCGGGCTGCCCGGCGCGCCGGCCTGTGCTCCGCCCCCCTCCGGCTCCGTACCTTTGTCAGCGTTGCCGGGATGGCGAAACGGTAGACGCAGGAGACTTAAAATCTCCCGCCCAACGGCGTGCGGGTTCGACTCCCGCTCCCGGCACCACAGCCCCGCTCGCGGTCACGGCCAGAACGCGCCCGTCCCCGACTTCGCTGTTCGGAAGGACCACGTCTTGTTCCAGGGTTTGTTGACTCGCGTGCCCGTGAGCTTCACCGTGTAGAGGGTCTCCGGCTTCAGGGGGCTGTCGGCGTAGAGGGACGCGGCGGGCGACCCTGCCAGGTTGGGGTCGTTCTTTGGCGTGAGCAGCGTATGGGGGACGGCGTCGCCGGCCTCGTCGAGGAGCTCGCTGCTCTGCATGGTGAACGTGACGCCCGAGCCGAACTGGATGGTGATGATCGGGCCGGATGGGTAGCCGTTCTTGGGGGGCGGCGGCTGGGGCGACTCGGCGCCATTCCAGGAGAGGTCCACGCCCTCCTGGCCATCGTAGGGGTAGACCACCTCCCAGTCGCTGCTGGAGCCGCCGCCGCTCGAGTTGATGGTGTCGCACGCGGCGGCCCCCCCATACCCGATGGCCTTGGTGCCGGGGTCCGTCAAGGGGAGGCGGTGGTAGAGGGTCGCGATCCAACCGTCCACGGCCTTTGCTGGGCTGTTCATGAAGGCCATGACCTCGGACACGCCGCCGCCGAGGCTCACTCCATGGGCTGCGGCCCGCTTGCCCAGGTCGCCGTAGCAGGGTTCCTCCCAGCTCGGGTCCTCGTCATGGGGGCTCATGCCGGTCTTCTTGTACTCGCTGATGTTCTTCGCGTAGCAGGCGCAGTGATCCGTCGCCATGGCGTTGAGGCTGGCCAGCATGTCCACCGTGGGGACCCCGATCTGCTCGCGGTACCAGTTCACGCGCTCAAGCGCCTTGATCTGCCCTGGAGTGGCGTCGTCGGGGACCGCTCCGCCAGGTCCACCGCCGCCTGCGTCCGGCGTGTTCGGGTCCTTCGGCGGGACGAAGCTCGTCGACCAAAAGAAGGTCGTCTTGTCGCAGGCGCAGTCGGCGCTCTCGAAGGTCAGCGTGCCCGACACGGACGTGAACTGGTACGGCTCCACGTCCAGGGGCATGAAGATGCCGTCGATCTTCGTGACCTTGCCCAGAGTCCCCACGAGGTGCCACTCGGTGACCTTGGTCGACTCGTTGGTTCGCACCTCGATGGTCAGCCCGTCGGAGAAGGACTGGTCATCCAGCTCGTCCGTGCAGTGGTTCGCCACGCTCTTGCAGGAGACGTCGTGCACCTGGATGGCCGCCACGCCCTCGGTCAGCACCGTGAAGTCGATGAAGTCGCCCTTCCACTGGCCCCGGGGCGGGCCCACGTAGCCGTCGTCGGGGGGGCCCGCCTGCCAGACCGCAGCGTCGCTGCCGCCTTTGTCGCCGTCGCAGGACGCGAGGGCCAAGGCTCCGAGTGACGCGAGGGCCACCCGGGCGATCCACCTGGTGCAATGGTAAGTGAGAGCGGTCTGCTGCATGGGATCTCCTGACGTGCGAGCCCCCCGGCTGCGGCGCAGCGAATGGTACGGACCGCCCCTCAGGGCGTCAAGGAGCGCCCAGCGCCTGGCGCAGCCACGCCACGAGCTCGTCTGGCGACGCGAGGAGCCACGCGCCGTGGGCGCTCGCGCCGTCTACCACGCGAAGCTCCGTGCCGGGCGCTGCCGCGGCCAGGACCCGTGCGGAATGAGCAGCGTACTTGTCCTCCGCTCCGGCGAGCAGCAGCACGCTTCGGGAGCCGAGGCGCTCCATGGCGGGCAGCGCCTCCAGGCCATGGTAGGAGAGCCCCGGGCTCAGGATGGCGAGCGCCTTGACGTGGGAGTCATCGAGGGTGCCCAGCAGCGCGGCCGTTCCGCTGACGTCGGCGCCGACCACGGCGACAGGGCGCGCCGGGTCTCCAAGCTCCTTGCGGGCCCATGCCATCGCCGCCTGGACGTCCGTCGGGAGGGCCTCCCAGTCGGCGCCTGGCATGGTGGCAGCGAGGAGCCCATCGCCGGTGCTCTCCCCGTGGCCTCGCAGGTCCACGGCCAACACGGACGCGGGGACCTCGTCGCGGAGCGCCTCGACGTGGGCGGCCCACTCCGCGCGGCTCCCCTTCATCTGGTGGAGGAGCACGACGAGGGGCGCGCCCGCGTCCGCTGCCGGGAGCCATGACGCCACCAACGTCGGGCCACCATTCGTGGGGATCTGGACCTGCCGGCCCGGGAGCGAGCGCCCGGCGGCCACGGGAGCGGTGCGCGCAGGAGCCACGGGCGGTGCAGGCAGGTCCTCTGCCTCCGGTGGGCGCCTCCGGGCAGCGGGAGTGCTCGGCTCCGGCGGGGGCTCAGGCGCCGAGCACCCGTCGAGGCCGACGGGGAGCACACCCAGGACCATGGCAAGAAGCGCCCTACGGGCCTTGCGAGACCTCCACACCACCAGGGCCACGATCAACACGAACCAGAGCCCGCTCCCAGCTCCCGGTGCCGCCCCGCAGCCCCCGGAGGACGCGCCGCTGTCGGAGCCGCCCACGTTGGGGGTCGGGACGGGGGAGATTCCTCCTCCCCCGCCACCCGTGGGGTCTCCGGGAGTGGCGCCCGGGGTCTTGTCGTCCGGGCCCTCGGTGCCGCCCCCGCCTCCGCCTGCGCCGGGATCGCCCAGGTCGCCAAGTCCGGCGCCGCCGCCCCGCTCCGGGGCATCGGCGCCGTCGCCGCCCGCCGTCCTCGCGTCCGGGGCCGGGGGCGTGACTGAGTCTTTGCCGGGCCCGGCATCGTAAGGGTGCGAGCCCGCGTCTTCGCCCCCCGCGTCCGTCGAGCCGCCGTCCGCGTCACCGGTGGAGCCGGCATCGGGGTCGTCGACTGGCCCCGGCTCCTCCTCGCAGCCGACTGGCGTCGGGGCCGCCTTCGTGATGGAGAAGGTGTCGATGACCTCGATGTTGCTCGGGTCGTTGGTGAAGTTCTGCGCGGCCGTCGCGATGACCTCCGCGGTCATGGTGCCGCCGTCGATGCTGACGGTGACGTAGTGGTGCTTGCCGCTGCACACCTGGCTGCCCGGCGCCTGGCTGGGCCCCGCGCACACGACGTCCTGCATCGGGTCGATGACCACGAACCCCAGGTCGATCTTGTCGTAGGTGAACGCGCCCGCGCCGCCCGTGATCACGTACATCGTGCCCAGTGAAGGGTCCCCGACCGGGTTGCCCGTCGGGTTGCCCCCGCCCCCCTTCATGGGCGCGAAGCGCTCGTAGAAGTGGTTGTGGCCCATGAAGACGACGTCCACGTGGTGCTTGTCGAACACGGGGACGAACGCGGCGTTCTGGCCCAGCTCGTTGGGCGGGTGGTTGAACTCCAGCCCGAAGGCGTTGGCGTGGCTGGTGTAGACCGGGTGGTGGAAGAACACGAAGCGCCACGTCGCCGGGTTCTGCGTCAGCACCTCATCGAGCCACGCGGCCTGCACCTCGAAGGGCTTGGTGCCCTCGTTGTAGGTCGCCGTCGAGAGCGATGCGAAGATCGCGTCGCCATAGCGGAACCAGTAGAAGTCCTCGGTCTCCGTCTTGTCGTTGCGCGGGAGCTGGAACACCTGGTTGTAGGCGGCCGTGTCGCCGTCGTCCTTGTCGTCGTCGTGGTTGCCGAGCGACGTCATGTGTACCACCTGCGGGAGCAGCGGCGCGCTGACCTGGAGCCACTTGCGCCACTGCTTGGTGTCGGTTCCCTCCTTGACGATGTCCCCGGTGTTGATCACGAAGTCCGGCGCCTCGCCCAGCGCGTCGGCGAAGATGTCCGACCACTGCGGAGCCGGGCCGCTCTCGTCCTGGGAGCGGCCGTCGCCCAGGGCGACGAAGCGGACCGGGCCGCAGCCAGGAAGCGGCCCTGTCGAGAACGAGTAGACCTCGCCCCACGCCGACGGCGCCCCCGCGCGGTAGAAATAGGTGGTGTCCGGCTTCAGGTCCCAGAGCTCGACCTCGTGGACGTGGCCGAGCTCGCCGTTCGCCTTGAACGACGTGCCCGACGCCTCCAGCCCGAGGGCGGGCGTCTCCCCGTACTGCACCAGGGTAGGCCCCTGCCCGCTGTCGGTGTTCCAGGTGATCGCCATGGTCGATGTGGAGTCCGGGTCGCTCCAGCTCAGGCGGACCCACTTCGGGTACTCCGCCGCAGACGCGAGGGCGGGGAGCAGGACGACCGCGAGGGTCAGGGCGCGAAGGAAGTGCATCGGGGGCCTCCGGGCGGTGGGCGGCAGTCTAGCACCCAGGTCCAGAGGGCGCCAGCGGGGGCCGTGGTCGCAGGACTCGCGCGATCACTCAGCACAGGTCGCGGCGGCGATGCTCCAAGGCGGGCAGGTTGCGCCGGATGGTCGCGAGGCGGCCGTGATCGATGCGCGCCATGCCATAACCCACGCCGTCGGGCACGTCGCAGAGCACCGTTCCCCACGGGTCGATGATCACGCTGTGGCCGTAGGAGTTTCGCTTGCCCCCGTGGTGGCCCGACTGCCCGGGCGCGATGACGTAGCACTGGTTCTCGATGGCGCGTGCCCGCAGCAGCACGTGCCAGTGGTCCTTGCCCGTGGTCAGCGTGAAGGCGGCGGGCACCGTCAAGCACGTGGCGCCGGCCTCGACCAGGCGGCGGTAGAGCTCCGGGAAGCGCAGGTCGTAGCACACGGAGAGGCCGAACGTGGCCTGGCGCGTCGGCACGGTCACCACCTCGCGCCCGGGGATCACCTGGTCGGACTCCTTGTGGGTCTCGGCCCCCGGGATGTCGATGTCGAACAGGTGGATCTTCCGGTAGGCGGCCGCGACCTGCCCGTCAGGCCCGAGCCACACCGACGTGTTGTGCGTGCGCCCCGATGTGTCCGTGACCTCTGGGAAGCTGCCGAGCAGCAGGTCGACGCCAAGCTCGGCCGCAAGTGCGGACATGCGCGAGATGATGGGGCCATCGAGGGGCTGGGCCGGTGGCCGCGACTCCGGGTCGATCCTGAGGAAGCTGAAGTTCTCCGGCAGCGCGACGACCTCGGCGCCGTCCGCTGCCGCGGCGCGCACGAGCTCCTCGCAGGTCGAGAGGTTCTTGTCCACGTCCTCGGTGGAGCGGAGCTGGACGACGGCGCAGCGGAAGCTGGGCTTGGGCTCGGTAGTGTTCATGTGGCTCCCCGTGGGGCTCTGGCGTTGAGCGGCGCATGCTAGCCAAGATCCGCCGGGCGCGCCAGAGGGAACCCTCGCCACACCTACCCCGTTGCCTTCCGGGCGGGGCCCGGGCAACATGGGGCGACGGTGAACCACGGAGGTCGTCATGAGGGCCACTCGGGTGCTGGTGCTGTTGGGGTTGGCGGTCGCGGGCTGCGGCGAGTCCCCGACCTTGCAGGGGTTGCCGAGCAACCCGCTCGACGTCGTCCTCGGCGACGGGGGCACCATCCCGGGGCTCGTCGGCAAGAAGCTCGGTGAGGCCTGCACCGGCACGGAGCCCTGCCGCCAGGGCCTCGCGTGCACCGACGGGAAGTGCGCGGCCCAGGGCGACACCAAGGAGGGCGGCCAGTGCTTCGCCTCCATCGAGTGCGCCGGCGGCCTGTTGTGCGGGCTGGAGCTGACGTGCGTCTCGGAAGGGGAGGGCGGCATCGGCGATGTGTGCTCGCTGCCCCAGGACTGCAAGAAGGAGCTGAGCTGCCAGATCATGGGCCTGGTCGGCCTGTGCAGCGAGGCGGGCACCAAGGACGTGACCCAGCCGTGCGCCGAGACGGCCGACTGCCTCGCGGGGATGATGTGCGATCAGGTGTCGAAGCTGTGCAGCCCGCCGCTGCAGATCCTCGCAGAGGCGTCGAAGGCCATGGCGTGCCCCGCAGAGCCGGAGGGGACCGGACCCATCGCGTGGTTCCGGGTCCCGCGCGCCGGAGCGGACGTCGACGAGTTCTACACGCTCCCGTTCCCCAACGACGTCCGCGTGAAGGGCGGGCGCGTCGACCTGTCCGGTCACCCGACGCTGGAGCGGGGCCTGCTCGGCTACGACCTGGTGAAGCGCTTCGTCGACGCCATCGAGGACGAGCTCGGTGGCTTCTCCACGGTTGGCAGTGCCATCTTCCGCGTGTCACGGCCCCTGACCTTCGGGTCCCTGGTGGCTGGCAAGGGGCCCGCTGACACCATGCTCCTCGTCGACATCACCCCCGGATCGCCCGACTACGGGACCCGCATGCCGGTGAGCTGGAGCGCCGTGTCAGGCAAGGGCAGCGGCGGGAGCTACGTGTGCGACAACTGGATCGCGCTTCGCACGCTGTGGGTCCGGCCCCTGCGACAGGGCAACACCTACGCCGCGGTGCTCCGCAAGGGCATCGAGGCCGACGATGGCACGGCGTTCGAGCCGGACGCCGACTTCGGCGTCGTGACGGGCTCGACCAAGCCGTCCGACGGGACGCTGGCAGCGGCATGGGGCGCCTACGCTCCCCTGCGCGCCTGGGCTGCAGACGGCGCCCTGTCGCCCTGCGCGTCCCAGGAGTCCGGGCCCTGCCGCATGGACACGAAGGACATGCTCTCTGCGGCCGTCTTCACCACCGCCCGCGCGGACGCCGAGGTGCAGAAGCTCCGGGACGCCGTGGAGGCCGCTCCTGCGCCGACCATCAGCGGCGCCGTCCTGTGTGACGGCTCCACCAAGTCGCCGTGCGACGATGGGCTGAGTGGCGACGAGCACCAGCGGGGGTGCATCGGCACCGACGCGCGCTACCACGAGATCCAGGGGCGGTTCACGGCGCCCATCTGGCAGAAGGGCAAGCGCCCGTACCTGGACCCGGCGGACGGTGGCGGCCTCGCCTTTGACGGGGCGGGCAAGCCCCAGAGCCAGGGCACGGAGGAGATCTGCTTCTCGCTGAGCGTGCCGAAGGGGGTGCCCATGCCCGAGGGCGGGTGGCCGGTGGTGCTCTACGGCCACGGGACGGGCGGCACCTACCGCTCGCCGATGGCCAACGGCTTCGCCGGGGAGGTCGCGAAGATCGACGTCGCCGGGACCCAGGTGGGGGTCGCCGTGCTCTCCTTCGACCAGGCGATGCACGGGCCCCGGCGCGGCGACACCAAGCTCGGGCCCGACGTGCTCTTCTTCAACTTCGCGAACCCCAAGGCGGCCAAGGGCAACGCGCTCCAGAGCGTCGCGGACTGGTTCCGAGTCGAGCGCCTCGCCCGGACGCTGGACCTGGGTGACGCGCTCACCGGCTCTCCGGTCCTCCTGGATCCCGAGCGCATCTTCCTGACGTCCCACTCCCAGGGCTCCACGTCGGCGCCGGCCTTCATGGCCCACTCGGTGCGGACGAAGCTCGGCATCTTCAGCGGGGCCGGCGGGGGCCTGATCCTGTCGCTGCTGTCGAAGACCAGCCCGGTGGACATCCCGTCGGCCATCGGCTTCGTGCTGGCCGACGTGGACGGCGCTGGCAAGAGCCGCGTGGGAGAGCACCACCCGGTGCTGAACCTGGTGCAGCACTACTTCGAGGAGATCGAGCCGCTCGCGTTTGCGCCATCAGTCTTCTTCGAGCCCCCGCCAGGTGTCCCGCCCAAGCACGTGCTGCACGTCTGGGGCTTCGGCGACACCTACGTCACCGACGCGACGGCGAAGTCCTTCGCGGCCGCCATGCGGGCCGTCCAGGCGACGCCCTACGAGGGGAAGATCGGCGGGACCAACGCCAAGGATCCGCCGTTCTCCAAGACCTGGGTCGCGGACAATGCGTGGGTGACGGGCGCGGTGACGGACCACGCGCCCGACGGGGACTATGACGGGCACTTCGTGCTGATGCGGAACAAGGACGCCATCCGGCAGGCGGTGCAGTTCATCGGGACGGCGCTGACCGCCGCCGACGGGATCCCCACCGTCGTCCCCTGATCACTCGCCGATGAGGCTCCCGACGGTCAGGCCCCGGCGCGACGGCGCCGACCTCGCGGTCGGGGAGCCCGGCGGGGCCTTGGCGCCGATGGGCGGGGCTGCACCCACCTCGCCGAGCTGGGAGGCGTGGCTACCCGCGAAGTGGACGTCCTGCCGGGGGTCGAAGCGGCGCAGGGTGGCCGTCAGCTCCGCGACGTGCTCCTTCTCTTCATCCATCAAGTGCAGCATGAGCTGCTTGACCACCGGCTCGTCCGCCAGGTCGGCGAGCTCCGCGTAGTGGTTGATGGTCTCCAGCTCACGCACGAGGGCGAGGCGGATCGCGCGCAGCGTGCGCTCGGTCGCCTCCGCCATCACGCGCCAGCCTCGATGGTGCAGATGGCGCCGGGGCGCTTCAGGCGGAGGACCAGGCTCTCGAACACCCGGAACGGGTGGTTCATGCGCTCGGCCCCGAGGTACGCGGTCACGAGATCCTGGGCGATGGCGAGGTCGAAGTTCTGGATGCCGACGGACAGCACGATGGCCGTGTTTCCTCGAAGGGCCGGGGTCTGGAACACGCCGGCGCCCGCCAGCTCGCGGACGTGGTTGATCTCGAGGACGCCCGAGCTGGCGTAGACGCGGTGCAGGCTCGCGTACCACAGCGGGCTCAGGACCACGGCGTAGGGGCCGAAGAAGCCCGCGGACAGGAGCATGGCGCGGGCGTCGACCACGTCCAGGTAGCCGTTGCCCGCCTCCGTCCAGTCCCGCGCCTTGACTTGGTTTCGCCCCTTGGCGGTGGCGAGGCCGTCGTAGCCGCAGGTCGAGTCGCCGTTGAAGATGATGTCGTCCTCCTTCTGCGCCACGATGGAGGCAGCGGCAGCGGCGGCGGACACGTCGAGGGGCGACCCGAGCTGGCGCGCGGTCTCGAGGTCGCGCCAGTAGAGCATGAAGTCCTTGTAGACCAGGGGGATGTTCTCGTGGATGCGCTTCTCTGCCCTGACGAAGCTCGTCTCGGTCTCGCCGAAGACCTCGACCTGCGCGGCTCCCGTTCCCGTGAACGTGTCGTAGTCCACGTCCTGGACACCGGCGCCGAGGGGGCCGAAGACGTGGAGGAAGCGGCGCCCGACCAGCATGCGCCGCGCGACGCCTACGACGGTCTCGTCCAGGTGAGCCCAGTCGTCGGACGAGAGCGGGGCCTCTTCGCGGTTGAGGTATCTGGCTTCCATGGCTCGTGAACTCCTGCGTGGCAGTGGTGGGTCCGTCCGGCGACGCTAAGCGACCATGCGCGCGGTTGTCAACGCGGGCGGGCCCAGGTCAGTGGATTGCATAGAGCTGCGCCAGCGTGAAGAACGGGATCTCCACGTCGAAGTGCTCGCCGGTGGCGTCGACCATCTGGTAGCTGCCGCGCATGGACCCGATCTGGGTCGGCAGGGGGCAGAAGCTCGTGTAGCGGAAGCTCTCCCCGGGCTGGAGGATCGGCTGCTGGCCTACCACGCCGGGCCCGCGGACCTCTTCGGTTCGGCCGTCCGCGTCGGCGATGATCCAGTGACGCGTCAGGAGCTGGATGGCGTCCGGCCTCTGGTTGGTGATGGTCACCGTGTACGTGAAGAAATAGATGCCCTCATCCGGTTCGGAGCGAGACGGCACGTATTGGCTTCGCACGTGGACTCGAACGCCCGCGGTCGTCTTCTCGCTCATCCTGTCGGCACCTCCGGAGGCGGCCTCCGATCCTGTGGGAGAGCCCCGTGCTACCACCCCCTCGCGCTCGGGGTCAAGTGGGCGCCAGGACAGCGCCAGGGCAGCCGCGGGTCAGGTGCGCGGGGGACCCGGCTCCCCGAGGACGTTCCGCCAGCGGCCCAAGCCTCCCTCCCTGGCCGTGTCCCGGATTCCCTTGACGCGGCGGTGGGCGCGTCGGTAGATTCCGCCAACGGTCGGGCGTGGCCCGCCGCGAAACCCCTCGGATGCCATGACGAACCTCGACGCCCCCAAGGCGCACGCTGCGCGGCGGCGCACCCGAGCCGCGCTGATAGTCGTGGCATCCATGGCAGCGCTGGTCGGCGTCGGCCTGGTCATCGTCAGCCGCTACGAGGCCTCCGAGCGGGCCGTCGCGCAGGGGGTGGAGGAGCTGGGGGAGCGGGGGCGAACGCTGGACGCCGAGGGGTGCGTCGACGCGGTGCTCGACTGGAGCGACCGCTGCGCTGGAATGAAGAGCCTCTGTGACGCCTCCGTACCGCGAGTGATGGGGGCCTGCCTGGCCGCCCAGGACCGCCGCGCCTGGTGCGCGAGCCTCGGGGATCGCACCTCCGACACCCACTTCGGGTACAGGGAGTGCGCCGAGCGGGGGGTCAAGGGCGCCGCCAAGAAGAAGTGCGCGATGACCTATCGGGCCATCGACAGCTACTGCAAGCAGCCGAGCGCTGCGGGCACGGCCGACGCCGTGGGGCCCGCTCGCCCGTGGAAGGAGTGATGAAGGAGACCTCGACACCCTCGCCCGTGCAGGACCTGGTCGCGCTGACCAAGCCGTCGGTCACCTGGCTGACGATCATCATGGCGGCCGGCGGCATCTGGCTGGCGCCCGGCTCCCTGGAGGCCGGCGTCGCCCTGTGGACGCTCCTGGGCACCGCGCTCGCCGTCGGCTCCGCGAACGCGCTGAACATGGTGCTGGAGCGGCACACCGATGCGCTGATGCACCGGACCCGCCGCCGGCCCCTGCCGGACGGGCGCCTGTCCACCGGCGCCGCGCTCGCGTTCGGCCTCGCCATCGGGCTCGCGTCCATGGTGCTCCTGGGCGCCCTGGTCAACCTGCTGACGGCGGCGCTCGGCGGCTTCGCGCTGCTCAGCTACGTGCTGGTCTACACTCCGCTCAAGCGCCGCACGCCCCTCGCCCTGCTCATCGGGGCGGTCCCGGGGGCCATGCCGCCGCTCATGGGGTGGACGGCCGTGACCGGCGCCATCGACGTCCCCGGGCTGGTGCTCTTCGCCATCCTGCTGGTGTGGCAGCTCCCCCACTTCCTCGCTATCGCCCTCTACAACAAGGCGGACTATGCCCGCGCGGGCATCCAGGTGGTGCCGGTGGTGCGCGGCGACCGGGTGGCGACCCTGCAGGCCCTCGCCTATGCGACGGCGCTGGTGCCGCTGACGGTCCTCCTCGTGCCCCTCGGCGTGGCGGGGTGGCTCTACGGCGCCGTCGCCCTCGCCCTCGGGCTGTGGTTCCTCGTCGTCGGCCTCGGCGGGCTGCGGCCCGACGCCGGCGTCCAGTGGGCGCGGCGCTTCTTCCGCGCCTCCATCATCTACCTGCCCGCGCTGATGGCGGCCCTGTCCCTGGACGTGGTGCTCCGTTGACCCCCGCGCTCCCCGCGGAGCGACTGCGCGTCTCCAACCTCGTCCATCGCTTCGGTGACCGCTCCGTGCTCGACGGGCTCTCCTTCGACGTGGGGCAGGGCGAGGTGGTCGGGCTGCTCGGTCCCAACGGGAGCGGCAAGTCCACCGCGCTGTCCGTGCTGTGCGGCCTCGAGCCGCAGCAAGGGGGGGCGCTCCACTTCGAGGGCGAGCCCGTGCGCGGTGGGGACCGCCGCCTGCGCGCCGCCACCGGAGTGGTGTTCCAGAGCCCTAGCCTGGACGACAAGCTGACCGCGCGACAGAACCTGCACCTCGCCGCGACCCTGCGCGCCATGCCGGAGGCGAGCGTGGCAGTGGATCGAGAGCTCGCGAGGGCGGGCCTCGCGGGCCGCGCCGACGAGGCGGTGGGGCGGTACTCCGGCGGCATGAGGCGCCGCCTCGACATCGCCCGCGCGCTGCTGCACGGCCCGTCCCTGATGCTGCTCGACGAGCCGACGGCGGGCCTGGACGAGGGCGCCTTCCGCGCCACCTGGGAGCACCTGGAGGGCGCGCGCCAGCGGGGCGTCTCCATCCTGGTGAGCACGCACCGGCCCGAGGAGGCGGAGCGCTGTGACCGCGTCGTCGTCCTGGCGAGGGGGCGCGCCGCGATCATCGCGACGCCCGCAGAGCTGCGGGGGCGCCTCGCCGACGATCTCATCGTGCTCCAGGGGGGAGACCTCAGTGAGCTGGCTGTGCTCCTCCACGAGCGCCTGGGCCTCGATGGGCTGGTGGACGGCGCAGAGCTTCACATCCAATGCCGCCGAGGGCACGAGCTCGTCCCCCGCATCGTGGAGGCGCTCCCTCCTGGGCGCCTCACCTCGGTCGCGCTTCGCCGCCCGAGCCTCGCTGACGCCTTCCTGGACTTGACCGGCGCGTCCCTTGACGCCGACGCCGAGGCACCGTGAGCGCAACCGCCCGCACGCTGCCGTGGGAGCTCGGCACCGTCGCCGCGCTCTGGCGCCGCGACCTGCTGCGCCTGTTCCGCGAGCGCTCCCGCTGGTTGGGGGTCGTCCTCCAGCCGCTGCTCTTCTGGGTGGTCATCGGGACGGGCATGGACGGGGTGTTCCAGCTCCCGGGCGCAGACGGCACGTCCTACCGCGCCTGGTTCTTCCCCGGCATCCTGATGATGATCGTGCTGTTCACGACCATCTTCGCGACCATGTCCGTCATCGAGGACCGGCAGACCGGCTTCCTGCAGCAGGTGCTCGTTGCGCCCGGGTCCCGCCTCGCGCTCGTGCTCGGAAAGGTGGCGGGCGTCACGACCATGGCGCTGATCCAGGCGGCCCTGTTCCTGCCTCTGGCCCCGTTGGCCGGCTTCTCGCTCGCCTCCATCGCCTGGCCGTCGCTGCTCGCGGTGATCGTCGTGTCCTGCGTCGGGCTCACCGCCGTCAACCTGTCCATGGCGTGGGTCCTCTCCTCCACGCAGGGCTACCACGCGGTCATGAGCGTCGTGCTCATCCCGCTCTGGATCCTCTCGGGGGCCATGTTCCCGGGCGACGGCACCTGGATCGAGGCGGTCATGCGAGTGAACCCTCTGGCCTACGCGGTGGGGGGCGCGCGCGCGGCCCTCGGGGGCGGTGGCGTTGGCTTCGAGCTCCTGGTCCTCGCGGCGTTTGCCGTAGGCGCCCTCGCCCTGGCGGCGCGCACCTGCTCCCGAGGGGGACGGCGATGACCGAGCCCAAGCCGGGCCTCCTCCGAAGTCCCTGGTTCTGGGCGGCCGTGATCGGCGTGGTCACCGTCCCGCTCCTGCGCCCGCTGACCCGCCACATCCCCGACCCGCCGCCCATCACGGGGCGCATCCAGCCCTTCGAGCTGGTGGACCAGGACGGCGCTCCGTTCGGGTCGGTGCAGCTCGCGGGTCGGGTGTGGGTGGGCCTCGCCTTCTTCGCGAGCTGCCAGACCGTGTGCCCGCCGCTGCTGGAGGCGGCGAAGGAGATCCACGACAAGTGGGCGGGCGCGGGCATGGACGTGACCCTGGTCGCCGTGACGGTCGACCCCATCAATGATACGCCGGCGCGCCTGCGCGACGTGGCGCAGAAGTACGGGGCGACGCCCGGCCGCTGGGTGTTCCTCACGGGCGACGAGGGGGCGGTCCGGCGCCTGGTGGTCGAGGGCTTCGGCTCCGTCATGGAGGGTGCGGGGAACATGGTGGACATCGCCCACTCGACCCGCTTCGTCCTGGTCGACCAGCGGGGCAACATCCGCGGCACCTATGGCTCCGACGAGCTGGGAAGGGACGAGGTGCTCCACCGGGCAGGGCACGTCCTGCGGGAGCACGAGCGGTGACACGGACCCTGGCCGCGCGCGGGCCGGTCGCCCTGATCTCGCTGGTCTCCTTGGTCTCGCTGATCCCCCTCGTCGGGGGCCTCGCGGGCTGCAAGGAGAGCCGCTTCGATCGCCCGCTGGTCCTCGGGGGTGTCCTCGTCCAGCCCGAGGTGCTGGAGAAGGGGTGGCAGGTCTACCGGCGCATGTGCGTGGGGTGCCACGGGGAGGCGGGCGACGGGCACGGTGACGCCGCCAGCGAGCTGCGGCCGCCCCCGCGGGACCTCCGGAGCGGGCACTTCAAGTTCGCCTCCGTCCCTGCGGGCGAGCTGCCCACGGACGATGACCTCCGGCGCACGATCCGCCAGGGCCTCGCCGGCACCACCATGGCGCCCATGACGCGGCTCCCCGCCGACGAGGTGGACGCGGTCATCCAGTTCATCAAGACCCTGTCGCCCCGGTGGAGGTCCGGCTCCCCGGGCCTCCCAGTCCCCGCTCCACCCGACCCGTGGTCGGATCTCGCCGAGGCCGTCGCGCGAGGCCGCGCGGTGTATCACGGAGAGGGCCGCTGCTGGACCTGTCACCCGGCCTATGTGCCCCTCAGCGAGATTGCGGTCCTCCCTCACAGCACCCCCTCGGCGGAGACAATTCAGAGTCGTGATATCGCCTTTCGCGGTGACATTTCGCGGTCCAGAGCCGTCGAGACTGCTTTCGGAAAGGTGTTGCCTCCGGATTTTCTCGGTGATACAGTGCGCGCCGGCGACTCAGTGAAGAGCATCTTTCGTATTATTTCCGCTGGGATAGGCGGATCGGCGATGCCGGGAATGTACGAAGCGCTCTCCCCGGTGGACCGTTGGGCGGTGGCCCACTACGTCGGGCGCCTCATCCGCGCCAAGGGCACACCGGAGGCGGAGAGGCTTCGCGGCTCACGCCTCGACGAACCGTCTCCCCGTGCGCCGGCCCGCGGACCGGCGGGCGAGCCGGGCCACCACCCGGATGGCTCGGGCAAGACCAACTAAAGGGTAGGTACCGTGGCGGTCATCTTTCCTCGCTGGACGAATCGCATCCCCCTGGCCATCGGTGTCGGTGCGCCGGTGGTCCTGAGCGCGGTCGTCGGCGTGGTGTGGTACTGGTTCTCGCCGTACTACACGGACGTCGGCTACTCCCCCAAGCAGCCCGTGCCCTTCAGCCACAAGCTCCACGCGGGTGACCTGGGCCTGGACTGCCGCTACTGCCACAACACCGTGGAGCGGGGCGCCTACGCCGCCATCCCGCCGACGGCCACCTGCATGAACTGCCATGCGCAGATCCTGCCGCTGAGCCCGAAGCTCGCCCCGGTCCGCGAGAGCTTCGCCTCTGGCGAGCCCGTCGAGTGGGTCCGGGTGCACATGCTGCCCGACTACGCCTACTTCAACCACAGCGTCCACCTCTCCGCCGGCGTCGGCTGCGTCGAGTGCCACGGGCGCGTAGATCAGATGAAGGAGGTCGAGCAGGTCCAGCCGTTGAGCATGGGGTGGTGTCTCGAGTGCCACAAGAACCCCGAGCCACGCCTGCGCCCGAAGGACCAGGTTACGAACATGGCGTGGAGCCGCGAGGAGGCGGGCCCCATCCCGTCCTTCGAGGAGGTTCACGGCCGCAAGCCCTCGCCACCCTTCCACTGCTCCGGGTGTCATCGATGAGCAACGACCGCACGACCCAGGGCCGCCAGGCCTGGCGGAGCCTGGAGGCCCGCGCCGATGCGCAGCGCGCTCGTGAGCTGGCCGCCAACGAGTTCGGCCCCGAGACCTTCGTGGTGGACGACGCCAGCCGGGACGTGAGCCGCCGCGGCTTCCTCGGCGTCATGGGCGCCTCCATGGCGCTGGCCGGCACGGCGCTGGCCGGCTGCGTCCGCAAGCCCCTCGAGCACATCCTCCCCTACACGAAGCGCCCGGAGGACCTGATCCCTGGCAGCCCCATGTACTTCGCGACCAGCGCGTGGATCGGGGGCTCGGTCCACGGCCTGCTGGTCGAGAGCCACGAGGGGCGGCCGACCAAGGTCGAGGGCAACCCGCAGCACCCGTCCAGCAGCGGCGCCACCAGCCACTGGGCACAGGCCAGCGTGCTCGGGCTCTATGACCCGGATCGCAGCAAGGCCCCCGCGACGGCGGGCAAGGACGCGACGTGGGAGGCCGCGCTGGGCGCCGTCCGGGAGCGCTTCACCGCAGCGCGGGCCGAGAGCGGCGCAGGGGTGGCCATCCTGGTGGAGCCGGTGCCGTCCCCCAGCGTATGGCGGGCCCTCTCGGATCTTCTCCGCGCGCTGCCGCAGGCAGCCCTCTACGGGTGGGAGCCGGCCCGGCCCGGCAACGGGGCCGCAGGAGGCGCCCTCGTCGAGGCCGGCGCGAGCCTGCCGAGCTACGAGCTGGACAAGGCGGACGTCATCCTCAGCGTGGACGCGGACTTCCTCGGCGCCGAGCCGGACGCGGTGCGCCACGGGCGCCAGTTCGCGTCCCGTCGCCGGGTGAAGACCCCGGCTGACACCATGAACCGGCTCTACGTGGTGGAGCCCAACTTCTCCGTGACCGGCGCCATGGCGGACCACCGCCTGCGCTCCAAGGGCTCGCGGGTCGGCGAGGTGCTCATCGCCATCGCGCGGGCCCTGGGAGCCCAGGGAGTGACCCTGCCCGTCGGCGGCCTCGAGCCCCGCGGGACCGACGCCCGCGTCGAGACGTGGGCGACCGCCGTCGCCAAGGACCTGGCTGCGTCGCGCGGCCGCTCCCTGGTGCTCGTGGGCGAGCGCCAGGCCCCATGGGTCCACGCCCTCGGCCACGCCATCAACGAGGCGCTGGGCAACACGGGCACCACGCTGCGCTGGTTGGAGCGCCCCGGCGCCCCGGCGCTGCGCTCCATCGGCGAGCTCGCGCAGGCCATCGACGGCGCGCAGGTCAAGACCCTGGTCGTCGTCGGCTGCAACCCGGCCTACGACGCGCCTGCGGACCTCGGCCTCGCCGCCTCGCTCCCCAAGGTCCCCTTCAGCGTCCACCTGGGCATCTACCGGGACGAGACCGCGCAGAAGTGCACCTGGCACATCCCTCAGAGCCACTACCTCGAGGCCTGGGGCGATCTGGTCGCCACCGACGGCACCGCGTCCATCCAGCAGCCGCTGATCGCGCCGCTCTACGACACGGTCTCCGACCTGGAGCTCCTGGCGACCCTCGCCGTCCCCGACGCGGTGATCGCGCCTCGTGGCTACGAGCTGGTGCGCCAGACCTGGGCCACTCGCGCCACCGGCGACTTCGAGAAGGAGTGGCGCCGGTGGCTCCACGACGGCGTGATCACCACGCCGACGCCCCGGGTCGCTGCTCCCCCATTCTCCTGGGCACCCCTGACGACCGCCTTGGGCTCGCGCCCGACCCCCGCGGACGGCCTGGAGGTCTCCTTCATCGTCGACCCGTCCGTCTACGACGGCCGCTACGCGAACCTGGGCTGGCTCCAGGAGCTGCCCGACCCCATGACCAAGCTCACCTGGGACAACGCGGCGGTCATGGGCCCCGCGCTCGCCAAGAAGCTCGGCGTCGAGTTCGACACGGCGAGCGGCGGCAACCAGGAGCGCCCCCTGGTGCAGGTGACGGTGGAGGGGCGCTCCCTGACCGTCGGCACCTTCGTGTCGCCCGGCATCGCCGAGGACACGGTCATCCTGGCGCTGGGCTACGGTCGCAAGGGCCTCGGTCGGGTCGCCGAGGGGGCGGGCTTCGACACCTACGCCCTGCGCGGCAAGGCGACCCTCTTCGACGCTCCCGGCGCCACGGTCACCAAGGTCCCGGGCGGCTACCGCCTCGCGTCCACCCAGGACCACGGCAGCATGGAGGGCCGCCCCATCGTCCGCGAGGCGACGCTGGACGGGTTCCGCAAGGACCCGGGCTTCGTCGAGAAGGCCGAGGTGATGCCGGCGGACAAGATCAAGTCGCTCTGGGACTCCCCGTGGGAGACGGCCTACCGAGGCGAGGTGCCGCTCCACAAGTGGGGCATGGCCATCGATCTCAACGTGTGCACGGGCTGCAGCGCCTGCACCGTGGCCTGCCAGGCGGAGAACAACATCTCAGTGGTCGGCAAGGAGCAGGTGCTCAAGGGCCGCGAGATGCACTGGATCCGCCTCGACCGCTACTTCATCGGCGACGACGTGGACGAGCCGGAGGCGGCCATCCAGCCCATGCTGTGCCAGCAGTGCGAGAACGCGCCCTGCGAGAGCGTCTGCCCGGTCGCGGCGACGACGCACAGCCCCGAGGGGCTCAACGACATGGCGTACAACCGGTGCATCGGCACCCGGTACTGCGCCAACAACTGCCCCTACAAGGTGCGGCGCTTCAACTTCCACAACTTCAACCTGCACATCGATCCCGTCTCGCGCATGCAGAAGAACCCGGACGTGACGGTGCGCTTCCGTGGCGTCATGGAGAAGTGCACCTTCTGCGTCCAGCGCATCCAGGAGGCGAAGATCGTCGCCAAGCGGGACGGAAACGGGGTCGTGCCCGACGGGACCATCGTGCCGGCCTGTGCCCAGTCGTGCCCGACCGACGCCATCGTCTTCGGCGACCTGAACGACCCGAAGAGCGCGGTCTCACTGGCCAAGGCCGAGGCCCGCAACTACACCGTGCTCGCCGAGCTGAACCTGTACACGCGCAACTCCTACCTGGCGAAGCTGCGCAACCCGAATCCGGAGCTTGTCTGACATGGCGCAAACGCTCGATCCGTCAGCGACCTACGATCCGGTGGACCGCCGGGCGCCGCTGGTGCTGGGGGACAAGGACTTCCACGCGATCACCGAGACGGTGCTCGCGCCCGTCGAGTGGAAGACCCCCAAGACCTGGTACATCACCTTCGCCATCTCCCTGGCGCTGCTCGGCGTGCTCGGCATCAGCGTCGGCTACCTGATCTGGGAGGGCACCGGCATCTGGGGCCTGAACAACCCGGTGGGCTGGGGCTGGGCCATCGTCAACTTCGTGTTCTGGGTCGGCATCGGCCACGCCGGCACGCTGATCTCCGCCATCCTCTTCCTCTTCCGGCAGAAGTGGCGCACGTCCATCAACCGGTTCGCCGAGGCCATGACCATCTTCGCGGTCATGTGCGCGCTCCTCTTCCCGACCATCCATGTCGGCCGCATCTGGCTGCTCTACTGGGTGTTCCCGGTCCCGAACCAGATGGACGTGTGGCCCAACTTCCGGAGCCCGCTGCTCTGGGACGTCTTCGCGGTCTCCATCTATGGGACCGTGTCCATCCTCTTCTGGTACGTGGGCCTCATCCCGGACCTCGCGACCATCCGCGACCGGGCCAAGACCCGCATCCGCCGCATCGCCTACGGCATCTTCTCGCTGGGCTGGCGCGGCTCGAACCGCCACTGGCAGAACTACGAGTCGGCGTACCTGATCCTCGCGGGCCTCTCGACGCCGCTCGTGCTCTCCGTGCACACCATCGTGTCCTTCGACTTCGCCGTGTCCCAGCTCCCGGGCTGGCACACCACCATCTTCCCACCGTACTTCGTCGCGGGCGCCATCTTCTCCGGCTTCGCCATGGTGATCACGCTGATGGTGGTCGCCCGCAAGCTGTTCAACCTGCAGCACCTGGTCACGCTCCGGCACTTCGAGAACATGGCGAAGATCATCCTGCTGACGGGCACCATCGTGGGCTACGCCTACGCCATGGAGTTCTTCATCGCCTGGTACAGCGGCAACCCCTTCGAGTCCTTCGCCTTCGCCAACCGCGCCTTCGGCCCCTACGCCTGGGCCTACTGGATCATGGTGAGCTGCAACGTGATCTCTCCGCAGATCTTCTGGTTCAAGAAGGCGCGCACCAGCATCCCGATCCTGTTCACCGTGTCGATCTTCGTGAACATCGGCATGTGGTTCGAGCGCTTCGTCATCACGGTGACGTCGCTGCACCGGGACTTCCTGCCGTCGAGCTGGGACTACTACTCCCCCACCGTCTGGGACATCGGCGCCTTCGTGGGCAGCTTCGGGTTGTTCTTCACCATGTTCCACCTCTTCGTGCGCTTCCTTCCCATGGTGGCCATGGCCGAGGTGAAGTCGGTGCTGCCCGCGGCGGACCCGCACCACGCCGAGGAGGGGCACGCGGCGCACGGGGCCCGCGCCACCGGAGGAGCGCACTGACATGGCGAAGCCGAAGAACATCTATGGGCTGCTCGCCCAGTTCGAGACGCCGCGGGACATCTTCCACGCGTGCGAGAACGTGCGGGACGCGGGCTTCAAGCAGTGGGACGCGCACACGCCGTTCCCGGTCCACGGGCTCGACGGGGCCATGGGCATGCGGCGCTCGAAGCTCCCGTTCATCGTGCTCGTCGCGGGGCTGACGGGGGCCACGCTGGCGTTTGCCCTCCAGTGGTGGGTGAGCGTCGAGGCGCAGCCCATCGTCATCGCCGGCAAGCCGCTGTTCTCGTGGCCTGCGTTCGTGCCGGTGACCTTCGAGCTGGCGGTGCTGTTCGGCGCCTTGGGGGCCGTGCTCGGCATGCTGGGGCTCAACAAGCTCCCCCAGTTCTACCACTCCCTGTTCCGCTCCGAGCGGTTCGAGCGGGTGACGGACGACAAGTTCTTCATCTCCATCGAGGCGGCGGACCCCAAGTTCGATCTGGACGGCACGACCCGGTTCCTCCAGGGTCTGGGCGCCACCCACGTCGAAGTCGTGGAGAGCTGAGACCCATGCGCAGAAACATCGCGACATTCATGGCTTGCGTCGCCCTCGCGGCCATCGCCACCGGCTGCAGGGGCCAGCGGTTCGAGGATCCTCCGATCCACCTGAACCCCAACATGGATCAGCAGGACCGCTTCGACCCCCAGGAGCCCAACCCGTTCTTCGCGGACAAGCGGGCCATGCGGCCGCAGGTCCCCGGCACCGTGGCGCGCGGCTCCCTCCACGAGGACGACCACCTGTACCGGGGGCGCGTCGGGGGCGAGCTCGTGACGACGCTTCCGGCGGGCATCGCGCTCGACAAGAAGCTGCTCGACCGCGGGCAGCAGCGGTACAACATCTACTGCGCCCCCTGCCACGACCAGTCGGGTGAGGGGCGGGGCATCATCGTGGAGCGCGGCCTGACGCCGCCGCCCACCTACCACTCGGACCGCATGCGCACCGCCCCGGTCGGATACATCTACGAGGTGATCAGCAACGGCATCCGCACCATGCCGTCCTACGCCTCGCAGATCCCCGTCGAGGACCGCTGGGCCATCGTCGCGTACGTGCGCGCCCTCCAGGTCGGCCGCGTGGCGTCCAGAGACCAGGTCCCCGGCGACATCGCCGCCTCCAAAGGATGGGGTGTGAAGTGAGCCACGCACACGGCATCAAGGTCTCCGGCGACCAGGTCCGGATCCCCGCGGGCAGCCTGTGGGGCAAGCTGCACATCATCGGCGCCGTCGTCGGCGGAGCCGGCATCGCCGCCACCTTCGGGCTTGGCGCGTCCGACATGAAGCAGGCGTACTTCTCCTGGCTCGTGGCCTACGCCTTCTTCCTGAGCCTGGCGCTGGGGGGCCTGTTCTTCACCATCGTCCAGTTCGCGGCCCGCGCGGGCTGGAGCGTCGTCGTGCGGCGCTTCGCCGAGACCATGATGGCGACGCTCCCCGTGTTCGTCCTGCTGTTCGCGCCCATCGCCCTGGGGCTCCACGACCTCTACCACTGGACCCATGACAATCCCGAGGACAAGATCCTCGCGGCCAAGTCTCCGTACCTGAACGAGCAGTTCTTCTACGTCCGGGCGGGCGTGTACTTCGCCGTCTGGACGCTGCTCTCGGTGTGGTTCTACCGGAAGTCCGTCGGGCAGGACACGAGCGGTGACCACGAGGTGACCCGCAAGCTCCAGATCGCGAGCGGGCCCGCCATCCTGCTGTTCGCGCTGACGCTGACCTTCGCGGCCTTCGACTGGCTGATGTCGCTCGACCCCCACTGGTACTCCACCATGTTCGGGGTGTACTACTTCGCCGGCACGGCGGTGACCACCTTCGCGTTCCTGGCGGTGCTCGCGGTCCTGACCCGCAGCTCCGGCATGCTCGACGGCATCCTGAGCACGGAGCACTTCCACGACCTCGGCAAGCTGACCTTCGGGTTCACGGTGTTCTGGACCTACATCGCGTTCTCCCAGTACTTCCTCATCTGGTACGCCAACATCCCAGAAGAGACCATCTGGTTCGCGCACCGCTGGGACAACGACTGGCGGGGAGTCACCACGCTGCTGGTGCTCGGGCACTTCGTGGTGCCGTTCTTCTTCCTGCTGCCGCGCACCATCAAGCGGAACCCCAAGACGCTGCTCCTCGGGGCCGGCCTCATGATCGTGATGCACGCCGTGGATCTGTACTGGCTCGTCATGCCGGTCCTGCACCACGAGGGGCCGCACTTCTCCGTGCTCGACCTGACCGCGTTCCTGGGCGTCGGTGGCGTGTTCTTCGCGGTCTTCGGCGCGCTGCTCCGCAAGCACGCCCTGATCCCCGTCAAGGACCCGCGGCTGCCCGAGTCCGTGTCCTTCCAGAACGTGTAGCGGAGGAGCCCCATGCAGAACCAGGAGTTCGAGCCGCAGGAGTTTGGAGTGGGAGACCCCCATGCAGCGGAGGTCGGCATCGAGCCGGACCACCCCCCGACGCGAATGCTGTTCACCCAGCTCGTAGTGATGACCATCATCGTCGTCGTCATGGTGATCGCGCTGGTGGAGTACGTGAAGATCGACGTGCGCGCCGAGGTGGAGCGAAAGGACCTCGCCCTGCCGAGTCAGCAGCTCAAGGAGCTGCGCGCCCGGGAGAAGGCGGCGCTCACCGGCTATGAGCTCCTGGACGCCGAGAAGGGGCTCTACCAGATCCCGGTAGCGCAGGCGATGTCGCGCCTCGTCGCGGAGCCGCAGCTCATCGTGCGCGTGCCGCCGGTCGGCGACGGCGGGCCCCTGTTCGAGCCCCCGAAGCCCCCCGGTGGGCCGGCCAGCGCTCCTGCTCCGCGGGGCGCCCACTGATGCGACCGACGCATGCCGGCCTCCAGAGCGCGCTCCTCGCGACGCTCGCGCTGAGCGCCGGACAGGTGCGCGCAGAGGAGACCCTGCCGCGCGAGCTGGAGGGCGTGGGTGTGGAGGAGCGCCTCGGGGCGATGATCGACCCCGACCTGCCCTTCACGGACCACACGGGCGCTCGGGTGACCCTCGGCAAGTACCTGGACGACGGCATTCCCGTGCTGCTGACCCTGAACTACTACCGCTGCAAGATGCTCTGCAACCTGCAGCTCAACGCGGTCGTGGAGGGGCTCAAGGGGCTGGAGTGGAAGCCCGGCGAGAACTTCCGCATCGTGACCATCAGCATCGACCCGCGGGAGGGGTGGGAGCTCGGGCGGGACAAGCGGGCCTCCTATCTGGAGACCCTGGGGCGCGGGGAGGTGGACTGGAGCTTCCTCGTCGGCCGGGACGAGGACGTCCGCACCGTCGCCCGGACCGTGGGCTTCAGCTACAAGTACGACCAGGAGCAGGACCAGTACGCCCACACGGCCGCCATCTTCTTCCTCTCGCCCGAGGGCAAGGTCTCCCGCTACCTGTACGGGGTGGACTACCCGAGCCAGAGCCTGAAGTTCGCGCTGATGGAGGCCTCGGAGGGCCGCATCGGGACGACCATCGACAAGGTCATCCTGAGCTGCTTCCACTATGACTCGTCGATCGGTGCCTACGGGCCATTCGCATTTGGGATCATGCGGCTCGGCGCCGCGCTGACAGCCACCCTGCTCATCGGGTGGCTGGGCGTGATGTTCGCGCGAGACCGCCTGCGCCGGCGCGCGGAGGACGGGATTTGAACCTGAGCAGTCTCATCACGACACTGGCGGACGCGACGAAGGGCGGGGTGTGGATGCCCCCCCAGGCGTCCACCCTGTCCGGAGAGGTGGACAGCCTCTTCTTCTTCATCTTCTGGCTGTGCGTCTTCTTCTTCGTGGGCATCGTGGGAGCCACCGTGTACTTCGTCGTGAAGTACCGGCGGCGCTCCGCGGCCCAGCGGACGAGCGGCGTCAAGGGAAACCGCCGCATCGAGATCCTCTGGAGCGTGATCCCGTCCATCCTGCTGCTGGCGATCTTCGCGTGGGGCTTCCGCACCTACGTGAAGATGAGCGTCGCGCCCGGCGACTCCATCAACATCCGCGTGACGGGGCAGAAGTGGTTCTGGGCCTTCGACTACCCGCGCGACGGCATCAACACCGACGAGCTGGTGGTCCCGGTGGGGCGGCCGGTCAAGCTGACCATGTCGTCGAGGGACGTGATCCACAGCTTCTACGTGCCCGCCTTCCGCATCAAGAAGGACGTGCTGCCCAACAGGTACACGCAGGTGTGGTTCCAGGCCGAGCACACGGGCGAGTTCCACGTCTTCTGCGCCGAGTACTGCGGGTCCGCCCACTCGGAGATGCGCGCCCGCGTGCGCGTGGTCACCGACCAGCAGTACCAGGACTGGATCGACTCGGGCGGGGGCCTGGGCGGTGAGGGGATGTCGTCGGCGGAGTTCGGCGCGCTGGTCTTCGAGAAGAAGGGCTGCGGCAAGTGCCACACCGTGGACGGCTCCAAGTTGACGGGCCCGACCATGAAGGGGCTGTTCGGGAGGACGGAGCACTTCACGGACGGGTCGTCCCAGGTCGTGGACGACAACTACATCCGCGAGTCCATCATGGAGCCCCAGAAGAAGATCGTGCAGGGCTACGAGCCCGTCATGCCCACGTTCAAGGGCCTGCTGAAGGACAAGCAGACGGACGCCCTCATCGACTACATCAAGTCGCTGGGCGAAGAGCAGAAGTAGGCGGGCAGCGGGCGCCGGAGTCGGGGCCCCAACCGTGAGGAGATTCATGTCCCAGACGCTGACAGACACCGCGCCCGGCCACGCGCACACGGGCAACTACCTGAACACGGGGAAGGGCGTCCTCTCCTGGCTGTTCACGCTCGACCACAAGCGCATCGGGATCATGTACCTGGTCTCGATCCTGTCGTTCTTCATGGTCGGCGGGCTGCTCGCGTTGGCGGTGCGGCTGGAGCTGTTCACGCCCGCCGGCGACGTGTTCAGCAACGACACCTACAACAAGCTGTTCACGCTGCACGGCGCGGTGATGGTGTTCCTCTTCATCATCCCGTCGATTCCGGCCGCACTGGGCAACTTTCTCTTGCCGCTCATGCTCGGCGCCAAGGACGTCGCCTTCCCCCGCCTGAACCTGGCGAGCTTCCACATCTACGTGGTCGGGGCGCTGTTCCTGCTCTACTCGATCATCAGCGGGGCCATCGACACCGGGTGGACCTTCTACACCCCCTACAGCAGCTCGTCGTCCAGCTCGGTGGCCTCGTCGCTGCTCGGCGTGTTCATCCTGGGGTTCTCGTCCATCCTGACCGGCGTCAACTTCATCGTCACCGTCCACAAGATGCGCGCCCCGGGCATGACCTGGTTCCGCATGCCGCTGTTCATCTGGGCCGTCTACTCCACCGCCGTCATCCAGGTGCTCGCGACGCCGGTGCTCGCCATCACGGTGCTCCTGCTCACCGTCGAGCGGTGGCTCGGCATCGGCATCTTCGACCCGGCCATGGGCGGCGACCCGGTCCTGTTCCAGCACTTCTTCTGGTTCTACTCGCACCCGGCCGTCTACATCATGATCCTGCCCGGCTTCGGGGTGATCAGCGAGCTCGTGACCATCCACGCCCGCAAGCACATCTTCGGGTACAAGGCCATCGCGTTCTCCAGCGTCGCCATCGCGGTGATCAGCTTCCTCGTGTGGGGCCACCACCTGTTCGTCAGCGGCCAGAGCGAGCTGGCCTCGGTGATCTTCTCGTTCCTGACCTTCGCGGTGGCGGTCCCGACGGCGATCAAGGTGTTCTCCTGGGTGGCGACCCTCTACAAGGGGTCCATCGAGCTGAACACACCCATGTGGTACGCTCTCATCTTCCTGTTCCTCTTCACCATCGGCGGCCTGACGGGCATCTTCCTCGGAGCCCTCGCGGTGGACGTGCACCTGCACGACACGTACTTCGTGGTGGCGCACTTCCACTACGTGATGATGGGCGGCACGGTCATCGCCTTCCTGGGCGGGCTCCACCACTGGTGGCCCAAGATGACGGGGCGCATGTACAGCGAGAGGTGGGGCAAGCTGGCGGCGCTGCTGGTGTTCGTCGGCTTCAACCTGACGTTCTTCTCCCAGTTCCTCATGGGGTCGAACGGCATGCCGCGGCGCTACCACTCCTACGTGCCCGAGTTTCAACCGTACCACCAGGCGTCGACCATCGGGTCCATGATCCTGGGGATCGGGCTGTTCATCACCCTGTTCTACCTGCTGCACTCCCTGTTCCGCGGCCCGAAGGCGCCCCAGAACCCCTGGGGAGGCAAGTCCCTGGAGTGGGCGACGGCCACGCCGCCCATCACGCACAACTTCGAGACGCAGATGACGGTGAGCGCAGACCCCTACGTGTTCGACGAGATGGAGCCCACCACGGGCGGAGGACACTGAGCACATGAGCACGGCCCATTCCGCGGAGGCGGCCCACGAGCACCCGCCGGGGCTCCAGCACCACTTCCACACGCCCGAGCAGCAGCGCTCGTCCGCCAAGCTCGGCATGTGGGTGTTCCTCGCGCAGGAGATCCTGTTCTTCGGCGGCCTGTTCATGGCCTACGCCGCGTACCGGTTCTTCTACCCGGAGACCTTCCTGGAGGCCCACGAGCACCTGTCCATCCCCATGGGCGGCACCAACACGCTCGTGCTGATCACCAGCTCGCTGACCATGGCGCTCGCGGTGCGCGCGGCGCAGACCGGCGACCAGCGGAAGCTCCTCTTGAACCTGGCGTGGACCTTCCTGTTCGCGTGCGTCTTCCTCGTGATCAAGTACTTCGAGTACTCGGCCAAGTTCGAGCACGGGCTCCTGCCCGGCAAGTTCTACGCGGCCCACGAGCACATCGCCGGCGAGCCGCAGATCTTCTTCGGGCTGTACTTCGTCATGACCGGCTTGCACGGCCTGCACGTCCTCGCCGGCATGGTGGTGATCGCCTGGGTGTTCATCCGCGCGAGGCAGGGGCGCTACAGCCCCGCGTACTTCACGCCGGTCGAGAACGTGGGCCTCTACTGGCACCTCGTGGACCTGATCTGGATCTTCCTGTTCCCCCTCTTGTACCTGGTGAAGTAGGGAGCGCACACGATGGCACACACCGAGCAAACGGGCGCGGCTGACCACCCGCACTTCCACCATCGGGAGCACCACGTCATCCCGCTGAGCACCTACTATGGGGTGTACGGCGCGCTGCTCGTGCTGACGGTCGCAACGGTGGGCGTGAGCTACGCCAACCTGGGGGCGGCCTCCCTCATGGTCGCCATGGCGGTCGCGGTGGTGAAGGCGGCGCTGGTCGCCGGCTACTTCATGCACCTCAAGTACGACGAGAAGTTCAACAGCTTCGTGTTCTTCTCGTCCATCCTGTTCCTGGCGATCATGTTCGTGCTGACGCTCGCCGACCTCGGCACCCGCGGCCTCGTGGACCCGGAGCTCGACAACTTCGCGCTCCGGCGGGACCAGGCGGCCCAGCTTCGCATGGACGAGGCGGCGGCGGCTGCCGCGGCTGCTGGTGCCCCCGCGGAGGGCGGCGCAGCGGGTGGTGCGCCGGCGCCCGAGGGGGCCGCGCCCGCGCAGGGAGCCCCGGCACCGCAGGGAGCCCCGGCACCGCAGGGAGCCCCGCCCGTCGCGCCGACGCCGTCGCCGAGCCCCTGACCCTCCCCGGAGCCGGAAGGCTGCGAGTGCAGCGCCGATCTCGTCGAAGCGAGCGCATGGAGACAAGCCCCTGACCGCAGTGCCGCCTGCCATCCCTCCTCCACCCTCCTCGTCCACGCAGCCAGCTCTCCCGTCGGCGGCGAAGCTGAGGGCGATGATCGCGCAGATCACGCCGATCTCGAGGAAGGTGGCGGGGAGGAGCTCCTTCTGAACGAGCGCCTCCGATGGTGCCTGTGTGGACCGAAGCACAGGCCACCTGCGCGGTGAGCTCCATTCGAAGCGCTTCGTGAGAGTGGGCGGCGGTCTCTCTCCCCGCAACCGATGGGGGCACGGTCAGCGAACGCCATGGCGTGTGCCCGATTGATCCTGGTAGCGCCGGTAGCTACATTGACCGCATGAAGGCGGTCGGGATCAAGACCTTGAAGAATGAGTTGAGCCGGTACCTGCAGCTCGTGCGTCGCGGCGAGGTCGTGCTTGTCCTCGACCGGGACGAGGTCGTCGCGGAGCTGCGCCAACCCTCGGTCCTGGGTCCACACGGCGGTGACAGGTACGAGGCTGCCCTTGCGGTCCTGGAGGCGGAGGGGGTTGTCAGGCGGGCCCTCGGTCCGGGCCCGTCACCCTCCGATGTCGTCGCAGCGCTGACGCAAGTTCCCGATGTGGAAGAGATTCTTCGAGAGGTGGGGGGTGACCGCTTCTGACCCGGCCTTCATCGACAGCAGCGTCGTCCTCTCCATTCTGCTGGGACAACCGCAGGCGCGAGAGGCAGCGGCGCTGTGGGACGCACATCCCCGCCGCGCCGCGTCGATCCTCCTGGAGGCGGAGTGTCGGACCGTACTTCGGCGAACCGCACGCGCTCGGGCCACGGTCCTTCCGCCCGATTGGCGGCCCTCGAGCGAGCGGTTGCTCGAAGAGTGGCTCGAGTCGGTCTCACTCCACGCGGTCACTCCCAAGGTCGTCGCCCGGCTCGGTGCGGAGCATGTCCTTGGAGGGTGTCGTACGCTCGACGCCTTGCACCTGTCGACCGCGCTGCTGCTCCGCGACCGCGTCGGGGCCGATCTCGTCCTGATCACGTTCGACCGGGACATGGCCGAGATGGCACGTTCCTTGGGCTTCGTCGTTCGAGGCGTCCCGGACGGGCTGTGAGCCCGCAGAGCCAGGTCCACCACGATCAGCGTAGTAGAGGAGGACCTCGCCGGAGGAGCGGTCTCTGATCGCTTTCAGCTCCTGGATGGGCGCATCCAACCAGCTCCGCGACGGTCCGACCTGCGCGGACACCTCGGGTGCCCCCCTGTTCATCGCGACGAGCCCGCGCTGGCGCCTGGACGGTGGACTCCCGTCGGACCGAGGGCTATGGTGTCCGCATGAGCGTGACCCAGCAGGATCGGGACTACATGCGGCGCATCGGCGCCTACAAGGCGCTGTCCCATGCGGAGGCTGCGGCCGCCCACGCCGCCCTGTCGCTGACGGAGCGGCTGCGTGAGAGCTGGGCGCTGTCGCTGCGCGCCTCTCCACTGCCTGCTGGTGAAGCGGACTGCGACGCGGGGGACCCTGACGAGCTGCGCTTCTACGAGCGGGCGCGTGCGCTCGGCCTCTGCGATCCGTGAGTCCCCTCGACCTCGACGCCATCTACCGTCTGTTCGACGCCGCCGGCGTGCCGTGGGCGCTCATCGGTGGTCACGCGGTCAACGCGTGGGTGGAGCCCCGCGCCACCGCCGACGTGGACGTTGTGCCGCGGACTCCGCGGGTCTCGAGCGCCTGCGCGCCGTCTTCGCTGGGCTCGGGCCGGAGCGCGTGCACGGCGCCACGGCGCCCTCGGGGCCGGACTTCCTTCGATACGTGTCGGATGACCGTCGGGTCGTGGTCGAGATCCAGACGGCCAAGACCCGACTCCAGCGCGACACATTGCGGCGGGCCGTGCGGCAGGGAGATGCGTGCGTCGCCACTCCTGAGGACCTGCTCGTGATGAAGCTGATCGCCTTCAGGACCAAGGACCGAGCGGACCTCATTGCCCTCGTGAGTCTCCCGGGGCTCGACTGGCCCTATGTCGAGGACCACGCGCGGGAGTGGGGTGTCCTGGAGCGTCTGGCCCGCCTGCGCGCCGCGCTCTCGCTGTGAGGAGCCGACTGCAGGAGCTTCGGGACACGTTCCACGGCACCACCACTGCGGTCTGGACAACACTCCCCCTGGACCAGTAAGTCGCTATTGAACAGTCGTTGGCTCGGCTTGGCGTTGTGGTCGAGCCCCGCAGTCCGTCGTCAGCACACCACCGTCACCAGCCCACTGGACTGGATGCGCGAATCGAGGGTGAGCAGCGGCAGGCCAAGGACTCGTGCGGTGGAGACGATGAGGCGGTCTCCCGGGTCCCGGTGGAAGCTGTCCGGCAGCGCGGCGACCTCGGCGGCAATGGCCGCGTCGATGGGGGTGACCCGTACAAGGGGAGCAGCCACTGCCCGGGCGAGCCACGATCCCAAGGGGATGGTGGGGCGGAGACGCCCGAGTGAGACGAGCGTGGCGATCTCCCACAGGCAGATGTCCGGGACGAGCAGTGGAGACTCTGCTGACACAGTGGCCAGGGCCTCCGCCATGCGGGGAGTGAGCCGGGTCGGCTCGCTGGTCCACCAGACCAGGACGTGCGTGTCTGCCACGTAGCTCATCTGACCTCGGCCTCCCAAGCACCCGGGGGCAGTGGTGGCTCGATCAGGTCATCCATGGCCGACATCGTGCCGATGAGCGTGGCCTGTGGCGAGTCGACGTGCGCCGTCACCGGGACCAACCGCGCGACAGCCCGACCGCGCTTGAGGATCAGGATCTCCTCGCCCGTGTCGGCCACCTCGTCCAGCAGAGCCAGGCAGCGGGTCTTGAACTCGGTCGCAGGCAGGGTCTTCATGTGACCAGTCTTGGTGACCAGTTTCGCGTTGTCAACACGAACGAGGCCCAGGGGCGCTGGCGTGCGGAGAACACAGGCGGCCTGCCGCCTACGCTCACTGGCGTTGCCGGCGTCCTCCTGGCCGGCGGCCTGCTCACCCTCGCGTCAATCATCGGCGTCATCATGCTGTTCGGCATCGCGACGCACAGCATGCCAAGCTGTCACGTGCGCCAGCCCGCCGACACTGAGCGCATCGGCGTCCTGGACTCTCTGGTTCGCCCGCGGGCCGCGCTTTCGCTGTGATGGACTGACCCCGCGGCCGCCTCGCGACACGTCCCACGGCACCAGCGCAGAGGATGAGAGGACTGCCGAGGGGTCACTCCTCGCAGGCTCAGCGCGGCCAGACGACCTGGACATGCCCACGCCCGGTGACGCTCGCGATGAAGGGTGGGGGGCGGTCACGCGCAAGCTGCTGCATCCGGCCCACGGCGCGAAGGAACGAGTCGGCCATCTCGTCGGCGGTCGCATTGCCCGTGACGAGCACGAAGAGCCGGACTCCGGAAGACTCCACCTGATAGCGCTCGGACTCGCGGTAACGGATGCGGGCGTCCTTCGAGAGGCCGATCCAGCCTTCGGACCCCACGCGGCTGAGCCACACCTCGTCGGGGGCGTCCTGGGGGAACAGCTCGTCGTGGGCGACGATGGGCATCCCGGCGCTCCGGAGGCGCTCGGCTACGTGCCGTCGCCCGAGGGACCGGTCGACGAACCAGGTGAAGCCGGGATCAGGCTGCCTTGGGGAGCGCACCGCGCAAGACCTCTTCGATGGCATCCCTCCCGCAGCCGTAGTCGTCAGCGAGGGCATCCACGGACTCGCCGGCCAGATAGCGCCCGATGACGACGTCGGTGGGGGCGCCCGTGCCCGCGATGATCGGACGGCCGAAGGCGATGCGGGGGTCGATGACGACGACCCGTGGCGCGTCGTCCGTTGCCACCCGTGTGAAGGGGTAGAGGCGCGTCGCGAGCCCGGCGGAGTCCCGCTCGACGCGGCGCAGGTGGGTCCCGACAACGCTCCGCAGGGCGACCTGACCTTGGCGGCTCACGTTGAACAGGGTCTCCAGGTGGGTGATGAAGAGGTCTACGCCGTCGGTCTCGAAGTCCGCGCGCGCCAGCGGCCGAGGGTGACCGAGCTGCACGGTCAGGTACTCTACACCGTCACGGATGGCCGTCATCCGGACGCTGTGCACCCGCCGCAGCGCGGCGAGGACGTGCGCCTCGACCAGGTTCGTGAAAGAGAGCACCGTGCGCGCCGGATCCGGCAGCGCAATCAGCGGCGTGCCCGGGCCCCGGACCCACCGCCGCAGCGTGCCGGCGGGGACGCGCAGCAGGCTCGCGGCTTCGGTGAGCCCGTAGGTTGCATGGTCTCGTGGGTCGCGGGCGGTCATCGCAAGAAGAGCCTCCTCGGCACACCTACCACAGTCGGACGCCCGAGGGAATTCCGTGGCGGAGGGACTCCGCGGGACCACCCGAACGGGGGCCGCGCGACGGCGGAGGGGCCCCGCTCCAGAGCGCCGCTCTGGCGGGCTGGCCAGACGCGAGTGGTTGTGGTCCACTGTGATGGCATGGCGCCGAGCCGATCAGAGATCATGGCGCGGATCCGGGGCTCGGACACGGCCCCCGAGGTCGCTCTGCGCGTCGCCCTGGCAGCGCGGGGCATCCTCCCCAGCCCTGCTGCCCGCGCTCCCGTGGGGCGCCCTGACCTCGTGCTCGCCGACCGCCGCACCGCCGTCTTCATCGACGGGTGCTTCTGGCACGGCTGCCCGCTCCACTACGCCCGACCTCGCACCCGCGACGAGTTCTGGGCCGCGAAGCTGGTCTCGAACATCGAGCGCGACGCCCGCCAGTGCGAGGCCCTGGTTCACGCGGGGTGGGTCGCGCTCCGCTTGTGGGAGCACGACATCGTGGAGGACCCCGAAGAGGTAGCCGCGGTCGTCGAGCAGGTCCTGATGGGCGCTGGAGCGCCACCTTGGGAGGAGCAGCGGCGTGTTCGTCGCGTGATCGACCTCGGGGATTGTGTCGAGCGGAGGCTCGTGGTACTCCTCGGTGACCCTACGTCGGTGGTCGAGGTGACAGAGGGGCCTCGTGTCACCGCCAAGGCGCGGGCGCGACGCCGTTGAGGCAGCCCCGGTGGGACCACGGCGGCGCTGCGACGCCCGGACCCGCAACGCGCTCTCGACCCTCCCGGACCGCGAGACCGATGCCCAGGACTGCCCGGCCCGACGCGACCGTTCCGACGGGACAAATCCTGCTCTCCGGGTGGGGCGCGCGTCCGGCGGCCCCACTCTTCCAGGACCTGCAGGTGCCGCCTCGGGAGCCGATCCCGGCTGCGACGACCGACCTCATCAGGCGCAAGCTGCGCCGCATTCGGGCGGGCGGGGCGCCACGGAGCATGGACCTGTTCGCCGGCTGCGGAGGCATCTCCCTGGGCTTCCTGACGGCAGGCTTCACGCCGGTCGCATCCATCGAGAGCGATCCATGGGCGGCCGCGTCGCACGGCGCCAACTTCGGGCTGCGCTCCCATGGCGGCGACCGCCCCGCCCTCCACGTGTCCAGGGACGTCACCGCGGAAGACGCGGCCCGCGTCTTCGCAGACCTCGGGCTCGATGGGCCAGTGGACGACCAGGTCGACGTGCTCGTCGGTGGTCCGCCCTGCCAGGCATTCGCCCGGGTCGGCCGCGCCAAGCTCCGGGAGCAGGCGCAACGGCGCCAGGAAGAGACGGCCGATCAGGCATTTCTGGTCGACGGCCGGGTGAGCCTCTGGCAGCGCTACGTCGCCTTCATCCGCGCCACGAAGCCCGTCGCCCTGCTGATGGAGAACGTGCCCGACATCCTGAACCACGGCGGCACGAACGTGGCCGAGCTGGTCTGCAGGAGCCTCGTCGAGGAGGGCTACCGCGTCACCTACACGCTGCTCAATGCAGCCTGGTACGGGGTCCCCCAGACCCGGGAGCGCATGATCCTCGTCGGCTTCCACGAGGCGACCGGCATCCAGCCGAGGTTTCCGTCGCCGACCCACCACGTAGACCTGCCGTCAGGATATGCCGGGTCGAAGAACACCGCGCGGCGTGTCCTCAGGGAGCACGGCTCGGAGCACCACCGCTGGGTGGCAGACCCTCCGCGCAGTGCGCGTCCCGCCACGACGGCGTCCGAGGCCCTCGCCGACCTCCCTCCGCTCCGCGCCCTCGATCTGTTGCGGGAGGGGAGACTCCGCCGGGGGGCCAAGGATCCGTCGGAGCGCGTCGACTACACGACGGGCACGCCTGGCACCTCGTACTCCCGGCTGATGCGCGAGTGGCCCGGCTACGCGGTCCCCTCTACGACCGGCCACGTCTTCCGCTTCCTGCCCCGCGACTACAAGATCTTTGCCGAGGTCGAGGCGGGCTGGGAGTACCCCGACGTCCACGCCCACGTGGAGCGGAAGATCGCGGCCTGGCTCGGTGATCGGAAGCGCCGGGGGTTGAGCACGGACCCGCGCCACCCGGACGTGCGGGACTTCGTCGCGGCGTGGCGCATCCCCTATGACCCCGCCAAGTTTCCGAACAAGTGGTGGAAGCTCGACGCCGACAAGCCTGTCCGCACCCTCCTGGCACACCTGGGCAAGGACTCCTACTCGCACATCCACTACGACTCGGCGCAGGCGCGAACAATCACGGTCCGTGAAGCCGCCCGCCTGCAGTCCTTCCCGGATGGGTTTGTCTTCAAGGGTTCCATGAACCCGGCCTTCCGCCAGATCGGCAACGCCGTACCGCCGCTGTTCGCCTACGCCATCGCGATGGCCATGCGTGGGTCCCTGGGTGCCCCAGCCATCGGGGACGTGCGGGTCGGGTTTCTGGGCATTCCGCAGTCGGAGATCGCGGCCACGGAGGGCTCACCATGATCTTCACGATCCTGCGCCTCCTGACCCACTCGGAGCTCGGCATGTTCCACGCGTACCGTCGCAGCGGACGCGAGGGATCGAGGCAGCGCGCCATCAACTTCGACGGGGACGTCGTGGACCGCGTGTTTCCGTCGGCCAAGGACTCGGACCGCATCGCAATCACCTGCCGCTGCCCGGACGACGCAGGCACCGTCACGGTGAGAGACCAGTGGCTCAAGAAGCAGGACAAGAACTGGCGCCTGGAGGGTCACTGCCCGACGAGTCCGTACTACGCCTTCGTCGAGCCCGGCGTCCTGTTCGCGATGGTGGTGGACGCCTCGGTCACCCCGGCGGTTGCCTCGTGGGTGGTCGTGCCGACGGATCACCCGGCGCGGACCGCCATTGTCCACCATGGCGAGAGCGCGAGGCTCGGGAGCTCCGCCATGATCGCGCTGTACGGGGAGGAGGGCGACCACTGCCGCTCCGTCCTGGGCGCCCACTTCCCCCACCTCTTCGAGGAGGCTGGTTCCATGGCGAACGACCCGGCACCGACTCACGGCGGGGAGGTTCCGCCGGATCCCCTCGGCCTGTTCAAGATCCTGGCGCGTGCCGGGCACAGCCTGCCGAGCGCCGTGGCGGACCTCGTGGACAACAGCCTCTCGCATGGGGCGACCGCCATCGACATCGTGTTCCCGAACCCCAATGACGGCGGGCGGTGGATGTGCATCCGCGACGACGGCGAGGGCATGACGCCCGACGGCCTGCGCGACGCCATGCGGATCGGGCATCAACGGGAGTATGGTGACGCCCACCTGGGGAAGTACGGGTACGGCCTCAAGGGCGCAGCGTGGTCGCAGGCCGACCGCCTCACCGTGGTCTCGAAGGCTTCTGGAAGTCCCTTGGGGCATCTCATCTGGGACAAGGACCACCTCGCGAAGACGGGACGCTGGGAGCTCCTCACCGACCCCGTGGAACCGAGGCACGCGGACGCCGTTCGGATCGCTGACTCGGGGACCTCCGTCCTGCTCACGCAGATGCGTCCACCATTGGAGGCGCCCAAGGGGAAGAGGGGCGAACCCTACGCACAGGAGCTTGCGGAGATCCGCTTCCACCTCGAGCTGGTCTTCCATCGGTTCCTGGAAGGGAGGGTCCCCGGGCGCCAGAAGGTCACGATCCGCCTGAACGGAGCGCCGCTTCGCTCCAACGACCCCATGGGCCACTCGCTGACCAAGGTGTACGAGGAGCGCCGGATCGAGCTGCCTGCGCAGGACCCGTCCCGTCCAGCCGTGATCGCCGTGCGACCCTACGTCACGCCCAACGAGGCGGAGTTCAATGAGCACCACAAGAGCCTGTCGCCCGAGGATCTGCGGGTCGAGCGTGACCGGCTGACGCTCAACGGCCGGTGGAACGACGCGCAGGGCCTCTACTTCTACCGGCTCCACCGGCTGATCAAGTGGGGTGGGTGGGAGGACCTGTTCGCCAAGGACGAGCACACCAAGCTGCTCCGCGTGGCGGTCGACTTCGACCGGTCGGCAGAGGAGGCGCTTCAGGTGGACATCAGCAAGCAGCTCGTCCGCCTGCCGTTGGCCGTGCAGGACCACCTCAGGGAGATCCTGAGGGGCCCGCGCGCGGAGGCTCGGAGCCGTTATGACAGGAAGGTCAAGCCGCCCGGGCCGCCTCGGCCACCCCACGACGATTCGGAGCTGAGTGACCCGCCCTCGCCCCCGCATCCTCCGAAGGGCGTGACGCTCCCGAAGGAGTCCAAGAAGACGCCACCGCCCGCAAGAGATGCGTCACCGCTCCGGCTCGTGGAGGAGGGCACCGCCCCGTGGGAGCGGAAGACGACGTTCACGGGCGAGCAGGTGGAGATCACCCCCGCGATCCCGGCACTGGTGGCTCTCGCGAAGGCCATCGACAAGGACAACGACGCCAAGAAGGCGCTGTCCGAGTTCCTGCGGGTGCTGGAGCAGGCCGGCGTCGTGTCGCTCCTTGGGGGCGGTCCCCATGGCGAGTGAGGGGCGGCCCCGCTTCACGCTGAGGCCCCGGGTCAGGCTCTGGACGGATGGCACAGTCTGGCGGAGCTGGTCGCGACACGAAGACTACCTGCGTGCCCAGCCCAAGTGGAAGCCGCATCAGGTCGACTCCGTGGCCGAGGAGTCCCTGCGCATCCTCGCGAAGACCACGCCGGTCGCCCGTCCTGAGTTCCAGTGCCGCGGCCTCGTCGTCGGCTATGTCCAGTCCGGCAAGACGGCCAACTACACGGCGGTCGCCGCACGTGCGGCCGATGTCGGCTACCGCCTGATCATCGTGCTGTCGGGCATCCACGACTCGCTCCGCAACCAGACGCAGCGGCGCCTCGAGCGTGAGCTTGTCGCGGTCGGCGCGGACTGGATTGCGCTCACCGGGCCGGAGTCGGACTTCCAGGAGCCTCCCGTGGCGGACGGGTTCGACGCCACCGGGACCGTCCTCGTGGTCGCCAAGAAGATCGTCCCCATCCTGGAGCGGCTGGTCGGATGGCTCGGCAGGATCGAGGGTCGGCTCGCGGACGTGCCGGTGCTCCTCATCGACGATGAGGCGGACCAGGCGTCCATCAACACACGCGGCAACCGGCGAGATCCGGGTCTGGACGACGAGGACGTGGTCGATGGCGAGAGCCCGTCCCGCACGAACGGGCTCATCCGCGACCTGCTGAGGCGGTGCCCGCGGGCGACCTACCTCGCGTACACCGCGACGCCCTTCGCGAACATCCTGATCGACCCTGGCGCCTACGACAATCACGTCGGAGATGACCTCTTCCCCAAGGACTTCGTGGTGCAGCTCCCCCGGCCGGACGGGTACACCGGCACCGAGGAGCTGTTCGGCGTGAAGGCGCAGGGTCGCGACGTGCTTCGTGTGGTCGATGAGCAGGACGTCCGCGCGCTGAAGCCGAAGCGCCGGAGGCGGGGGGCGCCGCTCGTGGCCCACGGGCCTGTCGACCTCCCGCAGTCACTGTGCGACGCCGTGCTCACCTTCGCGCTCGTCGGGGCCATCCGGCTGCTGCGAGGGCAGGAGGGGCAGCCGCACACGATGCTGGTGCACGTCTCGCAGGCGCAGAAGGAGCAGCTCCGCATCGGGGCTGCCATCGAGGACCGCGTCCGCGCCTGGTTCAATCACGACCACGCCGAGCCCGGTGTGATCCGCGGGATGATGCGGTCCGCGCTTGCCGACCTTGGCGACGTGGCGCTCCCCGCCGATGTCGATGCCGTGCTTGTCGAAGCGGCGCGGAACCTCGCGCGCTTGAAGGTCGTCGTGCTCAACAGCACCACGGGCGAAGAGCTTGAGTACGAGGAGCAGCCCGGCCGGCAGCTCGTGGCTGTCGGTGGCAACCGCCTCTCTCGGGGCCTTACGCTGGAGGGCCTGACCGTCGCCTACTTCCTGCGGACCACGTCGATGGCCGACACCCTGCTCCAGATGGCTCGCTGGTATGGCTTCCGCACCGGATACGATGACCTGATCCGACTCTGGACCACCAATGGCATCGCCCAATGGTTCGTGGAGCTGGCCCTGGTCGAAGACGCGCTGCGGGACGCGATCATGGCGCTCGACAAGGCGGGCCGGCGCCCCGATGAGATGGCGATTCGCCTGCGCGCCCACTCTGACCTGCTGCTGACCAGCAGGGCCAAGAGCAGGATGCAGGAGCTCGATGCCCGCTCCTGGTCCGGCCAGAACCCGCAGACCATCCTGTTTCCACTTCACGACGCCGGCGCGCTGGAGCGGAACCTGGCGCTGGCGTCGGAGCTGCTCTCCCTGCACCCGCCGACCCAGGATGCCCACGGTGGTGCGATCACGCATGACGTCCCGGGAGAGAGCGTGGCTGCGTTCCTCCACCGCTTCGAGGGCCATACGAACAGCGTAGCCTTCCAGGGAGATCGCCTCGCGGACTGGATCGTGGAGCGCATGGTCGACGGAGAGCTGACGACGTGGACCGTGTTCGTGGCGAGCCCCGGGCGCGAGAGGCAGGTGATGCTGGGCGGGCGGCCCTACGGTCTGGTCCGCCGCTCGCTTACGGGGCATGAGGCCATCGGCATCCTGATCGATCCGCGCCACGAGGGGGTGGATCTGCGCGGCGGTCCCGAGAGCTACCGCTCCGGCGCAGCATACAACGCACGCGCCATGCGGCAGGACCGCCCGCCCGAGCGTGGCCTGCTCCTGCTCTACGCCCTGGACCCCACCCCACTGTGTGCGCAGTCCCGCGCGGTGCTCGGCGTGGCCCTGTCACTTCCCCGAACCAGCGATGACGGTCGCTCGTGGGTCGTGAACCGGGGGCTCCTCCGTGCCTGACGTGACGGCCGAGCGCTGGGAGTCGCTCCGTCTGCGGCGGTCAGCCTGCGAGCTCATCACCGAGCCCGTCGAGGAGGGCTGGCCAGGCGGCCTGCTCGGAGTCGACGAGGACGGCCGGCTGCACCTCCTGGTCGCCGTTGAGGGGGATCCCGCGACTCTGTCTCCTGACCTCCGGGGCATCGAGGTCCGGGTGGTCGAGGACGGGGGGACATGGCTCGACGTCTCCGCCAGGGGCCACCACGAGGAGCTCTTCACCCTGCTCGCCAACGGGATCCTCCGGGCGATCCGCGCTGAGGGGCGCGACCCGGCAGCCTCCGTCGAGAGCGAGATTGAGGCGCTGCGCGCCGCGCTCCGGCCGGTGCCCTCCGAGTTCGGAGACAGCAAGCAGATCGGGCTCTTCGGAGAGCTGTGGGTCCTGTCGAACGTGCTGCTCCCGACGCTTGGCGGCCGCGCCTGCCGCCTCTGGAGCGGCCCCGACGGGGAGCGGCACGACTTTGTGGGACTTGGGGTACACGTGGAGGTGAAGGCCACGACCCGTGGTGAGCAGAGGCACGAGATCTCGCGCCTCGACCAGCTCCGCGCTCCGCCCGGCAAGCGCCTGCTCCTGGCCAGCGTCCTCCTGGAGCGGTCGCGCGGCGGAGAGCTCACACTGGCCGACCTCATCGACGAGGTCATCGCGAAGCTGGGTCAGGACTGGCAGGCCATTGACGCACTCGAAGACGGCCTGAAGAGGCTCGGGTGGAGCGACGGACTCCGCCAGTCTGGGGCCCTGCTGCGCTTCAGTCTCCGCGAGGCCCACGTCTTCGAGGTCGAGGGCTCGTTTCCCCGCCTGCCCGACGACTACGAGCCGCCCCGCGGTGTGACCGGCGTGAAGTACGTGATCGACGTGTCGTCTCGGCCGTCGCTGAGCACGTCCGCTGTGGAGGGGATCCTGCGGGCCATGTGAGCCTGACGCCCCGCGGGGAGCAGGCGCCAGGGACAAGGGAGTGCCGGGCGACTCCTCTGGGGGGCGGCTGTGGTGCATCGAGATCGAGTTGGGATTGGTCCGGGCTACCATGTGGACACAAACTTGACCGATTGGCGCTGATCTGCTGTCCTTGCCGGAATCTCACCACTGAAGGAGGACTGCATGGAGCGGACGCGTGAGGAGCTCATCGAACAAGGAGATCGGCTGTCCAGCCCCGCCGTGATCGCGCAGACGCGGCTCAGCCTGAAGCTGGCCCGGCGGGATGCCGAGGGGCTCGCGGCCAACGGCTGGGCTGTGAAGAAGACGGACGCGCTGGAGGCGGACCTCGCCGCGCTGGAGGCGGCCAACGCCTCGTACACGGCGCGCTTCGGCGCTCACTCGGCCAACGGCAAGGCGGTGGCTGCGGCCGTGGGGAGCGCCAAGAAGTGGCGGGTCCGCACCCTGGCCATCGGGCATGCAGCCCTGACCGGGGAGGCGCTCGGGGCGTTGGAGAAGGCGACCTCGCCTACGAGGGGCAGGGCGGACCGCCTGGCCCAGCAGATTCAGGCCCTCGCGGACATCGTCGAGGCTCACGAGGCCCTCTTCAAGGAGGAGGGCGCGAGCGACGGGCACCTCGCGGAGGGTAAGGCGCTCGCCGCCGCACTTGCGCAGGGCACGGCGACCCAGGCGAGCCGCCGCCGGGACCTGCCCGCCGCCCACGACGAGCTGGACGAGCTGGACGGGCGCATCTTCTTCCAGCTCAAGGCGCTCCACCGCTCCGGCCGCGCCCACCATCTCACCGTCGGCGATCGCGCCCGCGCCAACGAGTACAATCTGGATCTGCTCTACAACCGCTAGACCTCGCCGGCGCCGGAGGCGGGCTGCACGGCGCCGGAGCAGGGCTGCACGGCGCCGGAGCAGGGCTGCACGGGTGCCGCCACGTCTCCGCACGGCGCCGGAGGTGGGCTGCACGGCGCCGGAGCTGGGCTGCACGGCGCCGGAGCGCCTCCGCACGGCGCCGGAGCAGGGCTGCACGCGTGCCGCCACGCCTCCGCACGGCGCCGAAGCGCCTCCGCACGGCGCCGAAGCGCCTCCGCACGGCGCCGAAGCGCCTCCGCACGGCGCCGGAGCACGTCCGCACGGCGCCCGAGTCGGGCTGCACGGCGCCCGAGTCGGGCTGCACGGCGCCGGAGGCGGGCTGCACGGCGCCAGACGTGGGCTGCACGGCGCCGGAGCACCTCTGCACGGCTGCCGAGCGCTCGTCGGGCGTGCAGCACGGTCACGCGCAGGATCAAGAGTGGTGTGATCGTGCGCTGCGCCGCCTGGAGCCACCAGGAGGCCTCCTGGATGGCGTCCACCTGATGCGCCGCGGGGTGTGGTTGACCCCGGCGGGGTGCTGCCGCTACGCTCACGCCGCAGTGAGGCAGCGTCGGAGGCGAGTCCTCGTCGCTCGTTGCCGGGCGCGCGCGGTCCCGACGCTTTGCCCCGGGGATGACGCTGCTCTTCCGTCCCGGATTCCGCCCGGTACAGGACCCGACATGCTGAACCTCACGCTCCGAGAGGAGTTCCGCGGCAGGGGCCTCCAGGGCACGCAGATCGAGCTGCCGACCGCAGTGACCCTGCCCGCGGCGCGCTTTCTCGAGATCGTCGACCCGGACGACGCCGACCCGGACGGCGACGCGTGGGTCGGCCTCTACCACCCCCGAATCTCGTGAGGCCCCCCATGACCGCGCCCTTCATCAAGAGCGTGACGCTCCGCGGCTTCCTGTCCTTCCCGCCCGAGGGAGTGACCCTCCCCATGGCGCCCCTCAACGTGCTCATCGGGCCCAACGGATCGGGGAAGTCCAACTTCATCGAGGCGCTGGCGCTGCTGCGCGCCGTCCCGAAGGATCTCCCCCTGCCGGTCCGTCAGGGGGGCGGGGTGCGCGAGTGGCTCTACCGGGGGGAGCCGCAGGCCACGCGCGCCGAGATCGACGTGGTCTTCGGGGAGGGTCACGTCGCGTACCCGCCGACCCTGTCGCCGCCCGCGGTGCGCTATCACCTGGCCTTCGGGGTGGACGGGGAGTCGTTCGTGGTCCTCGACGAGAGGCTCGAGAACGAGTCGGGGAAGCCCAAGCCCTACTTCTACTTCGGCTACGAGAACGGTCGGCCCATGGTGAACGTGGCTGGCGGCAAGAGGGAGCTTCGTCGCGAAGACATCGACCCGGCGCAGTCGATCCTGTCGCAGCGCCGCGACCCCGACACCTACCCCGAGATCACGCGCCTCGCCGACCGGCTCGGCCGCATTCGGACGTACCGCGAGTGGGCCTTCGGGCCGGACTCCCCGATCCGCCAGAGCAGCCGGGCGGACGCGCGCGCCGACGGGCTGAGCGAGGCGCTCGACAACCTGCCGACGCGCCTGGCGGTCCTGAAGCGCGACCCGGCGGTGAAGCGCGAGCTCCTGGCGCGCCTCGGCGACGTCGCTCCGGGCTTCACCGATCTGGAGGTGGTGCCGGAGGGCGGGCGGCTCCAGCTCTACCTCACCGAGGGGCGCCACAACGTCCCGGCGCATCGGCTCTCCGACGGCACGCTGCGCTATCTGGCTCTGCTCGCCATCCTGCTCGACCCGGCGCCGCCGCCGCTGGTCGTCATCGAGGCGCCGGAGCTCGGGCTTCACTTCGACCTGATGCCGAAGATTGCGCAGCTCCTCGGAGACGCCTCCACCCGCGCCCAGCTCGTGGTCACGACCCACTCCGATGTCCTCGTGGATGCCCTCCAGGATGCACCGGAGCGGGTCGTCGTCTGCGAGAAGGGCGACGGAGGCACGACGCTCCATCGCCTGGATGCTGCGCCGCTCGCGGAGTGGCTCACGAGGTACTCGCTCGGCACCCTCTGGACACGGGGTCAGCTCGGGGGGACGCGATGGTAGACGCGGTGCTGTTCGTCGAGGGTGGGGGCAACGGTTCAGAGTCGGCGCTCCCATCCGAGACCCGCCCCCTCGAGTCCATCCCGAAGGCAACGGTGGCGAAGTCGCTGGACAAGGCGGCCAGGAAGACACCCAAGAAGGCCTGCGACAAAGGCCGTGACTCCTTCGCGCTGCTCGGTCGCCTCGATCCAGCGAAGCTGAAGGCCGCGGGCCCCTGGGCCCGACGCTTCTTTGACGCGCTCGACCGACTCCTCCCGCCGTCGGGGGCTCTCTCGTGACCGCCGTCGCCGGCCTCCTGCCCGGCCAACGGGTCCGTCCCCCCGATTTTGGCGAGGGAGTGGTCGTCGACCCCCTACGAGACGGGTTGGTTCGCGCCTTCTTTGGTGTCGGCGAGCGCCAGGTGCAGGGGTCGGCCCTTCGCTCCGCGCTGTCGCGGACCGAGCGGGTGGCCGCAGGGGGTCGAGGGCACGCCTGACCGCCTCCGGTGCGCATGGCTGGCCCTGGAGGCACGGTCACTACCGCTGATGGAGAGCGCCGCGGCGCTCACGTCAGCTCGCATCGATCTGCTGCCGCATCAGGTCGTGCTCACCCACCGTGTCGCCACCGGGTCGCCGCGTCGCTCTCTGATCGCGGATGAGGTCGGGCTCGGAAAGACCATCGAGACGGCGCTGATCCTGCGGGACCTTGCGGGACGGGGCGAGCTTCGGCGGGCGCTGATGGTCGTGCCGGCGGGTCTCGTCAACCACTGGCACCGCGAGCTCAAAGAGGTCTTCCACCTCGACTTCGAGGACTTCGGAAGCAAGGGGGACGTCACCGACCGGAAGACCAATGCTTTCGCGAAGCACGACCGCCTCATCGCCAGCATCGACACATTGAAGCGACCGGCCCGCTTGGCCGGGTGTCGTTCAACTTCGATCTGCCGTGGAACCCGATGGACGTGGAGCAGCGCATCGGGCGCATCCACCGCTACGGGCAGCGGGACACAGCGCAGGTCTACAACCTGGTGCTCTCGGACACCATCGAGGGGCGCATCTTCCTGCTGCTCGACGAGAAGCTCACCGAGATCGCCAGGGCCCTCGGCAAGCTGGACGAGCACGGGAACGTGGCGGAGGACTTGCGGAGCCAGATCCTCGGACAGCTCTCCGAGCGCATCCGGTATGACCAGCTCTACCAGCAGGTGCTGTCCGACCCGGAGCTCCGGCGCACCAAGGTGGAGCTGGAGGTCGCGCTCGAGCACGCGAAGGAGGCGCGGACCGTCGTCTGGCAGCTCTTCCAGGACCTCGACGGCTTCAACCTCGACGACTACCGCCCGCTGTCCGACGTGAGCGCGGGCCTCGGCCGCATCGTTCGGTTCCTGCGGATGGACCTCGCCGAGCGCCACATGCGTCTGGAGCCGCGGCCGGACGACACGCTGGCGGTCCTCGACGAACACGGGCGCTTGCACCTGCAGTTCACGACGGATCGGGAGGTGGCGAGGCGGCAGCAGGATGTGGACCTGCTTGGGCTCGATCATCCACTCGTGCAGGCGGCGCTCCGTCACCACGGGGCCACGGAGCCCGAGCGGCTGGGCGCGGCGGTAGACGGGACGGGGGAGGGGCCAGTCCTCGTGAGCTTCTGGCACGTGGAATCCCAGGGCGGGGGGCGCGAGCGGTCCGCCCAGATGATCCGCTTGGCGGTGGATGCGACAGGCCGGCGTCTGCCGCACCTCGAGCGGCAGGCCGACGACCTCTTCTCCCGCGAGTCAGCACCGCCCGCCCTCAGCTTCGGGGAACGTATGGCGCTGCTCCACGACCACGTCGAGCCCATGCTGCAGCGGGAGGTCGTGCTGCGCGGAGCCAGCCCCGAAGGGGGTGGGTTTCGCGCCGAGCTCGTGGGGCTGGTCGAAGTGAAGGGAGGGTGAGGAGCAGGCCAGGATGGCGTCTGATCGCCTGGGCTCAGGAGGGGGGGCTCGGGAGAGTGAGCGAGCGGGTGAATTCCATCGCAGTCGGATTGCACGAACCTTCAGGCGTGCAGCACCGTCACGCGCAGCCCCAGCGCCGGCGTGGTCGCCTCGACGAAGCGGGTGCGCGTGGCGACCGGCGGCGCTCCCGTGCGCCGGTCGAAGACCACGAGCCAGCCGTGGCCGAGGCCGAGAGACGACAGATAGCCCTCGATCTGGCGGAGACCCTCCGGCGTGGGGTCTGCGGTGTCGTCGCGACGGACCTTCAGCTCCAGCGCCTCGCGCTGCCAGCCGCCCTTCTCCGAGGGCACCGGCCAGCGGACGAGCACGTCGATGCGGCGCATCCCGACGCCGTACTCCCGGTCGATGAAGCCGCCGCCGTTGACGATGCGCTGGAGCCAGGCGAACAGGACGAGCTGCGCCGCCACCTCGTGGTAGGGCATCTTCGGCGCGAGGGCCGCCCCCTGCTCCCGCCAGAAGTCTGCGAAGGCGTCGAGCATCGCCTGGAGATCGAGGCGCCCGTCGCGGACCCACGTGCGGTCGGGGAGCTGGATGCTGGCCTCCGCGAAGCCCGCGAGGACGCGGACCACGACCTCCCGGTAGATGGGGTTTGCCACGGCGGGCGGGTTGCCCTGCGTGACCAGGCCCAGGTCGCGCACGAACTGGAGGTCGTCGTCATACGAGTCCCCCGGCTCTCCCGGCTCACCGGCCAGCAGGGGCGCGATGACCCGGCGGACCCGCGGCTCCTGGAGCCGCGCGACCAGAGAGTCCAGGTGGGTCTGGCGCGCCAGGATCAGCCGCTCCTTGGCGCTGTCGAAGTGCGCGGCGGTGATGGGCTCGGAGGGCGGGACCGCAAGCTCCTCGATGACCTCCCGAGCCAGCGCGTTGACGAGCCAGGGCTGGCCGCCGCTGAGCGCAAAGGCGCGCTCGATGGCGCCGTCCGTAAAGGTCTGTCCCGCGTCGGCCGTGTGCTGGCCATAGAGGGCCCGCACCTCGTCACGGTCGAAGCTCCCCAGGCGCACCGACTTGGTTTTCACGTTGAACGGGCTCGACGTCCCCATCCGGTCGGGGTCTGCTCCCGACGCGATGCGGTAGTCCCGCACGTCCCGGAGGCCGCACAGGACCACGGACCAGGGAGCGCCGCTCGGCCGGGAGGCGAAGCCGGCCCGTAGCTGCCGGAGCACAGACTCGAGGGCGGCTCCCCGCAGCGCGTCGATCTCGTCGATGAGCAGGACGAGGGGCCTCGGGCACCCGTTCGCCCACGCCCCGAACGCCCCGCGGATCCGTTGCCCTTCCGGGGCAGCCGGCCAGACGCCCGGGGGCCGCAGCTCCGCGGGCAGGGCGACCGCCTCGAACCCCACCTCTGCGAGCACGGCGTCCTCCGCCTTGCCGATCTGATCGCCGAAGATCGAGCCCGCCTCACAGGAGAACGCCAGCGCCGCGTACCGTCCATCCGCGGTGAGCGTCCGCGCCAGCGCCCGCAGCGACGTGGTCTTGCCTGTCTGTCGCGGCGCGTGCACCACGAAGTAGGAGCCCCGCTCCACGAGCCCCCGCGCCTCGGGGATCCGGTCGAGCGGCGGCAGCATGTAGTGCATCCCCTCGATGCACGGCCCCGCTGTGTTGAACCACCTCATGCGGCCAACGGTAGCCGTCGCTGCGCGAGGGCGCAAGTCGGCTCGGCCCGTCCAGCACGCCCTGCTCGGCGACAACAGCGCCCTTGGGGCCCGGATGGCTCGGGGCACTGCTCTGCGGGATGCAACCCCACTGACAGGGTCAGCAACAAATAGCTGCACGCCCCCCATGGCCGCCTTCGGGCGGCTCGGCCCCGGCCAACCCCGGGAGGTACCAGGAGTA
>BTVJ01000058.1:0-46626 GCA_045863395.1 Myxococcales bacterium
TCCTCCGGCTCGTCGGGGCACTCGTCCTGGTCGTCGGGGACGCCGTCTCCATCCGCGTCACGGTGCTCCGGCGACCACATGACCCCAGCGAAGACGCGGAAGTCCGGGGTCCCCACACCATGGGCCAGACCGACGCCCGCCCCTCCCGTCACGTACAGGTTGCTCGCGACCGCCCCCTTGAGCCCGAGGCGCGTCTCGAAGGGGGACTCGGCGGCGTTCTCGAACGGCGCGGAGGTCCCCGTGGCGCCCCCGATCTCCCACTGGATGGTCAGCGGGTCGATCACGTTGTAGGAGGCCGCCCCCTCGAAGAACAGCTCGTCTCCGAAGTGCACGTTCCGCACGTCGCTGCCGCCCCGCACCGCGTAGCCCAGGTTCAGCGCCAGCTTCATGCGCCAGAACGTGTAGTCGGCCACCAGGCGGAACACCCCGGTCACCGTGCCAGCGCCCGCGAAGTCGTCGGAGTTGCCCGTGGGGAACGTCACGGTGGGCACCGCTGCCAGGCCGAAGCCGGCGGTCTTGCGCCAGTCCAGGATGCGGAACTTGATGTGCAGCGCCAGGTCTCCCATGGTCGTGCTCGGCAGGTCGAGCCCCTCGAAGCTGCCGAGCATGGCGAAGTTGACCGGGACGTTGAGCGACGGCTGCACGAAGTCGAACAGCGTGATCGACAGGAGGAGGTTGCCGGTCAGCATGTCCCCGACCACCGAGTCCACCTGCTCCCCGTCCCGGTAGAGCACCAGCGGGTCCTTGGCGTAGTCCAGCAGGAAGCCCACCGAGTAGTCGAGGTGCGTGCCTGTGTCGGACCCGAAGGCGGTGATGAAGTTGCCCGTCCCGGCCGCCGGCTTGAACCGCTGGGCGTCCAGCGTCTGGGCGTCGGCGCCCGTCGTCGTGAGGGTGATGACGACCGCCAGGAGCGCGCGGCGCCGGACCGCGATGGCGAGGAACAGCGCGAGGAGTCCCGCCAGCCACGCGCGGCCAGAGTCTCCCGAAGAGTCTCCGCCGGTCTCGCACCCTCCGCCCCCGTAGAGGTCGCCCGAGTGCTCGTCCACGTAGACCTCCTTGCAGGGCGGCTGGACGGCCTCGCAGGCGTCCCCCTCACCGTCTCCATCGCAGTCCGCCTGGTCGGGGTTGGCCACGCCCGGGCAGTTGTCCACGTCGTCCGGTACGCCGTCTCCGTCCCCGTCATAGCACCCGGGCTTCGGCTCCTGACACTCGTCGCCGACCCCGTCCTGATCGCAGTCCGCCTGGCCCTCGTTGGGTGTCCTGGGGCAGTTGTCCGTCCCGTCGGGGACGCCGTCGTTGTCGGAGTCGGTGTCCAGGAAGTCGGGCAGCCCGTCCCCGTCCGTGTCCTTCGGCGGAGTCTCCAGCGCCGCGTCGCCCGCCTCCTGTGCGTCCGGGAGGCCATCGTCGTCCGAGTCCAGATCCAGCAGGTTCCTCGTGCCGTCCCCGTCGGCGTCCGGGACGGACCCGGCCAGGGCGGCGTTGTACGCGATCAGCATCTCGTCCTTGTCCGAGATGGAGTCTCCGTCTGCGTCCAGGTCGAGGAAGTCGGGCTTGCCGTCCTTGTCCGTGTCGACCGGCGGTGTCGTGAGATCCGAGTCTCCCGCCTCGTCCTTGTCCGGCGTGCCGTCTCCGTCCGCGTCCGGGTCCAGGTAGTTGGGGACCCCGTCGCCGTCGAAGTCACCCGTCCCTTCGTCACCGTTGCTGATGGTGTCGTTGTCGTCGTCGCCGTCCGGGTCGATGGAGTCGTCGTCGCAGAAGTCCGCGATCCCGTCTCCGTCCGAGTCCGTCAGAGATTCCTCCGAGTCCGGGATCCCGTCGTTGTCCGAGTCCGTGTCCAGGTAATTTGGAATGTCGTCGCCGTCGCAGTCTCCGGTGCCCTCGTCCGCGTCGAGGAGGCCATCGTCATCCGAATCCGTGTCCAGGTAGTCCGGTGTCTCGTCGTCGTCTGAGTCTACCGGAGGAGTCGCCAGATCGCCGTCGCCCGCCTCTACCGAGTCCGGGATGCCGTCCCCGTCCGAGTCCTTGTCCTCGTCGTTCGGGATCTTGTCTCCATCCGGGTCGCCCGTGCCCTCGTCCACGTCGCTGATCGTGTCGCCGTCCGTGTCCTTGTAGCCCACGACCACCGGATCGCTCTCGGGGCTGGCGGTCTTCCCCGGTGCTTGCGCCGTCGCCCGCACCACCTGGCCCACCGCCAGCGGGGCCACCGTCACGCTCCACGCCCCGTTGGCCGCCGTCCCCGTCCCGGCAAGCGCGCCGTCCACGCGCACCGTGATCGCCGTCTGGTTCGCCTCCGTCGTCGTCCCCGTCACCACGGTGTCCAACTGCAGGAGCGGCGCGAGGATCACGGGCTTCGCCGACACGAGCGGAGCCGAGACGACCACCTCGAAGCTCGGCAGGCTCTCCGCCTCGCCCGGCGCCTGGGCGGTCGCCGTGACCACCGTCCCTTGCACGAGCGCGGGCAGCGTGGCGGTGAAGGTGCCCGCGACGACGGTGGCCTGCCCGGTGGCGAGGCCGCCGACGCGCACGCGGATCACCGTGTTGTCGGCCTCGGTGCTCGTGCCAGAGACCACCGTGCCGCCAGCATACAGCGGGGCAGTCACGGTGGGGGGATCCGAGCGGAACAGCACGACGACCGGGGCCGACGCAGGGCCCTCCTGCTTGCCCGGTGCCTGCGCCGTCGCCGTCACCACCTGCCCGCCGGCCAGAGCAGGCACGGCGACGGTCCAAGTCGCCGGTGTCAGCGCGGCTTCGCCGGCCTTGATGCCGTCCACGAAGACCCGAATCACCGTCCCGGGCGCTTCCGCGCTGGTCCCGGCGACGACTGTGTCACCCTCCACCAGCACGCTCGTGATCGTGGGGGCGTTGGAGGTGGTCTGGAGTTGCACGACCACGGGCTGGCTCGGGTCGCTCTTCGCCTTTCCAGGCGCCAGCGCCGTCGCCGTGATGGTGTCGCCGGGGAGCAGGCCGCCCACGGCAAGCGTGAACGCCTTGTTGGACACACTCGTCGTGCCGAGGGTCACGCCGTCTCGCAGCACGTCGACCACGGTCCCGTCCACCGTCTCGTCCACCGTGCCGCCGATGAGCGCCGACGTGTCCCAGATGGGCGTGTTGAGCACGGGCGTCGTCGTCTTGACGAGGACCGTCGCCGTTGCCGGTGCGCTGACCTTCTTGCCCTCGGCCTTTGCCGTGACCGCGACCTTCGCCCCGCCGGCGAGGGGCACCACCGCTGCCTTCCACGTCCCGTCCGCGCCCGAGGCGACCGTCGCGACGGGCACCCCGTCCACCGCGACCGTCACGGGCGTCCCCGCCGCCTCGGCGACGGTGCCCTCCACCTGCACCGCTCCCTGCACCAAGGGCGTCACCAGCGTGGGCGTCGCCGTGACGGGCCGGAACTGGACCGTCACCTCCGGGGAGGCGAAGCTGGTCGCCTTGCCGTCCGCCTTGGCGCGCGCGAAGAGGACGTCGCCGGCCGCCATGCCCGCGGGGCTCTCGATGCCGAAGGCGCCGCCGCTCGCGAGGGCCACGCCGAGCTGCTCTCCGTTCCGGTAGACGAACACGGGCGTGTCGTCGAGCTCCGCCACGGTTCCCACGATCAGCGGGTCGTCGTCCCACACGGGCGTCGTGATGGCCGGCGTCTTGGTGCGCGCGAGCACCACGACGGGGATGGAGTCCACGCTGGTCTGCTTGCCGGCCGCCTTGGCCCGCGCCGTGACTACCTGACCCGCGGTGAGGCCGCCAGGGACCGTGATCGCCCAGGCGTCGCCGAGCACGATGTCCGTGTCGACGATCACGCCGTCGACGAGCAAGGTCAATGCGACGGGCGCCGCCCCCACTGTGCCGCTGACCAGCGTGTCTCCCTCGACCAGGGGCGCGGCGATCACCGGGGCAGGCGTCAGGTCGCTCTCGACCACGACCACCGGCGCAGACTCAGGGCTCTGTGCCTTGCCTGCTGCCTTTGCCGTGGCCACCAGCACGTCCCCGGTCGTGAGCGCCCCGGCGACAACGGACCAGTTCTTCGACTTGGCTGTCCCGGCCCCAACCACCTCGCCGTTGCGCAGCAGGGTCACGAGGGCGCCGTCGTCCTCGTCCAGGGTGCCGCTCACCACTGTGTCCACCGACGTGACCGGCGCCGTGATCACCGGGGCCTTCGTCGGCGCCTGGACGACCACGGCGGCGCTCAGCTCGCTCTTCGCCTTTCCGGGCGCCGTCGCCGTCGCCCGCACCTGCTGCCCGGCCACCAGGGCGGCGACGAGGTCCACGCACCACTGGCCCCCGGCGGCGATGGTCGCCCCCGCCGGCAGCCCGGCGACCTGCAGCTCGACGCCGGTCCCGTCGGCCTCGACCGTCTCACCGCACACTTCCAGTGCGCCCGCGAGGAGCGGGCCCGCGATCACGGGCGGCAGGGTCTTGTCCTTCTGCACGACGGCCACGGTGGGGGACGGGAAGCTCACCGCCTTGCCGGGCGCCTGGGCCGTGGCGAAGAGCAGGTCGCCCGGGTCGAGGGCCCCCGTCGAGATGGTGAAGGTCCCCCCGCCGGAGACGCCCGTCGCCGCCACCGCCCCGTTGCGATACAGCGTGACCTTCGCCCCATCGGGCTCGCCGACGAGAGCGCCGGAGACGCTCGTCGCCGTGTCGTAGACCGGCGCCGTGAGCGATGGCGCGGTCGTCCGCACCTGCACGGTGAGCGGTCCGGCCATCGGGCTCGCCTCGTAGTAGGGGTAGGTGGCACGTGCCGTCACCGCCTGGCCTACGGAGAGGGTCGCCGCGACACCCCAGAGGCCATTGCTGATGGCGCTCGTCCCCAGCGCGGCCCCGTCGAGCTGGACCTGGACCTGAGCGGCCGAGCACGGCACGCCGCACAGGGTCAGCGGCTCGGTCACGGGTCCGAGCGCGATGCGGACGGGCCCCTGCGGCGACCCGTGGATCAAGTCCAGCCCCGAGAGCCCCTCGACGACGCTCGGCGCGATGGTGACGCACAGGTTGTCGCCTACCCCGGTGATCGCTGCCCCGGCAGTGCAGCAGGAGTCCCACACCCAGGAGAAGGACCCCGTCGCCAGGTTGTAGCTCGACGTGGCGTCCTGGGGGTCGTCCGCCACGGCGAGGGTAGCCGTCGGCGGCAGCCCCGCGACGCTCAGGCTCACGCTGCCCCCCGACCCATCGTCGGGCGCGTCCAGCAGGATGACCAGCGCCAGCGCGCCGGTCCCGTCCCGGTGCAGCAGCAGGGCCCCCCGGTCGGCGACCTCCAGCCCTGTCGAGGCGCTCGCCTGGCTCACCTGGTCCCACGCGTAGAAGGCGTCGACCGGGTCTTGCCCAGTGACCGGGAACACGTCGAAGCCCTTGCCGCCCTGGCTGACGGTGAACGCAGTCATGTCGCAGGCATAGGTCCCCTGGACCTGCACGTCCGTGGCAAGGACGGGCTCCTGGATCGCCGGCGCAGGCAGCGCCTCGAGTACCGTCCCGACGTTGGATCGCGCCGGCGTCGGGTCGCCAGGCTCCGTCGCGACCGCCCACACCACGTCGCGCCCCACCAGCGGCGCGACCGTCAGAGACCACGCTCCGGCCGCGATGGTGGGGCTGGCCGGCACCTCGATCCCGTTGACGACGACCGTGATCTGTGTCCCCGGCGGCGCGCCCGGCGCCAGCTCTCCGCTGACCGTCGTCGCTCCGGCGCCCAGTGGCGTCGTGAGGCTGGGTGGAGCCGCGGCCGAGGCGGGGAGCGCCAGCAGCGCGACCAAGGTGAAGGCGAGCGCCAGGCGTGTGCGGCGCTTCCGGCTGTATGTGATCAAGTGCTTCATGATGGCAGCCCCACGGCGTCGGGATGGACCGGTCCGGTGGCGCCGAGTATAGATGCAGCGGGCATGTGCGCCAGTTTTCGCCCCGCCCCCGGGGCCGTTGGCGCAGGGAGGACAGATGGGCGATCAGACGCGGGGCGCTCCAGACCTTCAGGGCGTTCAGGTCGTTCAGGGCGTTTTGATCATTGGCTGCGGGTTCTCGGGCCTCGCCATCGCGCGGCTCCTGCGGTCTCGCGGGATACCTGCCCTTGGCACCACCCGGTCTCGGGCGCGCGCCGGCGAGATCCTCGCCGCCGGCGCCGAGCCCGTGGTCTGGACCGCTGGGGAGCCGCTGCCGGCGACCCTCGCCGGGCGCTTCGACGCCGTGGTGGACACGGCGGGCCCGGCGTGGCGCACCGGCGAGGACCCGACCGAGGCCATCCTCCGCTCCGTGGAAGGGCACCCGCTGCGCCGCTTCGTCTACCTGAGCAGCACCGCGGTCTACGGGGATCAGGGCGGCGGCGTCGTCGACGAGGACACGCCGTGCGTCCCCGCGAGCCCAGCCGGCGAACGCCGCCTGGCCGTTGAGCGCATGCTCCTGCGACGAGCCGACCTTCCGGTCACCATCCTGCGCCTCCCGGCCATCTATGGCCCGGGCAGGGAGGGCCTGGTGGGCCGCATCCTGCGGGGGACGCACGCGATCATCGGGACCGACGGTGGCTACGGTAACCGGATCCGCGTGGAGGACCTGGCGACTGCGTGTCTCGCGGCCATCGAGCGCGCGACGAGCTCCGTGTACGTGGTCGCGGACGACGAGGCCGCGACCCGAGGCGAGGTCGCCGACGGGCTCGCGGAGCTGCTTGGAGCGCCCCGCCCGCCCCGCGTCACCCGCGAGGAGGCCCTCCGCTCCATGGACCCGAGCGTCGTCGCCATGTTCAGCGACAGCAAGCGCCTGTGCAACGCGCGCATGAAGCGCGAGCTGGGCGTCACCCTCCGCTACCCGACGTGGCGCGAGGGCTTTGCCGACCTGGTCGCACGTCGCGATTGAACGGGTTGCGCGCGCGGCGTATCATGGGTCGTTACTCGCGCATGCGCCCCTGGAGGTTCCCTCGTGAGACGTCTGAGCAGCGCGCCCCGCGTCCTGGCCCTCGGCCTGCTGCTCGCCGCCTGCGGTGACTTCTCCAACAAGCAGCTCGACACACTCTTCGCGCCAGGAGCGCCGCCCACGACCGGGGCGCCCGGCTCCGCCGACGGCGCCGCGTCGGCAGACCAGCCGCTGCTCACGTTGCCCCTGGCGCCGGTGCCCTCGCAGCTCATCGCCCGGTACCAGACCCCCTTTGCGCTCCAGCTCTCGGTGCCGGGAGCGCAGGACGTCTGCTGGGAGATCGGGGATGGGGAGCTTCCGGCGGGGCTGACGCTGGATGTGACCGCGGGCCTGGTGTTCGGCAAGGCAGCGGCGCCCGGTGGGCAGCAGAGCCAGGCGACCGTGCGCGCCTTCTCGCCGTGCTCCGGGGAGCGTGTGGCCGAGGGCGCGGCGACCCTGACCTTCATCGCGCCCGGGGTGTGTACCGGCGGCGGCGCCTGCGCCGCGGACGAGGTCTGTGCGCCGGACGGGGCGTGCCGCGTGGACCTGGGCGCCCAGTGTCCGTCGCTGGTCGGTCCCGGGCTCGTCGCCGAGCTGACCGGCGCAGGGCCGGGCCTCCACTCCTTCGAGCGGGTGACCGTCGTCGCACATGGCTTCTCGTCGGACCCCGCCGCTCCGCAGAGGGTCCTGAGGCTGCGCTCCGGCGACCAGGAGCGGACGCTGCTCTACGAGCTCCCCGGTGGGCTCGAGCTCCCCGTCGCGGACGGCGACGTCATCGACCTGCGCCTGCAGGTCGGGCCTGGCGACGGCCGCTACCTGCTCGTCCGGACCCAGCAGGGGGACCAGTCCTTCCAGCTCGCGGCGCACGCAGGGTCCATCGACGGAGCCCACCTGTGGGCGAGCATCTGCGCTGGCCTCAAGCACTGTCCGTTCCTGCTGGGGACCGACGTGGCGCTGACGGCGGGCTGCAAGGGCCCGTCGGCGTGCAGCGGCACCCCGTTCGGGCTGCGGGTCAAGTCCGCGTCCAAGGTCGTGCTCGCGGGGGAGCAGGCGTCCTGGCTGCTCTCCAACGACGGGATGCCCCTGTACGTCGCCCTGCTGGCGGACGCATCGACCTACGACGGCTGCGGCGACGCGGGCGCCGATGTGCTCACGTACCTGCTCCTCGAGGGGAGCCGACCGCACCCGGTCCTGGAGTTCGTGGACCCGGACGTGGTCCTCGGGGCCGTCCCGCGCCGCGTCGTCCTCTCCGGCGCCCGGAGCATGCCTGCCGCGCCCACCGGCACCATCGACAAGTGGCTGTGGAGCGTGGCGACTCCGTCGGGCTCCCCGGTCACCACAGTGGGCGACGGGCCCACCTTGGAGCTCCCGCTCTACCTGGTGGGCGACGTGGACGTGCGCCTCGCCGTCCAAGAGGGCAAGCCGCCCCAGACCTCACCCCACGAGGCTGGCACCCGCCTGCGGGTCCGGCCCGGCAGTGGCCTGCACGCCGAGCTGGTGTGGGACGATCCGGCGGTGGACCTGGACCTCGTCGTGCGACCTTCCGCGGCGGCCGAGTCGCTGTCCGAGCGTGCCCGGCCTTCGTGGGCTGCCAAGGGGGCGCTGGTGGTCTCCGAGCCGGAGGGCGCCCCCCTGGAGGTGGTGCGGGTCGCGGCCGATGTCCTGGGCCCGGGGCCCGTCCACTTCTCGGTCATGGCGCACCCGACCCGCGCGCTGCCATCCGCCCGCCTCCGCGTCTGGCTCAACGGAGAGGCCGTCGTGGACCTGCCGGAGGTCCCGCTCGGGTCCGCAGAGTCCCTTGGCGAGCCTCCGACCTCCGTCGCCGTCGTGACGCTGCCCTGACGCAGCGGGAGGCGTGGGTCAGGCGTCTCCCTCCTCCAGCAGGCGGTCCAGCTCCGCTCGAATCAAGGCCTCGGCGCGCTCGCCGACCAGGTGACGCACGGCCGCCGCGATGCGGTCGTCGATGCGCGCAGATGCCTGCTCGCTGAGTCGCGCCGCGCCCAGCTCGGTGACTTGGGCGCTCAGCTCGGCGATGCGGGCGTCCAGCTCGGCGAGGCGCCTGTCCGCCTCGGCCGCGCGGGAGTCCAGTGCGGCGAGGCGGGCCTCGGTGACCTCACGGTCGCTCTCCCCGATGGTCACCCTGTGGCTGTCGGCCGCCAGCCCCAGCTCCGCCAGCCTCGCCTCCACGACCCTGCCAGCGGTCGTCGCCGCCAGCTCCACCACCAGCCGCTCGACGGAGGCCCGTTGGTGCTCGTCCTGAACGTTCGCCGGTTGCTCCGCCGCGTTCTCGGCGATGCGGGTGGCCCGAGGCGCTGCTGGGGGGGCGGAGGACGGCCCGACGACGCGCCGGACCAGCGCGAGGAAGGTCGCCCGGTCCAGCGGCTTGGCCAGCGTCGCGATGGCGCCTGCCGCGGCGCCTGCCGCGGGATCCGCCTTCGCCTGGGGCGGAGTCAGCACCGCGACCGGGACGCGGCCGCGGAGCTGCCGGGCCAGCTCCACTCCGCCTCCTCCGGGCAGGAGCAGGTCCGCGAGCACCAGGGAGGCGCCCCTCGCGAGGGCCGCCTGCGCTGCGTCCGGGACAGTCGACGAGAACGAGAGGTCCACCTGCTCGCCCGCGAGCAGGAGACGAACGAGGGTCTGGGTGGCAGGGCTCGCATCCGCGAGGAGAACGTGGCGTCCCATGCAGTCTCGCGTGGCTGGCTGGCTCATACCGTCGGAGGGGCAGCCGCAGTCGCCCGTAAGCCGAGTTCTGTCCCCCGCGTCGGTTGCCCTCCGCGGGGTGATGGCCATTCGTCTGGGAGCCGCGTTGCCGCGACCCTCGAGCGATCATACCCGGGAGCTCGGGCGGGCCGCCCTCTCCGGACCCGAAGGTCCGGGCGCTCCTCTATTCGATCTTGCTCCGGGTGGGGTTTGCCGCGCGCGACCGTCGCCGGCCGCGGCCGTGAGCTCTTGCCTCACGCTTTCACCGTGACGCGCCGGCCTCTCGCGAGGCGGGCACGCCGACTGCTCTCTGTGGCACTTTCCTTGGGGTTGCCCCCACTGGACGTTATCCAGCACCCTGCCCTGTGGAGCTCGGACTTTCCTCCAGCGCTCGCGCGCCAGCGGCCATCTGTTCGGCTGCGGCTGCCCCTCCGAGGGAACGAACCGGATCATTCACCATGATGTCATCGGGCCCTGGCGCCTCACCCGGCGGACGCCTGCGGGGCCGCCGGATCCCTGTGCTGCTCCACGAACATGAAGCGTTGGCACGACGGGCAGTTCAGGATCGTCTCGAACTTGAGCAGCTCGATGAGCATCTGTGGGGGGACCCGCCGGTTGCACCCGAGGCAGGTTCCGTCCCTGCTCACCTCGACGACACCCACGCCGTTGCGGGCGGCGACGATGCGCTCGTAGCGGCGGACGACCTGGACGGAGAGGCGCTTCCGGCCCTCCTCCTTGCGGGCGTCGATCTCGCCGATGCGGCTCTCCAGCTCGCTCAGCTTCTCGGCGTTGGTGTCCTCCTCCTGCTTCAGCTCGGCGCGGAGCTCGTCGAGCTTGGCCTGCTCGGTAGCGATGCTGACCTTGAACTCCTCGATGGCATCGAGGAGCTTGAGGATCTCTTCCTCCTTCTGCTGGTTGGACTTGCGGAGGAACTCGATCTCCTTCTGCGCCGCCACGAACTCCTTGGACTTGGCGATGGCGGACAGCTTGCTCTTGGCCGACTTGACGCGCTCCACGTCGTCCTTGAGCTCGGTGTTCTTCTCGCGGTACCACTTCTCGGCCTCCGCGAGCTTCTTGCGCTTGTCCTCCATCGCCTCCTCGCCCCGGGCGAGGATCTCTCTCAGGCGCTCGAGCCGCGCTCGCAGTGCGTCGCGGGCATCCGAGTACACGCGGATCTCGGTGTCCGCCGCCTGAAGGGTCTTCAGTGCATCGAGCGTGTCCTTCAAATCAGGCCTCCGTGAGCTGTCACTGGCCGCCCGTGCGCGTGGCGCCGCGCAGAGTGTCGACCCCTGAAACGGGAAACGGCGCCAGAGATCTGGCGCCGTTCCATCGTCCACCCCGGTGTTGCGCAGCCACTGCGCAACCCCTGGCCTTCGTTGCATGCCTCTCCGGTCATCCTTCACACCGCGAGTGCCCGCCAGCGCCGGCCCGCCATTCCGTCCTGCCTGTCGCCCCGTGGATGGAGCGATCTCGACTCTGGGCCCACCTGGATTCGAACCAGGGACGTGACGGTTATGAGCCGCCGGCTCTACCGCTGAGCTACAGGCCCACTTGGCTCTTTCGAGCGGCACGTATCCTATGACCGCGGAACCGCAAGGTCAAGCTCCATGTCCTGCGCGGGCCCCAAGGTACGCCACTGGGGGCCGTGGCAGTCGGACTTGAACGGACAGCGGACGCACTCCGCCACGTCGTCCGTCCGCGGGAACGCGTCCTCGTCTGCGACATTGCGCGCAGGGTCGCGCAGCGCGGCCTTCATCTCCGCGATGCTGGCCCGCATCGCCTGCTGCACGTCGACGAGCCGGGCCTCGTCGATGCGCCGCTCGTGCCCCTTGGCCAGCCCCAGGTTGTACTCGATCGTCAGCACCTCGTCCGGCGTCGCCCCCCACCTCAGTGTGGCGAACAGGGCGTAGCAGGCGAGCTGCACCGGGTCGGGCTCGTCGGCCCAGTGCCCCGTCTTCCAGTCGACGATGCACACGGTGCCGTCCGCGCGACGCCAGGCCACGTCCGGCACCACCCAGACCTTCGTCCCCTCGAAGTCGAAGCTCTCCATGCCCTCGACGGACAGCCACGCGTCGCGAGGGATCCCCGCCAGCTCTGCTGGGAAGGGAGAGGCGTAGAAGGCGCTCAGGCAGGCCGCGACCTTGTCGCGAACGGCCCTCCACTCCTCGTCGGGGAGCTCCTCGCCGTAGTAGAGCTCGAAGAGATCCGTGGTCCCCTTGCGGCCCCAGCGGCCGGCGCGCCCGCTCCGGTAGTCGTCACGGAGCTGGCGCAGCGCCTCCTCCTGGGCCTGCTCCTCCGGCGGGAGGCACCCGGCACGGAGCCCCAGGAGCGCCTCCTCGATGGTGTCGTGCACGACGGTGCCCGCCCACATCCAGCGGCTCTTGAGCTTCTTCAGGAGGTAGATGCGCCGCGTCCGCTCGTCGGCGTCGCGATCCCAGCCGTTCCAGGACCCGTAGTAGTTGTACCAGTACTTGCGACCGCAGGTGCGGAACATGGAGTCCCGGGAGCGGGACCAGGTGAGCTCGTTCACGAGGCGACCCATGGCCTGCACCATAGATCGCGCCGCTGCGAAACAGCAAGCACCTTGACGCGGCCGCTCCCGTCGGCAGGATGGGTCCATGGCTCGCCCCACCACCCTCCGGTACCGCTGCGGCTCCTGCGACAACCTGCTGGCGGCGCCCTCGCGCTGGTCCGGGCGCTCGGCAGTCTGTCCGCGGTGTGACGCCACCCAGGTCGTGCCCACCCAGGACGATCCCCTGGCCGCTCGCCCCGTGGCCGGGAGCGCCCCCACCGTCGCGGGCCCGTCCCTCACGGAGCTCGTGCGCATCGCCCCGGGGCCGGCGCCGCGGCGATCCCGCCGCGCCTGGATCTGGGCGATCCTCCTCCTTGGCATCGGCGCGACGGCCTTCGCCGGCTGGCACGTCTGGCGGACGCGCTTCGCCCCGGAGGCCGTGGCCCGCCGCAACGCCGTCTCGTCGCAAGGGCGCGTCGCCTGGCCCCGCCTGGCCAAGCTGGAGAAGAACAACGCCCGGAACCCGACCGACCGGCGCGCGGCGCGGCGCCTCGCCGCCGCCTACGAGCGGGTCATCGAGGACGCGGGTCCGCGGGGCGCCAAGGGGATCGTCGGCGTCTACAACAACGCCGCGTGGCTGTACGCGACGACCCCGGTCGAGTCGGTCCGGGACGTGAAGCGGGCCCTCCGGTACGCGGAGACGGCGGTCCAGCTCTCCGGCGGCGAGGAGGCGGTGTTCCTGGACACCCTGGCCGAGGCGCTCCATCGGAACGGTCAAGTGGCAGAGGCCGTGCGGGTCGCGGAGAAGGCCGTGGCGCTGCGCCCCGACCTGGACGACCTTCGCGAGCACCTGGAGACGTACAAGGCGGCCCTCCCCCCTTGACACGTCAACCCGCCGCCGCGTCGCCCCGTTGGTCGAGCCCCCTTGCGGTTGCCACCCAGGCGCCCCGCCGGTATCCTGCCGTGCCACCACCACCCGGGAGGGACCGTTGGGCACCGACACCAAGGCCGTAATCAAGCACGTCGAGGGCCTGGCCTCGGCGTTCAAGGACCTCGCCGCCGCCGCCCGCCAGCTCGCGAAGCTGGACCCCGAGCTGGAGCGCAACGTGTGGGTGGCCGACGCGGCGCTCGTCTCCGCGGAGAAGGCGCTGTCCACCGTGGGCGCCGTCGTGCCCCTGGCGGACGCGCGAGCCTGGGTGGGCGTTCTGCGCCAGCGGGTCGACGCGCTCAAGGATCGGGCGCGCTCCCAGACCGCGGCTGCCCTGTCCCGGGAGCTGGCGGCGTTGGGCCTGGGCCTGGAGGGGACCATCCCGGAGCTCCGCTGCGGCGTGCTCACCCTGGAGCTGGTCTTCGAGCGCGCAGAGGTGCGGATCCACTTCGGGCCGCGCATCGCCCAGCTCGCCAAGGCGCCGCTCGACGCCAAGGAGGCGGCGGCCGCGGTCAAGGCGGCCCTGGACGCCCTGTCGCCGGCCCCGCTGGACGAGCCTGCGTACATCGCGGAGGTCCACGGGGCGTGGCGCCGGGCGTGCCTCCTCGGCGGCCAGGACACCGCCACCGGCGCGACGGTCCCCATCGTCGCCGTGCTCGATCAGATGGCGTGGGGTCGCCAGAGCGCCCGGTTCCGCGCCAACCCCACGCGCGAGAGCTTCGAGGGCTACGGGCGCGTGCAGCTCGCGTGGGATCTCTACCGCCTGTCGCTCCGCACGCACGGGGACCTGGAGCTCAAGCTGACCGTCGCCACCCGAGAGCAGACCCGCTCCGAGGCCGAGAACCTGTGGGTCCCGCGCACGGCCCGGGGGGAGGGCACCCACTTCGCAGGCGTGGCCTTCCGGAGGACCGCATGACGGTGCCCATCGAGCGCCCCCTCGCGCGCCGCATCATCGAGACCGTCGGCGCCTACGGGGCGCCGCCCGAGTGGGGCTTCCAGCTCTTCAGCGCCGGCATCGGCCCCTACCTGGACGTCCTCGACAAGGACTACCTGGGCGACTTCATCGCCGGGGGCGGGGCCTCCTTCAAGCTCGTGGTGGGGGCCTACGGCGGCGGCAAGACCCACTTCTTGTATTCGGTGCGGGAGCTGGCGTGGCGCCACCGTTACGCGGTCGCCTACGTGCCCCTGTCCGCGGAGGAGAGCCCGCTGCATCGACTGGAATTGGTCTACCGCGCCATCGTGCAGAGCCTGACGCCGCCGCTGGAGCCCGAGGAGCTGTTTCGCGGGGCGGAGCGCGGCTTCGACGCCTTCTTGAAGAGCTGGCTCGCGGAGACAAGGGCTCGCCTGGCCGCCGAGGGGCTGACCGGGACGGAGCTCAAGGCCGCGCTGCTCGCCGAGGCGGGGCGCAGCCTGGACGAGGTGGAGAGCGTCAACTTCTGCCAGGCGGTGCGCCACCTGGTCGAGGCGCTCGTCGAGGGCCGCGACGACGATGCCCTGAACGTCCTCCAGTGGATCACGGTGCAGGGCTACGACCGCATGACCCACAAGCAGTATGGCATCCTGCACCCGGTGGACCGCAGCCACGCCTTCTCGATGATCCGCTCGCTGGTCCGGTGGGTGCGGAACCTGGGCTACACGGGCCTCGCCATTCTCTTCGACGAGGCGGAGCAGGTGCCGAGCCTGTCGAGCAAGCAGCGCGAGATCATGCTCTCCAACCTGCGCGAGATCGTCGACGAGTGCGGCCACGCGGCCTTCCGCAACGTGCTGATCCTGTACGCCATCCCCGACATGGGCTTCTTCGAGGGGCGCTCCAACGTGTACGAGGCGCTCAAGCAGCGCATCTCGACCGTCTTCGACTTCGTCAACCCCACTGGCGTGCGCATCGACCTGGAGCGGGTCATGGGTGGGGAGCCGGTCGCGCTCCTGCGAGAGATCGGCCAGCGCCTCGCGGACATCTTTCAGGCTGCGTTCGCCGTGACGCTCGCGGAGGATCGGGTCGCCCTGGCCCTGCGCCTGGTCGCCGAGGCCGCCTACGAGCAGCGCTTCGGGGACATCGGGTACAAGCGCGTCTTCGTCCAGGGTGCGGTCCGGGCGCTCCACAGCCTGCGCGCCCTTCCCGATCTGCGCCCGGATGAGGCGTGGGCGGCGGGCATCGTCGCGGGGGCGCCGGCGTGAGCCTCCGCCGCGGCTCCCAGGTGATGCACCCACGGTGGCACCGCGGCGTCGTGGTGGACACGCGCCACAAGGGCTTCGACGTGCTGGTGCGCTTCGGGAGCGAGTCGGTGTGGGTCCGCGCCTCGGAGCTCCGCGCCGAAGCGGAGCCCGAGGTGCCGCCCGAGCAGCTCGCCCGCGCCCGCGCCGCGCGCATGGACCGGGAGCGGCGGGACAACCCCGGGCGTCTCCAGGACCTGAGGGGACTCTTCGAGGCGCTCCGGTTGGGCATCGTGCCCCACGGCGCCATCGTGGACTGGACCTTCGGCCGGGACCGGGAGGTGAGCGCGATACAAGGGTGGCTCGCGGACCAGGCCTACGGGTCCCTGGTGCTGGAGGGCGCCTACGGGAGCGGCAAGACCCACCTCCTCGAGGTGCTCTACGCCAAGGCCATCGCGATGGGCTACGCGGTGACCCGCGTGGGCTTCGACCCCACTGAGGCTCCGGCCGCCTTCCCGAAGCGGGTGTACCGCCGCATCGTCCGGGAGGTGAGGGTCCCCGTCGGTGGTCGCGTCCTCGGGTTCCGCGAGGCGCTGCGGGAGGCCGCGTCGAGCGATGCGGTCCGCGGTCACCCGGTGCTCGGGCCCGCCCTGGAGCGTATTCGTAGCGGGAAGATGACCGCGAAGAGCTGGGAGGCGCTGGAGGGGCGCGACAGCGGCGCGGACGACGTCAGCGGGCTCCACGACTACACCACGACCGCCAACATCTACTGCAACATCCTGTCGGGGCTCGGGAACCTGTTCGTGCAGGCCCACGGCGCGCTCGGCTTCCTCGTGCTCCTCGACGAGGTGGAGACCGCCCAGACCTGGCAGTACCACTACCAGTGGAGCCGCGGCATCAACCTGTTCCACGGGCTGTCCTTGACCGCCAACGACCACCCGGAGCTGCTGGACGAGGCCGTCGTGAAGCGCAAGGACGGCTACCGTGGAGCAGAGACGGGCCTCGTCTATTCGGGGCACAACCGGGTGCCCTACCTGTGGTCGCTGCCCAGCTATCTGAAGGTCGTGTTCGCGATCACCCCTGGGGCGTTCACGAAGCGCTTCCTCGACTGGCACCCGGAGCAGCCGGTCCTGACCCTGTCCACGCTGCCGTCGGACAGCGTGGGCCAGCTCTTCGAGCGTCTGGCCGACGCCTATGAGCTGGTCCACGGGCTCTCTGTGGACCGCCCGGGCCGCGACCTGCTGCTGTCGCTCGCCAGGCGAAGGTCCCAGGACGGCACGACGCGTGTGACCATCAAGGCGATGATCGAGGCGCTGGACTTTCTGCGCTTCCACCCCGGGCGGCCCGCGAAGGACCTGCTCGACGAGCCCGCGTGGTAGACGAGGTCGCGCTGACGGCGCGGCTCCGGCGTCGCCTGGGATCACTGTGGCAGCCGCTCTTCGGGCGCTTCGGGCGCCTGACTCCCATCCAGCTCGCGCTGATGCCCGCGCTGCTCTCCGGGCGCGACGCGCTGGCCTGCGCGCCCACGGCCAGCGGCAAGACCGAGGCGGCCGTCGCCCCGGTGGCGCTCCGGCTCCGGGAGGGGAGGGCCGGGGGCATCCGCGCCCTCTGGGTGGTGCCGACCCGGGCGCTGGTCAACGACCTGGACCAGCGCCTGCGCGGCCCGCTCCGGGACGCGGGGCTGACGCTTGGCGTGCGCACGGGCGACCGGCGCGAGGTGCGGGCCGGGCGCCTGGAGGACCTGGTCGTCACGACGCCCGAGTCCCTGGACTCCATGATCTGCCGGATTCCCGACGCCTGGGGCGGTCTCCAGGCGTGCGTGCTCGACGAGGTCCACCTGCTCGACGGGACGCCCCGGGGCGACCAGCTCCGCGTGCTGCTGCAGCGCCTCCGCGTCGCTGCGTCTGGAGGTTTCCAGTCCGTGGCCCTGTCCGCGACGCTGCACGATCCAGGGGCAGTGGCCGCGCGCTACCTGGGCGGGGATGCCGCCGTCATCCAGGTGGGCGGCGCCCGCACCCTGACGCAGACCGTCGTGGGCTCGTTGGAAGAGGCGGTCGCGACCCTGCGCGCCGAGGAGCGGCACAAGGCGCTGATCTTCGGGAACACCCGCCGGGAGGTCGAGGAGGCCGCCGTCGCGCTCCGGGCTTGGTGGCCGGGCGACCGCATCGCCGTCCACCACGGCAGCCTCGCCCGCAAGGAGCGCGAGAGCGTCGAGGCTGCGATGCGGTCGTGGCGCTGGGGCCTCCTCGTGGCGACGACGACGCTGGAGCTCGGCGTCGACATCGGGGATCTGGACGCGGTGGTGCTGCTTCGCCCCCCGTCGAGCCCTTCGTCCTACCAGCAGCGAATCGGGCGCGCCAACCGGCGGGAGGCGGTCATCCGCGTGATTGGCGTGGCCACGACGGAGGCTGAGGGCGAGGTGTTCGCGTCCCTGGCCGACCTGGCCCGTGACGGCGTGGTCGAGGCACGCGGAGATGCGCCCGACCCCTCGGTGCTCGTTCAGCAGACGCTGAGCATCGCGTATCAGCGCCGGGCGGGCGTCCCGTCCGCGGAGCTCTCGGCGCTCCTCGCGCCCATCGATCCGGGCGGTCTCTTGCCGTCGGTGCTCGCGTGGCTGGCGGACGAGGGCTGGCTACGCCGTGTGGCGGATCGCTACGCCCCCACGGATCGCACCATGGACCTGGGGGAGCGCGGCACTTTGCACTCCAACATCCCCGACTCCCGGGAGCTGACGCTGGTGGACACGACGACCGGGCGCCCCCTCGGGCAGCTCACGACCGGGGCGACTCCCGGCTCGCGGCTCCTCTTTTCGGGGCGCGGCTGGCTGGTGCTCTCCGTGAGCGGCACGACGGCGACGGTGGCGCCCATCCCGCGGGAACAGGCCGTGGCGTGGTTCGGCGCGCGCTCCGAGGTGGGCGCCTTCCGGTGGCTGCTGCCGCCGGAGCTGCGTCAGTAGCAGTAGCCGCAGATCGAGCAGGCGTCCGAGCAGCAGTCGCCTGCGGAGACACAGATCGAGTCGCAGTAGCAGTTGCCGGCGTAGGAGTAGGAGTCGCAGTTGCCCGCGCAGCCAGTACCCGTCGACCCCATGCAGTAGCCGCAGTTGTCGCAGGCGTCGTTGCAGCAGTCGCCGAAGCCGACGCAGGCGCTGTCGCACCAGCACCCGTCCGGTGCTTGCGAGCCGCAGTTGCCGGCGCAGCCGCCGCAGCCGCCGCCGCAGGACTTGCAGGCCGTGGCGCAGGCGGCGTCCCAGATCACGGAGCAGCACTCGGGCTTCTGGGCGCAGACGCAGGACTCGCAGGTGCAGCCGGCGCAGGTGGGGTTCGCCCAGGCCTTGCACCCGTCGCTCTTTGGGCACATCTCCGGGAAGGCGCAGTCGTCCGCACACGTGAAGCAGTCCTCATCGCCGTTGCACTCGCCGTCACCGCACACGGGGAAGAAGCAGTCAGTGAGGAGCTTCACGTCGTCCACGAAGATGCCCCCCCCGTCGTGCGCCCAGGCCGTGTTGTCGGCGATGGCGACGAGCTGGAGCCGCACCACCTTGCCGCCCCACTTCTTCAGGCTCACCGACTGGTTGGTCCACGCGGTGCTCGGGCTGAGGGAGCTGCTCGACCAGGCGAGCTCCTGCTTGCCGTCCACGAGCACGCGCACCTCCAGGTCGGCGTCGTTATCGGAGTCCAGCACCAGGTCGAAGGTCAGCGCGAGCGTGTAGCTCGGGGGCAGGGCCAGGAGCCCGGTGGTCAGCGAGCTCGTGGCCGGACCGAAGTTCATGTCCCCGGTCGTCGTGCTGCCGAACCAGAGCGAGCGCAGCCCTGTCTTGGCCTTGGCCGTCGTGAGCTGGAAGCCTCCAGCAGTGCTCGAGTTCACGATGGTCACGGCGCCCTCCAGCTCCTCCAGCGACTCGAAGCCGAGCGCCAGGATGGGCCCCTCCGGGCAGCAGCCCTCGTCCGCCGCCGGCCCGTGCTTGCACAGGTGGCCGAACCCGCAGGTGTCCGCCGTACAGGGGTCATCGTCGTCACACTCGGCGTCCTGCTCGCAGCAGGCCCCCGGGTTCACGCACTGGCCGACAACGCACAGGTCCTCGGTGCAGTCGTCGTCGTCGACGCAGTCCGCGTCCGCGGCGCAGCAACCTGGCACAGCCTCGTGGGTGCAGAGGCCCCCTGCCACCGGGCAGGAGTCCGTCGTGCAGGGGTCACCGTCGAAGCAGTCCAGGTCGGCCTCGCACGTCTGGAGCCCGCAGTCCTCGCCGCAGCCGAGCTGGCAGGCAGCGACGCACGTGGCGTCCCACGCGACGGAGCAACAGAGCGGGTCTTTCGCGCACACGCACTCCTCGCAGGCGCACCCGTCGCAGCCGGGCTCCGGCCGCGCCTGGCAGCCCGCGTGCTCGAAGCAGCCGCCGCAGGTGCCCTGGCACAGGGCCACGCAGTCTGCGTCCCAGGCCGTGTTGCAGCAGTAGCTGTCCTTCTGGCAGGCGCACGCCTCGCACACGCACCCGCCGCAGGTGGGCTCGGAGCCCTTGACGCACCCGCTGGAGAGAGGGCAGGTCCCGCAGTCGCCGGGGCAGGTGGCGCAGTTCTCGCCGAAGCTCGGCTCGCAGGCCGTGTTGCCGCAGTGGGCCTCGCAGACGTTTCCATAGCAGGCGGTCCCCTTGGCGCAGGTCCCGCAGGAGCCGCCGCAGCCGTTGTCGCCGCACTGCTTGCCCGCGCAGCTCGGCGTGCAGGGGCACATGCCGCAGGCCGAGCAGGCGTCCGCGCAGCAGTCGCCGAAGCTCACGCAGGACGAGTCACACCAGCAGCCGCCCGCGCTGCCGCCACAGTTGCCGACGCAGGAGCTGCCGCCACCGCCGCCGCACACGCTGAAGTAGTCCGAGCAGCAGTCGCCCCAGAGAGAGCAGGAGGAGTCGCAGTAACAACTGCCGCTCGGAGACGAGCCACCGCAGTTGCCCGCGCAGGAGTTGGCCCCGCCGCCCCCGCCACCGCAGTTGGTCCCGCACTGGCTGCACTCGTCCACGCACAAAGAGTCCCAGGCGTTGTTGCAGCAGTATGGGTCCATGCCGCAGACGCAGGACTCGCAGGCGCAGCCGCCGCACCCGGGGCTGTTGCTCTGGGTGCAGCCCCCGTCGGGTGGGGTGATCACGGGCCCGCAGTCCATGCCGCAGTCACCCTTGCACAGGCCGACGCAGGACTCGTCCCAGTGGACGTTGCAGCAGAACGGGTCGAGGGCGCAGACGCAGCCCTCGCAGGAGCAGCCGCCGCAGCCGGGCTCTTCCGTCGGCTTGCACCCCGACGTGCACACCACCTTGCCGCCCTTGCACTGGCCACCCTGGCAGGTCTCGCCCTCGGTGCACCCGTTCTTGTCGTTGCACGGGTCGCCCTCCGAGAGTGTGACGGTCTTGCAGAGGCCCGTGTCGGGGACGCACTGGGTCACGTCGCAGCCCGTGTCCTTGGACGTGTCGCACTTGGGGATGGTCGCCGGGTCTGGCTTGCAGTAGCCGCCCAGGCACCGGGTGATGCCGTCGCACAGGTTGCCGTCCTCGTAGGGGGCGCAGTCCGCGTCTGTCTCGCAGGTCGGGCAGGCCGGCTCACCCGCCTTGCACTCGCCGTCCTCGCAGAAGTCGCTGGCCGTGCACACGTCGCCGTCCTCGCAGAGTCCTGACTTGGGGAGGTACGTGCAGCCGGTCTTGGCGTCGCAGCCGTCCGCCGTGCAGGGGTTGCCGTCGTCGCAGGTCTTGGGCTTGCCCGCGCACACGCCACCCGCGCAGGTGTCCCCCGCCGTGCAGGGGTTGTCGTCGTCGCACGCCGCCTTGTTGGGCGAGGAGACGCAGCCGGAGACCGGGTTGCAGGCGTCGTCGGTGCAGGGGTTGTCGTCCTCGCAGGTCTTCGCGGCGCCAGCGGTGCAGGCGCCCTCCTGGCACGTATCGCCCACGGTGCACTGGTTGCCGTCGTCGCACGGGCTGCCGTTGTCCGCCGCCACCGCGGCGCAGGCGCTCGTCTCCGACAGGCAGGCCGCCTTGGTGCAGGGCGCGAGCTCGCCGAGGATCGCCACGCAGTCCGCGTCTGCCTTGCAGGGGGTCCCGGCGTCCGGTGCAGGCCCGGTGTCCGGGGTGCCCGTGTCCGGCTCGCCCACGTCGGGGGCCCCCATGTCCGGTTCGCCCACGTCCTCGATGAGTTGGACGTCGTCGGCTGCCCCCGTGTCCTGCGCGCCGGCCGCACTGCCGGCCTCGTCAGGGCACGCGGTCAGCGTGGTTGCCAGCAGCGCGGCCAGAGCGGTCGACAAAAGGCGCATGGACATGGGGAAGCCTCCAAAGCGGGCAGCGGGAGTGCGGACCAACCTAGCATCGGCCGGCTGTCGCATCAAGCGGGCCCCGCGCGGTGGCGGGCGGAAGATCGCGGCGGGGACTGGGGGGCTCGATCGCTCAGAGGGCGGCGACGCGCGTCCAGGCGCGGTGCTCCTCGGCCAGGGGCAGGGCGCGCGACGCCGCGAGCACCACCTCGGCGTAGGCCGCCGTCTCGGGGGTGTCCACGTCCTGCCAGAAGTCGTCGCGGCCGATGGGGTGGACCAGGGCGAGGTCAGCGCGGCCAAGGCGCCTCATTCCGTCCGACAGGGAGCAGTCTCCGCGGGCGGCCCGCTCGGCGGCCAGGGCGTCGAACAGCCCGCCCGTGCACGAGAACAGCCCCGTGTCGATGCAGTCGTAGGTGGTCAGGTCCTTGCCGATGGCCGCGATGCGGTGGCCGTCGGTGCACACCTTGGTCGCGTCGTCCATGTCGAAGATGGAGCCCAGGTCCGGGTCCACGGCCAGCACGACGCCGCCCTCGGGGGGGCTGACGCGGGCCATGGCGTGGACCATGCCCGGCGACAGCACGTGATCCGACATGGTCAGCAGGAAGGGACCCTTGACATGGGGCGCGGCGCACAGAACGGAGACGCCGTTGGACAGGTTCCACTCCACATTGTGGATGAAGTCTACTCCAACGCTCAGCCCCTCGAAGCGCCGGGTAGCGGCGACGATCTCGTCGGCCCGGTAGCCGACGACCACGTGCACGCGCTCGATGCCAGCCTCCTCCAGGACGGAGAGGGTCCGGTGAAGCAGGGGCCGCCCTCCGACCGTTCTCAGTGGCTTGGGGATCTCGTGGCCGTTGAGGCGGGAGCCGAGGCCCGCCGCGAGGATCACCGCCTCGCGCGCGACGGGTCTGGACGGGACGGCGTAGAGCTTGGTGGGCATCGGATGGCTCCGCGTGACTCGACTGCTGGTCCGGAGGACCTCCCAGGGTCGCTCCGGGGGCCGCATTGTGCGCGGCGGACTGCCCGTGGGCAAGATTCGTTCCAGCACACTCCGAGGAGAGGGCAGCGCGCGGTGCCCCAGGCTCCACGCGCTCGGGTGCCCCCCTTGGGCCGCGACGGGCCCCGACGACCGGTGGAGGAGCGTTGCTCCAATGCCCCCCTGGCATTTCGTCGGCGGATGGGCGAAGCTCGGCGCATGGCCAGGACGCTCACCCTCATCGTCATCCTCCTCTCCGCGTGTCGATCCAGCGATCCCGCTCCCGCCGCACCGGCGCAAGCGCCCGCGGCCGCCCCCGCGCCCCGGGCGACGCCACTCGTGGCCCCGCTCGACGACCGGGGCATGCTGGAGGCGCGCCCCGCCCGCCGCAAGGAGTCCACCCGCTACGGCGCCATGACCCAGGACAACCTGTTTCTGGTGGCGCGCTGCGGGGACGCGGTCCGGGCGCCGGTCATGGTCGGCGTCCTCGATCTGCCCTACGACAACCCCAAGGGCTTCATCGCCGTGGCGGAGGTCGCCGCCGAGCAGGCGCTGGGGCGAGAGGCTCCCCCCGAGGGCTGCGCCTGGAGGGAGGCGAGCTACTGGGCGCGCGACGAGCCCGCCCGGGGCGACTGGGTGGTGCGCTACCCCGCGACGCCCGGTCTCGGCACGCAGGTCTTCTGGGTCCCCGACGAGGGGGCGCCGGTCTTGCGGGAGGCCACGTCCATGCCGACGTCCGCCTACGTCTCGCGCCTGCTGCGGGTGGCCGCCTACCAGGCGGACGTGGCGGAGGACCCCGACAAGGCCCTCGATCTGATCGAGGCGGCGCGGGCCCTGGATCCGCGGAGCAGCGACGCAGCAGAGCTGGAGGGGGAGCTGCTGGCGGCCCATCGTCCGGCGGACGCGGTCCGGCGCATGGACGCCTTCATCGCGGAGCACGGGTCGAGCCTCAACCTGGACGCGACGCTGGCGACCGCGCTCTTGGAGGTGGGCACCGAGGAGGCCGTGGCGCGGGGCGAGGGGCTCATCGCGGCCGTTCTCGAGAAGGACCAGGGGAACCTGAAGGCCCTCGCCCTGCGAGGTGAGCGGCTGCGCGCCAAGGGCGACGTGGCTGGCGCCATCGCCGCCTACGAGCAGGCCATCGCCAACCACCCGCTGGACCCGTCGCCCCGCTACAACCTGGCGACCCTGCTCGTGGCCGCCCAGCGCCCGGACCAGGCCCTGGAGCACCTTGGGGCGTACCTGGACGCCTTCCCGGAGGATCCGGACGCCCTCTTCGTGCGGGCCGGGCTGCTGGCGGATCGCGGCGATCTGTCGGGTGCTGCAAAGGATCTCGCGGTGTTGCAGCGGGTTGCCCCCGACGACCCGCAAGTCCGAGCCTTGGCGGTGCGCATGGAGGCGCTGCGCGCGCCGGAACCCTGACATGCGTGTCGTCGCTGCATCGCGGCATGACACCGGTGTCGCGATGGGAAGCGCGCGGCTGGCGCCGTGAGGGCGCATTGCGTTGGAATCACAGCCACACTCCGCCGCAGCCGTCCGGGCACAGCCGTTGCAGCCGGGCGCCCGGCGACGGAAGACGAGGAGTGAGGTCATGGAAGCGGAACATCGGCGCCGGCCCTGGCAGGCGCTGACCCATCCGGGCTGGCTGGTTGCGCTGGCCGCTCTCGTGCTCAACGATCATCTCTTCAAGGGCGCCGGGATCCTCCCCGGCTGGCTGACCGGCAAGCTGAGCGATCTGGCGGGCCTCGTGGTGGCCCCTGCGCTGGTCGCCGTGCTGCTCGGCGCGCGGACGCGGCGCGGCCTCGCCCTGGCGCACGCCGCCGTGGGCCTGGTCTTCGCGGCGATCAACGTCTCCCCGGTCGCGGCGGGGGCCTTGGAGTCCCTGACCGCGCTGGGTCCGCTGCCCTGGCACATCGTCGTCGACCCCACGGACCTCATCGCGTTGCCGGCCCTCGCCCTGTCCTGGATGATCCTCGACGGTTGGCGTCCAATCGCCAGCGTCCTTCTCTCTCGTGCGGCCTTTGGCGCTGGCGTCCTCGCCTGCATGGCCACGTCGCCCCCGGATCCAGGCCCGGACAACTACACCTTCCGCATGGACATGACCGCCAACATCGCCATCGCCAACCGGAGCGGGCACGAGGTCCTCGTGCGCGTCCGGTCCCTGCGCCAGACCATGGTCCTCGACTGCGCGGCCGTCGCTGCGGACCCGGTGGGCACCCTCTCGCGGGAGGCCTTCGGGCCGGCGGTCACCTGGGCTTTGGCGGATGACCAGGCCTTCTCGCTCACCGACGACTTCGTGTGGGGGTACGGCACGTGGCGGGAGTGCGCGGCCTGGATCATCGACGGGCCCGGGCTGCCGGAGCGCCTCGTGTGGATCCTGACCAGCGAGTACCCGGAGACCAGCCTCCCCTCCACGGCGTCGACTGCGTCCGCCGTCCGCACCATCTTCGTGGACACGGCGGGCGATGGCCTCGAGTTCTCTGCTCACCCGGCCCTCTCCGAGGCCCCTGAGCAGGTGCCGCCGTCGCAGCCTCCCACGTGCAGCGCCGCCGCGGAGCTGGGCGGCGTCGCCTGGAGCAAGCCGCTGCCCGCCGGCGGCGGGATCCTGCTCGACGTGCAGACCAGCCCCGACGGGTGCTCGCGCCTGGACCTCGGCTTCTCGACCGGGGGCCTCAAGGCCCGCTGGTACGTGTGCCACCCCGGCGTCGAGCTGCCCTTCGTGGTTGGTGAAGCGCTGGACGTGCGCGACGCGAAGAGCGGAGGCCCACCAGGGATCGTCGAGGCGGTCCGCGTCGCGTCCGACGCCTGGACCATGGTGCTCGGGCGGGGCACCGGGCTGCCCGTCACCCTGTCCGGCGTGACACTGGAGGTCACGCCCTCTGGCGCCTGCGGCGTCGTCTCTGGTGACTGCGGCGCGTCCATGATCGCGCACGACGTGGCGCTCGCCGATGCTGGGGAGGGGACCTCCGGGCTCGCCCCGCGGACCTTGGTGCTCCACGGGGGCGGCACCGTGCACGTGGTCAGGGCGGCCTCGGCCATCGTGGCGGACACCGCCTGCGAGGGCTCCCTCGTCGCGCCGGGCCTCACGGTGGAGACGGTCGTCTCGGTGCCCGCGGGGGACGTGGACGCCGGGTCCACCGACGGCGGCTCGGACGCCGGCTCCACGGACGGCGGCTCGGACGCCGGCTCCACGGACGGCGGGGCACACGACGGGGGCGAAGTGGAAGACGGGGCCGACGCAGGCGGCGCCGACGATGGCGCGGGCGGCGACGATGGCGCGGGCGGCGACGACGGGGGAGCGGCGGACGGTGGCGCCGATGACGGCGATGCGGCCGGAGCCGTCGACGCGGGCGAGGACGGGGGACCCAACGACACGGAGGCTGACGATGCGAACGGCTAGCTGGATCCTCCTGGTGGCGCTCTTCGGGTGCGGGGACTCCGACTCCAGCGGCGGGAGTGCCGCGGGCGGCACCGGCCTCCCCGGGGACAACGGCTTCACGCAGCCCGGCGCGCAGGACTTCGGCGAGTTCCGGAAGATCCTGGAGGACGGCAAGATCCCCGGACCCGACACGCTGGACCCCCTCGGCTTCTTCGCCGAGCACAAGCTCGACTACCCTGCGGCGGACTGCGGCGCCAACGTGTGCGCCCACACGATGATGGCGGTGGCGGACAACCTGCTGACGGGCTCGGCGGCGACCGTGCTCCAGCTCGGCCTCAACTCGCCGCTGACGCCTGACACCCTGGACCGCCCGCCGCTCAACCTGGTGCTGTCCGTGGACCTGAGCGGCTCCATGGAGGGCGAGCCCATCGAGGCGCTGCGCTCGGGGCTCACCCGCATGTTGGAGTACCTGGAGCCCGAGGACCGCATCTCTCTCGTGGGCTGGTCGGACGAGGCCGAGGTGATCTTCGAGTGGCTGGGGCTCGAGGAGAAGGCCGCCATCCAGGCCGCGATCCTGGACCTGAAGCCCAGGGCCGCCACAAACATCTACGATGGGCTGTTCACGGCGTATCAGGTCGCCTCTGCGCACATGGACCCGGCGCGCCAGAACCGGGTGGTGCTGCTCAGCGACGGCGTGGCGACGAGCGGCATCAAGAGCCCGGTCAAGATCAAGTCCCTGGCCGCTGGCTGGGCCGCGGAGGGCATCGCGACCACCACCATCGGCGTCGGCACGGCCTTCGACGCCACTATCATGAGCGGCGTCGCGGAGGTGGGCGCGGGGGCCTACTACTTCCTGGAGGACCCTCTCGCCGTCAAGGAGGTGTTCACCGAAGAGGTCCTGACCTTCCTGGTGCCGGCCGCCCTGGACGTGCGCATCGACGTGTCCATGGCGGAGGGCTACGACATCCAGGAGGTCTACGGGACCAACGGCTGGGTCGGGGCGGCGTCCGGTGGGACCATCGAGATCCCCGCGCTCTTCCTGGCCGGGCGCAAGACGTCCGTCGAGCCCGTCGAGGGCGGGCGCCGGGGCGGCGGCGGCGCCATCCTCTTCAAGCTCGCGCCGCGCAAGAAGGCCAAGAAGCTCGACGAGCCCAACCAGGTTGCCAGCGTGGCGCTCCAGTGGGTGGACCCGGCGACCGGTGACCCGCAGCAGCAGCTCCTGGCGGTGGACAACCCCAACGAGCCTGGCGTCGTGCCATCGGGTGGGTGGTTCAGCACCAAGACCGTGGAGAAGGCCTTCGTGATGCTCAACATCTACGCGGGCCTCAAGCTCGCGTGCACGAGCGCCGGGGCAGGCTCCCCCGAGGTGGCCCGCACCGTGCTTACCGATCTCAGGGCGCGGGTGACCGCGTGGAACGAGACCTGGCTCGACCCGGACATCTCCGCCGACGTGGCGGTCATCGACAAGTTCCTCGCCAACCTGGGGGCGGTCACCACCGACATCAAGCAGCCCGTCCCCTCCAACTGGCTCTGGTACTGAGGCCGCCGGCAGGGCACAATCCGGCGCCATGGAAACGATCTCCGCCGAGGCCCGGGACCTGCACGCGCGCGCGCTCGTCATGGACCTCCACGCCGACACCCTGATCCCCATGCGCGCCATCGGGTACGACCTGACGGCGCGCCACTCCCCCTTCGCCTGGACGGGCAAGCACTTCGGGCACTGTGACCTGCCGCGCTTCGCCGAGGGTGGGGCCACGGGGCAGGTGTTCGGGCTGGTGACGAGCCCCATCCCCGAGCGCGGCTGCTTCGACGCCACCATGCGCCAGATCGAGCTGCTCAAGGGGGTCGCCACCGCCCACCCGGACCGCCTGCGGGTGTGCTGGACCGCCGGCGACCTGGACGCCGCGAAGCGCGACGGGGTGCTGGCCGCCTACTTCGGCATCGAGGGGGCGCACAACCTGGAGGGTGACGCCGACAACGTCGGCCGGTTCGCCGACGCCGGGGTCCGCGCCATCGGGCTCGCGCACTTCAGCAAGAACGCGGTCTGCGCGCCGGCGAAGGGGCGCGGGGCGGACAACGACGCGCCGCTCACGGATCTCGGCCACCAGGTGGTCGCCGCCATGGGTGAGCGCCGCGTCATCGTCGATCTGGCGCACGTGGGGCGCCGGGCTTTCTTCGACGCGCTCGGGTGCGCTCGGGGACCCGTGATCGTCAGCCACACGGGGGTCGCGGGTGTCACGCCCCACTGGCGCAACCTGGACGACGAGCAGATCGAGGGGGTGGCCGCGACCGGCGGCGTCGTCGGCATCATCTTCGCGAGGCGGTTCGTCGGGGGGCGCACCATCGACCACGTCCTCGCGCACATGGACCACGTGCGCAAGGTGGTTGGCGCCAGCCACGTCGGCCTCGGCAGCGACTACGACGGGGCGGTGGTGCCGGTGCGGGGGCTGGAGGACGTGGCGACCCTGCCGCGAATCACTGATGGCCTCCTGCGGCTCGGGTGGTCCCCCGACGAGGTGCTGGCGGCGCTCGGCGGCAACGTGCGGAGGGTGCTGGCGGCCCACTGAGCTCCCGCGTCACGGGGTAGTCGCCGGCCTCCACCGCGGGAGCACGGACGCGGACGCCGCGACGGCGAGGCCCACCAGCAGCGCGTTGCAGAGCGCGAACACGAACAGCGGCACCGCGTGCATCGTGAACCAGTGGTTGTCGAGCTCGTACTCGAAGCTTGCGAAGGCCCCGAACGCCTGGATGAGGAAGGCGCCCGCCAACGCCGCGGCCAGGGGGCGCAGGCTCGCCGCGTCGCCGGAGGCCACCCGCTGGTGGACGGCGGCGGCGACCAGCACGAGCCACGGGGCCAGGTGCTGGGCGAGGATCAGCGCGAAGCCCTCCCCGAGGTTCAACGCCTCGCGGGTCGCGGCGAAGGCGACGGTCACGTCGATGGCAGAGAAGGACCACCCGTACCCGATGGCCAGGAACCAGGACTGCCACGCCAGCATGACCAGGGCGGCGGCCATGGGCGCGCTCCCCCGGCCCCGGGAGCGGACGCCGGAGAGCGCGTAGGCCGCGCCCGCGAGCAGGACGAGCAGCAGGACCCGCGCGTCGAGGCTCAGGGCCCGGTAGAGCACGAGCGCCGTCGCGAGCACGAGGTCGAGGCGCTCCCCCGAGGTGGCGGCGCGGGGGAGCAGCAGGAAGGGGACCACGAGGGCCGGCAGCACCGCCTTGACGAGCCACGGGAGGCTCAGGGCGTGGCACAGGGCGGCGGCGACGCCCACCGCGACGAGCGTGAGCCAGGGGAGCCAGGCGCGGCGGCCTCGGAGCGCCAGGGCGCCCACCGCCACCAGCAGGGCGGCGTTCGCGGCGATGGTGCTGGCCGTGGTGTCCTCCAGGCGCCCGTCTCCCTCGGGGAGCAGCGCGGGGGACACCGCGCGGAGGGCCGCGAGCGCGGCGAGTGCGCCACCGACGCGCAGGAGCGCCCCCCGGTCCCGCCGGTGCGCCCACGCGACCAGACCGAGGGCGGCGACGAGCAGCAGGCCCCAGGTCTGCTCCAGAGGCCCGTAGGGCCAGCGCATGACGCTCTGGCCAAGGAACAGCACCAGCACCGCCCACGCGACCCACTCGGGGCGCGCCTCCATCAACGTCCGCGAGCGCCGCACGAGCCACACGATGACCGCGAGGGCCGCGACTCCGCTGGCCACCAGGGGGCCGTGCCAGGCGAGGTGGCCCCATGAGCGCCCCAGCTCTCCGAGCAGCCAGACGACGGTGAACTGCCAGTCGGCAAAGACAAGGAGCGCCCAGGACAGGGCTCCCCAGGCGAGGGCTGGGCGCAGCGGGGCGGGGGCGCCCGACTCCCTCGCCAGGAGCCAGAGCAGCCCGACCATCAGCGCCAATCCCAGGGCCATGCCGGTGGCGCGCTTGCCGGAGCGGCCCTCCTGGGTGGCGGCGAGCAGCGTCTGGAGGAGGCCCATGCCGTTGGACGCGAGCACGACGGCCTGTTCGGTGCGCCCCTGATCCAGCTCGAGCAGGGCGCGATCCGGGGAGCCGTCCGCGGGAAGCTCCAGCGCACGCCCGATCATGGCCAGCGAACCTTCGGCGTAGCGGTGACGCGCCGCGAACTGGGCGACCACCTGGGCCGCCTGGGCTCGCGCGTCCAGGGTGAGCAGCGCGAAGCTCGCCGGGACCTCCGCGGTCCGCGGTGCGCGCACGCCCATCAGCGCGGCGAGGGTTGGCGCCAGGGCGTTGAGGGGCTGCTCGATCCGCTCGCACGGTGCAATGCCCGCCCCGGCCACAGCGAAGGGGGCGCGGCGGGCCTCCTCCTCTCCTCCGCCGTGGTTGCCGGCGAGGGTCGCCCCGTGGTCCGAGGTCAGGAGCCACGTACCCCGGTCGCCGAACCGCTCGACGAGGGCGCCGACCCGCGCATCGATGGCCGCCGCCCGCCGGGCGTAGAAGCTCAAGGACCCGTCCGGCTCGCGGCTGTGGGCGCCGTGGGCGTGGGCGGCCTTGTCGGTGCCGACCACATGGAGGATGATGACGTCCCACCGTGGGTCGGCGAGGACGCGCTCCGCCTCGTCGAAGATCTGGGCGTCCGTCGCGATCATGTCGTCGTCGGCACCCTTGTAGAACCCCGTGTCCGGGATGGACAGCGTGTGCTCTGCCGTGACCCCGAAGAGCTGCGTCCAGGACGCATCCCCGAGCAGCGCGATGCGCCGCCCCGTGTCCCGGAGCAGGGCGAGCACGCTCTCGTCCTCGAAGGGCTCTGCGTCGAAGTTCTTGAGGGACCACGAGATCGATGGCGTCATACCCGTGCCCATGTTGAGCACCGACATGGTCGTCAGTGTCATCGGCGGCGTCACGGAGACCCCGGAGGCGCCGCGTGCGGCCAGCCGGGACCAGTGGGGCATGATCGCCGGGTCGGACGCGATGTCCTCTCGGAGGGCGTCGACGACCACCACCACGAGGCGGTCCGTCAGGGCCTTGCCGACCCGGGGCGATGCGGCGGTGGGCGGTGGAGCCGGGCGCTCCGCCAGGTACAGGTCGTGGCCGACGTGTCCGAGGGCGACCACGGCGGCGAGGGTCGCGGCCGTTGCGAGAATCGCGCGTCTGCGGAGGGCGTTTGCATCCAAGGGGTCGGGCTCCGGGTCCCCGGCACAGGTGCCCTGGGGAGCGTCGGATCAAGTAGCGGAATGGTGACACCCATGCAACAGATATGGACCGCGGCGACGCTGGCGGTGGGCCTCACGCTCCTGGCGACGGACGCTCACGCACAGGCTGCGAGGCGCCTGGACGGGGATCAGGCTCGCACCGTGGAGCAGGTGGCCGTGACCCGGTCGGGCACGGGGCTGCTCCTCAGCGCGTGGCGGCTCGCGACCCCGGGGGAGCCCGTGCTCGCCGTCGTCCGGCGCAAGGACGACCTGGCCGCCGTGTGGCTGACCGGCCGCGATCTGAAGTTCGAGGCCCACGGGGTGGCCGAGCTGCCGCTCCTGGACGGGCTGGTCGATGACCTCGCCGTGCGGGACGTGACCTCGCGGGATCTCGACGGCGACAAGGCGCCGGAGGTCGTCGTCACCGTGGAGGGGCGCAAGCCCTTCTACGGCAAGGGGGACTCGGAGACCCACGCCCTCTACGTGCTCGGCGTGCAGAGGGACACCCCGGTCCTCCAGTTCGCTCACGAGCTGCGCTTCCAGGGCACCATGAAGCAGCGCTGCGAGAGCCACAGCCACGCCCGCGCCATGGAGATGACCGCCGAGGATCTGCTCGGTGACGACCACGCGGACCTGCGCGTGACCGTCAAGGAGTCGCGCCGCGACTGCGCGGCACCGTCCGAGCCCTGCTCAGGGGAGGAGCACGTCTGCAAGACCGTGAACACCCAGACCCAGGATCTCTGGATCTGGAAGGACGGCGCCTATCACCGGAGCGACGAGTGACCCGTCTCGGTGCGCCGTGAAGGTCATCGACCGGACCTTCCTCGCGCTCGGGGTGTTGCTCCTCGGCACGCTCCTGTTGCCCGTGGTGGACGAGGCGGGCAGGCTCGCGGCGCTCTCCGAGCTGCCAGGCGTCGCGCCGTTCTCGACGCTGGTGAAGGCGCTCTACCCGGCGCTCCTCGGGGCGCTGCTGGTGGTGCTGGCGCGCTCCGGCGAGCAGGCGCTGGGCAAGGGCGTCGCCGCGCTGGTCGGGTTCCTCTTGCCGGTGACGCTCCTCGACGGCAACCCCATCGTGGAGCTCGCCTACCTGGGCGCCTGGGAGGAGGCGCCCGGTCACCAGGTGCTGCTCGGCCTCGGCGTGGTGCTGGGCGCCGGGGGATGCCACATGGTGGGCCTCGGGGCGAGCCACTCCGTGGGGGCGCTGCTCGCCTCCGTGGGCGTCGCCCTCATGGCGGCCTACCACCTGGCCCCGCTGCCGAGCGGCGCGGTGCCCATCATCGTGATCACCAAGGAGCTGGCTGGGGCATGGGACACCGGCGGCCTCGCGCTGCTCACCGCGTTGTTCAATCTGGCGCTGGCGGTGCTCCAGGCGGTGGTGTGCGTCCTCGCGCTGCTCTCCCTCCGCTCCGACGGGCGTGCCCGGAGCACTGCTGGCGCTGGGATCGTCGCGTGGGCCATCGCCGGCCTGATCCCCGCCATCGCGCTCCCCATCGTCGTCAAGGCCGGGCTGGCCGCCGGGGGAGGGGCCGAGGTGCTCTTCCTGGTCCGCCAGCTCCTGATGCTCTCCGCGCTGCTCATGGGGGCGCCCCTCGCCATCGCGGCGCTGGGGGTCGGGCTGTCGGCCGCCGATCCCCCCGGTGACCGCTTCGAGGACGCCGCGATGGCCGGCGACGAAGGATCACTTCGCGACAGTGGACCCTTCGACGACCCGCCGCTACAATGAGCGGCCGTCTGGGGGCCCCGGACCCGGCCAGACAGGCCGGAGCGGCCCCTCTTCATCACCTTGGTGACCTGATGACCCATCGCTCCCTGCGTCGCGCCCGGTGGCTGGGCGCCGCGCTCCTGACCTACGCCATGGCGGCCTGCGGTGGGGCGGAGCAGCCCACCCCCGCTCCGCCCAAGGCCGTGGCGCCCGCCGCCAATGCACCCGCGGCCCCCGGCGAGCCGAAGGCGGCCGTGTCGCCTCCAGCGGACGCAACGCAACACGCAGAGAAGGTCGCGCGGCCCGTGGACCGGGCGACGGGCGAGCCGCTCCCCGCTGAGCGCGTCGCGCGTCCCGTGGATCGGGTGACCGGCGAGCCGCTCCCGGGCAGGGTGCCGCCGGTCGCGCCGTCCGACAACCTGGGCACCGCCGGGCGCCCTGCGACGGACCTGGCCGTGCCCGGGCGCCCTGCGACGGACCTGGCCGTGCCCGGGCGCCCTGCGACGGACCTGGCCGTGCCTGGGCGGCCCCCGGTGGCTCCGGCGGACGCGGCCGCGCCACCCTTCGACCCCGCGACGGGGCGGCCCCTGCAGCGGGATCCGGTGCTCCACGCCGGCGTGCCCCAGGGCCTCGACGGGTTCAAGGACTTCGAGGGGCTGCGCATCGGCCTCCTCCACACGGCGAACCGGGTCGGCGAGCTCGACCCCTGTGGGTGACGAGTCAATCCGCTGGGCGGTCTTGCCCGGCTCGCGACCTGGCTCCAGACGAACCGTGAGAAGTGGGACGGGGTGCTCCTCGTCGACGCGGGGAACCTCCTCCACGAGACCCTGCGCCTCGACGAGGCGCTGCGACAGCGTGAGATCGACCGGGGTGAGATGTTCGTCGACACCTTCAACATGATGGGCTGGGACGCCCAGGGCCTGGGTGAGAAGGACCTGGTCGGCGGGCTCCCCCGCCTGAGGGCCCTCGCGAAGCGCGCGAAGTACCCGTTCCTGAGCGCGAACCTCGTCGACGCGAGGTCCGACGCCCTGCTTTTCACTCCGCGCGTGATCGTGCAGAAGGCGGGCGTGCGCATTGGCCTGTTCAGCGTCATGTCGCCTCGTTTTCGTGAGAATGAGCGCATCCTGCCCGAGATCGGCGCCAAGGTGACGGATCCCATCGTAGCGGCCAAGGAGCAGGTGGAGGCGCTGAAGAAGGAGGGGGCGCAGGTGTTTGTCGCCCTCGCCATGCTCGACAGCGGGCAGGCGGACCAGCTCGCGAAGGAGGTGCCTCAGCTCACCGCGGTGCTCGGGGCCCAGGAGGGCATGATGCTCAGAAGCCCCCGGGCCGTGGGCAGCACCTACCTGACCGACGCCTTCCAGAAGGGCAAGTACCTGAGCGCGTTGTCGCTGCTCATCCGCAAGGGGGAGACGGACTTCGTCTTCGAGGACCCGAACCGGCGCCTGTCCATCGAGCGCCGCATCGCGGAGCTGGACGCCCGCATCAAGGCCCGCGAAGCCGCCATCGCGGACGCCAAGGGCGACCAGGCGCGGGCGCGGAACCTCCAGTGGCTGGAGCAGAACCTGGCGCAGCTCCAGGGGGAGCGCAAGGCGGCCCAGGTCGAGCTGGACCACGCTGGCGAGGTGAAGCAGGGTCGGAGCCTCATCGCCTACGACTACCCGGAGATGTCCAAGGAGCTGGCCGACGATCCGAAGGTGCTCGCCCGGGTGGACAAGCTCAAGGCGAAGTACCCGGAGCTGAAGGAGCCGCGGCACTAGTGGGCTCCAAGCGGCAGCGGCGGGCTTCGGAGCGCAGGCCGCGACGCCCGGAGGCTCCATCGCGGCCCCCTCTGCCTCCTGCGGCCCCCTGAGATGTCCCGCCTTCGCGCCCTCGCCCGCGACACCGCCATCTACGGCGTCTCGACCATCGTCGGGCGCCTGCTGACCTTCTTCCTTGTCCCGTTCTACACCAACGTGCTCGCGCCCGGCAGCTACGGCGTGGTCGCGACGGCCTTCAGCTACATCGCCTTCTTCGTGATCCTGTACGGCTGGGGCATGGAGTCGGCGTACTTCAAGTTCGCCTCCACCGGGGAGCTGGGCGACGAGCGGGCGACCTTCGGGACCGCCCAGACGGCGCTCCTCGGCACGTCCGCGCTGTTCTCCCTGCTGCTCGTCGCCCTGGCAGAGCCTCTGGGTGTTCTGGGTGGTCTGGGCGAAGATGGCGCGACCATCGTCCGATTTTCTGCGGCTATTCTCTTCTTCGACAACCTCTCGCTGCTGCCCTTCGCCGTGCTCCGCCTGGCGCGGCGGGCAAAGCGGTTCGCGCTGCTGCGGCTGCTCGGCATCGTCCTCAACGTGGCGCTCAACGTCGTCCTGCTGGTCTGGCTGCGGCAGGGGGTGCTCGGCATCTTCATCGCCAACATCGCGTCGTCGGCGCTGGTGTTCCTGCTGCTCCTGCCCGAGTGGCGGGGGCGGTTCCGCTTCGCCATCGATCGGCCGGTCCTGCGCGCCATGGCGGCCTTCGCCCTGCCCTACATCCCCGCCGGGGCCGCGTCCATGGTGGTGCAGGTCATCGACAGGCCCATCCTGCTCGCGCTCATGGACCAGGCCACCGTCGGCGTCTACCAGGCCTCCTACCGCCTCGGCATCTTCATGATGCTGGTGGTCAGCATGTTCGACTACGCGTGGCGGCCGTTCTTCCTCGCCCACGCCAAGGACCCGGACGCGCGCGAGCTCTTCGCCCGGGTCATGACCTGGTTCGTGGCGGCTGGCGGCTTCGTCGTCGTGGGAGTGTCGCTGCTGGTGCGGGATCTGGCGGCCATCGAGGTGTTCGGGCGGCGGCTGATCCACCCTGACTACTGGGGGGGCCTCGCCATCGTGCCCGTGGTGCTGCTCGGCTACCTGCTCAACGGCGTCTACGTGAACCTCATGGCGGGGGTCTACATCGAGAAGCGCACGGGGGTCCTGCCGTGGGTGACGGGCGCTGGCGCCCTGGCCAACATCGTGGTCAACCTTGCGCTGATCCCGCCCATGGGCATGATGGGGGCCGCCGTGGCCACGCTGGTCGCCTACGCCGTCATGGCGGGGGGGCTGTGGCTCGTGGTGAGGCGCTTCTACCCGGTCGCCTACGAGTGGGGGCGGCTCCTGCGGGTCCTTGCGGCCATGGGCGTCGTGCTGGGGGTGTGGGTTGTCTGGCCCGACCCGCCCGACGGGGGCACTTGGCTGGGGATCCGCGTCGGGCTGATCCTGGCCTACCCCCTGGCCCTGGTGCTGCTCGGCGTGGTCGGGCGGGACGAGCTGGCGGCGCTCTCGCGCCTGCGGAGGTGACGGTGACGACCGGCGTGGCGCTCCTCAACTTCGGTGGGCCGCGGACCGCGGCGGAGGTGGAGCCCTTCCTTTACAACCTGTTCGCGGACCGGGACGTGATCCAGCTTCCGGTCGGTCGGCGCATCCAGGAGCGCATCGCCCGCCGCGTGGCGCGGCGCCGGGCCCCCGAGGTCACCCACCAGTACGAGGCCATCGGCTACTCGCCGCTGGTGCCCGTCAGCCTGCGCCAGGCGGACGCGCTGCGGGCGGCGCTGCGGGAGCGCGGTCTGTTGGGGCCCCTCGCCGTCGGGATGCGCTACACCGCCCCGTGGACGCGGGACGCCGTCGGGGAGCTGCGGGCGGCCGGGGTCGACTCCATCGTCGCCCTCGCGCTCTACCCTCACTACTCCATCGCGACCACCGGGTCCTCCTTCAACGACCTGACCCGCTGCCTGGTGGCCGCCGGCATGGGGGACGTGCCCGTGCATCACGTCCCCGCCTGGTTCCACCACCCGGGGTATCTGTCGGCGATGGCTGCGCGCATCCGGGCGGGGGTCGAGGCGCTCGGGGGCGACGTCCACCTGCTGTTCTCTGCGCACGGGCTGCCCTCGTCCTATGTGCGCAAGGGGGACCCCTACCAGGCGCAGGTGCAGGAGACGGTGCGGTCGGTCCTGCGGGAGCTGCGGTGGGGTGGGGGCGCGTCCCTGGCGTGGCAGAGCCGGGTGGGGCCCGTGCGCTGGCTCGCGCCGTCCACGGAGGGCGCGCTCGTGGCGCTGGGGGGCGCGGGGGTGACGACCCTGCTGGTGGTGCCCGTGAGCTTCGTCGGCGACCACATCGAGACCCTGTACGAGATCGACGTGACCTACCGGGAGGTGGCCCGGGCGGCGGGCATCACGCGCTTCGCCCTCATGCCGCCGCTCGACGACCACCCGGACCTCGTCGCGTGTCTCGCCGACCAGGTTCAAGGGACCCTGCGGGGGGAGCGGGTGTGCGTCCGCTGCGCGCTTCCGCGGGAGGACGCCTGGCACTACGCGCGGCGCTGCCCCGACTGCCACTTCAGGAAGCCCCTCTTCGTGGTCCACGAGCAGGAGCGGCGTGAGCGCGCCCTGCTCGCGCGCGCCACAGTCCCCGGCGGACCGGGCCGCTCCGGGCCGTCCGCTTGACCGCTTGCGCGCGCTCTTGCTAGCGTCGCCCCCAGCAACGAACTCAGGAGACTCGATGGGAGTGTACTCGGGCCCGATCACGTTTCGCCGCTTCCAGGTCATCGGCGACCTGCCCGACGGCTTCCGCGACCAGTACCTGGACGCCATCGCGCGCCGCGCCCACCGCGAGATCGACCCCGCGTCCGAGGACGAGCGCTCCTGGGGTTGGGTGTGCGTCGGCGACATCCTCGACCTGGACTTCATCCACGACAAGCTGCTCGTCGGTGACTACTACCTGCTCCAGCTCCGCGTCGACACGCTGAAGATCCCGCCCACCGCGCTCAAGATCCACCTCCAGCACGCGGAGAAGGAGTTCAGGAAGGCGCTCGGGCGCGAGAAGCTCAGCAAGGCCGACAAGGAGGACGTGCGGGACCGGGTGGTCAAGGCGCTGCGAAAGCGCGTGCTGCCGGGGGTCAAGGGCTTCGACGTGGCCTGGAACATCAAGACGGGCGTCGTCCGGCTGTGGACCCACGACAAGACGGTCGGGGACCTCTTCCAGGAGCTGTTCGTCGACACCTTCGGGCTGCGCATCGTAGCCCGCACGGCGTTCACCGCGCTGGAGTGGCTCGACGTGCCCGCCGGGTCGCAGGACGAGGCGCTCAAGCAGCCCGAGGCGGACTTCGTGGGCATCACGGAGCGGCGCGCCGCATAAGGAGGGGAGCCCATGGATCTCATCGACAAGGTCAACCAGACCCGCTTCCTCGGAAAAGAGTTCCTCACGTGGCTGTGGTACCGCAGCGACCGCCAGGAGGGCCTGTTTCGCGTCGAGGGGCAGCCCGAGACCTTCGAGCTGTGGCTCGACGACAAGCTGGTCCTGGACACGGCCATCGAGAAGGTGAAGGAGGTCAGCTCCATCCGTGGGGAGAGCCCCACCGAGACCGCGGAGGCCAAGGCCGCCCTGTCCATGGGCAAGAAGGTGGCCGAGGCGCGCCTGCGCATCGTGCTGGACCAGCGGGAGTGGATGGTGACCGTGAAGGGCGAGGACCTGGCCCTGGCAGGAATCAAGGTGCCCGCGCTCCTGTCGCGGGAGGAGGATGAGAAGGTGCTCGAGCGGCTGGAGCTCGTCGAGGAGCTGGAGCTGCTGCTCGACCGGCTCTACTCCGACTTCGTGCGGCTGCGTCTGGAGAAGGACCGCTGGCGTGCCGAGGTGGCCGCCATGCGCGAGTGGGTGGACGACCGTCGGTGATGGGCTCCCAAGGCACCGCGACGCCGGGCTGGGGCAGCCGACCAGAGGATGACCTCGTGAGGCGCCCGCGCATCAGGGAGGAGGTGCTCCGCTGGGCCCGCCGCCACCTCGAGCACGAGGTGGACCCGGTGGAGGTTGCCGAGCATGTGCGCGCCCTGGTGAGGCGGCAGCCGGCCCTGGCGCTGCGGGTGCTCGAGGATCTGCGCCCCCTCCCCCACGAGCTGCGGCTGCGGGTGCTGTGGTCGGTCCTCGTCGTCGAGCGCATGTTCCTGGTGCAGTATGGCGACGTGGCGAACCCTGTGGGTGCGGCGGAGGTCCAGCCGGTTCGCGAGCGCCTCGACGCCGTGCTGTCGGACCTGGTCGGGGTCCACAGCCGGCTCCTCATCCGGCGCCCCGAGGTCCTCGGGAACATCGGGCAGACCGCGGTCCTGGCGCTGATCCTGGAGTCTCTGCCACCCTTCGGGACCGTGGACGACGACGACTGGATGACGGCGTTCATGACGCTGGCGCTGGTCAGCGAGTCCCTGGACCTCTCGGTGGACGCGGGCCTCGATCAGCGGGATCTGCGCCGCGCCCTCTACGCCTCCATGAGCCCTCGGGAGCTGTTCTGCGAGCTCCAGACCTATGCGCGCTTCCCCCCCAAGGAGCTCCTCGCCCAGATGATGGGCCTCCCGCGCCCGCTCACCGGGATGCTCCTGCCTTGGGTGGAGGAGCTGGCGCTTCGGCCCTGGGCGGACGACCTGCCCGGGTGGGGGTGGGGCCCCGTCCACGCCCTGCGGCTCCTGTCCTTCTGGGAGGCGCCCGCCGCGCTGCCGCCGCTGATGGCGCTCTTCGAGGCCGCGACCGCGAGCGGGGCCCCCGTCGACGACCCCCGGGACCTGTGCGTGGAGGTGCTCGACGCCCTCACGCGGTACGGGGAGCAGGCGGTGGAGCCGGTGCTGGACGCGCTGCGGCTGGCCGGTCCGGGGCGCCCCTATCGGCGCCGCGAGGTGCTGCTGGTCACGGTGGCGACGAGCCTCGGCGTGCTCGACCCGCGCATCCGGAGCCTGCTGGCCGCCTGCCAGGACCGGGACCCCGTGTGGTGGGCCGAGCGGGTGGCGGTCTACGGCGACCCGACCCTGCTGCCCGTGCTGCGGGGCAGGCTGCGGGCTCCGCGGCGGCGCACGGGGGAGCTGCTGGATCCCGACGAGGTCGACGCCATCCGCGGCGCCATCGAGGCCCTGTCCACCCAGGAGGGCCCGCCCGCGCTGTGCCAGAGCGACATCCTGGCCTTCTACAACCGCAGGGTCCCGCCCGGGCCCGACGTGGACCCGGTGGCGGACCCGCGGGTGCAGGTGCTGCTCGCCGAGGCCGGGCTGGAGGGGCGGCGCGCTGCGCCCAGTCGGGCGCACGTCCCCGAGCTGCGCCTGCTGCTGCCCGACGACGAGATCTGAGGCGCTCGCGAGGTCCCCCCATGGAGCGCCGCGAATACGAGACCATGTTCCTGCACGAGGACGTGCACTGGTGGTTCGTCGGGACCCGGCGGGTGATCCTCGCGCTGGCGGAGCGGGAGCTGCGGGGCCGGGCGGCGCGGGTGCTGGACGTGGGCTGCGGTACGGGCGCGACCCTGGCGGCGCTGGCGCGGGTGGTGGGGGCGGAGGGAGACGTTCGCGGGGTGGAGCCGGACGCGGGTGCGTTGGAGTTCTGCGCAAGGCGGGGACTCAGCGGGGTGGTGCAGGGGCGAGCGGAGGCGTTGCCCTTCGACGACGGGTCCTTCGACCTGGTTCTGGCCCTGGACGTCATCGAGCACATCGAGGACGACGCGGCGGCGGTGCGGGAGCTGGCGCGGGTCACGCGGCCGGGCGGCGCGGTCCTGGTCACGGTGCCCGCCCACCCGCTGCTCTGGAGCCGCCACGACGAGGCGCTCCACCATGTCCGGCGGTATCGGCGCGGCGAGCTGGTGCGGGTGCTGCGCGGGGCGGGGCTGCGCATCGAGACCCTGAGCTGGTACAACACTGCGCTCTTGCCGGTCGTCGCGGCGGTGCGGCTCGGGCAGCGTGCGATCGCCGGGCTCGGGGGGGCCAAGGGGGTGCCCCGCAGCGACGTGTCCCTGCCGCCGCGCCCCGTCAACGCGGCGCTGGGGGCGCTGCTCGGGGCGGAGCGCCACCTGATCGGGCGGCTGCCTTTCGGCGTGTCGCTCATCGCCTTGGCGCGGCGGTGAGGCGGGGGCGTGGAGGGCCTGGCGTGATTGACTGCGCGCGCACCACAGGGGGACAAGGTCGGGAGGATACTGATGAAACCACGGGTGCTGGCGGGGGTGATGACGGTGCTCTCGGCCTGTGCGGCCCCTGGTTAGTCCGGCGTCGCCCACGCCGGAGGTGAGGATGTCGCGGGACTCGTCGACATTGCGGGGACCGACGCGCCCGACGGCAGCCCCCGCCTCGACCCAGGCGCTGATGCTGGCGCCGACGCCGTTGCCGCCGGCGCCGGCGACGGTGCCGCGGATGCCACCGCAGACCTTGCCGATGCCGAGACCTCGCCCACTGACGCCGGCGGTGCGGGGCCCGATGCCCTGGCGGACGCGAGCGCTGACGCCGCCGGAGACTGCCCCCAAGGTGGTGAGCAGCTCCCACCGCCCTTCGTGACACCGCGCCTCCCAGAGGCAGGCGGGGTCCACGTGGCCTGGGCGTCGCCCCCCTGGGACTGCGTGAGCGCGTGGACCCTCGAGGCCAGCGGCGCCGGCTCGGCGGGGCCGTGGGAGGTCGTGGCACAGGTCGCGCCCACGGACGCCACCCAGGGGACGGACGGCAGCCTGCGGTTCGACGTAGACCCCACCCCGGGGTCCACCGTGCAGCTCTTTCGGCTCCAGGCCACGACGCCCGCGGGCACGCTGACGTCACCCCTGGGTGGTATCTCCCTGGCCGGCGAGCCCGACAGCCCGGTGTTCGACGTGCAGGGGCTGCGCCTCGCCCGAGCGAGGGACCTCATGGAGGCCGGGCTGCCCGTGGAGGAGGTCCTCGACGCCTTCCGGCTGACCCGCTCCATGCTGGTGACGCCACAGGTGGGCGAGGCCGAGTCCGTGGCCGTGGCTCTCGTCTCGGCGGGCCTGACCGACGTCCGGGTGGAGAGCGACACCCTGGTGGTCGGGCGCCTGACGCTTCAGGGCTACCCGGACCAGCTCGCGGCGGTCGGTGCGCTGCCCGGCGTCGCATCGGCGGACGTCGAGGTGGACCCGGCCCCCTCGGCCCCCGGCTCCACCGGAGATCCCCAGGGGTGTAAGGCGCTGCTCGGCGCCATCGGCCTCGGGGAGCACGACCCTACCGGGCTCGACTACGAGGCGCCCCCGGTCGTGAGCCTCCAGGCGGTCGTCCTCGACCACAATACCGGGGGGCACGGCCCAGCCGTCGGTGCGGTGCTCCAGTGCGCGGCGACTCTGGGCGGTGCCCTGGGGGCGCCCATCGTCCCGCTCGTCCCGGCCTCCCCCCGCACCGGGCTGCTCGACGCCTTCCTGTCGGTCGCCTCCCAGAGCTTCGACATCCTCCAGGTGTCCATCTCGGGGCTGCCCGACCCGTGCTGGAGTGACGTGGCGGTCGCGGCGGCCATCAAGGACCGCCTCGTCGTCGCCGCCGCAGGCAACTTCGGCTACTCGTCCTACTTCGCCAACCTGAACCTGAAGGAGGACGACGCCACCGACTGCCCGAACCCGCCCTGCAACCACCGCCATCTGTTCGGCGTCGCGGGCCAGAGCCCCTACAGGCTGGTGGTGGAGGCCCCCGGCGCGACGATTCCCCCAACGGCGCTCTTCGTCGCCTGGGCGCCAGTGGACGGCCTCACCCTCGAGCTGTGGGTGTTCGACGCCGCCGGGGAGCTGCTGGCTCCACCGGAGAGCGGGGACGGCGGTCGGCTCCATTTCTCCCTCGGCCCGAAGGCGCCGCCGCTCGCCGACGGGACCTACCAGATCGAGGTGCGCTGGAAGAAGTCACCAGGTGCGGTGGCGGCGCCGACGACCCCATCCTGGTCGGCACCCCGTTGTCGAGTCACCTCTTCATCCCGACCACCTCGTCCCATGGCGTCTGGGGACTCGCCGCGCGTTCGGACGTCGTGACAGTCGGAGCCACGTGCCTCCAGGGCGCGGGCGGCGAGCCCTGCCCGGTGGGGGCCGACCCGGGCTCCGAGCAGGTCGCGCAGCTCTACTCCAGCCGGGGCCCCGGGGTGATCTCCATGCCCCAGGCCTTCACCGCCAAGCCGGACCTGGTGGCGCCGACGGGGCTCGCGTCGGAGGGCGGCACGTCCTTCGCGGCGCCCGCGGTCTCGGGCACGGCGGTGCTCCTGGCGGCGCGCCTCCTCGCCGGCTCCCGCGCAGCGATGAGCCCCGGGGAGCGGGCGGAGACACTCCGCGACGCGCCGCTCTCCTTCCGCGATCCGGACCTCGACCCCACGTGCTCCGTCTGCCTGGGGCACCCGCACGAGTCGGTGTATGGTGGGGGCACGCTGAGGGTCCCACCGTTCCGGTACACCCTGACCCCCATGGTCTCGGACAGCCCGTCGAGCGACGCGGAGGGCTGGACCGCGCTCTTCGGGACCAACGCGTCCAAATGGACTCGCTCCTACCACGCGAAGGAGGAGGGCGCCCGCGAGGAGCGCCCCCACCCGTGCGAGTCTCCTGCGATGACCGACCACTACGAGTGGACGCCGGTGGCCGAGCCGGCGCTCCACCTGTGGCTCCATGCGCGCCCCGTCTCCGAGCCGGGGCCGCCGAAGCTGAGCTCGCTCGACGCCAAGACCCTGAGTGACGTGCATGTCGTGGACGCGCGCCTCTTCGGCTCCCGCACCTGGGAGGGGACGGCCGACGGCGCCGAGGCCACGCTCCTGTGCGGGGAGTACAAGGTGGAGGTGTCGGGGAAGCCCGCGGGTGGACTTCCCGAGGCGTGCGGCGCGGGCGTGTCCACACCGGTCCCGCCACTGAAGGAGTGGGCGGCGACCCCTTGGGCGCACTTCGAGGGCGCCATCGAGCGGGTCGGCGAGCTCAAGAAGGGCGCGGGCGCCATCGGCTGGACGGTCTCCGCGCCGGCGGACCCCGTGTACGGTCCGGTGCTGCACGCCGCGCTCGCGCCGCAGGCCGCCGGCGTAGTCTCCAGCACCGTGGGGCCCTACGTGCCCATCGGCGCCACCTTTGAACCCGTGGTCTACGCGGAGGTCGTGCCGACCCCGTGGCAGGAGGCTGCCGTGGTCCTCATGGGACCGGGCCAGGTCCCGGCAGCGCCGAACGCCGATTGCCACGGGATGCATCCAGGTGACTACCCCGGGGAGCAGCAACGGACGCCGGGGCTGACCATGCGCGGCTCCGCCAAAGGCGCCGAGCACCACGTCTCCGTGTGCGTCCCATCGAGCTGCGGCACCGAGTGCGACTGACGCCCCCGCGGGGCTGCGTCAGGGCTCCGTGCCCGGCGTGTGCCGGAGCAGCGTCAGCTTCGTGGCCTGGGCGCCGCCCACCCGGACGAGCATCAGGACCGGGGGGCCGGGCAGGGCGCGGGCAAACCACGCCTCGGTGACCGCCTCGACGCCGTTGGACGACTCGCTCACCGTGTAGTGCATGGCGTCGAAGCGCCCAGCGGGCACGTCGATCATGGCGTCGGCGAGGGTGGTGGCGTCGCGCGGGTACTCCGCGTGCGCGACCAGCTCGGCCCACGTCGCCGTGCTCGTCGCCGCCTCGCCGAGGGGCTCCCCGGTGGTGGCGTCGGCCACGGTCCTGGTCAGCGCGACCGTGTCGTCCCCGACGGCGCTCATCTCCATGCGCATGTGCATGGCGGGCTTGTCGGCCTCCTCCAGCAAGAACAGCCAAGCGCGGCCATCTGCCGAAGCGCCGCGGATCTGCGCCGCGGTGAACGGCGTTGGGGCGTGGGTGGGCGTGGGGGGCGGCGGTGTGGGCGGCGTGTGGGCGCAGGCGAACAGCGCGAAGACTGCCAGTGGGAGCAGGGACCTCATGGGCGGGAGGTGTAGCACTCGGGGGCCTCTCGGCGCAAACCAGCGGCGACTGCATGTGAGGTCAGCAGACCGTGTCAGATCCTGCCGGTGCCGTCTCTAAGGAGAGTGCGGGTGGCGCTCGGTCGAGCGCAGCCCCATCCACTCCAGGTCGCTCGGCGACTCAGAAGGAGACTCCCATGTGGGACAGGCAGTTGGTTCGGTGGCTCCGTGCAGCGGGGTCGATGCAGCGGGTCGGTGCATGGATTGTGGCGCTCGTCTCCGGGTTCGCGCTCGCCGCGGGAGCGCCACTCGTTGGGTGCGAGGCCCAAGTCACCTCAGGAGAAGCGAGTGACGCGGACACCTGGTCGGAGGCGGACTCCCTCGCGCCGTCCGTCGATGAGGGCCTCAGCCTGGTGACACGGGAGGGTGAGCTGCTGTCGTGCGCGTCGCCATACAACACCTGCGGCGCGTCCACGGCGTCGCTGTGGGGCGTGACGGCCTACTCGAACGCCCCCCACCAGGGCACGACCACCCCCTGCAACGGGCTGGGCAGCCACGGCTACCAGTACCAGTGCGTCCAGTACGTCAACCGCTTCTTCATGGTGAACCAGATCCCCGGGCTCAATACGTGCTCCTTCACCGGCGTCGTGGGGAACGCCTGCCAGTGGTGGGCCAACGCCGCGACGTCCGGGACCAAGCAGAACACCTGCGGCCTGTCGCAGATCCCGACTGGGTCGACCAACATGCCCATGCCCGGCGACGTGTGGATCTATTACAACGGCACCTCCTGCTCGAGCTCCAACGTGGGGCACATCGCCGTGGTCCACAGCGTCACGGACCAGAGCGTGACCGTGATCGAGCAGAACTGGGCCTGCAACGGCCTCTACACGCACTCGCTCACCAAGGGCGGATCATCGAGCTACCCGACCTGGACGCCGAGCGCGCGCGGCACCTACAAGGTCGTCGGGTGGCTCCGGCACCCCCACTTCTCCACCGACGAGACCACGGAGGCGAGCCCCCTGACTATCACGAACCAGTCGGACTTCGGCGGGGTGATCAACAAGGACAACGACGAGGACTGGTTCAAGTTCAGGCCGGCCGACTTCATCGGGACAGGGAGCTCCCTGGCTGTGACGCTGACCGCGCGCCGCCGCGACAACTCCGGGTTCGATGCCCAGATGGACATCAAGAACAGCCAGAAGGTGTCTCTCGCTGACTATGGGACCTATCAGTACTATCGCAACGACGACGAGTACGACGTCGTGGCCGGGCACGCGACGGGGGCCAAGGTCACCGCCGTCATCCCGGCCGCCGAGAAGAACGACTGGTTCTATGTGAAGGTTCGCAGCTACGGCAGCTCCACCGGGCAATACAAGCTCACCAAGTCCTTCACACCGTCGGGCAGCGCCTCCAGCGGCGGCGGGTGCAGCTCTGTCGGGACCATCCCCGCGAGCGGTGGGACGGTCACGGGCACGACCTCGGGCGCGAGCGGGGCAGCTGGGACCTGCGGTGGCGGCTCTGCCCCAGAGAAGGTCTACGCCTGGACGCCCGCCGCGTCCGGCGTCGCCACCCTCTCCACGTGCAGCGGCACGAGCTACGACACGATCCTGTACGTGCGCTCAGGGAGCTGCGCGTCCGGCGCTCAGGTCGCCTCCGGCTGCAATGACGACGCCTGCGGAGCGGGCTCGAAGGTGACCATCAGCGTCACGGCCGGCACCACCTACTACGTGTTCGTGGACGGCTACGGGAGCAACTCCGGCTCCTACTCCCTCACCGTGACGCCGCCCGCAGCGACGGCCACGGGCACGTGTGCAGCTCCGTTGACGGTCGCGGCGAGCGGGGGCACCTACACCGGGACGACCTCCGGGAGCAGCTCGCTCCAAGGCGGCTGTGGCGGCGGGTCGGCACCCGAGAAGGTGTACGCCTGGACACCGGCGGTCTCTGGCGCAGCCACCATCTCCACGTGCTCTGGCACGGCCTATGACACGCTCGTGTATGTGCGCTCGGGGAGCTGCGGCACCGGCTCCGAATTGGCGGGCGGCTGCAACGACGACGCGTGTGGAGCGGGATCCATGGTGACCGTCAACGTCTCGGCCGGGACGACCTACTACATCATGGTGGACGGTTACGGCAGCAACTCAGGCTCCTACACCCTGACGGTGTCGATGGCGGCCACGACGAGCTGCCCGAACAACTGCTCGGGCCACGGGACGTGCAACACGAGCACTGGGGTCTGCACGTGCACGGGCGGCTACACGGGCTCGAACTGCGGGACGGCGCCCGTGGTGAGCTGCCCGAACAACTGCTCGGGCCACGGGACGTGCAACACGAGCACTGGGGTCTGCACGTGCACGGGCGGCTACACGGGCTCGAACTGCGGGACGGCGCCCG
>BTVJ01000059.1:0-44565 GCA_045863395.1 Myxococcales bacterium
CCGGGCCCTGCTCCCCTGCCGGACCGGCCTCACCGGCCGGGCCCTGCTCCCCTGCCGGACCGGCCTCACCGGCCGGGCCCTGCTCCCCTGCCGGACCCGCTTGACCGGCCGGACCCGCCTCCCCTGCCGGACCCGCCTCCCCTTCCGGACCCGCCTCGCCGGCCGGGCCTGCCTCGCCGGCCGGTCCCGCGGTGCCCGCCTCTCCGACGGCCCCGGCCTCGCCCGGATCTCCCTTCGCGCCCGCGGGGCCGGCCTCGCCGGCGCACCCGATGGCGACTGCCGCCAGCGCGATAGCGGGGACCTTCATCAGCGACTTCCACGCCTTCATGCCTCACGACCTCCTGCCCAGTTGGGGCGGCCGCTCACTGCGGCGGCGCACCTGCAAATCGGTTGGCGCCCCATGATGCAAAGCACGGTCCAATTGCGCCAGCATCCGAATACCGCTGGCGATGCGCGGGTTTCCCCCGCCCGGGTCGAGGCCGCCCGCCCCGCGCCGTGCCGGGATTTCGGCGGCCTCGGAGCGGCCGCCATCGCGGGCTGTCGCGAATTCAGTCGTGTTTACAGAGATTTGCGGCCGTGCCGAGATCTCGGCGCCGCGACGCCGGCATCTCGGCGGGCCTGACTCGCCGCCGAAGGGCCGGGAGCCTCAACGCTGTAGCTTGCTCTGAAAGGTGGTGCGGGGGAGGCCCAGGAGCTCGGCGGCGCGGGTCTGCTGCCCACCGGCGCGCTCCATCGCCCACCGGATCAGCTGGTCCTCGAAGCGGTGGACCACGTCGGCGAACGCGACGCTCTCACGCCCGGCGAGACGGAGCGTGAACAGCTCCTCCCCACCCTCGCCGTCGCGCAGAAACTCGGGCAGGTGCGCGGGCAGCACCTCGGGCCCCGGGCACACCAGGCAGCACGACTCCATGGCGTGGCGCAGCTCGCGCACGTTGCCGGGCCACGGGTAGCTGCGCAGGACCGCGGCCGCCTCCGGCGACAGCGCGAGCCGGCGCCCCGCCCCCTCGGCGCTGCGCCGCAGGAACGTGGCCGCCAGCAGCAGCAGGTCCTCGCCCCGCTCGCGCAACGGCGGGATGTGCACGGACAGCCCCCGCAGTCGGTAGAAGAGGTCCGCGCGGAACGCACCCGCCCCCACCCGCTCCGCCAGCTCCACCTTGGTCGTCGCGATCACCCGCACGTCCACGTGGGTCTCCCGGCTGCCCCCCACCCGGACGAACGTCCCTTCTTGGAGCACGCGGAGCAGCTTCACCTGGATGGTGGGCGGCAGGTCGTCCACGTCGTCGAGCAGCAGCGTCCCCCCGTGCGCCCGCTCGAAGGCCCCGTGGCGCTGGCCCGTGGCACCTGTGAAGGCGCCCTTCTCGTGGCCGAACAGCTCACTCTCCGCTAGGGTCTCCGGGATGGCGCCGCAAGGCACCGGCACGAACGGCCGCCGCGCCCGCGCCGACAGCGCGTGCAGAGCCCGGCTCACGAGCTCCTTGCCCGTCCCGGTCTCGCCCGTGATCAGCACGGGGGCGCTCCACTCCGTAAAGGTCCGGATCCGCCCCGCGACCTCCACCATCCCGGGCGAGCGTCCGACGATGCCGCCGAACGCCTCGTCGTCCCCCAGCATGGCCTCCAGCCGCGACACCTCGCGCCGGTACATGCGCAGCTCCGCGAGCTTGCCCAACCGATGTTCCAGGTGCTTGAAATGAAAAGGCTTCGTCAGGTAGTCGGCCGCCCCGAGCTGCATGGCCTTCACGGCGGTCTCGACGGTGCCGTAGGCCGTCATGAGAAGCACATCCACGTCGGGCATCTCCGCTCGGACCCGCTCCAGCACCTCGATGCCGTCGAGGCCGGGCATGCGCAGATCGCACAGCACCACGTCGAAGCCCCTGCCGTGCAGCGCCTCGAGCGCCTGGTACCCGTTGTCGACCCCGTCCGCGACGAAGCCGGCGTCCTGGAGCTGGCGCGTGGTCGTCACCCGGCTGAGCCGCTCGTCGTCCACCACCAGCACACGCAAGGGGCGCTCCCCCGCTGCTCCGGTCATGTCCTGTCCTCCCTCTGGAGCTCGATGGTCACGCGCGTCCCCTCGCCCGGGCGGCTCCAGATCGTGATCGTGCCCCCGTGATCCTCGACGGCCCGTCGTGCAATCGCCAGACCAAGCCCGGTGCCCTCGCCGATGGGCTTCGTCGTGAAGAAAGGATCGAACACCTGCGCCAGGGAGGCCTCGTCGATGCCGGGGCCAGCGTCCTCGACCTCGATGGCCACGTGCGGGCCCGCGGGCAGGACGCGCACCTCCACGGAGCTGCCGGGAGCGGAGACGTAGACCGCGTTGTCGACGACGTTCGCGAGGGCCTCGGAGAGCAGCGCCGCGTCCACGGACGCCACGGCCTCGCAGCGTACGTCCACGTGGACATGCACGCCAAGCTCCCGAGAGCGCAGCTTCACGAAGCGCAGCGCGTCCTCCACGAGCGCGCTCACGTCGGTCGGTTCGCGGGCCGGCGCGTCGCTGCGTGTCAGCGTCAGCAGGCGGCTCGTCATGGTGGCGATGCGGTCGATTCCCTCCTCCATCACGTCGAGGAGCTCAACGGTGTCGTGATCGCCAGGGACGCTCCGGCGCAGGATGTCCACGCCGTTCATGAGCCCGTGGAGCGGGTTGCGAACCGTGTGCGCGACGCCCGCGGCGAGGGCGCCGACTCGTGCCAGGCGCTCACGGCCCACCGCGACCACCTCTTGGCGGCGGCGCCGCTCCTCGGCATCCCGGTAACGCTCGGCGACCTGGCGGAAGAACCACGTGACGCCGAGCTGCGTCAGCACAAAGGCGCACATGTAGGCGACAGAGAACAGGGGCGAGGCCCAGAGGCTCCCCCCGGCGAGCTCCTCGATCTCGTGGTGGGTGCCGATGGCGAGGGGCATGTGCGGCAGAAGCCCCCAAAGCTCGCCGAGCACCCCGACACCGTGGAACAGGCAGGACGCTCCGCTCGCGACCAGCGCAAGGCGCAGCGGCAGGAGCATCCCAGCCTCGGCCGCCAGGAACACGTAGAGCATGGAGAACGGGTTCTCCGGACCGCCCGAGAGCTGGAGCACAAGCGTCAGGGCGGCGAGGTCCACGAGGATCTGGCCGAAGATGAGCCGCTCGTAGAACCGAAGCCGCCGGCCGGGCTCGGGTGCTGACCACCCGGCGTCGACGCGCAGTGCCCGCACAACGATCACGTTGCCCGCGACCAGGAACAGCGGCCCGAAGAGCAGCAGGACCGGGGCGGCCAGCACGTCGAGCGCGGCGCTGACCCCGGCCGCGACCACCACGGCCAGCGCCGCGACCCAGCGCAGGCGGACGAGCCACACGATTCGGCCGCGGAGGTACTCTTCGAGGAGCGAGGGCGCCGACGCCTGCGCCAGCGTCCGACCCTCCTCGCCGTCATACCAGCCACCAGGCATCAGCCCTCCTATGCGAATCATGCACGCGCCCACTCGTGCGGCGCCCCAGGTCGCTTGCTACGCTCGATCACCTTCCCGTTCCAGACCCTCCCGCCGGCGTGACGTCTCTGCGGTGCGCAAGCGGGTGGCCCTGAGCGTCGCACTGCACGACCCCTCAGAGGCAGGCGGCGTCGATGAGGAGCTGCAAGGCAGACCATGGGCGCATCTTGCGAGCGCTGCGGTCGCCGGGTCAAGCCGGCCCTGTTCGCGCACCTGGCAGAGGCAGGTTGAGGGGTCAAGCCTACTCAATTCTCATGTCGTGACGGGTCAGGATGTGAGAATTGAGTAGGCTCGCCCCCCCAAAAAGACTTCAGGGTCGCGGGTCCAGCGGGTCTTGGCGGCTGGACGCCCCGTCAGTCCATCCGTCTTCCGTGCGTCGCTGCTTCCTCGCACTCCCGAGTGGCGGCCCGAGCCCGCGCCGCAAACTCCTTTGCCTGCTCCAGCCAACGGAGGCGCTCCAGCGGCGTGAGGCGGAGCCACGCACGCACCTGCTCCCGCTCGTGGTCCTCCCACCCCTGTTCGGGGCACTGTGCGTCAGGCATCGCTCCCCCAGCGTCGGATCTGGTCCAGCGCGGCGATGTCGGCCAGGCCCTTTGGTCTGCCGGCGCGGCGCTTCATGGTGATGAGGTCGTCCACGCTCGCCACGGACACGGCCACTTCGTCCAGCGTGATGTGGAGGGCGCGGGCGTACGCCTCGTCGAAGTCGAAGGGCTCGGTGACGAACCGGTCGACTTCGGTGCCCGGAAACGATGGGCTCCACAACGAGAACACCGTGAGGCCCGTGTCACGGACCCACTCCTCCCTCGTCGCGGCGTTTGCGAAGGACTGGGCCGGCACGGGCGCCCGGGGGCTAAAGCCGAGCCCTTCGAGCGCCGTCAAGGCGGCGAGAATGTTGGCCTCGTCGAGAGCGACGACCAGGTCCAGGTCCGCGGTGAACCGAGGGTGGCCGTGGAGGACCACCGCGACCCCCCCACCACGAGGTAGCGGACTCCCACGAGCGCCTGGAAGATGACCTCGAACGACGTCTGGCTCATGGCCGCACTATTCCACGCGCCCCCCCGACGGCGCGAGAGTTGGTAGGGGTCATCGCCGAGGATCCGATGACGCGGGCGTCTCACCGGTGCGCCGTGGCACCCCAGCCCCGCCCACTCACGGCGACACCAGCGCCCCGAGGTCCTCGGCTTCGAGCCGGGCGGCCATCCGCCGCCGCTCTTCGGGCGGAGCGGCCGTCATGTGCGCGACGAGGCGAGCGAGCCTCTGTACGGCGGGCGATGATTCGTTGAGCTCGATGGCGTTGGTCGTCTCAGCTCCGGCCGCTTCGAGCTCCAATTGCCGTAGATAGACGGTAGCCGCGCGGAAGTGGGTCCAGAGGAGGACGGTCCGAGTCTCATCCGTGCGCGCGCTGTCTGCGAGCGCCTCCTCGATGGCGCGCCAGCGTCGAGTCCGCTCCTTCGCCGGTGCCGTCGAGGCGCCTACCACGATGACCCGAAAGAGCAGGCCGAGGCCGCGCAGGCGGGCGGTGGGGAGCGGCATGGCGAGGTCGGGTTCCAGCAGCACCGGGTCGACCTCCGCGGCGGCCAGCACCTCGCCCGCGGGAAACGTGCGGTCGCGGAGCCAGGCGTCGAAGATCGCCGTCCACCGCGGGTGGTGCCTCCGCAGCGCCTCCGTGTACGGGACCCCGTCGTGCATCTTGGCGTCGAAGCTCTGCTGGACCACGGTGACGTCCGGGCGCCGGCCGTCCACCTGCTGCGCGTACCAGTGCTGGAAGAGGGTGGAGAAGAACGATGCCATGAGGAGGGAGCCCGGTGGCGCCTCGGCGAAGGTGGCGTCCTCCAGGATCTCGGGGGCATGGAAGCTCCGCTGGTCGGAGCGCGGCCCCAGCTCGGTGAGCTGGCGCGTCACTCCCGCCGCGCCGGCCACGACCAGCGAGAGGCCGAGCATCAGCGCGAGGCGGGGCCGCCCGGTCTGCGCGACGCCGTCGGCCACCCGCGACGCGAGCACCGCGGCGAGGAGCACGACCAGCGCGTGGGAGAGCTGCAGGTAGCCGTGGGCGTCCGGGTTGCGGGCGTCGAAGCGCATGAGCGCCGTCGAGAGCAGGTTCCCGAGCAGCAGCAGGCCGAAGAACCCGCCCCACCGCGGCGCCCACCGGAGCGCGACGGCCCCGAGCCCGCCGATGCCGAGCACGACGACCATGGGGTGGAGCTGGCTCATCAGCAGGAGCAGCTCCGCGCCCAGGTTGGCGACGACGTCGTTGTCGCCGGTCTCCGTGACCGAGGCCTGGAAGGTGCGGGCGGTGATCACATCCCAGAAGCGGCTCAAGGTCGTTGGTTCCCCCCAGCAGATCGCCGGGTCCTGGGCGGCCCGCACGGGCAGATAGGCGTAGGTGAGGAGGCCGGCAAGCCCTGGAAGCACCAGCACCAGCACCCGGGGCGACGTGACCAGCGCGCGCCCCTTGACCGTGGACCCGAGCAGGAGCAGGAAGGCGGGCAGCGTCAGGAAGACCAGGTAGTGATGGTTGGCGAGGGACAGGCCGAGGACGAGCGCCGCGAGGCCGAGGGGCGCGGGTCCGCGCCAGGTCTCCGTGTCGCCCGTCTCGTCGGCGAGCCCGCACCTGACGACCAGCCAGATGGCGAGCATCACGGCGGCCACGTGCGGCGTGTAGACCTCGGCGCGCACCGACTGGAGCCAGAACGCCGAGCTCCCCGCGAGCAGCAGGCCGCCCGCCATGCAGAGCGCCGGGGCGAGGCGGGCGCCTGGGTGGCGCGCGCGGACGAGGCGCAGCGCCGTCGCCGTCGTGAGCGCGCAGGCGGCGGCGCCGCAGAGGCCGGAGAGCACGTTCACGCGAAAGGCGACGGAGCCAACGGGCACCAGCGTCGCGGCCTTGGCGAGCATCGCCCAGAGCGGGTGGCCGGGCGGGTGTGGGATGCCGAGCCCGAAGGCCGCGGCTGCCAGCTCGGAGCTGTCGAGCCACCAGGCACCCGGGGCAGCCGATATCAGATAGAGCGCGAAGGTGGCCGCGGCGGTCGTCCAGACGGCCAGCGCGTCGGCGCGCTCCGTCATGCCAGGCGCCGCTCCTCGTAGATGCCGCACTGGCCACTCGACTCCTCGACGCTGACGCGGATCCGGTCGAGCTTGTCGGCGGGCACGGTGCGCTCGAGCTCCTCCCGGATGCGCCCGCACACCCACTCGGCGAGACGCTCGGTGGACGTGTTGCGCAGCGGCAGCACGATGACGTCTCTCCTGGGAAACGAGAAGTGGTCGTCGCCTTGGACCGCGATGAGCTGCCCCCCGTCCTCCCGCAGCTCGAGGAACGGGTTGTCCCGCGGCAGGATCATCCGGTGGTCGATGCTGTCGCACACCTTCTTGACGAGCGGCTTCAGGTACATGAAGTCGAGCACCATGTCGTCGTCGCCGAGCGGGCCGTCCACCTCCACCCACACGCGGTAGTTGTGGCCGTGCAGCTCCTCTCGGGTCCCGTCGGCGAAGATCAGGAAGTGCGCGGAGCAGAAGTTGAACGCCTCCTTGTACACACGGACGCTCCACGACTTCTTCATGCGCGCTCTCCTCTGTAGGTGCAGTGGGCGTTGCAGGTCTCGTGAACGGTGATCGCCGCCAGGAGGCCCGGCAGGAGCGGCTCGATGCGCTCCCACAACCAGCCGGCGAGCACCTCGCTGGTCGGGTTCTCCAGTCCATCGATTTCATTCAGGTATTGGTGATCCAGCCGGTCGATCAGAGGCTGGACGACCCGCTTCAGGTCCCCGAAGTCCATGAGCCACCCGGTCGCCGGGTCCATAGGGCCTCGCACCACGACGTCCACCTTGAAGCTGTGGCCGTGGAGTCGGGCGCACTTGTGGTCAGGCGGCACCCCGGTCAGGCGGTGCGCTGCCTCGAAGCGGAAGGTCCTGGAGAGCTCGACGATCATACGGGATGCTCCTCCACCCATGGGGGAGCCGATCTTCTACCACAGGTGGGGAGGCTAGTCAGGCGGGGGGGACGGACAGAGCGCGGGTCACTTGCACTGCAGGTCGGGCACCTTGCTGGAGCCGCAGCCCACCAGCTCCATGATCTTCGTCGTGATCTCGCCGCGTGCGACGGGGATGGTCGCCTTGGCCTTGTGGGTCTTCGTTCCGGACGCGTCGAGCCCGAAGAGCTGCACCACGAAGTCCTGGGCGTTCAGGTCACCGATGAGGACGCCGTTCGGGACGTAGGAGGGGTCGGGGTTCTTGCCGATGGTGCGCTGGGCGGCGGGGAGTCCGAAGGGGTCGCAGTCGAGCGGCGCCTTGAGCTCGGCCTCGTAGAGCTGGTTCAAGCCAGCGTCGAAGATCGCGAGCTGCACCTTGGTGACCTTGTTGGTGCTGCACAGGCCGGTCTCGAACTCCCAGCCCAGGTCGATGGCGCCCTTCTTCTGGCTGAGCAGGATGGGCTGCGGGACCTTGGTGGTCGAGCCGTTGGAGACCGAGACGCCGGCCAGGTCACCGACGTAGAGCTCCACGCCCTTGTCGTTGACCCCGGCGACCCGCACGTCATAGACGCCCGCCGCGACCGGGGCAAAGGTGGCTGTCATCTGCTCGCAGCTCACCCGGAGGCTGTCGTACTCCTCCAGGGTGGTCGAGAACATGAGGCGCACGACGACGTCCTCGATGCCGGCGGCCGAGCAGCTCGTGGCGATGGACCAGTCGACGATGAGGGTGCCGGGGTCGGCGGAGTCTCCGCAGCTGGTGGACAGGGGCGTCGCGGCGAGCAGGGCGAGGATCAGGGTCGACTTGAGGCGAAGTGCACGCATGGGGTTCCTCCTGCGCTGCAACGGGGTTTCTCGTGTGTGGGGTCCTCCGGCGGAGCCGGGCGGCCGCGGCGCACCGACGGCACTCCCCCGGGCCTATTCACGATGCCCGGGCCCGGTGATCGCGGCGGGCAAAAAATTGACCACCCGCCGGACCCGGCCTACGATTCTAGCGCCTGAGCCCGAACCGTCAAGAAATCTGGGTTGTTATGAACGCTCACCGCATCACGTGTCTCGCTGTCGCCCTGCTCGGAGGGTGCGCCACCGTGGCCACCGAGCCGCCGATGTACTACTTCAGCCACTCGCTCCTCAACTACGAGCGCCAGCCCCTGTACCCGCGCAAGTTCGAGGTGCCCCCGCCGCTGGAGCGCGAGGCGTCGGTCGCCAAGGCTGCCAATGCGGGCCCTGGTGTCGCGAAGGCGAAGCAACCTGCTCCGACGACAGCGAAGGCCGCCCGCCGTCCTCCCCTCGGCGCCCAGTCCCCGCTGGCCATCCAGCGCGAGGCGGAGCGCGCGCCGGACACTGTGGTGGTCACGTCGGAGCGCGCGCAGCCCGAGCCGCTCCCCCTCGCCATGGTGCTCCCGCCCGCGGAGCCGGACCCCGCACAAGCTGCGATCACCTCCCAGGAGCCCACGGGCGTCCGCGCCGAGGTGCTCGAAGGTGCGCAGCGCGTCGTGGGGATCCGAGACGACTTCGACGGCACCTCGTTCATCGCCCACGTCCTCAAGGTCAGCGGCGTGGAGCTGCCGGTCGAGTATGGCGACACCTATCTGCGCGACCTGTACAAGCACTTGAAGGCGAAGGGGCTGGCCTACGACGGTGAGGCGCCGTCGCCCGGCGACCTGGTGTTCTTTCACAACACCGAGGACAAGAATGGAGACGGGCGCAACAACGACTGGTACAGCCTGTGCGGAGTGGTCAAGGGCCTCGATGACAGCGGCAGTGTGGTGCTGATCGCCGTCGTCCGCGGCGAGGTCCAAGAGCTCGTCATGAACCTGGGCCGTCCAGAGGTCCGGCGCGATGAGCGGTCGAGCGCCTACCTCAACAGCTTCCTGCGCACGAAGAGCCTGTCGGACCCGGAGTACACCCAGTACCTGGCCGGGGAGCTGTACGCCGGGTTCGCGTCGGTCAGCCTCCCCTGAGGGATCCCTCGCGGGCGCAGCCGGCCTACTTGCGCTGGTAGAGCCAGCTCCCGCGGGTGTCGTACAGCGTGTCGCCCACCCGCTTCAGCTCCAGCACCTGCTCCGCGTCCTGCGTCGTGACCGTGTTGCCCTCCTCCGACCATGTACCGGGGCGCGTCACCTCTTCGAGGACGACGCCCTGGGGGCCGAGCAGGCGATGGGACCACTCCATGGTCCCGCCGCCGTGGAGCGTGATCGTGTCCTCCACCTGCTCGTCCAAGGTGAGTGCGTCCGCGGGGGTCGTGCGGCGCTTGCGCTCTCGCGTGTACTCCCAGGTCCCGGCGGCGCCGTCGGACCCCGCCTTGCGCAGGAACACCTGCTCGCGGCTGAACGTGGCCCCGTCGCGGGCGTAGGGTCCTGTCTCGGTGCTCAGCTCCGTCGACAGGGTCAGTACGCCGCCCTCGGCCGAGAAGCTCCCGTCGGTGACCGTGGTCGGGTCCGCCGCGGTGGCGCTCGGGTAGGACCTCTGCGAGTAGGTGCCGTCCCCGCGGAACTCGTACTCCACCCTCCCGGCCTTGTTGGTGCGCACCCAGACGCCCGCCAGAAGCTCCGCCTCGGTAGCCTGGGTCACCGTGACGTCAGCGGCAGACGCCGCCGGCTCCGAGTCGCACCCGATCACGGCAGGGAGCGCAAGGGCAAAGGCTACGGCTGCGGCGCAGGGTCGTCCCATGGGGGGCCTCCTTGGCGGGTGGAGTCGCTGGGGCGCGACCGCGGAAGTGTCCACAGAGGACCCTTCGAGGTCAACCCAAACCGTGCATGGCGGGGAATGAGGCCGGATGCGGAGAGAAAGATGTGGTCTCGGGAGGTCTAGGGCACTGCGGGAGGCTGAGCCTGCCCTTCGCTCAGGATCTGCTCCGCGCGCTGCTTCACGCGCTCGTCAGCGTCGTTCTTCGCCGCCTCGATGATCTTGCGGATGGGTGGGTCGTCCTTCAGGTGGCGCAGGTAGTTCAGGGCGGCCATGCGGACGTAGAAGGTCTCCTCCTTCTCCATCACCTCGCGGAACACGTCGAGGGACTTCTTGGCGTTGCCCATCTCGTAGAGGCCCAGGGCCGCGTCCAGCTTGGTGTAGACGTTCTCGGCCTTCAGGCCCGACTCCAGGAACGACTTGGCGTTCTCGTCGTACTGGTTCTTGCCGTCCTTGCGCCCCGTCAGGAAGGCCCGGCGGAGGGCGACGCCCTGCGTGGACAGCTCCTTGAGGATGGGCATGGCCTTCTCTTTGTCGCCCCACTGGTAGAGCAGGATGGCCGCCTCGATCTTGACCGGCGGGATCGTGCTCTTGGCCAGCTCCTCCAGCTCCGGGACGACCCGGTCGATCTTCTCGCGACCCATGACGCGGATGGCCGTGGCGCGGATGCCCGGCTCCTCCTCGCTCTTCATGATTTTGATGAGCTCGTCGACGGAGGCGTCGTCCCCCGTGCGCCCGAGGGTGTAGATGTCCTGGAGTCGCTGCTGCCGCTTCTGCTGGGCGTTCTCGGCGGCGGCCTGCTCATTGGCGGGCTCGGCTGCCGCCTCGGTCGGGGCCGTGGTCGGCGCGGCCTCCGCAGGCTTCGCCTCGGTGGGCGCGGCCTCCACCGCCTCGACAGGTTTGGCCTCCATCGGGGCCTCGGCCGGTTTGGCCTCAGCGGGCGGGGCCTCCTTGGGAGCCGCCTCGGCCGGCTTCGGCGCCTCTGCCGGCTTGGCAGCGCCCGCCGGCGGTGCAGGGGCTGCGGGCTGCTCCTTCTTGCAGCCAGTCGCGCCAAGCAGCAGGGCAGCGACGATGGAACCAAGGATCGCGGACGTGCGGAGCTTGCGCATGGGCCGTCTCCTCCAGGCTTGGGTGAGCTCCCCAGAGAGCACGACGCAACAGGGGCGCTCCTGGCAGGGAGCCAGGAGGCCCTCGAACAGTGGGGGGCCCGACGGGCCCGAGAGCGTCGTAACCATACAGGTCGGGAATGGTGGCTAGGGCGAGACTCGAACTCGCGACCTAGCGGTTATGAGCCGCTCGCTCTAACCTACTGAGCTACCTAGCCATTCCCACTCAGAAAGAGCGTCCCGCCTTATAGTCGAAGGCCCTCGCCCTGTCAACAGAGCCGTGGACCGCCGCGCCGGGGAGGTGGGCGTGCATCCGAGCGACCAGGGTGCCGTGGAAGGTCCCACATGGTCCCGGGCTGGGACCTCCCATGGTCTGACGCCGGGACCGGTCCCTGGACCACCCCCCCATCCAAGGTTCAGAAATCACGCGACTATTGGTGCTGGCATGGTACGTGCCCTTCGAGGCGCCCGAACACCACAACCGGGCCGCACGCCCACGGAGGACCCCATGCGTCAACCAGCCACCCTCTTCGCCCTCTCTCTGTCCCTCGCTCTCGCAGCCGGCTGTGCCGCATCGTGCGGCGCGCTCGGTGACCTGCACGAGGTGCCCCTCGAGCCGGCACCGGCTGCCGACGTCCCGCTCCCGGACGTGGCGCCCCTCGCGGCGCCCCTGGGCGCAGACCCTGCCCCGGAGCCCCCCGCGCCCCCTTCCGCTTGCGGTGCGCCCCTGCTGGTCACGGAGCTGATGATCGATCCGCGCGCGACGGCGGACAACCGAGGGGAGTACTTCGAGCTGCACAACCCGGGTGAGCATGACGTGGACCTGCGGGGGTTCCGCCTGGACGACGGGCGCCACGCCCCGGAGACCTTTGCGGGGGACGCTCCCCTCCTCCTCACCGCGGGCGGCTTCGCCGTCATCGCCCCGAGCGAGGATGTGGACGCAAATGGTGGGTTGACCCCGCTCATCGTGACGCGCACCTTCGCCCTCCCCAACGAGGCGGGACTGGTCCGCATCACGGACCCATGCGGGGCCGTGGTGGTCCGCGTCCGGTACGACACCCGCGCGCCGTGGCCTCGCGGCAAGGCGGGGTTCGCCCTGGAGCTGGTGGGGCCCACCGCGGACCCGTCGCGACCCCAGAGCTGGCGCCGCGCCTCGCAGCGGGCCGCCTCGGGGGACCGCGGGACCCCAGGCTGGGCAACCTGGGCGAAGGGCTCCGCCGCCGCGGCGGCGCGGTCCGCGGCACCTTGACACACCGGGCCGGTGGGCTACGATCCGCCCCATCGACCATGCTCGATGCGCCCTGCGACGCAGCGGGGTGGGCACCACAGGAGGACGGCCGTGAGCAGGAGACCTGCATTGTTGCGTACTTGCGCAGTGGCGGTGGCCGCCTGCGCGGTCCTCTGGTGGGCACCGGCCCGGGCACAGGCGGTCGGCGAGAGCGGCCTCGAGCCCGCCGCCATCGTGATGGAGGTGCACCTCCGCTCCAATGAGGGCTCGAAGGGGGGCGAGTACCGGGAGCTCCTGTCGCGGGAGCTGCTCAAGCACGGCAAGTTCGCGCTCATGGACAAGGACGACGTCATGCGGCGGGTCATGTCCGTGATGGTCACCCCCATGAAGCGGGTGACCAATGACCGCCTCCAAGAGATCGAGAAGATGGTCGCCCGGGGCGACAAGCTCCTCTACACGGACCCGCGGGAGGCCGTGGACGTGCTGCACGAGGCAAAGAGGCAGCTCGTCGACATCATGGAGACCATCTCCCTCAACGCGCAGCTCCGGGACGAGCTGTTCAAGACCCAGATGCTGCTGGCCCGCTCGCACCTGGACAACGGCAACGAGAAGCGGGTGCGCGACGTGCTCCGCGAGGTGATTCTGGAGTTTGGCGATGGCGTCGAGGTCACGGAGGACAACTACCACCCCACTCTCGTCCGCCTCTTCCGCGAGACGCTGAAGTCCATGGCGACGCAGCGGACTGCCTCACTGCACGTGGAGTCCGACCCGCCGGGCTCCGAGGTGTTCTTGAACGGCCAGCCTCAGAAGGCGCTCACGCCCGCCACCTACGAGGGCCTCTACCCGGGCACGTACCACGTGCTGGTTCGTAAGGACCAGATGGAGAGCATGGTGCGCAAGGTCGTCTTGGAGGCCCAGGGCACGGCGTCCCTCGACGTCGACGTGGCCTACGAGTCGGCCCTGGACTTCAACAAGGACTCCTTCGGCCTGCGCTTCGACGACGTGCAGGACATGGACGCCCGCCTCGCCGACCACGCCTCTCGCATCGGCGCGTTCCTCGAGCTCGACGCCGTGATCCTCTGCGGCGTCATCGATCGCGGGACGGGCCCCCACCTCGCCACGTTCCATGTGGACGTCCGCACGAAGGCGCTGGTCCGCAGCCGCGAGCTGGTCGTCAAGCCCTCGGTGGTCTCGGCGAGGCGAGCAGAAGAGATGGCGGCGTTTCTGAGCGGCGTGGAGCAGAAGCCCGAGGGCGTTGTCACCGAAGGAGCCACACCCCCAGCGGGTGCCCTCTGGTACGAGAACGGCGCGGCGTGGGCGCTGACCGGCGTCGGTGTGGCCGGCATCGTCGTCGGCGCAATCTTCACGGTGGACTGGGCCGACAAGGCCGATCAGGTGGCCCAGGGGCCGCGTCCAGGGTTCGGGCTCGCCGCAGCGCAGGCTGCGCAGAGCGACGGTGAGACCTCCGGGATCATCGGCGCGGTCGGTCTCGGAGTCGGTGGGGCGGCCCTGGCAACGGGGGTGGTGCTGTTCGTATTGGACGCGACCTCCACACCCCAGCCGGACACCCAGGCGACACCCATCGTCAGCGCCGCTCCCGTTCCCCTCCCCGGTGGCGGGGGCTTCTCGCTGGGCCTCACTTTCTGAACCAGCTCAGTCGCTCGCCCGCTGGTACTCGAACTCCATGGCGGTGCGCAGGTCCAGCTTCCAGTCGAAGAAGCACACGAGCAGAAGCTTTGCGGGCCCGTCCGGCGCGGCCGGAGACAGCACGTCGCACGCCCAGGTGTCCCCCGCGTGGTTGTCGAACGCGCCGTCGGGCTCCACGCGCTTCAGCTCGAAGAGGACGCGGTTCTTGTAGATGCACGTGTAGCGCCCCTCCAGGATGGCCTTGCGACGGGCGTTGGCGGGTCCCTCCGACATCCACTCGGTGAAGTCGGGGCCGTGGAAGGCGATCTCGTCCTGGAAGGCCTCCGCCTTGGACTCTCCGATGAAGCGCCAGGTCCCGACGAGCCCCGGCAGGCCGTTCGGGCACTCGTTCTTCTCCTTTGAGAGCTTCAGGTACAGGGCGCGGGCCTCGTCCGGCGCCAGCCCCCTGCCAGGGACCCCCTCGGCCGTCGCGTCCCCTGGTGCCGGCGCCGTGGCGGGCTTCTCGGCGCTCTCCTTGGCCTCCGTGGGCTCGTCGCTCGGTGCGCTTCGGGGAGCGGGCGCCGTCTGGGCGGCCGGCTCCGCCGCCTGGGCTGCCGGCTTGTTGGACGCGCAGGCCCCGAGGGCGAGGATGGTGGCGGGGACGATGAGGTGCTTCACGGCGGTCTCCATGGGGTGGCCGGACCATCGTGGCGCGGCCCCCGAGGAGTAGCACGCAACCGGCGGCGGTTCAACGGCGCCGGAGCGCCTCGAGCAGCGGTGCGTTGGCTGGTGGAAACGCGAGCGCGTCGATCTCCTCCAGCGACGCCCACCGGAGCTCCAGGCCCTCGGGCGAGTACGCTGGCAACGAGGCGACCGTACACCGATAGAACAGGAGCAGCACCTCGCGCTCCGGGTAGCGGTGGTGGGAGAACACGATGGGCGAGGAGGACGTGAGCTCTACGCCCAGCTCCTCCCGCACCTCACGGCGCAGGGCCTCGTCGGGCGACTCGCCTGGCTCCAGCTTGCCGCCGGGGAGCTCCCAGAGACCAGCGAGGTGGGTACCCTCGGGGCGCCTCGTCAGCAGCAGGCGCCCGTCGGACTCGATGGCGGCGACGACGATCAGCCTCACGGGGCGCATCCCTTCTTCAGGAAGTGCGCGCGAGCGACCAGCACCTTCTCCACGTAGCCGAAGTTCTTCGGGAGCCGGCTCGCGTCCCGCGCCATGTTCGGCCAGCGCCACCCGGCGTGGTATGCGCTCAGGGCATACACCAGCTTGCCGTCGTAGGCCTTCATGAACTGCGCAAGCACACGAGCGCCGCACAGGACGTTCTCCTCGGGGCTCCACGGATCGCCGCAGCCGGTGCCCTTCGCCGTCCGTGGCATGATCTGCATGAGCCCCATGGCGCCGGCGCCCGAGCGAGCGTCTGCGCGGAAGTTGCTCTCGACCCGGACGACGCCCACCAGGAGGGCCGGGTCCAGCCCCGTCGCTTGAGCGGCCGCCTTGATGGTCGGCACCAGCGCCTCGCAGCGCTCCTGCCGGGAGGCGGCGAACGGGACGGCGCCGACGGCGGCTGGGTCGTAGCGTCCGACCGAGGGGCGGGTCGTCGCTGCCGGCGTACAGCCGTGGACCAGCGATGCGATCACCGCCAGTACCGCCAGACACGCTGTGAGTCTTCGTTCGACCATGGGATTCGGGAGGATACCAGCGGCCCCCGCGAGTCGCCAGAACGCGCGTTGACGCGCCGTGGCCCCTGGGCGAGACTAGCCGCGATGACGCCTGCGCCCGTCCCCGTCGCGGAGATCGCGTGTCCCCTGTGCGGCGCACCCAACGCGGTGGCGGCGCGCTGCTGCGCCCAGTGCGGCGGCGCCCTCGGTGAGGCTCGTATCGCGCAGGGGCTCGCCCCCGCGCTCCTCATCGTCCCGTTCCGCTGCGACTCGTGTGAGGCCCTGCTCTATGCCGAGAGGTCGCAGCGGCCTGTCCGCTGCCCCCTGTGCGACGCGGACCACGTTGTGGAGACACCCGTCGACCCCAAGGCGCCTGCTCCCGAGCTCGTGATCCCGTTCGTCATCGACCGGGAGCAGGCATCGGAGCTGCTCCGCGAGTGGATCGGGGTCGGCCTCCTGCGCCCCGGACGCGTCGTCCGGCGCGCGGCGCGCGATGGCGTGACGCCCCTCTACGTCCCCTGCTGGATGTTCTCGGCCCTCGCCCGAAGCACCTGGCGCGCCGAGATCGCCGAGTCCTGGACGCGCGCCACGCTGGCGCCCAAGCCGCCGCTGCAGCAGCCAACGGACGATGGCCGCCCGGCGGCGCACCGGGCGACCGCCCACCCTCGGCCGGCGGCCGACGTCCAGGAGGTGGAGTGGTTCCCTCTGGAGGGGCGACACCATCGGTTCCACGCTCAGGAGATCGTCTGCGCAACGGCGGCCCTCACGGAGACTGAGCTCCGCGCGATGCTCCCCTTCGACCCGGGTGGGGCGCGACGGTATCGGGAGGAGTATCTTGCTGGTCGCGCCGCGCTGGGGGCGTCGGTCCTGTCCGATGAGGCGCTGCCGGCGGCACGGGAGCGCATCCTCGCGAGCGAGGCCGAGAGCGTCCACTCCTTCCTCCCAGGTGACGACTCCCGGGACCTGGAGATCGTGACGGAGCTCCACCGGGTGCAGGGTACGCTGGTCCTGGTCCCCGTGTACGTGGCGTCCTGGGGGCACGCCCGCCGCACCTGGCGCTTCGTGATGAACGGGCAGACGGGCCGCCAGTCCGGCAAGGCTCCGCTGAGCGCCATGCGCATCGCTGCCTTGGCCGCGGTGCTCCTCGTGACGCTGGTGGTCGTCCTCGTCGCTGGTAGAGGCGGAGCGTGAGTGATCCGCAGCCCACCCTCCCCGGCGGCGCCGACGTCGAGGACGCGGACCTGGCCGTCCTTGGCGAGGGCGTGTGTGAGACGTGCGCCACGGTAGTCGACGCCGATGAGCTCCTCTGCGGGACCTGCGGCGCGCGGCTCCCCGCGGCGCTCGACGCCACCCAGCCCCCGCCCCCAGCGCTCCGCTGCGGACCGTGTGGTGCCTCTACGGTCACGTGGGGCGCGGACGGGCAGTGTGGCTACTGCGGGAGCGCCGACGTGACCATGACCGGTGGCCCCATCGCCGCCGCGCCGACGGGGCTGATCCCGTTCTCCGTCGTGGAGGGCGAGGCGCGGGTGCTCCTGGCGTCCTGGGTGGGCTTCCCGCACCTCAAGCCGGCCGCCCTGTCGCGCCCCGGCGCTGCTGGATCCCTGCGCCGCGTCTTCATCCCCCACTGGCTGTTCACCAGCGACGTGCACACCTGCTGGACGGCCGACACGGATGAGGTCCCGGATGGGCGCCGGGGTCAGTGGGCCCCGGTCTTCGGCGAGACGAGCTCCACCGTGACGGGGTTGTTGATCGCCGCAAGTGGGGTCCTTCCCCAGCGCCACTCTGACAAGCTCGGCCACTACGACCTGCGCGCCCTCGCCCCGTGTGACTGGAGCCTCCCCGCAGGCGCCCCGGCCGAGGCACCTGCCGTGGCCCGCCGGACGGCCCGCGCCGTCGCCAGGAGCCGCCTCATCGCCCGCGAGCACGCGCGCTGCGCCGCCCTGCTGGCGCCGCGTCGCCTCCGCCACTTGCGGGTCAACCCCCTCCTGGAGAACATGAAGAGCACCCTGGTTCTGCTCCCCGCGTGGGTGCTCACCTATCGGCACCGGGGCCGCGTCCGCCGGTTCGTGCTCAATGGGCAGTCCGGGGGCGTGCGCGGGACCGCCCCGCTGTGCCCCCTCCGAATCGGCGCCGCCGTGGCCGTGATGACGGCCGTGATGGTGGTGTTCTGGTTCCTGCTCTCGAGGTCCTGATGGGTTCGACAGGCGAGCTGCTTCAGCGGGGAACCACGTTGCACCGTGAGGGGCGCCTCGAAGAGGCCCGGAGCGCCTATGAGGAGGCGCTGCTCCTCGCCGAGCCCGCGGGCGAGGTCGACGCGTGCCTGGCGGCCTGGAACAACCTGGGCCTCCTGCTCCAGTCCCTCGGAAGGCTGGAGGAGGCCTTCGAGCGCTTTCGCCGCGCCCGCGAGGTGTCCCTCGAGATCGGCCACCACGGCCGCGCCGCCTCGGCGCTCGGCAACATGGCGGTGGTCCTCACGGACCTGGGCCGCACAGGCGAGGCCGCCGCCTGCCACCACGAGGCCCTGGAGCTGCACCGGCGCGGTGGCAACGCGCGGGGTGCTGCCGCACAGCTCGGAAACCTCGGCATGCTGGCGCTCGGCCGCGGCGCCGTGGACGAGGCGCGCGTGTTCCTCAACGAGGCCCTGGGGCTCTTCGGGGCCTTGAGCGATCCGCATGGCTCGGCGACCGCCCTCGCGGGGCTCGCCGAGGTCTGTCGCGCCACCGGCGACCTCACCGGCGCGCGGGACATGTTCACCCACGCCCTCGCCAGCTTCCGGACCCTCGGCGATCCAAGCGGCCAGGCCCGCTGCCTCGCGGAGATGGGCAACCTGGACCGCGTGGCCGGGCGCCTGGAGGACGCTGCCGCCGCCTTCGAGCAGTCGCGCGCCCTGTTCGCGCGCCTCGGCGATCCGCTGGGGCGCGCCAGCGCGGAGACCAACCTCGGAAACGTCGCGGTGGCCCGCTGCGACTTCGCCGAGGCCCGGCGCCGGTACCAGGAGTCCCTCCGCCTCCATCGGCAGGTTGGCTTCCCCCGCGGTGAGGCCGGTGACCTCACGAACCTGGGCAGCGTGGAGCTTGCCCAGGGGGACCCACGGGCCGCCATGGCGTCCTGGGATGCCGCCGCCCGCATCTTCGCGGCCGTCCAGCGCCCGCGGGAGGAGGCGGCGGTGCTGGGCCTGCAAGCGCAGGCCCTTGCGGGCCAGGGGCGCTACTCCCAGGCCGAGCCGCTCCTGGAGCGTGCCCTCGGCCTGGCGACGCGGGCGCAGCACCCCGAGGGCATGGCAGTGCTCCTCGCGAACTCCGGCGCAATGGCTGCCGTCGGAGGGGATCTTCCCAGGGCGCTCGCTCTCCTGGACCGCGCCGTGGGGCTGTTCAGCAGGGCAGGGCACCCATCGGGGCTCGCGACGTGCCAGGTGGTCCGCGCCGAGGCCCTGCTCTTCGCCGGAGACCTCGAGGGCGCCGCCGCTGCCGCCCGGACCGCTGCGCGTGCCTTCGAGCGCATCGGTGACACCTCCGGTCATGCCGACGCTGCCCGGATCCTGGGCGCCATCGCCGTCGAGGGCCGGGACGCTCCCCAGGCCCTCGCGCTCCTGGACGCCGCGCGCGACGCCTACCGGGGCCTCGGCCTCCGGTCCTCCGAGCTCTCCGCGCTGACGATCCAGGCGGAGGCGCTCCTCGTTGCCGGCCGTTGGGGTGACGCGCTCGTCGTGGCCGAGCAGGCGCGCGACGGCTGGGAGGCCCTGGACTCCCCGCGAGGCGTGGCAGACGCCTGCTGTGCCGCTGGTGCGGCGCTCACCGGGGAGGAGCGATGGCAGGAGGCCGCCGAGCGCTTGGGCGTCGCGTTGGCCAGCTACGAGCAGATGGGCGTTGTTTTCGGCGCTGCTCTGGCGCTCGAGCGACTAGGAAGCCTGGAATCGGCTCGGGGTGACCTGCGGCGCGCGCGATCACGCCTGCGCGCGGCCGTTGATCTGTACGAGCGTCACGGAGCGCGGCTGCGCGCCCAGGCCGCCGCGCGCGCCCTCGCCGTCGTCACTTGACGCCCAACCCTCGCGCCGACCGAGACCTTGCTCCGGAGGGCCGACCTGCGGTAATCGTGTCGCCCGTGAAGCAGAACCCTCACCCACGCATCGCCCTGGCGACGCTCCTCGCGGCCGCGTGTGCACCGTCTGCGGCAGAGCCCCCGCCGGCCCGGTCCCTGGGCGTCGCCCCCTCCGCCGCCATCGTGAGGCCGGCCAAGCGACACTTCGACGTGCTGGACTTTCGCGCGACGCCTGCCCCGTGGGTCTGCCTGGACGCGGAGCGTGCTGGCGATGTCTCAATCCTGGTCGTTCTGCAGGACCCGGTCATCGCGGGCGCCGTCCTGGTGACGGACCCCGACGGCGAGGTGCTCGAGACGCAGCCCATACGGCGCGGCGATGACACGGTCGAGATCCTCACCGACACGCCGGCCGGCAGCCCTGCCCTGTGCCTGCACCTCCAGGCAACGGAGGGGGCGACGGTCTTCGAGCTGCGGTGGCGCTACCGGTAGCGCACAGGCTCACGGGTAGACGTAGAAGCCTCGCCCGGACTTGACCCCGAGGAACCCGTTCTCCACATAGGCGCGGAGCAGCGCCGTGGGAGCGTAGCGCGTGTCTCCCGTGGCCGTGGCCAGGGCGCTCGAGAGCTCGTAGAGGTAGTCCAGCCCCAGCAGGTCGGCGAGCTGAAGGGGGCCGACCTCGTGGACGGTGTGCAGCCGGATCGCCCGGTCGATGGACTCGATGTCCGCCTCGCCTCGGTCGAGGATGCGGAGCGCCTCACAGATCAGGGCCAGCGCGAGGCGGTCCACCAGGAACCCCGGCGCCCCTGGCGCCTCGACGACCGTCAGCCCCGCAGCACCGAGCGCCAGGACGGTGCGATCGATGGCGTCACGGGCGACCCCGGCGGCACCGATGACCTCCACGACGGACACCTGCCAGTCGGTGAGCACCAGGTGGATGGGCACGACGCGCGTGGGGTCCGGGGCGTAGTCGGTGAGGTCGTAGCCGTGCACCCCAGAGACGATGCTCGCGATGGGGGTCCCCGCCTCCACGGATCGGTCCAGGACGCGCAGGCCCTCGATGCGCGCTGCACGATCCGTGGGGCCCGCCTCGATGACCAGGTCATGGCCGCGCACCCGATCCGTGCCCGCGCCGATGCGGATGCGGCCGAGCACCTCACCCTGGGCCGCGGTGTCGATGAGCCCCTGCTCGACTCGCTGCTCCAGGCGCCTGGCGATCTCGTGCAGCATCTCTTCGACGGCGCCCAGCCGCCGGTCCACGAGGGTCACCTGCACACCCCGCTCCGCCAGCGCCCGGGCAAGGTTGCGTCCGCCTCGGGACGCGCCCCAGATCGCCATGGAGCGTGGGCGCCCCGCGCGTGCCGCATCGAGGAGCTTCGAGACGGCCTCCAGGGACATCTTCTCTGTTGCCCGGTTGTGATCCTGCATGGTCGCTCCGGCGCGGGGAGGCGGTGAGGTGGCGTCAACTATGCGGCTAGTCGAGGATCTGCAGGACCGTCCGGCGCTTGAGCTTGGTGCCCGCGTTGGCCAGGATTGTGCGAAGCGCCTGGGCCATCCCGCCCTCGCGTCCGATCACCTTGCCGATGTCCTCTCGCGCCACGGCCAGCTCTACGACCACGGTCGTCCCGCTCTCCACGACTGTCGCCCGGACGTCCGCCGGCGCATCGACGATCGCCCGGACCATGAACTCTACGAGATCACGAAGGATCTCTCCCTGGGACTCCACTTGCCCTTCCATGTCTCGTGTCACCTTCGCCTCTGGGGAGCATCGCCCGCTGTGATCCGTGGTGGGGGCGGGGCGATCCCGCGGTCAACGGTCCCGTGACGGTCCTAGCCGGACCGAGTATAGCCGAAATGATCGCCGTGACAATCGCGGTCCCCCGGGATGGCTCAGTAGGTCCCCACCGCGATGGGGATCTCGATGCGCCGGCCGCCCCCCGCGAAGGGCTCCACCCGCACGCTGCCCGTGGCCTTGCGGACGCAGGAAACCAGCGCCGAGGTCACGACGCCGCCATTGAGGATGCGGACGCCTCCCACCGAGCCCTTCGGCTCCAGGCTGAACGCCAGCGTGGCGCCGCGGAACTCCGGGCGACGCTGCGCCTCGGCCGCCATGCACCCTCGCACCTTGCCGGCCACCTTGTTGGCGACCTCCTGGACCTCGCCGCTGCCGAGGGCCCGCGTGGCCCCACCCTCGTCCTCGTCGTCGAAGGACATGGTCGTGACGGTGGACCCGCTGACCACCGCGCCGTCGCCCTGGTTGGTGTCGACCAGCGCCCCGCCGGGCTCGGGCTCACCATCCACGGTGCGGCGCCCGGGCTTGCGAATGGCGGCCTTCTCGACCTTCTTTTCTTCGGGGAGAGGCTCCTGCTCGATGGTCAGCCTGTATCCAGTCTGCTCCGTCGGCGCGGTCCACGGCCGCACCTCGCCGAACGCGGGGTCACGGAGCATCCCCCTGGCCAGGTTGGCCGGCGCGGTCGACGCCGACGTGAGCGCCACCCACGACAGGGCCCCGACCACGCCCAGGGCGGCCAGGATCGCGACGCGGGACACCCAGCTCCTCGTCTTGTGGCCGGCGCGAACGGCGGCCTCCGCCCGCTCGTGCTCGGCGTGCTCCGTCTTGCGCTGCCTCTCTCTGGCCACCTCGAACAGGTAGTTGGCGAACTCGGGTACGTCCCCGACGCGCACCCACCGCTGCTGGCCCTCCTCGAAGACCTGGGTGTCTTCGTCCACGTCCCCCTTCTGCATCTGCGTCCGCAGATCCTTCGGAGAGAAGGGGCCGATGTCCTTCCCATCTCGCTGATAGCGCCAGCGGGTCTTGCGCTCGAAGCGCGACGCCTGCGCGGACGCAGCCAGGTCGAGCTTCCCGGGGGCCCCTGATCCGCGTGCGTCGTTGCTGTGTCTCATGCGGCCTCACCTGAGCGTCCTGGGGTGGCTCGACTCGAAATCCAGATCAGGAGGGCGGAAGCGGGGGGAGCGCCACGGTCCAGCGGTCCGCGTCACGCAGCATCCTGACGGTGGCCTCCCCTGCGTCCAGCACCACGCGGAGCGTCGCCTCCCGCTCCGTCTGCTCCAGCACCTCGACGCGCTGGATGCGCGAGCCCGCCGGAGTGTCGCGCCCGATGAGCAGCCGATGCGGCGCCAGGCGTGCCCCCTCGGGGAGCGATGCATTCAGCAACGCCGTCCGCTCCTCCAGCGCGTCCCGCGACTCGGGGGCGAGGCGCTCCCAGAGGGCCTCTTGCAGCGCCTCCTGCGGCTCTCGCACCAGGGCGCTGGACACTCCGAAGAACTCTTCATAGGCCCGCTGGGGCGTCTCCTCCCGCCGCTCACCACATCCCGACGTCGCCAGCATCAGGATCCCCACCGCCACGACCAGGCTTTCGGCCCACATGCGTCACCAACCTCCGCCCCGCGGGGGAGGGACCAGGCGCCTCTCGGCGCTCGTCCACAGAGCACGCGCGATCTTAGCGAGGGGGCCCGCACAGCGTCAACCATTGGCGTTTGACCACGCGCCGAGCGCGTGGTAACGATGGACGCCATGACCAGGACATCGCGCGCCGCCCTGCTCACTTGCGTCGCTCTCTTCGCGCTCGGGAGCTCGTACGGGTGCGGCCAGGCTCACCCGGAGGCGGCCGCCGTCGCTGCCGTCTTCTCCTCGCTTCAGGGAGCGATCTACGAAGGAGACGCAGGCGCAGTCTGGGATCTGTCGGTCCCAGAGCTCCACGCCGAGATCCGGGCTCTGCGAGAGCGAATCGTTCGCGCGGTGGTCATCCTCGACGACATCTACTCTGCGGAGGAGGCCCGCGTCATTCGCCGCGACATCGGCGGGGATCTGCTGGACGGCGTCGACGACGACCGCAAGTTCTTCATCGCGTTGACTGCCATGGGCACCCTCGAGCGTACTGACGAGGTGATTGCAGGGCTGCAGCACGATCCCGCCAGGATCAACGGCAACGTAGCCACCATCGAGACGCGCGGCGGTGAGACGTTCCGCTTCGTCAAGGGGGCAGACGAGGTCTGGAGGAGCGACCTGGCGCTGGAGACCTTTCGCACCTGGCCTGCGCTGAAGACCGTGCTGGCCAACCTGGATCGCGTGGACGAGAACGTTGCGGCCATGCGCCGTCAGCGGGACCTCCTGCGTGATCCCCGTACTCCCGAGGGCGCCTTCAACCTCTTCCGCGAGGCGCTGGTCGGCCAGAACGCGGAGGTCGTCTACACGCTGATCACGCCGGCCTCCCGCGAGGTGCTGCGCCAGTTCCTCGACCAGTGGGCCGCACTGCCAGAGGAGACCCGCAAGGCGGGGGTCGAGGGGCTCACCGCGGCCTGCGCCGGGGCGGCAGCACCCGATGTCAAGGAGGTCAAGGTCCTGCTCCGGCGCCTCATGGACGCCGACGCGCTCCAGGAGCCGCTGCCCCTGACTGCGGCGGACCGCGTAGAGGAGGTGGTGCGCATCTCCGATGGCATCGTCGACGTGCGCACGACCCGCGACAAGACCCTGCGGCTCGTCCGGGGCGACAAGGACCTGTGGCGGGTCGAGGCGCTCGATGCCTGGGCCCGGTCCGCCCTCCTCGGCCCGGTCGCCCGCGTGGCCGCTACTTCACAAGACGCGAAATCACCTTGAACGCGTCCGTGCCTGCCCGCCCCACCCACTGAAACGCCACGGCCTCGGTCGATGAGATGGCCGCCCCCATCTGGCGGGCGAGGCCCAGGCCGATCTGTCGGTTCTGGTCGGTGCGCGAGCTGACGGCGTCCGCCGCCAGGTGGACGGCGTAGCCTCGCTGCAGCAGGTCGTGCGCCGTCTGCAGGACGCAGACATGGGCCTCCATGCCGCAGAGCACCACCGTGCGGCGACCCGTCGCGTGCAGGGCATTGGCGAACGCTGCCGCCCGCGAACAGGAGAACTCGAGCTTCTCGACGACCTGCGTCCCGGCCGGGAGCGCCTCTCGCACGCTCTCGATGGTGGAGCCCAGGCCGCGCGGGTACTGCTCCGTCACTAGGACCGGTACGCCGGTCGCCTTGGCGGCGTGCACCAGCACGGGGACGTTGCGGGCGATGGTCGCCTGGTCCTCCGGGGTCATGGCGGCGATCAACCGCTCCTGGACGTCCACGACCACCAGGACGCTGTCGTCCGCCGCTGCGAAAAAGCTCATCTGCGCTCCTCCTGGCGACCCGTGGTGAGATAGGGCCGCAGCTTGTCGATGGTTCCCTCGCCGATGCCCCGGACACGCGCCAGATCATCCAAGGTCCGAAACGCGCCGTGGGCCTGCCTGTACTCCACGATGGCCCGCGCCGTCCGCTCCCCCACGCCCGGGATGGTCTCGAGGTCCTGCGCGGTCGAGGCGTTGACGTCCAGCGCCAGCCCCAGCGCCAGCCGCTGCCCCGCGTCGAGAGGCGGCAGCAGCCGCCCGAGGACACCCGTCACGCACACCGCCCCACCGGGGACTGCCGGGTCCCGGCGCCAGCCACAGCCGGTTGGCAGCGCTCGGGCGGGGTCCGGGGGGGCCCTGGGCGTCAGGATGGCTCCCCAGAGCACTCCCACGATGATGACGGGTCCGATGAACGCGCGCATGGGCTCCTCCGGCGGCGCCCATCGGACCGCGCGGAGAGCCGTTGCGCATCAGCCTGCTGGCTTGAAGGAGTCGTCCTCCCGCACCTGATCCTCGGAGAGCCCGAAGGCGTCGTGCAGCTCGCGCACGGCCAGCTCCGTGTACTTCGCGTTGATCACGCACGAGATCTTGATCTCCGAGGTGGAGATCATCTCGATGTTGACCCCGGCGCTGGCGAGGCACTGGAACATGCGCGCCGCGACGCCCGAGTGCCCGCGCATGCCCACGCCGACGATGGACACCTTGGCGATGTCCCGGTCGAGTCGGAGGCCGGTGAACTCCAGATCGGGCTCCAGCTCCCGGATGGTCTGCGCCGCCTGCTCCAGGTCCCCCTTCGGGACCGTGAACGTCAGGTCCGTGCGGCCATCCTGGCTCGCGTTCTGGATGATCATGTCGACGACGATCTCGCGCTCCGACAGGGCCGTGAAGACCCGTGAGGCGCGGCCCGGGATGTCGGGCACGCCGAGGAGCGAGATCTTCGCCTCGTTGCGATCAAAGGCGACGGCGCTGACTACGACGTGCTCCATGCCGGGCTCCTCCTTGATGACCCATGACCCCTCGGCGTCGCTGAAGCTCGAGCGCACGTGGATGGGGACGTTGTACTTCATGGCGAACTCGACGGACCGGGTCTGGAGCACCTTGGCGCCCAGCGACGCGAGCTCCAGCATCTCCTCGTAGGAGATCCGGCTGATCTTCCGCGCCGACGGCACGACGTTGGGGTCCGTGGTGTAGACGCCGTCCACGTCCGTGTAGATCTCGCACACGTCGGCGCGCAGGGCCGCCGCCAGGGCCACCGCGGTTGTGTCCGAGCCTCCGCGCCCGAGCGTGGTCACGTTACCGTCCGCGTCCGTCCCCTGGAAGCCGGCGACCACCGCGACCTGGCCCTTCTCGATGGCGCCCAGCAGGCGAGGGGCGTCGATGCTCAGGATGCGCGCCTTGCCGTGGACGCTGTCCGTCTGGATCTGGGCCTGGTGCGCCTGGAGCGACCGCGCCGGGACGCCCCTGTCGCGCAGCGCCATGGCGAGCAGCGCCGTGGACACGGTCTCGCCCGTCGCGACCATGGCGTCCAGCTCTCGCTGGTCGGGCGTCCTGGTGAGCTCGTGCGCCAGCGCGAGCAGGCGGTTGGTCTCGCCGGCCATGGCGCTGACGGCGACGACCACGTCGTGGCCAGCCGCCTTCGTGCGCGCGATGCGGTCGGCGACCAGCCGGATGCGGTCGAGGGTACCGACGGACGTGCCGCCGTACTTCTGAACGATCAGCGCCATGGCTCCTCCCTGCGAATGTCCTCGACCTTCCACCCGCCGGGCTCGCGGATCAGCGACAGGCGCCAGCCGTCGCCCTCCACCCACGCCCGATCATCGCCGCTCCGCCGAGCTGGCTCCCGCAAGGCGTCGGCGAGGGTGCGCGTCGCGCCGCTGCGGAGGAGCTCGGCGGTCGCCTCGCTCGCCAGCACTGCCCGCGCCGCAGCCTCATCCGCGCGCGCCGACGGCATGACCGTCACCAGCAGACCCGGCCGGCTGCCGTCCAGCGCACCGAGGAACGCCCGCGCGGCGCCCTCCGGTGTCGTGCCGGCGAGCGGCGGGACGACCTCCGTCACGATGCGCCCCCCCTCGGGCCCGAGCGCGACGGTGACCGCGCCCTGGTCGGAGCGCACGTCTACCAGCAGGCGCGCGGCGCTCGGCTCCCCGTCACCGAGCATCGCCCGCAAGGGGGCCAGATCCGGCTCGACTGCGTCCGGCGACACGAGGCGACGGGCGCCACGGTCGTCGCCTGCCCGCATGGCCTCGGCCCACGCTCCCGCCGCCTCTCGCGGCGTCCCAGGGGCGTGCGCGCACCCGACGAGGACCACGAGCGCGCTAAGAGAGGCCCTCATCATCCTTCACTGCCCGCAGGAAGCGGACCTCACCCTCGCCCTCTGTGCGGAACACCTCGATCTCCTTGACGTTGGCGAGATGGATGTAGAGGCTGGGCTCGGTCTCCTGCTCCTGGCGCAACGCGATGAAGTTGTTGGAGAACCCTTCGCAGATGCCGATGACCGAGTCGTCCTCGTCATCGTACTGGATGACCCATATCTTCTTGCCGACGAGCCGTTCCATGGCTGGTTGTCCTCCGGTGCCCCCTGGTGGCGGGGGCACGAACATACAACCGGCACGGCGGGCTGTCCATGCTACATGCCGATGACCGCGTTCTTCGGGATGACGACGATGCCCGTGTCGGAGACGTGGAAGCGCTCCCGGTCGCGCTCCGGGTCGAAGCCGATCTCGCAGCCGGGCGGGACGACCACGTTCTTGTCGATGATGGCGCGGCGCACGCGGGCTCGCCGCCCGATCTCAACGTTGTCGAGCAGGATGGAGTCCTCCACCGTCGAGTAGCTGTGAACGCGAACGTTTGGGCCCAGAATGGACCGGGTGACCCGCCCGCCGCTCACGATTACGCCGCCACACGCGATGGAGTCCACCATCACACCGTAGCGCACGCCTTCGTCGGCGAAGACGGTCTTGGCGGGGGGCGCCTGGCCCTGATACGTGCGGATGGGCCACGAGGCGTCGTACAGATTGAACTGGGGCGTCACCGAGATGAGGTCCATGTTGGCCTCGTAGTAGCTCTCGATGGTGCCGATGTCGCGCCAGTAGGGCGTCGTCCCGGGGTTCTCGTCCTCGAAGGCGTAAGACCGGACGTTGTAGCGCTCGAGCATGGACGGGATGATGTCCTTGCCGAAGTCGTGGCTGCTGTCGATCTCCGCGTCCGACGCGAGCACGTCGTAGAGGGCCTGCGCCCGGAACAGGTAGATACCCATGTTCACGAGGCTCTTGGACGGGTCACCAGGCATTGCCGGTGGCCTGGCGGGCTTCTCAAGGAAGCGGACGACGCGCCCCTCCGCGTCCGTCTCCACGATGCCGAAGCGCAGCGCCGACTCCTCGCGGTCATAGGGCATGGAGCACAGCGTCAGGTCCGCGCCGGAGTCCAGGTGGGCGCGCATCATCAGCGAGTAGTCCATCTTGTAGACGTGGTCGCCGCTCAAGATGAGGACGTGCTGCGGCTTCTGCGCCTCGACGTGGATGACGTTCTGGAAGATGGCGTCCGCCGTACCCTCGTACCAGCGGTCCTGCTTCAGGAGCTGGGGCGGGACCCCAGTGACGTACTCGCCAAGCTCCGGGTTGAGCACGCTCCACCCGCGCTGCAGGTGCTCCGTCAGGGACTGGCTCTTGTACTGGGTGAGCACCATGATGCGGCGGAAGCCGCTGTTCACGCAGTTCGAGAGCATGAAGTCGATGATGCGGTACTTCCCGCCGAACGGGACGGACGGCTTGGATCTCTGCTCCGTGAGCGGCATGAGCCGCTCGCCCTTGCCCCCCGCCAGGATCATCGTGACCGTCTGGGCCAGCACGCGCTGGCTGAACGCGACCCTCTTTGCTCGAGCACCCATCGTGTCCACCTCATGGTCTACGCCTGGGGCCCACCTTAGCACGGGTCGACGTGGGCGGGGAGGTGGCGCGCGGAAATGTGGGCGCGGAAGTCCACGGGGGCGCCGACGCGGTCACTCGGTGACCAGCTCCCGCAGGTAGCTCGCCGCGTCCTCCGGCGGGGTCGGGTTGATGTAGATGCCGCTCCCCCACTCGAACCCCGCGGAGCGGCTCAGCCGCGGGAAGATCTCGATGTGCCAGTGGTAGTCCGCCTGTAGCGTCTCCCAGTAGTGGGGGCGCACGGGCCTGTGGAGCGTGTTGGGGGCCGTGTGGATGATCAGGTTGTACGGGGGCCGGCCCAGCGCGCCGTTCATCCGGTGCATCGCGTCACGCAGGTTGACGGCCAGGTAGCGGAGCAGCTCGTCCGACGCCAGGGAGAAGTCGTGGCTGTGTGTCCGCGGCGCCAGCCAGAGCTCGAAGGGGAACCGCGAGGCGTAGGGGCACCAGGTGACGAAGTGCTCATCGATGGCGACGATCCGCTTCCGCTCTTCGACCTCCTGGCGGATGACGTCGCAGAAGAGGCAGCGCTCCTTCACGTTGTAGTGCTGCCGCGCGGCGTCCAGCTCCAGGGCGACGGTGTGGGGGGTGACCGGGAGCGCGATGAGCTGGGAGTGGGGGTGCGAGACGGTCGCCCCGGCGGTCTCGCCGAAGTTCTTGAAGATCAAGATGTAACGGAGGCGCGGGTCCCGCATGAGGTCAGCGAGGCGGTCCCGCCACGCGCGCACGATCAGGTACACCTGATGGACCGACAGGTCGGGCAGGTCGGTCGCGTGCTCCGGGCTCTCGACGATGATCTCGTGGGCGCCGACGCCCGTCATTCGATCATACATGCCGGCCCCGAAGCGCTCGAGCTCACCCTCCACGCGGAGGGCCGGGAACTTGTTCGGGATGACACGGAGCTGCCAGTTCGGGTCATTGGGGGCGCCGTGAGGGCGGACCGCCAGCAGCTCCCGGGGCGTCACGCTCTCGTGGCCGGGGCAGAAGGCGCACGACTCAGGGGAGGACGAAGAGCTCGGCGGCGAGAAGTCGGCTGGGCGCCGCCCGCGCTCCGTCGAGATGATCACCCAGCGCTTCTGGATCGGGTCGTGTCTGAGCTCCGGCATCTCAACCCCTCGTCATCGTGTGTCAGACGAACCAGCTCTGGAGCTCCAGCTCCCGCGGGTTGTGCTCGAACCGCAGGTTGTTCGCGAGCGGGAGGCGCTCGACCTCCTCCACCCCGTGTCGCAGGCTGGCGAAGAACTCCAGCACCAGCGGTCCCGGCGGCGCCGGCTCGCCCACCAGCATGGCCACGGGGATGCGCGCCTCGAAGATCCGGTCCCCGGCTGCCTCCACGGCGACCACAGGGGCGCCCTCCGTGCTCTCCGCGCGCAGGTGCGCCGCCTCACCGGGGACGAAGCGGAGCGTGACGGGGCGCGGGGCTACGAAGCGCAGCTCCAGGCGCGCCGAGGAGGCGAGGACGCGGCGCGCGCTCTCGTCGAAGTCGATGCGCACGTAGACGTTGTGGTCGTCGAAGCCGTAGTGGATGCACCGCATCCTCGACTCTTGCCGGTGGATGCTGCCCTGCTGGAAGTCGTGGCGGCCCGCCTGGTGCCACTTGAAGAAGCCGTCCAGCTTGCCAGTGATCTTCGGGCTGAGGAGGCGGGACGGGGCCTGCTGCATCTCTCGCGGCCGCACCTGCTCGATGCCGCGGTCCAGCTCGGCTGGGGGCGTCAGCCCCGCCAGCCGCCACGCCCGCTTGAGGAGGCGCAGGAAGAGCTGCTCGAACTCCCAGTCGTGGGCCGAGGAGTGCCCCTCGCCGAGCCACCAGAACCAATCGGACGCCTCCGCGCGGAGCAGGACGTCGAGCAGCTCCGCTCGGGTCTCGGCGGTGAGGTCGCCGTTGGCCATCACTGCCTCGGCAGCGCGTCGGGTGCGCGCAAGGTAGTCCCAGGCCTTGTTCTTGGACGGGTCGCCGATCCAGGTGCGGAAGTTGCCGTCGATCCACGAACCCGCGCGCAGCGACGGCAGGTCCGCGACCTGGTCGCCGTGGCGGTCCAGGTACGCCGAGAACGTGATGGGCTCGAGGTGCGGCTCGTCGCAGAGGCGGTCGTAGAGGCTCGCGAGGAAGTTCATCCCGCCCTCACGGTAGTGCTCCCACGCGTTCTCGCCGTCGAGGGCGATGGTCACCACCGGGTACGGGATGGTCGTCGCCTTCAGGATGGCGTCGAGGTGCTGGGCGAAGTCGTCCACGGCCCGCTCGATGGGCCACTGGGCGTAGACGAAGCCGATGCGGTCCGACAGGCCGTGGTCTCGAAAGAACAGGTTTACGCCGCCATGGCGCCACGGGCGGCAGAGCTCGTCCGCTCGGAATGGGGCGCCGAGGCTCTTGCGCAGGATCGCCTCGTCCGTGGCGACCCAGCGGACCCCGTTGCGCCCGAGCATCGACACGGCCTCCGTCGAGACCGACCCCTCGGGGGGCCACATCCCTGCCGGGCGCGCACCGAAGTGCCGCTCGAAGGCATCGAGGCCACGCTGGACCTGAAGCTCGGCGTCACCGGGGAACCGGAAGACCTCCCGCGGCAGTGGCGTCGCTCCGTCTGCCTCGGTGGCCGCGTCCGTGTCGATGAGGAGCGGCAGGATCGGGTGGTAGAAGGCGGACGCCGACAGCTCGATGCGTTGCTCGGCGGCGAGCCGCGCGTAGAAAGGCAGGATGCGCCCGAGCAGCTCCTGGTGGCGTTCGGCCAGACGGGCCTTGTCACGCTCCGTGAACCCGCGGCCCTTCTCGATGAGGTCACGCACGACGGGGTCTTCACGCAGCTCCTCGCCGCTCCAGGCCAAGTCGTACCACACTTGGAGGTCGCGCAGCTCGGCCTCCTGGAACCAGTCCGCGGGGTCGGCCTGTGCCGGGGCCACCTCCCGGAGGCTCAGCAGCTCCCGGTAACGCGGATAGGGCAGGATGTTGGACTCGCGGTGGACGGAGAACAGCTCCTGGGCGACGAAGCGCCGCTCGGGGACGGTCAGCGCGCTCGTGGGCTTCCGGGTCACCGCGGCGTAGCGGTCCACGACGCCGCCGTGCGCGATCTCGTCGAGCTGCTGGAGCAGGGAGGGGACGAAGTTGAAGGTGCAGCGCATGCGGTCATCGCGGTCCAGCACGCGCGCCATGTCGTGGTACTCGCGGAGCGCGTGCAGTCGCACCCACGGCAGCAGGGGCTCGGACGACTCCGGGTCCCGGTAGGGGGGCTGGTGCATGTGCCAGAGGATCGCGACGTACAGCTTCTTCACGGAGTGGCTCACCTTTGGGCTCTGTGGTAGCACACGGCGCTACCGGAAGGCCAGCACGTACACGTCGTAGAGCGCGTGGGTGTAGACCGCGACCGCGAACCCGCGCGCCAGGAACAGCGCGGCGAACACGAGGCCGGCGAGGCTCCGGTAGGCGAAGGTGAAGAGCTGGAAGCTCTCCGGTCCCAGGTAGTGGGCGAGCGAGAACAGCACCGAGGACGTGACGACGGACAGGGTCACCGCCAGCCCTGGGCGGAGGCCCGCGGTGCGGGTCAGAAGCCAGGCGATGGCGGGGATCATGAGCAGCCGGAACACCAGCTCCTCGTGGACGCCGGCCCCCGCCGAGATCGTGAGCACGGTGAAGAGCCCCATGGGCTCGCCGGGGGCTCCCCCGAGCAGGTGCGCCTCCCGCATGACGGCGAGGATCAGCGTCCCCATGCCGAGGGCGTAGACCAGGGACTCGGCGAGCAGCGGCGCGTAGTACGCCAGGTGGAACTGGCGCTTGCGCTGGAGCACGCCGATGGCGATCAGGAAGGCGACGATCACCACGCCCTGGGTGATGAGGTAGCCGGTGCGATCCAGGGTCTCCACCAGGATCCACGTCACCAGGTCGGCCCCGTTGAGCGCCCGCCAGTCCGTGACGAGCAGGCCCACGTTGTAGAGGACGAGGAGGGGCAGCACCATCACGAGCCCGATGAGCGGGCTCCGGGAGTTGAGGAGGTAGCGCTTCAGCTCAGCCACGCCACGCATCCTACACGGGGCTCCGGGCTGCGCAACATCCATGGGGATCGGCCTTGACACGCGGGTCCGAACCGGTATAAACGACCCTCCACGCTCTCGGGGGCCCGTAGGGGGCCGGCGTCGGTTCGCACCGGCGGCACTGGGAGCGCACTTCGCAAACGCATGGAATCAAGGGTGTCTGGATGGCGAGACCGACGGAAGAGTTCCGGCCGCTCGAGGTCAAGGTGGAGGGCGACAACGTCGCTCGCGCGATCTCTCAGCTCAAGCGCAAGATGGCGACCGAGGGGGTGTTCAAAGAGATCAAGCGCCGCCGCTTCTACGAGAAGCCCAGCGAGCGTCGCAAGCGCAAGCTCCGCGAGGCTGCCCGGCGCCGTCGCAAGGCGCTGCGTCCGCGCGTGCGCAAGCCCACGCGCTAGCTCACCAGGTGGTGTCCCGGCACTTCCGGGGGGAACCCGCTCGCTCGACACCCACCCTTGATTCGGCACCTGCTCGGCGGCTGGGACCGCGCGGACTTGCCGTGCCGTCACGGCACCGCCAGCGGGACCGGCTCATCACGGAACGCGCCCGAGTCCACGTCGAACTGATGGGAGTGGATCGCCCGCAGCGCTCCGTCCCCGATGTCGTAGACGTTGTAGCGGGCCATGTGGACCCGGTGGTGCCACGTGGACGAGCCGCACCCGATGACGGGGATTCGTCCTCCCGTGTCGCCCAGATGGTAGCGGTGCGCCTTGTGGCTGTGTCCATGCAGAACGAGATTGGCCCCGGCGTCCGCGATGGCGCGCGCTACGGCGTCGCGGTCCCGAAGCCGGCTCGTCGCCTCGCTGAACCGCCCCCGTCGGTGCAGGTTGTGGTGGAGCAGCACGACCTTGAAGGTCCCGTCGAGCCGCGGGTCCCGCGCCCGCTCGACCAGAAGCTCCCGCTGAGCGCGCCCCACCCGCCCATAGCTGAGGAAGGGCAGGGTCCAGTACGTGGAGTTCAGCCCAAGGAAGGTGACCCCGCCGACCTGCTTGACGAACGGGAAGCCCTCCGCCGCCTCCGTGCCCATCCAGTCGCCAAACCAGCCCTGGAAGCGCCGCTCACGCACAGAGCCCGCGGTGTAGGTGTCGTGGTTGCCTGGGATCACCGTCACCCGCTCCGGGCCTCCGAGGCGCTCCAGCTCCCGCCGTGCCCGCGCAAACTCAGCGTCAAGGGCGAGGTTGGAGAGGTCGCCCGTGATCACGACGTGGTCGTAGCCCTTGGCGATCAGGTGGTCCACCAGGGCGACGAGGAGCTGGGCGGGGTGGGCGCCCCGGCGGAAGGAGAGCAGGTTCACTGCGCCGGAGACGCGCTTGTTCATGAAGCGGCGCCAGGACACGCCGGTGAGATCGAGGACGTGCAGGTCCGATACGTGGGCGATGCGCACGGCTCCTCCTTGCGGCTCGCTTCTGGTGGCCGCGGCCAAGCGAAGGTAGACGCTCGGGCGCTCGGAGTCAAAGTGTGTCGCCGACTCGTTGGGAGGATGGGATGGTCCGGCTGAAGCGTGAGATGGAGGGCCTCGACCCGGATCCGCGGCGGACTCCGCCCGCGTGGCAGGGGGTCGAGGGGCTGCGGTCCCAGGTGGAGGCGCCCGCCCGGGCGGCGCTGCGGCGCTTCTTGCGCGACGACCCGAGCGGCCTGCTGTCGGCGGGGCTCCCCCCGTCCTTGGTCGTCGAGCTTGCCATGCTCGGGTGGTCCATTACGGTCGTGGAGGCGGACCCGCAGGTGGTCCGGGCGCTCCAGTCCGCGGTCATCGACCACGGGCTCATGCGCAAGGTGTCGATCATCCAGAAGGAGCTGGGGCACGCCAGCTTCGAGCCGAGCGCGTTCGAGGCCGTCGCCCTCATGGGCGTGCTGGAGCGGTACCCATCCCCCGAGAACGTGCTCCGCAAGGCGGTGCGAGAGCTGAAGATGGGCGGGCGCTTGTTCGCGACCGCGCTCGTGCGCCCCGAGGGGGCCTCCACATCCCGGATTCGTGGCGCCGCCTCCAGCCTGCGCCGGCGACTTGGCGGGGAGTCCCGGGAGCACGCGGTGGTCGATCTGGAGCCCATGCTCGCAGAGCTGGGGAGGCTGGCCAAGGTGGACTGCGTCGAGCGCTCCGGGGGCCTCGTCCCCGTCGTCGCCGAGGCCCTGGCGCCCCTGCGCGGGGTCCTGGCTTCCCTTGCCGAGCGCGCCGTGCGGGCCGCCTCGGACCTCGCCGTGCCAGTCCCGTCGGCGCTGGGGGGCTCGGCGCTCGTGTGGGTCGAGGCCCGGAAGGAGCTTGGTTTCGGTCGCGTCTTCACTCAGCGAAAGGGCTGACATCTCCCCGTTGACTCTGCGCTGTACCCGGAGTACAACCAAACTCCACCCAGGACGCGCGGGGCCGATGATCGGCGTCATCACCAACCCGAACAGCAAGAAGAACCGGCGCAGGCCGCACCGCGCAGCGGAGCTTCGTGACGCCGTGGGCTCCATGGGCATCGTCCGGCAGACGCGCGACACGTCGGAGATCGCTGGCGTCCTCCACGAGTTCGAGGACCGGGGCGTCGACGTCTGGGTTTCGGACGGCGGCGATGGAGTCCTGCACTGGATGCTCAACACGGGCCGAGCAGTGCTCGTTGATCGCGGCCACGCCCCGGGTACACTGCGCCCCGTCGTCCCCGCCAACGGCGGTACCATCGACTTCGTCGCCAAGAAGGCGGGGGTCCGGGGGAGCGCCGTCCAGATCCTCCAGCGCCTCGCATCCCTCGCACGCCGTGGCCAGCGTCCGCGCATCGTGGAGCTGGACTCTTTGTGGATCGAGGGTGATCCGGCAGTCCCCGCCTCGCCCCTCGGGCGCCTCGGCTTCGCGTGCGCCATCGCCGGCGTGGGGCAGCGCTTCTTCTCGCGCTACTACGAGTACCCGAACCCCGGCCCTCGCACCATCATCCGGGTGGTCGCCCGAGGCGTCGCGAGCTGGCTCCTGGGCGCGTGGCCCTTGTCGGCCCTCCCCGGCGTCCCCGACCGCTTCCGAGCCTACGCCCGGGACATCTTCCGCCCTGCACCGGCGCGGGTCACCATCGACGGTGAGCTCGTCGCCGAGTCGCGGTTCACGGCCCTCAACGCCGGCTCCATCGACGTGGATCTGGGCGGGGTCATCCGCGTGTTTCCGCTGGCCCGCGACAAGGGGAGCCTCGACTTCCAGGCGGGGGCGCCGAGCCCCATGCACATCATCAGGAGCCTGCCGGACCTGTACCGCGGGCGCGGGATCCACATCCCCGAGCTGACGGAGCAGACGGCGGAGCGCATGGATGTGCAGGCAACGACGGACGAGCTGCTGGATCCGGTCATCGACGGAGAGCTGACCTTCGGCTACCGGGAGCTGCGCATCCGTCGAGGCCCGGTGGTGCCCGTCGCCGTGGCGTGATCGCTACCGCGCCTCGTGCACGCCCTCTTCGACCTCCATGGTCTCGACGACGTCGTCGGCGTGGGTCCCCTCGATGACGTCGTGCGCCGAGACCTTGCCGCTCGCCAGGAACCACAGCCCGAACAGGCTCTGCTGCGCGAGCTGCATCACGTAGACGACGAGGCCGTACACCGTGGCCTGGGCGATGCCCGGCCCGATCCCGTACAGCTCCAGGGGCAGGAGGAGGAAGTACCAGAAGGTCCCCACGTTGCCCGGGGAGTTGGGGATCATCATGCCGACGACCACGCAGGACATCATGGCGTAGGCCGCGACCAGGGGGACGTCCAGGCCGAAGCCCTTTGCGAACAGCCACAGCCCCACCCCGTTGATGCCCCAGTAGACCGCGGTGATCACACAGAACCACGCAAAGTTCCGCCAGTCGGGCAGGACGGCCAGGCCCTTGAGGAAGGCGCGGAGCAGGTCGGCGAGGCCGTGGGCCACCTTGCGGGAGACGCGCCCGACGATGGCCTCGATGAGGTCGATGGCCTGCTCGCGGCGCCAGTAGAGCCCGATGAGCACCACGATGCCGCCGACGAAGACCGCCAGCGCCGCCCAGGCGCCCAAACGGATCTCGTTGAAGGACGCGGAGTCTTGCGGCATCTGGAACAGCACGAGGAACAAGAGCAGCGTCACCATCAGGCCGTCCATGACGCGCTCCACCACGATGGTGGCGAGCCCCTCGCTCATGCGGATGCGGGGCTGGGCCTTTGCCAGCATGTACGGGCGGACGAACTCGCCCAGGCGAAGCGGGAACAGGAACACGGCCATGAAGCCGACGGCGCCGATGCGGTTGAGGGTGGGGAAGTCCACCGGGGCGAGCGGGCGCAGAAGCGGCGCCCACCGGATGACCCGCAGGAAGTGGATGGCGCTGAGCACCGCCAGGTAGGGGAGGATGTAGAGCAGGTCGAAGCTCCATCCGCCGCCGCGCGCGGCATCTCCAATCACCACGTCGTTTGCGATTGCGGGGGTCGTGCCCGGGCTCCAGAGCACCGTGCCGTCCAGAAAGATGGGGGCGCGCCACAGCTCGTCGAAGCGGCCCCCGCGCGCGGAGAGCCACACGAACAAGGCTCCGATGGCCAGGGAGACGATCCACTTGATGGCGGTCTTGAGCAAGGCTCCGCTCAGGCGCCGGTGCATAACAACCTGATCCATCGAGGGCCCCGATGCGCCCCGCTGGCAGTCTGGCGAGGCCGCAGGCAGGGCCTTGTCCTTCCAAGGCCTCGCCAGGCTGCCAGCGGGGATGCAGCGGGGCCCGAATGGCGCAGGTTGTTGTGCATCGGCGCCTCAGAGCAGCGCGATCTTCTCACGCCCGTTGGTGACGCCCTTGGTTGCGTTCCGCGTGTCCACGACCATCGGCGCCTCGTCCACGATGCGCTGGTAGTCGAACCCGGAGTGGTTCGTCGCGATCACCACTGCGTCCCACGCGCCGAAGCCGTCGTCCACCGGGACCGAGCGCATGGTGCCGTGCGGCAGCTCCACCTGCTCCACGAACGGGTCGTGGTAGCTGACACGCGCGCCCTTGGCCAGCAGCAGCTCGATGAGCTCCAGGGCGGGGGACTCGCGGTAGTCGTCGATGTCCTTCTTGTAGGCGACCCCCAGCACGAGGACTCGCGAGCCCTTGACGCACCGCTCCCGATCATTGAGCGCGTTCTGGACCAGCGACACGGCAAACTCGGGCATGGACGTGTTCACGGCGTGGGCCAGCTCGATGAAGCGGGCCTGATAGTTCAGGGCCTTGAGCTTCCAGGACAGGTACAGCGGGTCGATGGGGATGCAGTGGCCTCCCAGGCCGGGGCCCGGGTAGAAGGGCATGAAGCCGAACGGCTTGGTGGCGGCGGCGTCGATGACCTCCCAGGTGTTGACGCCGAGGCGGTGGCACATGATGGCCACCTCGTTGACGAGGCCGATGTTCACGGCTCGGAACGTGTTCTCGAGGAGCTTCACCATCTCGGCCGCGTCCGTCGAGGACACCGGGTGCACGTTGTCGATGTACTGCCCGTAGAGCAGCGCCGCGAGCTCCGTGCACTTCGGCGAGTAGCCGCCCACGATCTTGGTGGTGTTCTTCACCTTGTAGGTGGGGTTGCCCGGGTCGATGCGCTCCGGCGAGAAGGCCACGTGGAAGTCGTCGCCCGCGCGGAGCCCCGACTCGGTCTCTTCCAGGAGGGGGACCGCGACCTCTCGCGTGAACCCCGGGTAGGTGGTGCTCTCGAGCACGATGAGCTGGCCCCGGTGAAGGTAGCGCCGGATCTCCGTGCAGGAGTCGACGATGAACGAGACGTCCGGGTCCTTGGACTTGTTGAGGGGGGTCGGGACGCAGATGATGACGGCGTCTGCCTCGCTGACCACCTGGTAGTTGGTCGTCGCGCTCAGCGTCTTCGCCGCCACGAGCGACGCGATGTCGGCGGCGGGTACGTCGATGACGTGCGAGTCGCCTCGGTTGATCGTGTCCACCTTCTCCAGGGACACGTCGACGCCCGTCACCTTGAACCCGACGCGCGCGACCTCCACCGCGAGGGGCAGGCCCACGTAGCCGAGGCCAATCACCACGATATGTGCCTTCCGGGACTCGATTCGTGACTTGAGCATGGCGTATCGGTCCACAGCGAGAGGAGGGGCGCCGGGTCAACGACGGCGCACGCTATCAATGGGTCGGAGGGGTGTCAAGGGCGGGGACTTCCGCAGACTGGGCGCCTCCGGCCCGCTTTCGGAGGCGCTCGATGCGCTTGCGCACCGCCGCGTGCTCTGCGCTCTGCCATGGCAGCATCAGCGACTGGGCCTGCACGGCACACCGCAGCGCCTCGCCGTAGTCCCTCGTGCGGTGCTCGTGGTGCTTGGACAGCTCGACCCAGGGCGCCACGTCCCTCGGGAACGTGCGTCGCCACGTCTCGAGCACGGGCCACGCCCGCTCCTGCTCGCCCAGCTTGCGGTGGGCGTCGACGCTCGTGCGGAGCGCGTCCCGGAGAGGCTCCCCGTCGAGCCCGAGCGCCAGCGCCTGCTCGATGAGCTGCACGCCCTTGCGGGCGAGGCCGCGTCGCAGGTGCAGCTTCGCGAGGCCGGCGAGGCGATGCGGCTCCCCGCAGGTGTGTGGCTGGTGGATGCTGCGGAGCAGGTCCCCCACCAGCGCCGCCATGGACACCACGTCCATGACGTTGTGGGCCAGGACGGGGTCGAGGCTGCGCGCGTCCCCTCGCTGCAGGTAGCTGAAGTAGAGGCTCGGGATGAGCTCGCCGTCCACGTCGTCGCGCCGCTCGAACCCCAGGACGTGCTTCTCCAGGGTCTGGAGGCGCGTGTCCGGCAGGCTCCCCTTCCAGATGGCGCGGTGGATGTGGAGCAGGTCCAGGTGGGGCGTCAGCTTGAGCTCGCAGGCCGTGGGACCATAGAAGCGCTGCAGAACGAGGCGGGTCTGCAGGACGGACAGGTCGTAGCTCTTTCCGTTGAAGCTCACGAGCGTGTCGAAGCCTTCGAGCAGCTCCTTGAATCGCGCGAGCTGGGCCATCTCGTTCTCGGGGGAGTCGAGCACGAGCTGCCGCACCAGGAAGCGGCCCTCTGCGTCGAAGTGCCCGAGGCCAATGAGGAACGCGCAGGTCCCCGCGCCGTGCGAGAGACCGGTCGCCTCGATGTCGAGGAACAGGGCGCGCCGCACGTCGAAGCCCGCGAGGCGATCATCGCCGCAGAGCGTGTCGAGGGCACCCCCGGGCAGCTCCAGAGCCTGCGCCAGCGGCACGGTCCCGTGGATGAAGCCTGCTGGCAGTGCCTCCAGGTGCTCCCACGAGGTGCCGTGCTTCGTCCGGGTCTTGATCCAGGGGCGGAGGGAGGCGAACGGGAGCGGAGCGTCCTCCTGCTGCCAGGGGAGGAGCGCCGAGCGCGTCAACGTGCTCGGCGCTGGCTCGACCTGCGCGGGAGCACGCCCAAAGCGGATCCCACCGGAGGGCAGCAGGGTCGCGAGCTTCTCTCTCAGTCCCATGGTCAACCTCACTCAGTGCAGGGAGCGCTCCCGGGCTTCGTGGAGCTCCCGGGCGACGCCCCGCGCAGGCGCGAGCGGTGCGGCCCGGTCGCCGATGACGCGATCCAGGATGGCAAGCGGGATCTCCTTTGAGCGCTCGTTCAGGTGCAGCAGCGGCCCGACGCACGACGGGCAGCCGCTCTCGCAGGGGCAGGTGGCGATCAAGGCCCGCGCCCGCGTGACGAGCCCCTCGTGCTGCTCGAAGAGCTTGGGGCTGAAGCCGACGCCACCGGGGTAGGAGTCGTAGACGAACAGCGTTGGCTCGAACACGTCGTCGGGCGCGGCGCCGTCCGCAGTCCAGCGGGGCTCCTGGCCAGTCTGTCCCATGACGGCAAACCACTTCGCGGACTTGTCGCCGACGCAACGCCCCAGGTCCTGTACGTCGCACATCAGCGCGAGCACGCACACGTAGTGCAGGGCGTGGGCGATGCCGACGAGCCCGTCCACGAAGTCCGCCCGGTCGTAGGGCAGCTCCTCGATGAGGCCGCTCGGGATGGTGAACCACCACGCGGACGTGTGCATGGTCAGCTCCGGCAGGTTGACCTCTCCGAAGCCGACGTTCTCGCTCGTGTGGAACTTGATCTTCTTGAAGCCCACCACGCGGCTCGTGACGCTCACGTCTCCCCACTCCACGAGCAGCGGGCCGACGGTGCGGCTGTCGGACACCTCCAGGACGTCCACCTTCGAGTACGTCATGGCGTCGGTGAAGTAGTCGGGCACCACCTTGCGCACGTAGGCCTTGTGGTTCTCCCAGTCCAGCCGCTCCACCTGATACTGCACCGCGTCCACGTGGTAGATGGCGTGCTCGTGGAGCGTGGTCTGGGTGCTCTTGAAGTCCACCTCGGCGAGGATCTTCCCGGACTCCACCTCGATGACCACGAAGTTCTCGCCGGGGATGTTCCGCAGGTTCACCTGGTTGGCCGGGTAGTGGCGCTCCATCCAGTGGTAGCGGCCGCCCGCGTGGTTGAGGACCTGGTTCTGGGTCAAGTAGCCGAGGATCTGCGCCGTGTCGGCCGCCTCGAGGGCGCCAAAGGACTCGCCGTCGTCGAAGGGAAGCTCGAAGGCGGCGCACTTCACGTGATCGACGACGATGAACAGGTTGTCCGGGTGGATGCGCGCGTGCTCCGGCGTCTGACCGAAGAAGTAGTCCGGGTTCTGGACGATGAACTGGTCCAGCGGATTGGAGCGCGCCACGAACACCGTCGCCGCGCTTCCGGAGCGCCGCCCGGCGCGCCCCGACTGCTGCCAGAAGCTGGCGACGGAGCCAGGGTAGCCGGCCACGAAGCAGACCTCGAGCTGGCCGATGTCCACGCCCAGCTCCAGCGCGTTGGTCGCCACGACACCCCGCACCGTCCCAGCGCGCAGCCCCTGCTCGATGCGCCGGCGGTGCCCCGGCAGGTAGCCTCCCCGGTATCCCTGGACCTGCTCCGGGTCCTCCTTGGCCTTGGCCATGGACTCGCGGAAGTATTTGAGCAGCAGCTCCACGTTCAGCCGCGACAGCGCGAACACAATGGTCGGGACCCCATGTCGCAGCAGGCTCATGGCGAGCCGCTTGGCGGTCTTGAGGTAGCTCGCCCGGATGCCCAGCTCCTTGTTGATCACCGGCGGGTTGTAGAAGTAGACGACCTTCTCCGCCGTGGGCGCCCCCGACTCGGCGATCAGCTCCACCGGCTCCTCGACGAGCTGCTCGGCCAGCTCCAGGGGGTTGGCGATGGTCGCGGAGCACAGGATGAACTGGGGCGCGGCGCCATAGAAACGGGCGATGCGCTTGAGCCGCCGCAGGATGTTGGCCAGGTGGCTCCCGAAGACCCCCCGGTAGGTGTGCACCTCGTCGATGACGACGTAGCGCAGGTTCTCGAAGAGCTTCAACCACTTGGTGTGGTGCGGCAGGATGCCCGTGTGCAGCATGTCGGGGTTCGTGATCACCACGTGCCCGTGGGAGCGGATGGCGGCCCTCGCGTCCGCCGGTGTGTCGCCGTCGTAGGTGAAGGTCGCGATCTCAGCGTCCAGCGCACGGATCATCCGGTGCAGGTCCATGTACTGGTCTTGGCTGAGCGCCTTCGTCGGGAACAGGTACAGGGAGCGCGCATCCTTCTCATCGAGGACCCGCTGGAGTACCGGGAGGTGGTAGCACAGGCTCTTCCCCGAGGCCGTGGGGGTGAGCAGGCACACGTTGCGGCCCGCGCGGACGTGCTGCCACGCGGAGATCTGGTGCGAGTACAGGCGCTCGATGCCGTCGGCGCGCAGCAGGGCGGCCAGCTCGGGCCTCATGTCGGCGGGGAGGGCGCCATACCGCCCCTCACGGGCAGGCACCTCGACGCGCGCCGTCACGTTCTTCATTAACCGGGGGTCAGCCTCCCAGCTCTCCAGGATCTTCGGCAGCGAGACGAAGGACTCCACCATGAGGCTCCAACCTGAACACTTGCACAGCAAGTGCGGATTGTAGACCCAGAGCGGGGCATGTCAATAACTTCTCGGGGGCGTGGAGGACGGGTAAAGGCGGGGAGGGTGGCGACTACTTGAAGACCCGCTCCTTGGACGTCTCCAAGATGGCCGGCAGGAAGCTCTTCTTCAGCTTCAGGAGCCTGTCGAACTTGACCTTCTGCCGGCTGTCCGTGTAGAGCGCCGTCGGCTTCTTGATCTCGCCGTCGATGATCTGATCGGAGAAGTCGTAGAACTTGGACTTGGAGTCACCCTCCTGCGCAAGCGCGACCCCGGTCAGGCTCAGGGCGAGGGCGGCGGTCCCCAGGATGGTCACGAGCAGCTTCTTCATGGTCTTGCTCCGTCGATCTTGTCGATCAGGTCGTCGTCGTCTCAGGCGCGCTTCAGAGTCCACCAACCTTGGCGCCCCACACAGAGCCGGCGCCTTCCCCCCGGCTCGATGGGCAGGTCTCCGGGGGCGCGCACAACGACAGTACAACGAACCTACCGCCCGAAAGGATCCATCTCAAGGTGCGACAGCGGCGGGCTCCCCAGTTGCCGGGGCCTCCGCGCCGCCCGCCTCGGGGGCGGCCTCAGCCTTGGGAGCCTCGTCGGCCTTTGGCACTTCGGGTGCGTCGGCCTTGGGCGCCTTCGGGGCGTCACCCCCGTCCATGGGCTCCATGTCTCCTCCGTCACCCCCGTCACCCCCGTCGTCGTCCTTCTGCACGGGGAAGTTGGAGTTCTCGAGGATCTGGATCTTCTGCGCGAGCACGTGGGTTGGCGGGAGCTTCTCCACCGCGATGTACTGCTTGTAGTACTCGATGGCCTTCTTCGTGTCGCTGAGCGGGCCTTCGTAGATCTTGCCGAGGCGCTCGAGCAGCATCGTCTGCTTCGGAGCGAGCCCCAACACCTTGCTGTAGGTCTCCGCGGCCTGCTGGTACTCCTGCATGCCCCACTGGGAGGTGCCAAAGCCGATGAGGGCCTCGATGTTCTCGGGCTGCTTCTCGAGGACGATGCCGTACTGCTCCTGGGCCGCCGCGTAGTTGAGGTAGTCCAGGAAGATGGCCGCGAGGTTCATCCGCGCCGGCACGATGTCAGGGTCCAGCTTCACTGCGCGCTGGAAGTTGGCCACCGCGGGGGGCTTCTGCCCCATGGCCAGGTAGGTCAGCCCCAGGTTGGTCAGGGCCTCGGTGCTGTTCGGATCGATCTGCAGCACCTTCTGCTCGAAGATCCACTTGGCGATGCGGTAGTCCTTCTTCAGGTAGTTGATCAGGCCGCGGGTATTGAGCGCCGAGACGTTGCGTGGATCGACCGAGAGCACCTTCTTGACGAACTCCTCCGCGCGGTCCACGTCGTTCTTGCTCAGCCAGTACAGCGCAAGGCCATTGTTCGCGTTGACGTTGTCGGCGTCCTTCAGCACCGCCTCGTCGAGGAGCGACTTGCCCTTCTGCTCCCACTGGGCCGCCTCGGAGGCGTTGTCCGCCTGGCGAGCGTCGCGCGCATTGGCCAGGTAGATCTTGCCGACGAAGGCCTTGGCGTCGATGCTGTTCGGGTTGGCGGACAGCGCTTTCTGATAGATGGCGAGGGCCTCCTCCTTCTTGCCGAGGCGCTCGCTCACCATGCCCAGGTTGAAGTAGGCCTCCAAGAACTTCGAGTCCTTGTCGATGGCGGCCTGAAACTTCCCCTGCGCCTCTTCGAAGTCGGGCGGCGTCATGTAGACGGCGATCACGCCCTCCTTGAAGAGGTCCTGGGCCTCACGATCCACGCCGTCCACGTAGGACGGGGTCTCGGGGATGACGACCTCACGGACCACCAGCTCCGTGTCGTCCTCCTTCTTCTTCTTCTCTTCCTTCTTCTCGACGACCTCTGGCTGC
>BTVJ01000060.1:0-44003 GCA_045863395.1 Myxococcales bacterium
GACGGACCCCCGCGGAGTCCCGACGGACCCCCGCGGAGTCCCGACGGACCCCCGCGGAGTCCCGACGGACCCCCGCCGAGACTCTCTTCGCGCGAAGCAAGGAGCAAGGAGCAAGGAGTAAAACTCTCCGACGCCGACGCCGCGCGCGCACGCGAGGCCGGGCCGGGGTCGCCGCCGGAAGCCGGGCCGGAGCTCCTCGCCGTCGTCGAGTCGCCCGAGCAGCCGCCCGACACGGCGCCGGTCTACCCGGAGCCTCCCAGGTCCTCGGCGCCCCCGGCGCCCCCGGCGCCTGAGCCCGAGCAGCCCGTCCCCCGGGACCCCCGCTTCGCGGCGCTGCACCCGTTCGCGGAGCGGTGGCGCCCGGAGTCGCACTACCCCGAGACCGGCGACCAGGTCGTGAGCTTCGCGGCCCGGGTCGAGCGGGAGCGTGGCCACCCCGTGGACTGGGCGCTGGTCGTGGAGCGCGCCAACGGCCGTGCCGGGCCGAGAGGGCGGAAGGTCGAGAGCGCCAGCGCGCTGCTGCTGCGCTGGGTGGACACGGCGGACAAGGCCCGGGAGTTCGTGCCCGGGCAGGAGGCACAGCATGAGCGGCGCAACGGTGCGCAGCCTGGCGGAGCTCCTGGACGGGTTCCGAAGCGGGAGCACACATGCGACTTCCCGAACGCCTGGGGAACCGCCCTCGACGCCCTCCCCCCCGGGTAGGGCGGAGGTCACGGGCGACTTCCCGTGTCCGGGGCATGACGGCCAACCATGCGCCGGGCGGGTGCCGCTGCTACGGACACCGGGGGGCTATGAGGCCGTCGGGGCGTGCAGCCTGGAGCAGCAACGCCGGACGGCGGAGCGCCTCGAAGCCTGCTTCGGTCTGGCGGACGCCGTAGTGCGCGACGAGGTGTTCCACGCTCTGCGGACCATGCCCCGACGGTGTGCCGCTGGGGAGGACCCCGGGGGCAGGGTGAACGCCCGCGCCTTCGACGCCTGCGCCGCCATGCCGGCGGAGAGGCGGGGCGTGTGGCTGCTGGGCAACGTCGGTAGCGGCAAGTCGTTCCTGGCGTGGCACGCACTCGCCCGGCTCGTGACGCAGCACGGAGTGCGTGGGGTGTACCTGACCGAGGCCATGCTCCGCGAGGCGTGGAGGGTCTACACCCGCAGCGAGGGGGACGACCCGTGGGCGTACCGCCTGCTCCGGGCGGTCGGCTGGCCGAAGCCGGATGGCCTGGCGCAGGTGATCATGCTCGACGAGTTCGGGTCGCTGCGCGAGGTCAGCCGCGCCGCGAACGACCTGCTCGACCACGTGGTGCACACGGCGCACGCGGCGGGCTGCATGATGCTCGTGACGAGCAACCGGGCCGGGCAGCAGTTGCTCGACGAGCGGGGCGACCGGGCGCTGTCGCGCATCCGCGAGATCTGCGGGGCGCCGATCACGCTCACCGGCGACTGGCGGGTCTCCATGCCCTCACGGGTGGCGACATGAGTCGGCTGAAGGCGGCGAGGGTACAGGTCGACGAGCGGGCGCTGGCCCTGGCTCGGCTGGGCGAGGACGGTGCACGGGAGGCCAGGCCGCGGTTCCGCTCGGTGGGGGCCGTCGCGACCTGGTACTTCGCGACGCAGCGTCGCCTCGGGGCGCCAAAGACATGGCTCGCGGCGACGACGGAGCTGCTGGCGCTCGGGTGCCACGTGGACGGCGGGGTCGGTTCCGTCATCGAGGCGGACCTGGTGCTCGCGGCGGATGTGGAGGCGTGCCTCCCGGTGCCTCCCGGACCGCCCGGACCGGGTGCGGCGTGGCGCGCCTGGAGGAGGCGGTGGCCGCCCACGAGGAGGACCAGGCGTCAGGCGTGGCCGAGCGCGCCCACATCATGCTCGTCGAGGCCCTCACAGAGTGCGGCGTGGACCCGGACGCGAGCGTGACGACCGTGCGGCCATGCTGCGGCTCGTCGAGGACGCGCTCCGCTTCGCGCGCGCAGCGGAGGCCGATCTCTACTGCTACATCGAGGCGACGGCGGCATTCGCTGGCGGAGGGCGGACCATTGGGGCGAAGTCGGCGTTGTCCATCGGGCGCGGTGGCGGGCTCTGGGAGATGGCACTCGTCGCCCTCCGGGTGCCGCACGAGGTCGTCTCGCCGCAGCGCTGGCAGAAGGAGGTTGGCATCACGAAGGGGATGGCCGCCGACCCGAAGGCGCGGGCGCAGCAGATGGCGGGGAGGTTGTGGTCGGAGCAGGATTGGGGGCGCTCGAAGGCGGCTGCGGAGGGGCTCCGGGATGCGGCTCTCATCGCCGAGGCGGCTCGGCGGGCGCTTGGAGGGGGAGAGGGCGTGCAACGCAGAGGGAGCGTGTAGCGATGAGCGAGACAGTGGAGTGTGAGATGCCGGAGCGCGGCCAGCAGCAGGGCCAGGCACGTGGGGGGGAGGCGCTTGCCCCTCCCGGCGTGGAGCGGATCGCCGTCGTGCTCGGCGCTGGAGCTGGAGCCGGAGCCGACGACGACCCCGACGACTGTGGTGACGGAGATGAGTGCGTGTGGCGCTTCTCCTCGCAGTTCGACGGCAACGAGGAGTGGATCGACGTGGAGGTGTGCGACAGGCCGTCCGGCTGGAGCGTCGAGGTTTGGCACGTGCGCGCAGGCAAGAACGGCGTCTCCGGCCTCGTCGGGGCGCCGCGGCGCATCGTGGTGCAGCGCGGGGGCGCTTCCGGGCCAGAGCTCGTGGGCGCTGAGCCCGCCGACCCCCTCGATCCAGAGGTTCTCCGCAACGACCTGGCCGAGGCGACAGCCCAGGTCATCGACCTCTGCAACGCCCTCGCGAGCATCGCGCGGCACCATGGCCTGCCGCCCGATGTGTCGCCCGAGGACATCGCGGATTACGCCATCGAGTACGCCAACATGCACGTGGACCGGGCGCACGAGATCGTGCGGACGTGCGGGGGCGAGCCGGGAGCGGACGGGTGGCGGGAGGCGCTGGCGCGGGTGGTGAAGGAGCGGGACCGTGCCACAGCCATCGTCGAGGCGGCTGGGCGCTCTGAGCGGGTCGTCTTGGGTCAGCTCTACGACGCGCTGGACCCTGGGGACCGAGAGCCTCTGTGGGATGCCGCGGCTCGGCTGCGGCGCGAGCGGGACGCGGCCACCGAGCAGCACTACCAGAGCCAGCAGGAGTTGTCCGCCGTCGTGAAGGAGCGAGACCACCTGCAAGGCGTTCGCACCGAGCAGGCGGCGAAGCTCCGGCGGCACCTGGAGGAGCTGGCGGAGCTTCGCGCGCAGCACGAGGACATCGTCGTGGTGCTCACGGCTGTCGAGCCGCACCTCACTGAGCGCCTTGTGGACGACCGTAGCGCTGGGATCGAGGACTGGGAGCTCGGGGTGGCAGCGGTGCTGGACCGCGTTTGGTCCGCCCTGGGTGCCCGCGTCGCGGCCGATGTGGTCTGCAACGCGTGCGGAGCGGAGTTCGACCCCGAGAACGCCGATCCTGGGGGCCGCTGCCCGGACTGCGATGACGGTGTGCTCGAGCAGGCGGGTGGGACGCAACCGCGCGTGGCGCCCCCTGCCGCCCTCGCAGCCGAGGCGGACCGGCTGCACTTGCTCCTCGATGAGCGGGGCGTGGACATCCCTGGGAGCCTGGAGGCGAGCTACGTCCCCGGCGAGCCCGCGGTGCTGGCGCTCGTCGGCGTCGACGACCGGGTGTTGTTCGGGCCGGTGGACAAGGACATCCCGTTCACGGTCAGTAACGGGGCCGCGGCGACGAGCCCCGCGTGCGCCGGCTTCGTGGTCGACGACGAGACTGGGGACACCTCGGGCTGCGCCTACGGCAACGCGCGCCGCGAGGGACGCGAGCTTCCGGATGACCTGGACGACTGCCCGGTGTGTCATGGGACCGGGTGGGAGCCGCAGGATGGGGAGGGTGAAGCTCCATGAAGGCCCTGACCATCTGGCAGCCGTGGGCGAATGCGATCATGGTGGGCGCGAAGCCCGTCGAGAACCGCGAGTGGTTCCCGCCTAGTAGCGCCATCGGGACGTGGATCGCTATCCACGCCGGGAGCCACAAGTCGGACCCCGACGACATCGACTTCGTCCGAGGGGCGCTGGATGCGGAGCGCGCAGAGGGGCGGGCGATTCCTCCGATGCCTGTTGGACCACCGAGCGCGTTGCTGGGCGTCGCGTTCCTCGCTGCCGCGTACCGCCTCGAGGACGCGCCCGACGCACTGCGCAGGAGTCGATGGTCGTTCGGCTCGGTGCTGTGGCACTTCACGGAGGTGCATCGGCTGCATGAGCCGATCCTCGGTGTGAGGGGTGCGCAGGGGCTGTGGACGGTCGAGGACCACCACGCGGTCGTGCTCAGGTGCCGCCGCAAGTGGGGCTCCTGCGACGGCGACGTGCTCTGTGGGATGTGCGGTCGCCCCGCGCGCGAGCATGAGCGGGTCAAGGACTGCAACGACGGCGACGACGGCGACCCGCGCACCGACGGAGGCCACGCCCGATGAACATGCATACCGCCCTCTGGGCCGTGGTCGACACGGAGACGACGGGGCCCGACCCCGACACCGCCGCCATCGTCGAGGTGGCGGTCGCCTTGTTCCGCGGCGGCGAGCTGATCGAGCCGCCCCGTTCCTGGCTCCTGAACCCCGGCGAGCCCATCCCCGAGGACGCGATGGCGGTGCACGGCATCTCCAACGAGATGGTCGCCGGCGCGCCTCGCCTCGACGAGGCCCTTGGTGAGATCTGCGCCGTCGTCGCGTCGGCGGACGTCATCGTCGGGTACAACGCGCTGCACTTCGACCTCCCCCTCCTGGCGCGCCTCGGGGGCTCGCGGTGGCTGGCGGCCATCGCCGGCAAGCCGGTGGTGGACCCCATCGTGATCGTCCGCCACGACGGCATCGGGCGCTACTGGAAGGGCCAGGGGCGCCACCGGCTCGGCAACGTCTGCGAGCGATTCGGCATCGACGCCGACGGGGCGCACCGCGCCGGCGCCGACGTCGTGATGACCGGGCGCCTGCTCTGGAAGCTCGGGCCGCTCGCCGTTCGCGACGCTGGGCTCCCTGCTGACGTCCACGCCCTCGCGGCCGAGCTCGCGCGGCTCCAGGTGGGCCAGGAGGCCGACTACCAGGCGTACCGGGCGAGGATGGCCACGCAGGGGGGAGCGGCGTGAAGGACCTGAACCAGAAGGAGTGCGGGGTGGAACTCCGCTCGACCGGCGACATCGTGCTTCGGGTGGGGCGCCAAGTCTTCAACGTTGCACGCCAGGACGCGCGCGCCCTCGGGCTCGCCACTGGCGCGCACCTGGGGTTGCGCCTTCTTCTGCTTCTTGTACCTCGGGCTCGTCGGTGGTGTCGACGATGGGAGGTGTCGTCTGGATACATGTCGTTCAGCCCTAGACGCAGCGCGGCCTTGCGTGACCATACGTGTCAGCCGCTGGCCCGACATAGGCATGGATATGTCGCTGTCATGTGCCCCGATGTGTGCGCCGGTGCATCGAGAACGCAGGGGATACGCCAGTGAGGCGGGCCATCACGCGGGAGATGTACGACCGGCTGGTGACGGCCTTCCGTGCGGAGCCAGGCAGGTTCGCTGCCGCCGCCAAAGCGACCGGTTGCGACCCGCGCACGGCGAAGCGTGGGTGGGAGGATGGCTGGGAGTCGCAGCACCCGTGGGCCGTGGCGATCAAGAGCGTCGTGGAGCAGGACGCTCTCATAGCCCGGGCCAAGGTGCGCGAGCTGGCGGCGCAGGACGCGACGGACTCCCGAGCGGCCGAGGGCGCCTTGGTCCGCCGCGCGCGCGCCAACGTCGTCCACCTCCTGGAGGAGTCCGATGCGCTGATGCAGACCTACCCGGAGCTCGTGCGTGCTGCGGCGCAGAAGGTCCGCGAGCTGGCCGCGGGCGATGACATCGGCGCGGACGAGCTGCTCGGCCTGGCGGAGCGCATCGTGAAGCTGCAGGGGCAGCTCGGCTCGACGATGGACCAGGTGATGCGCTTGGAGCGCAAGCTGCTTGGGGCGCCGGAGGAGGTCATCGGGGTGATGACGGAGGCCGAGGTGCTGCTGGAGCTGGAGGCGGGCCGAGTCGCCCTGGAGCGGATGCGCCAGCGTCGTCGGCCCTCGGACGCTTCGGCTCGGGTGATCGAGATCGAGGGCGAGATCGAACCATAGGAGGTGCGCGATGGAGGTGATCGGCAGTGGGAGCTGGGGAGCCCTGGTGCGGGTCCGGAACACGCATCGGCGGTTCGGCCAGGTGGGATGGGCAGACGTGGCGGCTCGAGGAGGGGCTGGCGGCGGCGTAGGTGGCGTGATCGAGGTGCACGATCCGTCGTCGCGGGTAGTCGGCGTGGAGGCGCTGGGGACGCGGCTCGAGCGGATCCAGCAGGGGAGCTGAGCGGCGGGCGTGTGCGTGCCATGCGGGATGGTATCGTTGCGCCAGGGCACTTCCGCCGTCCACGGGAAGTGCAGGATCCGCCCCGATGAGGAGGTAGCCGTTGGTCACGCAGTCACCAGCCCCAGGCACGCACCCTCCAACCTCTCCCGGTTCACCCCCGGGCTCGCCGTCGCAGCTCGCCGTGATGGCACCGGCCAGCCCGGAGCTGGTGGCGGCGGCTCGGCGGGCGCGCCGGGCGCGGGCGACCATTGCGCGCGGCGACATCAACGAGTTCATCCACTTCGTGATGCGGGACCAGCAGACGGGGGCGCCTCTGCTGCAGCAGCCGATGCACGAGGAGTGGCATGCGCTCGCCGATGAGCACCAGAGGTTGGTGGTCTGGGGGCACGCGGAGAGCGGGAAGTCGCAGCAGATGGCCATCGGACGCATCCTGTTCGCGCTCGGGCAGAACCCGCGGCTGCGGTGCGCCATCATCTCGAACACGTCGGGCCCGAAGGGGCAGGCAACGAAGCTGCTGCGGTCGGTGGCGCAGTACATCGAGAGTTCGTCGGAGCTGCACGAGGTGTTCCCGGAGCTGCAGCCGTCGCCGCGGAAGTCGGACCCGTGGACGACGGAGGCGATCACGGTGGAGCGGCCGCCTGGGATCAACGACCCGAGCGTGCAGCAGTGTGGGGCCTTCGGGTCCATCCTAGGCAGCCGCATCGACTTCCTCGTGGTGGATGACCTGCTCGACTGGACGAACACGCTGACGGAGCACCGGCGCAAGGCGGTGATCGGCTGGTTCCAGGCGAGCGTGTTGTCGCGCATGACGACGCGGAGCCGGGCCATCGTCATCGGCAACGCCTGGCACCCGGACGACCTGATGCACGTGCTGGAGCGACGTGGCTGGACCGCGCTGCGCTACCCGGTGCTGGACCCGAGCGGCGCCTCCAAGTGGCCTGAGCAGTGGCCGGAGGAGCGCATCGAGGCGAAGCGAATCGAACTGGGTCCGCTGGAGTTCGCGCGGCAGATGATGTGCTTGCCGCGCTCCGACGAGGACGCGCGCTTTCGGCGGGAGTGGATCGACCAGTGCATCGAGCGCGGCGAAGGCCTCGACCTGGTCGGCTCCGACGCGGAGGCCAGGCTGCCTGATGGCAGCGAGATCTGGACGGGCGTCGACCTTGCTGTCGGGCGCGACAAGAGCAAGAAGCACGCGAAGTCCGTGGTGTTCACCATCGCGATCCTGCCGGACAAGCTGCGGTCCCGTCGCGTGCTCGCCATCGAGGCCGGTCGCTGGACGGGGCCCGAGATCGTGGCGCGCATCCAGGCTGCGCACCAGGCGTTCGGGTCCATCGTGCAGGTCGAGAGCAACGCGGCGCAGCAGTACATCGTGGACTTCACGAAGGCGGAGGCGCGGATCCCCGTCCGGTCGTTCCACACGGGTCGCAACAAGCACGACCCCACCTACGGCGTCGAGAGCATCGCGGTCGAGATGTCGCGCGGGCAGTGGATCATCCCGAACCACACCGGGCAGTGCCACCCGGAGGTGCAGGCATGGATCGCGGACATGCTCTACTACCACCCCGAGTCCCACACCGGTGACTACCTGATGGCCTGCTGGATCGCGCGCGAGGGGGCGGACAAGGGCAAGCGGGCGTTCGCGTACCGGGTGGGGGCGGTGGACGACGGGTCGGAGGGGCTGTGGGACATCGATGGGGGCGGCGATGGCGCGGACCGATCCTGGAGGAGCCGAAGCCAGGAGGACGTTCAGGGGCAGGAGCTCTGGGGTGGCTTCGACTTCGACGAGCACGACGACTTCGGGGGCTGACGGCACCTGACGGCACCTGACAGCACCACAGCCACGCCACGGAGCGTCCCCCTTGCGCTCGATGGAGATGTCGGGGTACGCTCGTGACGTGACAATATGAGGTGCCCTATGAGCTGGCCAGTCAAGGAAGCGGGACCCTTCGAAGAGATCAGCGGCGAGGTGGTCCTCGACTACCACACGCTCGGCTACCACCCCGGCGTCGTGTTCCGGGCTCACGAATTCCACTTCACCAACCTGGGCGCCGGGACGGCGAGCGTCTACGTCTGGGGGGCTGGCGGCGACTGGTCTGCGCACGGCAGCCCCGTGACCAACAACAGCGTGGTGCAGCTCGAAGGTGCGTCCCCACGCTTCCGCTTCGTCTTCGCGGGCACCGGCGGCGCTGGCAAGGTCAGCGTCCGCAGCACGGCCCGCGGGTTCTGAGGCGCGGCGGTGGCGGCGCTCTGCGAGCCGGGGCCCTTCACGCGGCTGCTGCACGACAGCGGCCTGCTCGGGGCCCTCCGCAAGGCCGAGGAGGATGGCAGCCGCGGCGCAGTCGGACCGCGAAGGGAGGCTGCCGGCCATCCGCGGCCGCAGCGCCCGGGGCCGTACATCGGGCCTCGGGGCGGTAAGTGGGCGGATCCAGAGCACACGATCCCATGGAAGCCTTCACAGGTGGACGATGGCGTCGCACTCGATGATGACGCCGATCCGAGTGAAGAACCAGGTTGCTCAGTACTGGTGACCGGATCTGAACCGCTCGGGCCCGTGAAGGCCCACATGACGGAGGACGAGGTACGCGAGGCCATCGGCGGGTGGCACGAGGAAATCGGCGTCATTTTTGGCCAAGACGGGAAGCAGCTTGCGCGAGCTACCAGCGGATCCAAGAGGAGGATTCGGTTCGACAAGGAGTCCATGACGAAGCTGCGAGACGTGGTGAAGGCCAATGGGTCTGTGAAGTTCCTGCACAACCATCCATCCGGCCTGATGCTCTCGGGTGGAGACGTCGCGTTTGCTGTGAAGCTGAACATCCATGCCATCGAGAGCTGCAATCGCTTTGGAGATCAGTGGTGGGTGGAGCGTCCCAGGGACGGATGGACACCGCAAGCGGCGCTCAAGGGTGCACTGTTCCAGGTGGTCCGGGAGGAGGAGCGGGTCTCCTTCAACCGCGAGCGAGGGCTTGGCGGTGTTGCCGGCAAAGACTTCGTGCAGTACACTCAAGCAGAGGTGCTGGAACTCAACCGGCGAATCTCGGAGAAGGCCAAGAGCGATGACTGTCACGGACCACCACACTTTGCCGTCCGACATGCACCTGGGGTTGGTGTGCGGCGAGGACGGCTCCATGACGCTCGACGACGAGACTCCGCTGGATCGATACCCAGAGCTGGACACGGCGGAGAAGGCACTCAAGTTTCTCGCCGAGCGCAAGGCCAAGCTCAAGGAGATGCTGTCGGAAGTGGAGGCGACCGAGGCAAAGAACGTCCGCTAGACCGGCTCCGTCGCCTCCTCAGCCGCGAGAAGGGCGACGACATCAAGAAGGCTCAAGAGTTTCCCGACCTCCCGAACCCGCTCACCTTCACCGCTCTCCTCGAGCAGCTCAGAGCGAACGGCATCCTGGCTGAGGCATCCTCCGAGGGCCAGCAGGCCGCCGAGCAGGCCCCATCTGACACCGCCGCCGGCTCGGCGACGCGCACCCGCCAGCACATCCCCCACAGCGCCCACCCGGTGAAGCTCGGTCCCCCGCCTGAGCCCAACCGGGCCGAGCACCCCTTCGTTGGCACCATCGAGTTCCAGGGGCTCGTCGTCGACGTCGAGAACAGGAAGGGCTCCTACCGCTCGGGCAAGAACGCCGACGGCACGCCATGGCGCGTGAAGATGCTCGCCCACTACGGGGAGATCCGTGGCACCGAGGGGACTGACGGGGACCCGCTCGACGCCTACGTAGGGGACAACGCCGACAGCAGCCTCGTCGTGGTCGTGCATCAGCGCGACCCCGAGACCAGGGAGTACGACGAGGACAAGGTGATGCTGGGCTTCGACTCGGCGGACGACGCCGTGCGCCTCTACCGGCGGCAGTATGACCGGCCCGGCTTCTACGAGAGCCACACCACCATGCCCATCGGCCAGCTCTGGCGATGGGTCCGCGACGAGCGCAACCACGGCCGCAAGGTCGTGAAGAAGGGAAGGACCATGAGCGACAACGTCATCAGCCTCCAGACCTGGACGGACCAGGTGCTCCAGAAGGGCAAGACCAACCTCGAGGATGCGGTCATCGAGGCGGAGCTTCGCAACGCGCTGCGACGGCACCTGCGCTGGAGGGAGGACACGCACAGCCCGGAGGTGTGCGCTCGACACTGCGCTGACGAGGTGATCACGCAGTATGCGATGCTGGACGCGACGAAGGTGATGCTGGCGAGCTACCTCGACCGGCGGGGGCCCGACGGCCTCTACGTGCAGGCCCTGGTGAGCCATCCCGCGATGGCGGCCGAGGTCCAGTCGGCGCGGGAGGCCATGGCGGCGCGCGCGCTGCTGGAGACCCACGGGCCGCAGTCGGCCTACGCCGTCAACGGGTACTGAGCCCGAGGAGCAGCAGGTGGGCTGGATCCAGGATCTCTTCGAGAGGCGCAAGACGAAGCTGCAGAAGGCCGCGGAGACGACCGCGCCTGCTGTGCAGGCAGAGTCCACTCCGGCGCCCAAGGCGTGGGCCTTCGACCCGCAGCAGATGGCGTTCGTGTACGCCAGCGACGTGCCGACGGAGACGCACCCGGGCACCCTCGGTCTGCCCTACAGCACGCTCCTGGCCATGTCGCGGGTCCCGATCTTCGCGACGATCATCCAGACCCGCGTGAACCAGATGGCGGAGTTCTTCGTGCCGCGGTCGTCGCCGTACTCCGTGGGGTTCTGGGTTCGCCAGAGGGACCGCCAGGCAAAGCCGACCCCGGCGTCGCGACGGCGGGCGGCGGAGATCGAAGCGATGCTGCTGAGCGCGGGGGGGCGTCACGGCTACGGGGGGCTCGAACCGTCGGTGCGCGCGCTCGTGCGGGACGCGTTCATCTACGACCAGGCGAACTTCGAGGTGCTCCGCACGCGTGGCGGGAAGCCCTGTGGGTTCGTCCCGGTGGATGCTGCCACGATCCGCCGGGCGCGTCCGTCGCGCGCGGCGCTGGACGCCGGGCGTTGGGACCCGGAGCAGGCAGCCTACGTCCAGGTGGTCAACCAGCGCATCGTCAACGAGTACGGTCACGAGGAGATGGCCTGGGGCATCCGGCGGCCACGGACCTGGCTGTACGCGTCCGGCTACGGATACCCGGAGCTGGAAGAGCTGGTGCGCGTCACGACGAACCTGCTCAACGCCGACACCTACAACGCGACCAACTTCACCAACGGCATCCACGCGAGCACCATCCTGGCGGTGAAGAGCGCCATGGACCGCCCCATGTTCGAGTCGTTCCGCCGGAACCTCCAGGCGATGATGACGGGGCCCCGCAACGCCAAGAAGACGCCCGTCGTGCAGCTCGACCCGAGCAACGACGCCAAGGAGGAGATCCAGGCGATCAACCTCTCGAGCACGAACAAGGACATGGAGTTCTCGAACTGGCAGAACTACCTGATCAAGATGGCCCACGCGGTCTTCCAGATGGATGCGGCCGAGAACGGGTGGGTCTACGGCAATGAGGGTCAGAGCGGCAGCACCTTGAACCAGCGGGGGCCGTCTGAGCGGATCGACGCGAGCAAGGCGCGTGGCCTCCGGCCCGCCATCCGGTCGGTTCAGGGGTGGTTCAATGAGTGGCTGGTCTACCCCTACGACCCGGACTTCATGCTCGAACTGTCCGGCTACGACAGCATCACGGAGGCCGACAAGTTGGAGCTCGACGCCAAGAGCCTCAAGGCCTTCAAGACGGTCGACGAGGTCCGGGCGGAGCACGAGCTGCCGCCCATCGGCGGGGTTGCCGGGAACATGATCCTCGACGCCGTGTACGCCCAGGCCTACCTGAAGCAGGACGCCGATGACGCTGCTGGCGATGACGACCCGCTTGGGGGCTACCTGGGGCAGGACATCGACGAGATGACCATGAGCCTGGGCGCTGGGGTCGAGCAGCGTGTCAAGGACGGACGCCTGCTCACCAAGGGGCGCGGGCCTCGCGGGCGCTGGGTGCCCGTGCGGTCCGGGCAAGGGGTGCGCAGCTTCGTGGTCGAGGTGGACTGATGCGTGTGGTCGTCCAGGAGACCTTCCCGGGGGAGCTCTCGGGGCTCTCGCCAGAGTCTCTCCGCCGCCGCCTGGACCTTGGGTTGGCGGAGGCTCGGGGGCTCGTCATGGCGAAGGCGGGCGGCGCCCACACGGGGGAGCGCATGGAGGCGTTGGACGAGCTGACTGCGCTCCTCACGAGGGGCTACGAGCGGCGACTGAAGCAGCTCCGCGAGGACGTCTTGCGCGTGGCCGGCTCCGCGAGGACCTCTTGACCGCGATGCCGAGTCATGTCTCGGTGGACCACTTGGTCGACGAGGTCCTGCGCGTGACCCGCGCTCACCAGGATGCGTGGATGGTCGAGGTCCTCGGGGCAGCCCAGGCGGGGCTGGGGGCGGATCGGATCGGCGAGCTGGAGGCTGGCGGATACCTCGACGGGCGACATCTGGGGGGTGTCCGTGTGCCAGGCATGAAGGCGCTCATTGACCCTTGGGCGTTCGCGCTCCTGATGGGCATTCTCGTTGCTCGTGCAGCCCCCGACGTGGTGCCGCGGATGAGGCGCTGGTCGCTCTCCGAGTGGGTGGACGAGGTGGACCAGGAGCTGGAGCGGCGGGAGGCTCCAGAGCCGGGGGCTGGGCGCCAGTCGCCCCCGGCAGAAGGAGCCGCGCCAGGCACGACATCACCAGCCGCGGCCCATGCACCACCCCCACGGCATGAGGAGGCGGCGCCTGTGTCGCCGGCGCAAGCACCTTCACGTCCGGGAGGAGAGGCGGTGCAGTCTCCGCTGCCCGCGATGACGCCCCCTCCACCCGTGGAGCCTCTGCTGCCCCCTCCGCCTCCTTCTCCGCCGGGTCGTGGTGTTGCGCCTCCTCGGTCGCCGGCGAAGTCTCCATCGTCTCCCCAGCCCCCGCCCGGGGGCACGGCGCCACCCTCTCCGCCGGTGGAGCCCCCTCCGCCCCCCCCGCCTCCACCTTCGGGGGGTGGTGGTGGAGTCATCCCTGCGCCACCACCTGGGCTCGCCGACACCGAGCGGGAGGCTTGGATTCAGGCTCGCACCCGCGGCGGAGAGTACTGTCGCGGGCTCGGCAACGTGGTCGACGACGAGATGCGGACGCTCGTGAGAGAGCAGTGGGACGGGTGGAACATCGTCAAGGAGGCCGACGAGGACACGCGGCGCCGTGTGGTGGGGATCATCCAGCAGAAGACCGCGCAGGCCATCGAGGAGCGGCGAGACGCTGCGTGGCTGGCCGGCGAGCTGGGGGATGCCACGGGGGACTGGGCGCGCAATTGGGCGCGCATCGCGAGGACCGAGCTGCAGGGGGCCTACGTCGAGGGGGTCGTCATCGACGCGATCCGGCAGGAAGGGGCCGGTGCCCGGATCGCTCGGATCCCGGAGCCTGGGGCCTGTGAGCACTGCCGGCGCGTGTTCCTGGACGAAGCGGGGCGCCCACGCATCTTCACAGCCGAGGACCTGGTCAACAACGGCACCAACGTGGGGCGGAAGGCGGCTGACTGGCGCGCAACGACGTGGCCGGTGCACCCGAACTGCGCCTGTGACGTGCAGGTGGTTCCTCCCGGCATGGAGTTCGACGCCAAGGGGCGGTTGGTGAAGGCATGAGTCGAGGCACAGCCAGCGGGCGACCTGACGTACCAAGGAACGTGCGCTGTACGACCTGTGACGCGGTGCTCGGGAACTGGGTCGATGGGCGGCTCATGATCCGCGTGCAGTCGCGCGCGCTGGTGGTGCAACCCACGGGGCAAGCCGAGGTGCGGTGTCACCACTGCAAGGGGAACGCTCTGCTACCGCTTTTCACAGCCGCGACACAAGGGGCTTGACCATATAGTGCAACTGTCGTAGGCTGACGTCCGAAACCGATGAGAGGCCCACAAGGGGCGCCGGTCGCAAGGCCAGCGCCCCTTTTTGTTTTCACGGACCTGACAGCATCGAGGGACCCGAGAGCCGATGGCGAGCCTGACCCCACACGTGATGCACCTCTGGGCCCCCTTCGACCTCGTCGAGAAGGGGGGCGAGGGCGAGGGTGCAGTCAAGCTCGGCCGGATCAAGGGCATCGCGTCGAGCGAGACCCAGGATGCGGACGGCGAGGTCGTGGACCAGGCGGGCATCGACTGGAGCTTCTTCAAGTCCCATGGGAGAGGGGCGGTGACCCTCGAGCATCCGGTCGGCGTCTTCAACCTCATCGGCGAGGGCGTGGACGTGCGCCTCATCGACCTCGACGGCATACCGGCGACCGAGCTGGAGGCGGACCTCATCCTTACCGACCCCATCGGCCAAGCGGTCTGGGAGAAGGGGCGGGCCCTCAAGAAGGCAGGAGCCAGGACGAAGCTCGGGTTCAGCGTCGAGGGGCAGTGGCTCGAGAAGAAGGGCAACCGCATTACCAAGTCTCGGGTGACCTCCGTTGCCGTCAGTGCGGCGCCGAAGAACCCCCACACCTGGTGGGAGCCGATGGCGGCGTCCCTCCTGGCCGCGTTTCGCGGCGCTGCGGATCCTCGCGCGCTGTGGCGCGCCGAGGGCGTCGGCTACCCGGCCCAGGGGCAGGTCGTGACCGGCGGCCTCGCAGCCCTCGTCCCCCAGAGCATGCAAGGGTTCGACCCGAGGCTCCTCGAGGAGCTCACGAACGATGACCTGCTCGTGACCCGGGTGCTGCGGCAGTTGCCGCAGCTCTCCTGGTCTCAGGGCCAGAGCTTGATCGCGGACCTCCGCACCCGGATGGACGCCTGACGCGAGGGAGAGAGATGAAGGCGAGCGAGCTGCGCAAGAGTCTGACGGACGCCAAGATCGCGACCGTCGAGATCGACCGGATGGTCGGGGCCCAGGTGGCCGCCGGGGCCATCGAGAACGACGAGGCTCCGGCGCCTTCGAGCCCCGTGAGCGACGAGCTGTTCAAGGCCGTGGACGCCGCGACCAACCAGCTTCGCAAGAGCATGGATGGAAGCCCCGCGGCTTCGCCGCAGCCGGCCGATGTCAGCCAGGCGCCCAAGGACGTCTCGGGCGGCGACATGAGCAAGGCCGTGGACGTCTTCGCCAAGGGAGCCGACGCCATCCTCCAGCAGGTGGGCGACCAGCACCGCACCCTCGCCGGCGGGTACCTGGCGCTGGGGCAGCTCAACCAGGCGATGGCGAAGGCGCTGACCGAGCAGGGTGAGCGCCTGGCCGCCCAGGACGCGAAGCTCGACACCATCCTCAAGGCGCTGAGCCAGCCGGTTCCGCTTCGCTCCGTGACGGGGCTGACCACTGCGGTCCCGGCGCCTGGGGAGACGCCGACGGGGCCCGCAAAGAGCACCCACGCAGCGGTCCTGCAGAAGGCGATGGGCGAGATGCAGAACCCTTCGACCACCATGGACCGCAGGCGTCAGCTCGCCTCGGCGGTGGCGCTGCTCGACTCCCACGGCGATCCCGCTGAGATCGCCGCCAGCTTCGGTATCACGGTCGGCTGACGCAACACGTTCCGAGGGCGCGGCCGCCCATCGGCGAGGAGAAGGAGCGACACATCATGGCAGACCTTGGCATCCTGTCGGACATCCAGAACGCGCAGCTCAACATCGGCGAGCTGCGCGATCTGAACAAGGCGCTGCGGGCGAACGCGGCTGGCGACTTCCAGAAGGGCTCGGTCGGCTACCCCCAGCAGGGCGTCGGCTACACGGGCGACCTGGCGCCGCTCGTGCCGCAGTCCATCCAGGGCACGCTCGACTCGGCGACGTTCACCCTGGACCACATCGTGTTCTGGAAGCTCCTCGCGAAGAACGACGTCACCTCGACGCTGCACGAGAGCAACCGGGTCAATCAGCACGGCATGATGGACCTCGACCCGTTCATCGCCGAGGGCGGCGTCGGGCCCCTGAGCGAGGCCGAGTACAAGCGGCGCGTCGTGCAGATCAAGTACCTGGCCGAGCACATCGAGCTGACAGACGTGGCGACCATGGTGGGCATCACGGGCCCCAACCGCTCTGCCCTGGCGCAGCGCACGCTCAACGGCACGGCGGCCATCCTCGGCAAGCTGGAGAGGGCGCTGTTCAGCGCCGACTCCGACCTGAGCCCGCTCCACTTCGACGGCCTCTACAAGCAGATCCGCTCCGGGGCCCCCAACAACTACAAGGACAAGCGTGGCGCGCCGACCAGCCCGCAGGAGCTGATGGAGCGGCTCGCCATGACCGGCGCCAGCCCCAACTTCGGCTTCCCCACCCACGTGTTCGTCGAGCCGGCCGTCTTCTCTGCGCTCTCGCAGATCGCCACGTCCTACGGTCGGCACACGGAGATGGCCTCGGCCAACGGGGCGCAGGTGGTCTCCTTCGGGAACTCGGAGATCTACATCAACGGTCCCACGGGGCGTGTCCGCGTGCTCCCGGTCCCGCTGATGGCGCCGCCGCGGCAGCCCAACACGCAGGCGTTGGGGGCCAAGGCGCCCACGCTGAACCTGGGCATGCTCACCCCGTCGGTCGTGGCGGGCAGCAACCCCCTGTTCACGGCGGGCGACGCCGGCGACTACTGGTACGTCCTCGTGGCCGTCGGCGACAAGGGGGTGAGCGCGCCCATCACGCTCGGAGCGGCCGCTTCCATCGGTGCCGGCGGGAAGTTCCGTCTCGACGTCGACGACTCCGGCGCGCCGACGAGCGGGGACAACTCCATCCGGTTCTACCGGCTGTTCCGGTCGCCGAAGAACGCCGCCAGCGCCAGCGCGGCATCCTGGTGCGGCTACTTCTCGCGGAACACGAGTGGCGCCGGCGGTGGCACGCGCATCGAGGACACGAACGCCGTCATCCCCAACACGAGCCGGGTGTTCTCGGTGCAGCTCACCCCCGACGTGATGCGCTGGAACAAGCTGCTCGACTTCACGCGGCGCCCGCTGGCGCAGGTGCAGACGACCGTGCCCTTCCTCCTGCTTCTGTTCGGGGCCCTGGACGTCATGGTGCCCGAGAAGAACGACATCATGGACAACGTGTCCCTGACGCTCTGAGACGTCGTGTCTCTGAGAGTCTGAGCCGGAAGGGTGACATGGAGCGGTGGCGGCACAAGACGTTGCGGAGCGTGAAGGTGCTCCTCGGCACCGAGGTCTATGACCTCGACGCTGAGGGATACCTCGTCGCGCCGCCAAGCGCCGCAGCCACTGATGCGATGCGCGCCCACCCGAACTACGAAGAGCCGGTCCATCCCGCGCGGAGCGTCAATGAGCCGGCGACGTCGCGTCGCGGTGGCAGGTAGGAGCAGACGATGGACCCCATCACCAAAGAGCAAGCCGCTCGGGCTGACTTCGCGGACCCGACGGCGCGGGAGTTCCAGTACTACGAGCGACTGCGCCTCTCGGAGGTCATGCGGGAGTCGCTTGCGTCGCCTACCGTGGAGGCATTGGAGGCGACGGACGAGGCCGTGACGCTGAGTTCTCGCCCCATGGGTCCCGTGCAGGTCGAGATCGATGGCACGGCGCTGGTGGAGTGTCTCGCAGCGCCGCTGGGTGGGACCCCTGCGGTGTTGGTTGGCGCTGACTACCCGCTCGACCTGACGGGCACTCCCGGCGAGGCCATCTACGCTTCGGCCAGCCTCGGGCTCATCGTGGATGGCGAGGCTCTGCAGACGGCGACGCTGGAGGGCGAGCGTGCCAACACCGAGGGTGGCGCCGGGCCCTACGACTTGAGCGGTGAGGGGGCGGCCACCGTGGACGTGACCGTCAACGGCGGTGACCCCGTCACGGTCGAGATCGCGGCGCTCCCTGGCTACGCCGAGACGGAGACCGAGGGCCCCTGGGATGTGACGCCCGGAGGCACGGTGGAGTTCGTCGTCGACGGCGGTGTCGTGCCGATCACCGCGACCTTCAACGCCACCCCGGCTGTCCGCACCAGCGGCGCCATGGGCCCCTTCGACCTGGAGCCCGGGCAGTCCATCGTCCTGGAGGAGAACGGCGTCGAGCGCACCGCGTTGTTCGCCGCGACTGCCGCGGTCAAGACATCGCCGAACACGGGCCCGCACACCTTCGAGTCCGGCATGACGCTCAATGTCAGCGTCGATGGCGGAGAGGCCCAGACGGTGAGCTTCGGCGGGACCGCTGGCTACGCCACGTCGGCTGCTGGCCCGACGTGGAACCTGAGTGGTGGTGGCACGCTCATCTTCACACGCAACGGCGCCGAGCCGGGTGGGCCGGGTGATGTCACCGTGACGTTCGCGAACGAGGACTTCGTGGACGCCAGCGCCGCGACCGCCGTCGAGATCGCGGCGAAGATCGGGGCGCACCCGTCCTTCATGGGGTCGGCGTGGTTCGTTCAGACGGTAGACGGCGATACGAAGGTCCGTGTGTTCTCCGGCACCGAGGGCTCATCGTCTGCCGTCGCCGTGGGAGGGACCTTCGCCGCGACGCTGTCCTTCACGCCGACGGCCGGGACGGGCTTCGCGGCGGACATCGCCGCGGCGACGTCCAGCGAGGTCGCAGCCCGCCTGGACGCGATCTTGACGGGCGCATCGGCCGCGGCGTCGATGGGCGGGGTGATGGCGATCACGTCCGACACGCGCGGCACCGGCTCCAGCATCGAGGTGTCCGCAGGGGCGACGGCGACGATGCTCGGGTTCTCCGCCACGCCGGCCGTCGGCACGGGCAACGTTGCCAACATCGACGCGGTGAGCGCGGCGGAGGTCGCAGATGCGCTCAACGTCGTGCTGGAGGACGCGACCGCAGAAGTCACGGAGACCGAGGCCGTGCGCATCACCACGGACCGCGCTGGCACCGGCCAGACCATCGAGGTCACGGGCGGGACGGCGAACGCCGTGCTCCAGTTCGCGACGGAGCTGGTCGCCGGCGAGGGGTTCGCGGAGGACGCTTCCGCTGCGGACGCAGCAGAGGTTGCGGCCGTCCTGGCGGACGCCGTGGGCCTGTCTGGGACCGTGGCCATCATCAACAACAAGCCCCGCGTGCAGGGCAACATCTACGGTGCGGACGGGGAGGTGACCGTCACGGGCGGGACCGCGGCCGACACGTTCGCGTTCCAGGTGACGCTCGGCTCCGGTGTCGTCGACAACCTGGAGGCGGTGTCCGCCGAGGAAATCGAAGCCATCTTCGACGACGCGCTCGACGGTGTCGCGTTCGTGGCGCAGGGCGAGACGGGGCCCGTGCTGACCACGTACCGCTTCGGCACGGGCGCGAGCCTGGAGCTCGTCGGCGCAGCCTTCCTCGCAGAGGTGGGCTGGGTCGACTCCGCCGGCGTGGGCAACGTCGCTGACCTGTCCGCGGTCACGGCTGACGAGGCCAAGGCGGTCATCGAGGACGAGATCTCCGGCGTCGTAGTGGATGCCGACGCCGACCACCTGTCCATCGCGACCGTCTCGACGGGCCCAGATGCCACGCTCGCAGTGGGCGAGGCGTCCGACGCGGCCTTCGGCCTGGAGGGCGAGGCGCAGGGCGAGGAGAGCGGCGGCGAGATCTCCGTGCCAGCGGGGCGGTTCTACGTCTCCCCCGCCGAGTCCACCCAGGTCCGCCTGCCGGTCGGCACGGTCGACGGCACTCTCGTGACGGTGAAGTACGCGGCGATGCCAGCGTAGGAGGCTGACCCGTGCCACAGCTCAACTCACTGACTCAGCAGCAGGCCGCGCACGGCGACGATACCAGCGCGGTCAACCGGGCGCTGCAGCCCTTCGAGCGCATCCGCTACCTGGAGTCGGCGCGGGACAATGCGCGGGCCCCCACGTCGGAGACACTCGGCGCCGTCGATGGGGCCGTCACCCTGACCCGCACGCCCCTCGGACCGGTCATGGCCGAGATCGCCGGAGCACGGCTCGATGAGCACCTGGCGATGCCCACGGCGGCGGGCGTTCCGGCCGAGCTCGTCGGCAACGCCTTCCCGCTCGACCTGGAGCCAGGGGACCAGGTCGTCCTCTCGGTCAACGGCGCCGCCGCGCAGAGCGCGACGTTCACCGCGACTGCTGCTCAGAGCGTCGCGGCGGAGGCGCCGCCCTATGACTTGGAGCCTGACGACACGCTGACCCTGGCAGTCGACGGCGGCGCCCCCCAGACGGCCACGTTCACTGCCGGCCCGGCCGAGGTTACGTCAGGGGCCGAGCCCTACGCCCTGATCCCTGGAGACTCTCTGACCGTCAAGGTCAACGACGGGGCAGCACAGACAGTCGTGTTCGAGGGGACTCAGGGGCTCGCGCTCTCAGCCCCTGGCCCGTGGGACCTCACCGGCGGCGGCACCCTGACAGTCGCGGTCGATGGCGGAGCCCCGATCGAGGTGAACTACGTCAACGGTGACTTCGGCGACCCTGCCGTCGCTACCGCCAACGAGGTCGCGGCGAAGATCGTTGGTGCTGTCGATGACGTCGAGGTGCTCGTGGGGAGCGACGACACCATCCGGGTGCAGTCGCCCACCTACGGGTCAGGGTCCGCCGTCGCAGTCGCCGGGACGCTGGCAGCGACCATCGGATGGACGCCCACCGCCGGGACCGGGTCGGCGGCCGACCTGGCCGCCGCATCTGCCGTCGAGGTCGCAGCGCGGATCAGCGCCGCACTCGAAGGGGCCTCAGCGGCCGATGACGCAGGGGCCGTGACGATCACGACCGACCGACGGGGGACGTCCGCCGCGGTGGAGGTCACCGGCGGGTCGGCCAACGCAGCGCTGGGGTTCGCCACCGACCCGGAGACCGGGACTGGCAACGTCGCGGACATCGACGCCGTCACCGCTGAGGAGGTGGTCGAGATCTGCGACGGCGCCTACGACGCCACCGTGGTCGTTGACCTCCACGAGGGGGCTCCCCGCTTCACCACCGGCCACCGTGGCAGCGATGCCTTGTTGGAGTTCGGCGGCGCCGCCAAGGCGGTGCTCGACCCTCCGGATGCGGAGGGGACCGGCAACGTCGCGGACATCGACGCAGTCACCGCTGAGGAAGCCAAGGCGGTCATCGAGGGGCTCTCTGGCGTCGAAGTGGACGACGGCGAGGCTGCGCTGACGATCCGCACGACGTCGGGCGGGACCACCTCGGTGCTGCTGTCCACGTCGAACGCCCGCTTCGGATTGCCCACGGCGGTCGCTCAGGGGGCGGGTGGCGGTCTGGACGTGCAGGCCGGGCGGTTCTACATCAACCCGGCGGCCCCGCGGGTCCTGCACCTGCACTCCGGCGTCGACGACGGCACCGCTGTGCGTGTCAAGTACGCTGCGCTGCCGGTCTGAGCCGAGGAGGGTCTGCTCGTGGCGCTGACCGAAGTCCTCACACCTGATTGGCTCAAGCGCCGCTTCCTCGTCGGCATCGACCTGACGGACGACAACCGGGACCCATACCCGGACGAGCTGTTCGAGCACGCGATTGCAGGTGCCGTTGGGGTCCTGGAGGCGGAGCTGGACCTCGTGCTGCATGATATCGTGCAGGTCAACGATGAGCGGAAGGACCTCCAGGACTCCGACTTCGAGGGCTTCTACCTGCTGCACCTCAATCAGCGCCCCGTTCGGGAGGTCACCAAGTTGGCGGTGCGCTTCGGGAACTTCCCAGAGACGGAGCTCCCCCTGTCGTGGGCACAGGTGGCGACGCCTCTGGCCGGTCAGATACAGATCATGCCTGGCCCTGACGGCATCGCGTCGTGGTCCTTCTCTGGCTCGGCGCTGTTGTTCGGTGGCGGGGCCCTGACCAACCGGTCCTACACCCCAGGGTGGTGGCGGGTCTCGTACAAGGCGGGCTACGACGGTGAGGAGCACCCGGTGCCGGCGGAGATCATCGATGCCATCGGGCTCGTCGCCGCGCTGCTGCCACTCGACACGGCCGGCGACTTGATCGTTGGCGCGGGCATCGCCAGCAAGTCCGTCTCCATCGACGGGTTGGGCTCGACCATCAACACCACCAGCTCCGCGACGAACAGCGGCTACGGGGCCAGGTCTGGCCAGTATCAGGACCGGCTGAAGATGACGCTGAAGGCCATCCGGCGGCGCTACCGCCCTCTCAACATGGCGGTGATGTGATGCTCCTGCCGGGCCTCAAGCCGAAGAAGCTGGAGCCGCGCGTTGACTTCGCGCCCGTCGAGCTCAGGAAGGAGCTCTGGGCAAAGGGCCTGCGGTTGCGCTGGGAGATGGCGGCAGAGTGCCCCTGCGGGCGGCTGCTCACTGCGGGCGGCATCACCGGAGGCACGCGGGAGAAGCGCACGGACTGCCCGGGCTGTAAGGGCCTGGGGCGCATCTATCACTCGGCTCAGGTCGTGCCGGGGATCGTGTCGAGCGCCGACACGAAACCCGAGCGGTTCGCTCTCTACGGAGATCTCGCCCACGGAATGGTTCGGCTCACGCTGCTGCCCGAGCACATGCCGACCTTCCTCGACCGCTTCACGGTGCTCGACAGCGTCCTCGTGTACACGGAGGTGCGGACCCGCAAGGCGACCGTCGAGTCTCTTCGCTATCCGGTCGTGACTCGGACTCTGGCTCTCGGCACGGTGGACAACCCGGAGACCCGCGAGGACGTCACCGTAGGCGTGCTGTACGCGGCCAAGGCGAGCGCCGACGGCGTCCTCGTCGTCGATCTGCAGGGGCACCCGGTCGTACTGCGCCAGGACGTGGACTTCTTCGTGACGCAGGCTGGGAGCATCGACTGGACGCCAGGAGATGCGCTCGGAACCGCGCCGGAGGCCGGTGCGCAGTATGCGATGCACTACTACGCCCACCCGGTCTACGTGGTGCGGAGCAATCCGTATGGCTTCCGGGACACGGTCGTCAAGACCAAGGGAGTCGCCGAGGTGGTGAATCTACCGGTGCATGCCGACTGCTGGTTCGACTTCCTGGGGGAAGGCTGATGGCAGCGCCCCGCATCGATCTGGTCGCAATCGCCGGGCTGCGACCTTCGGACCGGCGCCAGCGCATGCGCGCCATCGGGCAGGTCATCCAGCGTGACTGGAAGGCCGAGGCGGACGCTGCGCTGCGGAGCTTTCGGGGCGTGTACAAGAAGAACATCGTGCTCCAGGAGGCCACCGACCGCCACGTCCGAATCGAGCTGAAGGGGACGCGCCCCAACATGGCCGAGCAGGGCATGGGCGCTGGCGGCGTGGGTACGGAGGGGCCCTACGACATCCGCCGGTTCGTGCTCAAGGCGGGCACCAAGAGCCTCAAGCAGGGCAAGAAGGGGCTCTACTTGAACGTGCCCTTCGGCTACTCGTTGGCGGACGTGCGCGCTCTCGGCGGTGCAGAGACCGCCAAGGCAGCGAAGGCGCTAGCTCCCAGCGGCAGCCGCATCGACATCGACGCGGTGAGGCGGTTCATCCGCGCGCACGGCCGGAGCGATTACTTCGCGCGATCCGGTGCACGCGTAGCGTGGGGCGGGCGCCTGGGAGTCGGCGCTCCCGCTCGCCTTGTGGGTCTCATCCGGTACGAGAAGACCTACGCGCGGGCGACTCAGAACTCGCCCTTCATGACCTGGCGCCGCATGTCCGAGGGCGGCAAGCCATGGATGCACCCGGGCCTCAAGGGTCATCACCTGGCCCGCCGCGTCCTGGCCAGAGTCCCACAGATCGTAGCGATGGTGTCCTAGATGTTCGACATGTTCACCCTGCTGGCGCTGCAAGACGGATGGGCGCGGCTCGCCGCTGACGGGGCCGCGTTCCGTGCGCTGTTCGCCCACATGCCCATCGAGGAGGGCCTGCTCGATGAGTGGCACGGGAAGCTGGCCCCCGGAGGAGCTCCGGATGCTGTGAGCTTCCGGGCGGCGTGGGCCCCTGGCGCCGAGCCGCCACCGGTGGTGGTCGTGCAGCTCCTGGAGGAGCCCCTCGAGAAGGACTGCCTGGCCTACTCGGGCGGCATCGTGGATGGACGCGAGCAGATCGAGATGGCGCTCAAGGAGACGGCGGTCGTGACCATCTATGCTCAGCACCAGGAGCTGCTGCGGGCGCTGCATGTCGTCGTGAGGAGCATCCTGGTCAGCGCCTTCAAGTGGTTCATCGAGGTTGGCTATGAGTCGCTCGACTACGCCGGTGGTGGTGACATCCAGCCCGAGCGCGACCTGATGCCGGAGGACCTGGGCATCTATGTGCGCACTCAGCGCTGGGTGGCCATCAGCAAGCCCGTGCTGGGGACCTTCGACGTGGACCCAGGCAAGCCATGGAGAGTGCGCGCGGCCCCGGTGGGCGGCGGCGTGACCCTATAGGAGGAAGAGATGGCAGGCGGCATCATGATCAACGGCTCCATCCGGCGTGCGCCGGGCATCCCCGGGCGCATCGACGCGTCCGCGCTCAACGCGCTCACCCCGGAGGTGGGTGTCATCGCCGTGCTCGCCGACATCGACTTCCTCCCGCAGGCCGCACCGGTCGTGGCCACGTCCCGGTCGGGGCTCGTGGCGCTCGCGCCCGACGACCGGGAGGTGCGACTGATGGGCCGGCTCCTGTACGAAGCGGCCCGCGACGCCAAGGTGCAGGGCTCGCCTGGTGCGGTGGTGCTGGTCTCTCCGACGGCCACGACGCAGGCGCAGGCGACCCTGATGGACGATGATGGTGCGCCAAGCGTCGTCGTCAGATCGCGCGCCTGGGGCCCCCGTGGGAACAAGCTCTGGGTGCGCGCCGTCGAGGGGCAGACCAACCCCGATGCCCTCGATGTGACGCTGGCGCGCCCCGGAATGCCTACCGAGACGTTCGCATCCGTCGGGTACCTGCCCGTGATGGACGTCTGGTACGATGGCGGTCACCCAAGCACCATGGACGTGACGCTCGAAGTCACCGGCGGGACTCTGACGGTCCGCCAGACGGTGGACGTGCCGTCGACTCCTGGCCAGGTCTCGAATGACTCTCTGGCCTTCGACGGCGCGATCACATTCACCCCGCTCGAGCTGACGAGCAACACCGATGACGTGATCCTGGGAGTCACGGTGACTGGCACGCGCAAGGCCACCGGCACCGTTGGTTCGGAGACGCTCACGTGGATCAACGGTGACATGGCGCCCAAGACCACGGCGCACGCGTACATCGACGCCTCGCTCACCGTGACGAATGAGCCCATCGAGGGTGGCGGCGGGGCGTACACGGACCCGATCCGCATGGAGTGGAATGCCTTCGCCCTCGTGAAGGCCGACTACCCCACCGCGCAAGCAGCGGCCGACCGCATCAACGCGTTCACCCACCGCGGCTACCACGCCGACCTCCGCACCGCGCGGGCTGCGGCGATTCCGCTCGATGAGCTCGATGAGCTCGCGGTCGGGTCCATCGTGGACGAGCCGCAGGAGGGGCCTGCCTTCGCCCGGACGGTCACGGCGCACCTGTGGGCGCTCATCGCCGACCTGGCCGGTTCGTCGTTGGCGGAGGTGACCCGGGCCTCCAACGCGGTGGCGCGTCCGGCTGAGGTGTCGCTGGTCTACTGCGCCGGTGGGACCAGGACCACCCCGAACGGGACGGCATGGGACGCCGCCTTCACGGCGCTCCGTACCCGCGACGTCAACATCATCGTGCCCCTGTCGGGCGATGCGACCGTGCACGCCAAGGCGAGCGCGCACTGCAAGTACATGGCCGGTGACGGCGAGCTGGAGTGCCAGGCATGGGTCGGCGCTGCGACCAACGAGACGCTCGCCCAGCTCGGGACGCGGGCTCGAAACCTCGACGCCTTCCTCGTCTGGGGCATCGTGGGCCAGGAGGCCCAGGTGGATCACCCAGACGGTGACCTGGTGTGGATCGACCCGGCCCACCTCGCGCTCATGCTCGCCGGTATCCAGGCGAGCACGCCGGGCGGGACGCCGCTGACTCGCAAGCGCCCGAACGTGCTCGACGTGCGCAACCACAGCTCCTGGGATGCTTTCCGAGACCGCGAGGCCGTCATCAAGGCGGGACTCATCGCCGTCGAGCGGCACCCCCGTGGGTTGCGGGTGCTGCGCTCGGTGACGACCCACCTCCAGGACGACAACCCGGTCCTCGTCGAGGGGTCCTCCGTCGAGTCCGCCTGCCTGGCGATCCGCGCGCTGCGCGCGCGGTTGGACGTGCGCATCGGCGATCCGGCCATTGCGGGGACCGCGACGCGCATCAAGGCCACGGCCCTGTCCGTGCTCGAGGAGATGGTGCTCGACGGCACCATCAAGGCCTACGACAAGGCCAGCGTCGACGTCATCGACAAGGGAGACCGCTTCGATCTCGTCGTCGCCGTCGCGGTCACCGAGCCCATCAACTTCATCCCGATCACGCTCGGGATCGTGCGGATCGCCCAGGCCGCGTAAGGGAGGTGTGAGATGGCTCTGCAGCGAGCGGTGAGCGGCGCGCGCGCCAAGGTGCTCATCAACAACCAGGAGGTGGGGTGGGCGACGGGCGTCGACATCACGGAGACCATCGACCAGCTCCCGGTGGAGGTCCTCGGCGAGATCGACGTGGTCGAGCATGAGCCCAACCGGCGGACCGTGACGGTCTCGGTCAGGGCCATCCGGATTCTGAAGAAGTCGGCGCAGGCGATGGGGATCTGGCCTCGCGGAGAGACCGCCGACGTCATCAACTTCCCGCCCATGGACCTCATGGTCTACGACGTCGTGGGCAACGCCCCTATCGACCGGGTCACCGGCGTCAAGGCCAACTCGAGGCAGCTCTCCCTCGACCGGGCCGGCCTGTACGCCACCAACGCCACGTTCGTGGCGCGTCGCATCTACGACGAGCAGGAGTCCTGATGCTGACACAGACGACAGGCGGCGCCCCGGCGCGCCACGAACCTCAGCGCGTCCTCGACCTGACCGGGCTCGCTCGGGAGGCGGCGGTCGCTGAGACGGGCGCGACGGAGACCCCGCTCGTGCCCCGTTCTCGTTCCATCGCGATCCGCTATCGGGACCCCGAGGGCCGCTGGCACGAAGGCACCGTCACCTCGGTCATCCTCGGCGGCGAAGGGCGCATCCAGCTCGGCGTGCTCTGCGCGAAGCTCGCCCGGGCGCCGTGGGGGACCCTGCCCCCGGCGCTGCAATCGCGCGCCTACCAGCTCGCCGTATGCACGCTGCAGCTCCAGGAGCCGCCCGAATGGCTGCTGCGGTGGCTCCAAGAGGACGACGACCTGCTGGCCGAGGTCTACCTGGCCCTGGAGGACCACGAACGTGGCTACTTTCGCCGCGGCGACGGAGAGGGCGCGGAGGCTGCGCGCCGGACCGACGTGGTGGTACGCCCGCTGGACACGGCCGCCGGTGCGGCCGTGTCCAAGCGACCCGACGCAGGCTGATCTCGCGCCGGCTGACACCCTGACCCTGGGGCTGTTGCGTCTGCCCGAGAAGCAGTGGCAGGTGCTCCAGAACCACCTCGTCTCTCGCGACGAGACGGGGGCCCTCGTCACCGGCGACCCGGTGGTCGATGCCTGGGAGAGGGAGGCCATGGCTAGAGTCATGGCGGAGGACGAGTAGACCGTGTCCACGGAAGCTCACCGTACAGTCATCGAGGTCGACGCGCTCACCGACGCGGCGCATCGGAAGCTCGACAAACTCCAGGCGAAGCTCGACCGCATCATCCAGCGTGGCGGGCACATCTTGGGCCGCGGACGCGGCGGAGGTGCGGGCGGGGGCGTCGGAGCGCCGGCAGGCGGAGCAGCGTCGCCACCTGGTGGGGGAGATGGCGGCGCGGGGCCGGGCGGCGGTGGAGGCGGCGGTGGAGGCGCTGGCGCCCCCGGGGCCGGGCCCGGTGCGCCGCCGGGTGGGGCCGGGTCGAGGCCAGGTGGGGGCAACCGCGGTGCGGCGGGAGGGGGAGGAGGGCCTGGGCCTGGGCCTGGGCCTGGGCCTGGGCCGGGGCCGGGCGGAGGGCCGGGGCCGGGCGGAGGGCCGGGGCCGGGCGGAGGGCCGGGCGGAGGGCCTGGGCCTGGGCCGGGGCGGGGAGGCGGCGAACCGTCGGGTACGAGCCGGAGCCAGCGGCTTGCGATGGCGGCCATCGGTGGTGGCTCCTTGTTCGCTCACAGCGTGATCAGTGCGGGTTCGGGCATCGCACAGGCGGGCCTCGGCGAGAGCTACGCAACAAGCGTACCCGAGGCTATCAGGGCTCACGGAGCGATGCAGGCAGCGAAGATTCAAGGCGCTGGCTCCATGGTAGCGGGTGGATTGACCGCAGGAGGCATGTACCTTGGATCGATCATCCCCGGACTCGGCACCACCGCCGGAGGTGCTATCGGGTCGGTACTTGGCAATATTGCTATATCCATCGCCAATTTGTTCGGTAAAGAAAAGGAGCATATAGCAAACGTTGCGGCAAGCGCGTTCAGCCAGCGCATCCAGCTTGCGCAGCGCAAGGCCGGCATCGAGCGCCAGACCACCCTCGCGTCGCACATGGGCTTCGGCGTCGACCTGGCCACTGCGGCAAAGTACGGCTTCGGCCCCGAGGAAGCAGCGGCCCAGGGGCTCGCATACGCGCAGGCGGTCGGACACCGCGGACGCAAGGCCAACATCTACGCGCTACTGCGAACTGGCGCGTCCATGGGTGCCATCGCTGGCTACGAGGGTCTCCGTGCGCGTGGCGCTGGGGGACGCGGAGGCAGCGTGACGACTGTGCTGGGGCTTGCCAAGAGCCAGGGGCTCTACGGCTCCAAGGCAGACGAGTTTGTGTCGACGCTGACAGGTGCGGCACAAACGCTCGGGCAGCAGGGCATCACGTCCGACATGGGTCGGTATGAGACCGCGCTCGCCAGCATGGCTGCGAGCCCTGGGCTTTCGGAGGCCGGGCTGCGATTGCCGCGGTACGTGGCTGGACTCGCAGGGGTGGCCGGCGGAGCGCGTAAGCAGCTCACGTCCGGGTTCGCTGGTTACGCTGAGGCGAAGGTGCTCGCCCACGCGCTGGCCCAGGGCAAGTCGCTCAAGGGGGCGATGAAGGTCATAGATACAATGGATCCGCTCGCCATCAACAAGGCGATTGGCGGTGGGATCGCGGCCGAGATGGCGTATGCAGACATGGGTGCTCCCATCAGTGAGGCAGAGGCGCTCGCGAAGGGACTCTCCGCGGTGTCTCCGCCGGACGGCGTCGCTGGAATGTACGCTCGCACCCCCAAGCTGGCCGCCCAACAAGCGGGCTACGACGCGGCGCGAATCAACGGCATGACCCATGACAATGCCTCCGAAGCTCTTCGGCTCCAGAACATGATGGTGACCAAGCTCGACGAAATCGGTGCGACGCTCAGCGAGGGCTGGATAAAGGGCCTCCTCACGAAGATGGACGAGATAGCGGATGAGATTCGGGGCATGACGAACCCATGATCCCCGACCTGCCACAGCCCCGTAGCACCCCCGAGAGTCTCCGCGTCGAGATCCACTCTCACCCCGACGAGGCCCCTCTCGGAGGTCTGGACGATGTCACTGATTGGGTGCAGGCGGTCTCTTGGAGCGCATCGACCACCGCGCCCTGGGGGCAAGCGAGCTTGACACTCCAGATGCCGATGTCCGACTGGCCGCGGCACTTGCCGAAGCCGGGAGACTGGCTGGTGATTCGCGGGGCCGCTGGGGCAGCGCTCTGGTGGGGGCGAGTGCAGACGACGACGCCGCGGTTGGAGGTGGTCGGCGGGGCGATCCAGAGCGCGACGGTGGAGGTGCAGGCCGTGTCGTGGCTGGACGACTGCGCGAACGTGGTGGTCCAGGTCGGGCAGGGGTTGACGCCCGACCCCATGCGGATGAGCCTGGTCGACGCGACGACGTGGGGGGCGTTGATCGAGACGTTCACGTCTCTGGCGGAGACGGCGCCGGGTGTCGCGCTCCAGAGTCTGCTCCAGACGTTGCAGATCATGTATCTCCCACCAACCTTGGGCGGCCTCCCCTTGGGTCAGGCGATCCAGGTAGCCCATGACGAGGCCACCGGCAAGACCTTCGCGCCGACGCGCGTCGTCGAGGCGGTGCCGGCGCGGTACTGGCGTGGTTTTGCCGCCGGGCGTGGGCTTGGTGACACCGCGACATCGGTTCGGGACCTCATCGCGGGGACCTGGGGCGTCGACGGCGCCTTGGTGGAGCTGTTCCCGTCGCTCGAGGCCTTCGGGACCTTCGTGTCACCACCGCCCCCGCCAGATCTGACAACGTCGGAAGCCCTTCAGCCTTCGCCAATCCCGTTCAGCTATGGCAAGCTCACAGGCAGCAAGTACGATCCCAAGGCGGCCAAGATAGACATCGAGAAGGCACGCACCATCCCGCGGCGTCAAGTGGCGCGCGGACTTGGAGCCGCGCTCAAGCGCAATCCGACACTCGTGTACCGCATGCGGCCCGTCCGTGTGTTCTCGCTGTCCGAGGTCCCCAAGAATCCGGCGGACATCGATCCGACGCTCTTCAAGGACCCGACGTGGGCCCACGATGGAGACTCCGGGTTCACCCACATTCCCCTCACCGACATCGAGCGGCTGTCGTGGACCTGGTCTGAGCAGCGCCGTGCCACAGCCGTTGTCATCGACCCGCTGCTGGGTATGGTGCCCGCAGCACGGTTCATGCAAGAGCTCGACCTGCCGATCATCGACAGGGAGGGTGTGGCGAAGCACGGCTACCGCCCGCTGGAGGTGCGGTGGCCATACATCCCGCCCGCGACCGAGGCGGCGCCCCCGCACATGGCCTACGTAAAGTCCATCGCCTACCTGGCGCTGACGCAACAGGTCGGAGGAGAGCAGCGCGGTGAGGGCAGGTTCAGCGGGCGGTTCAACACGGACCTCCAGGCGGGACAGACCTTCGCAGTTGATCTGTCCCTGAGTGCGCCCGTGCTCACGGGGCCATCCAAGGTGCAGTCCGACGGTCGATTCCACGGCTACATCCGAGCGGTGACTCACAGCATTCGCGTGGAGCCGAAGGGGCGGCGCGTGGCTCGCACGGATGTAGCCTTCGAGCATGCCGTGCTCCATCTGGCCAACGCTGGTGCACTGGAGCTGCTGATCGGAACGTTTCTCACTTCCATCCCTGGCACGGAACCAAAGGCAGGCAAAATGCTGAAGGCGAAGGAGTGACAGATGGGCCGGACCGCGCCGCTCAAGCGCGACCTGAACGTGATCGAGGTCCACGTGCGTCGCCAGCGCTCGGCTCTCGGTGCTCCGGTCGTCGACTGCTGGGACCCCTACTCCTCCCGGAGCTGGCGTGGGGTCCCTCTCCTGAGCGCTGGCGGTGGGGTGCGCTCAGCCGTCGGGATCCCTATCTCGGAGGACCCGCTGGCGAGTGTACCTTCTCCCGTCGTCACTGGGGCCCGCGCGCTGATCCTCTTGCGCGACGGCATCGACGCCGTGTGCTGCCTCGGACTCTACCACGATGAGCGGGCCGTGCCGCTGCTCCCCGAGGCCCCGGAGCCCCCCCCGGACGCCGACCGCCTCCCGCAGCCCAGCGTGCGAGACGCCTACGTGCTTCGCGCCGGCTCCCTGGTCACCATCGACGCGATGGGCCGCGTCACGGTCGATGCGACGCAGGCCGTCGCCCCCGAGGTGCGCATCCAGCTCCCGCCCACGGGGACGCTGCGGATCTCGCGGGGTGGGGTGGCGACCGCCCGTCCCGCGCTTGCAGCGCCCGTCACCCAGCAGCTCGATGCGCTCAAGGCGGCCGTGGAAGCACTGACGGCCTGGGCGCAGGCGCTCAAGGTCGTCGTGACGACCGGGGCGCAGACCCCGGACTCGGCAGCGGCAGCGGCGGCAGTGCCCAAGGTCCCCGCCACGCCTCCGCTGGCGTCGGCAGCCGTGCAGGTGCCGGCCGACGTGGACCCGTAGGAGTGCTGCCTCGACGCGCCAGGGCAAGGGGTTCGGGTGCCCGGCAGCGTGGTGGGCGGCGCAGAGGTGGGCGTTGGCGAAGGGGCGAGGGTGGCGCGTGACTCGAGGAGCGGTGCGGGAGCGGTGCGGGAGCTGCCCCGCGGGGGCCCGCTGCCCGCCGCCCCCTACGGTGGGTCGATGCCCGCTTGCTTGAAGATGGCCCGCGTGAGGCCCCGGCCGAGCGTATTGCGCGGGTGCGGGACCGTGACCGTGTTCGGCCGCTCTGGGTGCCGGTACTGGTGATGCGATCCGCTCACGCGGTCCAGGCTCCATCCGTGCACCTTCAGGATGCCGATAACCTCATGACTGCTGTATGACTCAATGTGTGCATTGATACACACTTGATCGCGGACCGTCAAGCGGAATCGTGCGCACGAATGCGCACTGATGTGGGGCGGGCGGATGGTCGGGAGCGAGCGAGCGCGGCGCGGGTCAGCGCGAGGGGCGGACGGGAGCGGGGAGCGGGCCAGAGCGGAGTGGTCTAGCCTGCCGCTTCGTCGTCCGGCCCCGCATCAGGTCCTCCCCACCCGCACCCAAGGAAGTCCCATACTCTTCGTGACGCACCCCGATGACCGGGACGAGGAGCTGTCGCGGAACGGCTTCCCGACCGTCGTCGAGTGGCGCTCCTTCCTCGAGGCGTGGTGGGCGACGCTCGGCCCCAGGGTGGTCGGGAGCGAGCGGCTGGTCTCGATGTGCGACAGGCAGGCGGTGCTCGGACCGTTCCTCGGTACGGGCACCGAGCGAAGCAGGCGCACGAAGCTCGGGATCCTCGTGACGCAGCGGACGGACCTGGTCGAGGAGGTGTTCGCGTCACCGGGCGCGAGCGAGGGACGGGGAGGGGACGAGCGACGCGGCTTCCACGTGCGGATCGAGCGGTGCCGCGACCGCAAGTACAAGATCTCCATGTATCGCCTGGTCCGTGTCGTGCCGGCCCCAGCGGACTGAGCGGTGAGCGGCGTACCGATGGTCCCTTTCCTCGCGGCGCCCATGGCCATATGATGGCGGACATGGGCACTCCGAACCACACCTGCACACCGGAGCCGGGCCCCTTCACCCGGCTCCTGCATGACAGCGGGATGCTCGATCTGCTGACCCACACGGAGGGGGCGGTCCCGCCACAGCCTGCGCAAATCGAAGGGCCCTTTGCGCGTCTCCTGCGGGAGCTCGCGTTGGAGAAGGGCAAGGGCAAGGACGACGGCAAGGGCACGCCGTACAACCGGCACCGTGGGCGGCTCCGTCGGGAGGGGGTGGTCTACGAAGGGCCGCGAGGAGGGCGGTACGCCGACCCGGAGCGCAAGATCTCGCTCAAGCGCAACGAGGGCGAGGCGAAGGAGCGTTCCGAGGCGGGGTCCAGGCCGGACCCGAAGGGGCCCCACGACTCTGTGTCCAAGCACGATCCCGAGCAAAGGCCGGACCAGTGGAAGCTCGGCTCCCACAAGTCGGTCACCACGTGGCGCAATCAGATGGCGAAGCGAGGCTGGACGCCCAGGCAGATCGCAGAAGCCATATACATGGGTGAACGGTCTCCCGCGGCAAACAAGGTCAACAAGGGCAACTCGGCCTCTCGCTACGTGCATCCGACGACGGGAAGGCGGGTCATCGTCGATGATGTCACCCAGGAGGTGCTCCATGTCTCAGCCGAAGCATTCCAAGAGTGAGAGCGTCATCGTGTACGTGCAGCTTCTGAACGAGGGGACCGAGGTCTATCGGCCCGCCTTGGCAGCGCCTACCAGTCCGACCACGGCTACCATCTTGGTGCCGAAGAACTATGATCCTGAGGACGAAGAGTGGGAGTTCAAGCCAGGCACGATGGTTCGGCTCGAACTCCGGAAGTTGGGTGGCGAGAAGGACTACCACTGGAAGTACGGCTATATCTCGGGCCCCTTCGTGTGGGTCATGGTCGCCGTCGCCGATGTGAAGGAGCCGCGAGGGTGAGGTTTCAGCCGACTCTCCGCAGGAGGTGACCCATGGCCTTCGACCCATTCCGCCCCGTCAAGTACCTGCTCCGGGTGGAGTCCACCCTCTCCGGTCTGGTGTCCGCCGGACTTGGGGACATCGGCGGGCGTGCCATCGAGCTGCCGCTCGTGTCGTCGATCTCCCGGAGCCGGGTGGAGGCCACAACGCTGACTTGGACGCTGAGTGCTGAGCCATTCCGCGAACCGTCTGGGCTCCGCGAGGAGGAGATCACCCTCTCGGGGCGCTCTGGCCTCACGCCTCGTCTCGGCGCGGATCGCCAGGGGGCGCTGCTCTATGGGACGGGGCCCGAGCTGTTCCAGGAGCTCGAGGAGTTCCTTCGCTCCTACCAGAGCCGGATCAAACGAGCCTACGCAGAAGGCACGGTGGACGGGATCCGGCTGGTGTTCTCCGCGCCCTGGGAAGGCATCGACGTGTACGTCGAGCCAGGTCAGGTACGTTGGGTTCGGGAAGTCGGCGCGTCACGGCACTCCTACGCCTGGACGCTCACGCTTCGGGCGTATGGAGACGCCACGCCGGGCCCCTTCGACATCTTCGAGGCGGCGCGCTCCGTCGCCAACTACGTGCGCAAGGTGGTCAACAGCGTCACGGCCTACATCGCGCTGGGGACCAGGTACGCCAAGGAGGTGAACAGCGTCGGTGACGCCTTCCGCGGGATCATCTGGTCGGGGGTCTCGATGATGACGGAGGTGCGCAACGCCATCGGGGAGCTCAGCCGTGCGGTGCGCATGCCACAGGCGGTCGTAGAGGACGCGTTCCGGGTGGCCGAGCAGGCGACCCTTGCTGCCTACGACGCCTACACCGCGATCCCCGGTGTACCCACAGCCGCTGGCCGCCGCGCGTTCGTGGATGCGCTCGAGACGCTTGGGGATGCTCGGCGCTCGGCGCTCGAAGCGCTCGGTGCCTCGAGGCTGGATGGCAGCGCGTCGGCGACCCACGACCAGCTCCGAGGCACGACGTCGGCGGCGCTCATGGCTGGCTCAGGGGCGGACTCCGCAGCGCCGGGTCCGGTCACGACCCACGTCCTGTCGGCAGGCGAGACCCTGCACGACGTCGCCCAAGCCTACCTTGGCGACGCCGAGCGGTGGCCGGATGTCGCGGTCGCCAACGGCCTTCCGGACCCCTATCACATGGCGTCTGGCGCCCAGCTCGTACCCGGGACCGTGCTCATCATCCCGACCGCAGCAGTGCCTCCATCAGCGGATCATCGCACCGACCTTCTGCTCTCGCCGAGCGGAGATCTCGTCGTCGCTGGAAGCGACCTCGCCGTCGTCTCTGGGCTCGACAACCTCCTGCAGGCGCTGTCGGTGCGGTTGCGCACGGAGCGCGGTGAGTCGCCGTGGCCGGCCTACGGTGTCGAGCCGATGGTGGGCGACTCGCTCCGCACCACCGCCGTCGCCACCGCCGTAGCGTCGGTGCGGTCGCAGGCACTTGCGGACCCGCGTGTGTCGATGGTGCAGCGGACGGGGGTACAAGACCGGGGCGATGCGATCCTGGTGGAGTGCGACGTGGTCCCGGTGACGGGGACCGCCTTCACGGTGCTGGCGGCCGTGGCGTAGCATTGCCATCGCGATTGCAATGGCCATATACTGTCACGATGAGGCCCACGAAGGGGCGCAGACCGAGAGGTCGGCGCCCCTTCGTCGTTCTGAAGGACAAGCATGCCGCTCTCCTCGTACACGCCGAGCACCAAGGCCGAGGCCCGCGACCGGATGATGGCGCGCGTCGTTGGCGGCGCCGGTCCCTTGGACGACGTCACGGAGGGGGGCGTCGCCTACACCCTCCTCGATGCAGTTGGCGAGGAGGTGGAGGCGATCGAGTTCCGCCAGTGGCGGTTCGTGCGGGCGTACTCCTTCGAGGACGCCGTCGGTGAGGAGCTGGACGAACGCGCGGCGCAGCTCCCACCCGGGAAGCTGCGGCCGCAGCGGCTCGGCCCGACGGTCGCCACGGCACAGGCCCTCCGGATCACCCGGGCCAACCCTGCTGGGGCCCTGACCCTTCCTGCCGGCGCGCTCTGCCGGAGCTCGGTCACCGGGCGATCCTACCGCATCGTGGGTGCTGTGGACCTGGCCGACGGCGTGGCCGTCCACCCTATGCTCGTCACCATCTCGGCGCTCGAGCCCGGCTCGGTGGGTTCTGCTGCCACCGGGACGATTGACCAGATCGATGGCTTCCAGGTCCAGGTCATCAACGAGAAGCCCCTGGTGGGGCACGACACCGAGGCCGACGTCAGCTTCCGCCAGCGGTGTCTGCTCTACCTGTCGAGCCTCGGGGGCCTCCAGGCGGCGGCGCTGCGCCTCCTGGCGCTGTCGTTCGTGTCGGCTGACGGTGTGCGGCTCCAGCACGCGAAGGTGTACGAGACGCCGTTCGCGCCGGCCTACGCAGAGCTGATCGTCGATGATGGAACGGGGATGGGCGCGTGGGCGCGACCGGGTCTACCCTACGAGGGCACAGCTCCTCCCGGGGGACAGTCCCTGCTCTGGTCCGATGGGCCGGCCAAGACCGAACCGCGGATCTACGTCGGCGGCGCGCTCGTCGCCAAGGGCTGGCTCCCCGTCGAGGAGCAGGGCCAGGTCTTCCTCGAGGTTGCATTGGCCGGGGGTGCGTCATGGCGCACCGAGGTGGACGAGGTCTACACCGGGCCCATCGCCGAGCTTCAGGCCGTCGTCAACGGCTCGACGACGGACCCACTCGACGACCCAGGGCACCGGACCTGCGGCGGACGGGTGCGCGTGGTTGCACCAGTGGTCCAGCAGGTCAAGGAGAAGCTGCTCCTGAACCTGCAGACCGGCGCGGACGCCGACGCGGCGAAAGAGTCGCTCCGGGCCATCGCCGAGGCGCACTACCGAGCGCTCGGCCCGGGCGAGCCGCGCCTGCTGGCGCCGTACATCGCAGCGCTCATGGGGGAAGCGCGGGTGCGAAACCTCCGGGTGGTGGATGGCACCACACTGCTCCCCGCCGGCGACTTGTATCCATTCGGACCTGAGGCGCACCGCGCGGAGCTGCGCCTCTCCGAGCTGACCTTCGGCCAGATCCTGGAGTAGACGATGGAGAAGCTCATCACACAGGTCGGCGAGCGCCTGGACCGTGGCGACCTTCATGCCCTCCAGGACCTCGTCTACGAGTACCTCGGCCGGGTCCTGGGAGGCGTGCTGGGCCCCGGCTCAGGCGTGCTCACGGTGCCGAGCATCGATATCTTGCCGTTTTTTAGGCTCGGGCTCGGCGAGGCGCTGCTCCTGACAACGGTGCCGGGTGGCTCCCACGGGCGCCTGCCGACGGGGCGCCTGGTCCGATACGACCCGACCCTTCCAGGCCAGGACACGGAGGTGGACCTCTCGGGGTTCGTGGGAGTGCCGACCTTCATCTGGGCGCGCGCCGTGACGGGACCGATGGACTCGGACACGCGTCGTGCCTGGGACATCGACTCGCAGAGCGAGGAGGTCGTCTCCATGACGACGCGGCTCCGCGAGCGCGTGGAGTGGTCCGCGGGGCACACGAAGCCGGTGGGAGACGGGTGGTTTCAGGCCGCGCGCGTCGGGGGGTGGCTGGGCAGCGTCCCTGTGGTCGTCTGGATTCACGCCTGGGACCGCACGCAGGACGGGCAGAGCAGTGCGACGCAGGCCAGGGCGCTCATGGCTGTAGCCGGGTTGCCTGGCGACCACACGTGGCTCGGGCTGGGAGCGGTCGTGCAAGCGGCGCTGCGGGCATTGGGCCGGATCCATGACACGGCCGAAGGTGTGGAGTGGTACAAGGCGCCCCCGCGAGGGCTCAAGCAGGTAGACGCGGCGCTTACTCGGTTGGAGGCGTCGCGGAGGCTGGCTGTCGAGAGCGCCGTGTTGATTCCATCGGACCAATTCTTGTCGGGGATCTTCGGTCTCACATTCTTCCCAGGCACGTATCCAGGTGGCCAAGTGTACATCCCAATTCGCGAGCCGGCGGGCCGCGTGCTCGTCTCAGTGGACGTATCCGCTCATGTGGATGCCACGGCTCCGCAAGAGCCCGACGACGACAACACAATCGCTGTCAAGCTACTGCGCATTGACACGGTGTCTGAAGAGATAGTCGCTGCGTCAGATGAGGTGACGTGGCTCGGCGCCAACGACGCCGACGCTCCGAGCGTCAAGACAGTGGTTCCCTCCGGTGGCTCCTATGTGTTTGCCGCCAACGAGGGGCTGTGGCTCAGAGCCATCATGACGAACGGTGGCAATGCGGCGACACTGAAGATCAAGCACGTCACCGCCAACTTCGGAGCCTGAGCCCGTGATCATGAAGTGCGAGCCTGGGCCCTTCACGCGGCTCCTGCACGAGAGTGGGCTGCTCGAGGCCATCCGGCGCAGGGAGATCGCTACGCTCGCGAAGGGCACGGCCGCCCCTGCCGACCCCGTAGAGGACCCGCTCGTGCGCATCGTCCGCGAGGCCATCTTGCGCGAGCTGCGGAAGGGTCGGGGTGGATCCGAGAGCGACGAAGTCGGCAGGCGTCGAGAGCACCATGGGCCCTACCTGGGACCGCGGGGTGGGAAGTACGCCGATCCGGAACTTACGCGCTCGTGGAAGGAACCTGATTCCTTGGTGCGAATGTCTGCCACGGACCAGAAGTCGTCGGACGAAGCTGGGGAGGACGATCTTCCTCCCCCCGTCTTTGCCATGCGCGGCGACATGACACCTGTTGGTCCGGTTACGGCTGACATGAACCGCACGCAAGTAGAACGGGTGATCTGCTCCAGCGATGTCGAAATCGTCGTCGCCTTCGACTCGAAGGGCAAGCAGATATTTCGGGCGACCAACAACGATCCGTGGAGCTGCGAGTTCGATACCGATTGGATCGATGCGGAAGTTGAGGATCTGGTTCACAATCACCCGACTGGGTCGTGCCCATCGCCTGGAGACATTCTCGCACAGATCCAGGTCCACGCGAAACGACACCGTGTGGTCGTAAGTGTTGACAACGGCAACGGCAAGGTACTGACGAGGGTGTGGGTGGTCCATTGCCCGCCTGGAAGTATCGAGGATTGGATGGCGCCGCTTACGAAGGCAGAGGAACTGGCGCGCCGCACGGCGAGCGGAAGAGCTGCGGAGACCGCAGGCGTTCGCGGGGTTCGGAACCTGGAACGGTGGAAGAGAGCCCATCCTCGTGAGTGGGTCGCCACCTTGAACGTTCACATGCTTCGAAACTATACTGCCCTGGGGCTGACGATCACGGAGGAGGCCCATGAGTCCATCAAAGAGGGACAGCCGCATCCGGCTGAGCAGCAAGTGGATTTTCCATCCCACTCCTTTGCCGACGCCGAAGCAAGCGCGCCTGGAGCGGGAAGCCTTCGAGGAGATGGCTGCCAAGCACCGCAAGTGGCTCGAGGACCGAGCCAAGGCGGCGAAGACGGAAGCCGTGGGGAATTCGAAGGCCCCCTGACCCGCCTCGTCCGCTCCTGCTTCCGCAAGGCGACTCCGCCCGACCCCTCGGAGCTCCCGACCCCTCTCACGTTCACCGCCATCTTCGAGCAGCTCCGGGCCCAGGGCATCCTGCCCCAGGGCGGAGCCTCGTCACGCAGCGCGAGGTAGTTCATGGCCACCCCGATTGCCCAGGCCGGCAACGACATCGCGACCACAGAGGCGAGCCTCCCGCAAGCGGCGGTGGCCCTCGCGGGCGCCGGCAACGATCCCGACGGTCTCCCGATCACGGGCTACCTATGGACGTTGCTCTACAAGCCTGACGGCTCCAATGCAGCCTTGACCAACGCCACGACGCCCACTCCGACCGTGGGGCCCATCGACGTCGCGGGCAACTACCGCGTCTTCCTCCAGGTCCGTACCGAGGACAACCGTGTGAGCGAAGGCAACCCGCGCCTCGCGCCCGCGTCGGCCTTCGTGCACATCCGTGTGTCCGGACGCTACACCGGCCTTGAGCGGATGGCGACGGGGGAGCGGGACCACACGAGCCGCAGCAACGCCGTGGTCGACCAGGTGGAGCTTCTGCGACGCGACCTCGACGACCAGAGGATCGTGGACCATGACACCGTCGCGACCGGAGCGCAGTTGAATGTGCTGGTCGGAGGCGGTTCGACGAACCTGCACACGCACCCACTGAAGCCCCACACCATCGCGGAGCACACCGACACGACGGCCACCGGAGCGCAGCTCAACGAACTCGTCGGCGGCGGGCCGACGGAACTGCACAAGCACCGGATCCAGGACCACTGGAGCGACACGGTGGTCACAGTGCCCATCCGCCCCGACGTCACGTTTCTTCCCGGGGGGCTCCAGAAGCCCGACGAGACCAACCCAGCCCTTTTCGTCCTGTTCATCGACATCCCAATTCGAGTCGACGCATGGCGATTGATGATGCGGGACGCTGGGAAGGTCCCGAGCGGTCAGTACTACCGCTTCCGCCTGGTTGAGGCTACGGTCCAGCAGTATCTCGTGGGTGACTACAGCGGTTCTGTCGCTCTAGCCACGCTGGATGTGATCCCGGTGGCGGGGAACCACAAGGCAGGGATTGCGGGATTGACGCTGCCAACCCCATATGTCTGCGCCCCCGGGCGCTACTTGTGCGTCGAGATGCTTCGCGGGCCGAGCGGGGACGACGACGAACTCGGCGACACGATCACCTCGCAGGTCGTCTACACCCGGGTGCAGTAGCATGGAGCGGGGCTACGGATCCCCCTCGTCCATGGGCGCGCAGGGGAACGTTGACGGCCAAGGAGTCCTGGTGCCCTTTGATTGGGGCTACGGCTCTCCGTCTGCGCTCGACGGCGGCGATACCGGGTACGGTGCTCCGTGGAGCGATGAAGCCCTGTCCATGGGCGCATACGTCCTCCACCCCGCGGGCGCCTTGCCGGACGACGGCGGCGTGATCGTGGAGCTGGGCGGATCCTGGGAGTCCGTCCCCCACCTCGTTCGATTGCTGGCAACCTCCGGCGCCGCCTTCCCTCCCGGTCGCACGTGCCATGGCGGCGTCGCTGGCAGGGGCGTCGATGTCGTTCCCGTGTTCGGTGGCGCTGTTCTCCGATTCGTCCTCCCGCCGTGTCCGCCCGGGCGATACGACATCGAGATCACCTACGGAGGCGTTGTCGTGATCGTCCCTGGAGCGATACGGGTGCAACGGCGGCTTCGTCCGGGAGCGACCTACCGGCTCCGGGCGAACCTGACGGCCCTGTTCGCTGCAGGACCACGACACCCAGGCGAGGAGGAGCTGCTGCCCGGGGGAGTGACGTGACGCTGCACGAGGCCCAGCAACTGCGCCGCCTGCCGATGGTGCGCGCCGATCGGGAAGTGCCGGAGGTGCTGTTGTGACCGCAGAGGCCCTCGATCTGCTGACAGTAGCGCTGATCGGGGATGGTCTGCCCCTCGATGGCTGGACGATGACCGCCCCCGAGGGCGCAGCATCAGTGACGGTCGTTCTCGCCTTCGCCATCGACGGAGGCGTGGCGCTGCGTGTCCACCCGGAGCTGACCCCGGGTGCGACATACCTCGTAGATGGACCGGCGGCGGCGGACGTGACCGTCGGTCCGCTCCTGGCGCCTGCGTCCCACCGGGGCTTTCCGCGACCCCCATTCGCGGCGCTGACCCAGGCGCTGGGCGGCGAGGTAGACGAGCTCTCCGGGGAGCCCGCTACCCTGCTGCTCCGGGATGCCATACCGGGCGACTCCAGGCTGCTCGTCGAGTCCACGCTGCGCTTCCCCTCCGAGGGAGCGGCTTGGGTGGGCCCCTACCGTGTCGCGTACACGTCGCGTACCGACGGCGCTCTCCACGGGAGCACCTGGCCCGACCACGCCTACCGGACGATCTCGGCCCGCACGGTGGTGGCGCTCGAACTGAGGTCCGCTGACTTGCCGGTTGCGCTCTCCCGCATCGAACGAGCGCGCCGCGAGACGCTGATCCACCGATGTCCGGACGCCGCCCTCGACGGGCTCGCGCAGCTCCATGGGGCCCCGCGGCCGCCGGGCTTTCCTCGTGCCGGCTGGCGCCACGCATTGCACGCGGTAGCCTACGGTCGTCGCGGCGTACCAGGTACAACGTTCGCCGTCATCCGCGCGGCTCTGGCGCATCGTGAGTCGACGTTCTCGGTGGTACTGGATCCCGGAGCGTCGAGTGCCCTTGTGCGTGCCGACGGGGCGCCGCCCTGGTCTCCCGCCTTGGCCGGAAGGTGGTTCGTGGTGGACGAGCATGTGCTGTTTGTCCGGGAGGTGGATGAGGACCACCTGTACCTGGTGCCCACGGGCAACGCCTGGTGGTCGGCCCCGTGGTGGGCGACGGCCGACGCTCCGGTCCAGGCCGAGGCGTCGCTGCTCCCGTTTCGCCTCCACGAGCGCGTCCCTGCTCGGGGGCATGCGGGAGAGCCTGGGGTGCTGGAGCTCGTGCTCTACGAGGATGCGGTCGGGACCCCACCCCCGACGTATCTCTTGGACGACGGTCAGGCGCGCCCAGCGGGCCAGCCCTTCGGCGGGCACCTGCTCGAGGACGCTGTCGAAGAGACCGGGGATCCCATGGGGCTTGGGCCACATCCGCCCTACCTGTTTGGTGAGGATCTGGTGTCGGGGCCCTTCACCCATGTGCTGACGTCGATGCTGCCTCCCGGCTATCGCGTGGTCGCACGGTTGGGCACGCCGGGACGCGTCTGAGCGCCCTTGTGGCGTCATGCCAATATATGGCACAATACATGATCAAGCGGCCACAAGAGGTGCTGGTCCGGTTGACCGCCTTCTGTACCGCCTTGGGCAGGGTGCACTCATGATCGACCAGGCCGTCATGGTCAACGGGCGCGCGCAGGTGGGGCCCGCAGGCATGCGCATCATCCAGGGGGCGCCGTTCACCGGTCGCCAGCGCCGCGCCTCGGACGTGACGCAGGTCGTGGTCCACGAGTCCGTCACACGTTCAGCGGCATCCACCGAGGCCGTCCTGCGCAAGCGGAACCTCAGCGTCCATCTGATGGTCGTCCCCACCGGCGAGGTCCAGCAGCACGGGGACCTTGGACGCCTGCGTCTCGTCCACGCTGCCGGCCAGAACGGTCCGTCGGTGGGGATCGAGGTGGTCAACCCCTATTATCCGGGGATCCGCGACAGGATCGGCCTGTCAACTTGGAAGAGGGTGCTGAAGGCCGCCTGGGCGCACAAGGGACGTTACCTCGTCCCCACCCCGGCGCAGGCCGAGGCCACCGCGCAGCTCATCGCGTGGCTTACGTCCCCCGCCTCGACGCTGGGCATCCCGCGCGTCTGGCCTGGCGTCCTGAACGGGCACCTGCGGATGGGGCCGCTAACCGGCGTGGAGCCGCGGGGACCGGGCGTCTGGGCCCACCACTACACAGCGCACGCGGACGGGGCCTGGCCGGTGCTGTACGCGTGGCTCCGCATCGAGGCTCGGCTGGCCGCTGACGTCGCCTACGAGCAGGCGTGCCTGCTCGCGGAGCAGTGCACGAAGGGCTGGGTCACACTGCCGAGTGCAGCAACCGCGGCCTGAGCCGCAGGGAGGAGGAGATGGATGGACGGCACGGAGGCATGGGTGGGGGCGGTCGCGTCGGCGGCCGTGGCCGGGATGCTGGGGCTCGGGCGCATGTGGATCCGTGCCCGACGCCAGGCATCCCGAGAGCGCACGCTGGTCGAGCTGGTCGAGGCCGGAGTGCCGCCGCGGGAGGCGCGCCGCTTGCTGCGGGACACCGGACGCACGCCAGGGGTGGAGACCGACAGCTCGACGAGCGAGTGATGGGGTGGGGCGCGGCGGTGGCGGCGATGGCGGCCGTGCTGCTGGCCATCCTCGGGAGCGCATCGGGGGGCTGCGCCGCCTCGGGCACCGCCAGCCTGGGCACGGCCTGCACGCTGAGCTGGGAGAGCGTACCGGGCGACGCCCGGGTCACCGGGACCGGCGCCTGTCGCCTCCCCCCGGGCCTCGCGGCCGTCGCGCCTCACGGCACGGAGCCGCTGCTCGAGCTGACGTGTACGGCGCGTTCGCCCTGGGCGGCGAGCTGGATGCAGGGGGCGCGGACCGCAGGGGCAGATGCGCTCGGGGACTGACCCCCGCACGATGGCAGGGTGGAGCAGCGCGGTAGCTCGCCGGGCTCATACCCCGGAGGCCGTCGGTTCGACCCCG
>BTVJ01000061.1:0-43448 GCA_045863395.1 Myxococcales bacterium
CGACGCGGACAACTGCACCGGCACCGTCTGCCCTGACACGGCCAACGCCTGCATGGTCGACGTGTGCGTCCCGGAGACCGGCCTCTGCGGCGTGCCCGTGCCCAACGGCACGGGCTGCGACGCGGACGGCGACGGCTGTACGGTGGGCGACGCCTGCGACGCCGGCACCTGCATCGCCGGGCCGGCCCCCGACTGCACAGGCCAAGACGACCAGTGCAACACGGGCGTCTGCGCCTCCACGGGCAGCGACAGCTACCTGTGCGTCAAGGATCCGGCCCCCCACGAGGGCGCCGGCTGCGACGACGGCCTGCACTGCACCGAGGTCGACACCTGCTCCGCGGGCGCCTGCGCCGGCGTCGCGATCATCTGCCCCGACGACGGCAACGAGTGCGTGACGGACGTCTGCGTCCCGGCGACGGGCCTCTGCGGCGTGCCGGTGGCCAACGGAACCTCCTGCGACGCCGACGCGAGCGGCTGCACCGTGGCCGACCAGTGCGACGCAGGCACGTGCATCGCCGGGCCGGCCCCGGACTGCTCCGCCGAGGACGACCAGTGCCACCTCGGCACGTGCTCCTCGACGGGCGCCGAGTCGTACGTCTGCGTGAAGGCGAGCGGTCCGAAGGACGGGTTCGCCTGCGACGACGGCCTGAACTGCACCCACACCGACACCTGCGCGGGCGGCACGTGCGCGGGCGCCCCGGTGGTCTGCCCCGACGACGGCGACCCCTGCACCACGGACATCTGCGTCCCGGCGACGGGCGCCTGTGGCACCAACGCCCCGAACGGGACGCCGTGCGACGACGGGGAGGCCTGCACCCTGCCAGACCTCTGCACCGCTGGCGTCTGCGGCAGCACCACGGTCCCGGAGTGCGAGGACCCGCAGGCGGGCCTCGTGTGCCTCCTGTCGGGCAACGCAGGCGAGCTGGTGAACTGCGACATCAACATCGCGCGGACCGCGCAGGGCGACGAGCCTGCAGTCGGCATCCAGATGGCGCTCTCCTACGACGTGGGCGCTACGCTCGTCCGCTTCCAGGACGGCGAGATGTGCTTCCCCGGGTTCGGCTGCACTCCGTGGACCATCCCCGACACCGCGCAGTCCCTCCAGTCGGGGCACACCGTGTCACTCAAGCCGGCAGACATCGCCACGTGGCAGGGCGGCGGCTCTCTCCTCCTGTCCAACCTCGCGAACCCGTCGACGCCCCTCAGCGACGCGTACTTCGCGGGGCCGACCATCGTGAACGACCCGTTCCTCATCACGGCGACCTTCGAGCTTTCGACGAACGTGTCCGTCAACGACCCCATCAAGGTCTATGCGAGCGGGCTCGTGGCCTCCGACAAGTACGCGCTGACCCAGAGCGTCGACACGTTCTACATGGTGCTCCGGACCACGCCCGTCGAGCCGCCCTGCGTCTCAGACGCGGCGTGCGCCGCCAGCATGACGGTGCCCCCCTGCAAGGCGGCGAAGTGCTTCACGGGTGTGTGCATCCTGGAGGACGCGCCGAATGGGGGCGCCTGCGACGACGGGGACACGTGCACGACCAGCGATACCTGTACCGCGGGTGTGTGCGCGGGGACGGCGATCCCCGGCTGCTTCGCCGGGTGCGGCGACGGCACCTGCCAGGCGAACGAGAGCTGCGAGACCTGCCCGGCCGACTGCGGGGAGTGTCCCGAGTGCTTCGGAGACGACGACTGCGCCGACTTCAACGCCTGCACGTCGGACACCTGCGACCTGGGCGTGGGCTGCGTGTTCACCCCCATCTCCTGCGACGACGCCGATGCCTGCACCGCCGACTCCTGCAACCCCGCCACCGGCTGCGCCAATGCGCCGGTGTCCTGCAATGACGGTGATGCCTGCACTGCGGACTCATGCGACCCCGGGACCGGCTGCGACAACGCTCCTATCTCGTGCGACGACGGCACCGTGTGCACCGTGGACTCGTGCAACCCCGCCACCGGCTGCGACAACGCTCCGATCTCGTGCGACGACGGAAGCGTCTGCACGGCGGATTTCTGCCACCCGGAGACCGGCTGCGAGAACGTGGCGGCCGACTGCGGTGACGGAGACGCCTGCACGACGGACTCCTGCCACCCCGTCACCGGCTGTGCCAACGCGCCGATCACCTGTGACGACGGCGACCCGTGCACGACCGACTCGTGTGATGTGGTGCTGGGCTGCGTCTTCACGCCGTCGTGCGCCGGGCCCGGGGTCCTGGTGATCAACGAGGTGGACTACGACCAGCCGGGCACGGACACGACCGAGTTCATCGAGATCTACAACCCGGGCCCCGGTGCGGCAGACCTCACCCGGTGGAAGGTCGAGCACATCAACGGCGCCGGCGGCGCACTCATCTGGTCGGTGAACCTGTCCAGCGGCGGCGCCTCCCTTCCCGAGGGAGGCTACCTCGTGATCGGCGCGCAGGTGGTGCTGGACGCCGTCCCAACGGGGGTCCTGAAGGTGCTGCTCCCGGTCGGCGCAATCCAGAATGGCGCACCGGATGGCGCACGCCTGATGCTGGACAACGCGTTCTTCGGAGGGCTCGCCTGGGAGGGCACCATGCCGGGTACTGGCGAGGGCACGTCCGGTGGGGAGGACCCGTCCACGGGCGTGGGCTCCCTGTCCCGCTGCCCGAATGGCGTCGACACCCACGACAACGGGGCGGACTTCCTGCCGCTCACCACCGTCACGCCCGGCGAGGCCAACGCCTGCCCGGTGCCGCCCGTGACCTTCGCCAGCGTGAGCCCCATCTACCAGACCTACTGTACGCCGTGTCACTCTACGATGTCGTTCGGTGCCCATAACATCGCATCGAGCAACGTGAGCATCGGCTACGCCGACTCCCAGCTCGCCTCGTACTACCTGCCCGGCGAGACCAAGGGCGCGGCGACCCTCGCCCGCATCCAGGACGGCTCCATGCCGCAGGGCGCCGGCTGCACCGGCGACCCGACCCTCGACGCCGGGAACCCGGCCTGCCTGACGCAAGAAGAGCAGGACGCCATCGAGGCCTGGATCCTCGACGGCCAGCTCCCGTAGGGGGCAGAGAGAGGAGCTCCCGGCTCATCGAGTGGATGTTCCGGGAGCGGCACCGCCCACCCGTCGCTCCTTCAGGAGCAGGTCGCCCCCCCCGTGACCCGTCAGCGCACGACCTGAAGCCGCGCGCGCGTCTGGGGCGACAGCGCCTCCAGGCTGCGCCGCGTGAGCGATGGCAGGCTCGCGAACAACACCTCGACGTCCTCGACGGGGACCGGTCGGCTCAGCCCGTAGCCCTGAAGCAGGTTGCATCCCAGGTCCGTGAGGATGGCGAGCTGGGCCGTGGTCTCCACGCCCTCGGCGACCACCTCCAGCCCCAGGGTGCGCGCCAGCCCGATGACGCCCTTGACCAGCGCCCGCTCCTGCTGGTCGTCCTCGATGTTCTTCAGGAACTCCGGGTCCAGCTTCACCCGGTCGAAGGGGTAGCGGCGCAGGCAGGAGAGCGACGAGTAGCCAGTGCCGTAGTCGTCCAGCGCGACCGAGAGCCCCATGGCCCGCACCGCGTGGATGAAGCGGAGCGTCTGCTGCGGATCGTCCATGGTCGCCGACTCGGTGATCTCCAGCTCCAGCAGCGACGGGTCGATGCCCGTCTCCTCCAGGGCGGCGGTGATGGCGGGGATCAGGCTGTCCGACTGGATCTGCCGCAGCGAGAGGTTCACCGACACCCGAGGAACGGGGATGCCCTTGCGGGTCCACAGGCGCACCTGGCGGCAGGCTTCGAGGATTACCCACTCCCCGATGGGCACGATCAGTCCGCACTCCTCCGCGACGGGGATGAAGCGGGCAGGCGACACCAGCCCGAGCTCCGGCGACCGCCACCGCACGAGCGCCTCGACGGCCTCGACCAGGCCGGACTGTGCCTGGATCAGCGGCTGGTAGTAGAGGATCAGCTCGCCGCGGTCCAGCGCCCTGACGAGCCGGGACTTGGTCTCCATGGCGTCGGAGAGTCGGCTGTCCAGAGCCTGGGTGAAGACCTTGACCTGGTTTCGCCCGCTCTCTTTGGAGTGGTACATGGCCAGATCGGCATTTCGCACCAGCAGCAAGGGGTCGGTGCCGTCGTGGGGCGCGACCGAGACGCCGACGCTCCCGCTGACCTGCACCTGCCGCTCCCGCAGGATGGCGGGCTGGCGCACTGCCTCGCTGATGCGGTTGGCGATGACCACGGCCTCCGCCGGGTCGTCCAGGCGCGCCAGCAGCACCAGGAACTCGTCGCCGCCCTGGCGCGCCACCGTGTCGCCACCGCGGACGCATGAGCGGAGGCGCCAGGCCACCTCCCGCAGCAGGTCGTCGCCCACGTCGTGGCCATAGGTGTCGTTGACGGCCTTGAACTCGTCCAGGTCGATGAACAGCACGGCGGTGCACTCGCCGCTGCGCTGCGCCTGTGCCAGGGCCGTCATGAGCTGGTCCTGGAAGAACAGCCGGTTCGGGAGCCCCGTGACCACGTCGTGGTAGGCGAGGTACTCCACGCGCGCCGCCGCCTCCCGCTGCGCCGTCACGTCCCGCGCCGTGATGCAGGACAGCACGTGTCTCACACCGTCCACGCGACGGACGGAGAGCTCCAGCACCCGGTGGGTCCCCTCTGGAGTGACGACGCTCAGGTCGGCGTGCTCTGGCTGGGTCGCCCGGATCAGGCTGTCCATGAGCCGCTCGGGACCCGACAGCACGTCCCGGAGGGAGTCGTTCGCCCCCTCCCCGGGTGCACGCCCCACGAGCGACGCGAGGGTCGCGTTCATGCCGAGGACCCTGCCCGTGCCCACCTCGCAGATGAGCAGTCCGTCGCTCGACTGGCTCAACAGCGTCTCGAAGAGGCGCCTGTCCTCCCGCTGGGCCAGCTCCCGCCGCACTATGGCGAGCACGATGGCCCACGTGGTCAGGCCAAGGGCTACCCCCAAGGCGAGGACGACCCCCACCCGGACCCACGGGCCACCGCTCCCCCGAACGCCGAGGAGGTCCCCCTCCACCAGCACCCACGTGGCTGCATGCGCCACGGTGACGGCCGCCATCACGGCGCCGGCCGCCGCGGCTTTCCTCCGCCTCCCGAACCCCATTGGTCCCTCCGGCTCCTGGTGCCTGGTGTTCGCACGACCCGCATCGGGCCCAGCCATCGCTCGACCGTGCCCTGATCGGCCGCGGGGCGACGCACCTTGAGCCTTCATTCGAGGCTTGCGGCGCGCCACCGCGCGACTTTGTTGTCCTCAAGCGCTCTTCGTCGGGCGCCACCCATGCGCGGAGGTGTCCCATGCTGCGGTGGACTGTTGTTCTGGTGGCTCTTGCGCTGTGCGCCGCGTGCTCGACCATCGACGCCGATGAGGCTGAGCCGCGGCTGACGCCCCTCGCCCAGTGGGGCGACCTCACGGACCAGGCCTGCGCCCCGTACTGGCAAGCATCCATGGAGTCCTGCCAGCCAGCCGTCGAGTGCCCCGAAGGGATGGTGGCGGTCTGTGGCTTCAAGCTGACCATGCCCATCGGCTGCGGGGGCTATGACTTCGGCTGCGGCAAGACGGGCCAGATGGCCCCGGTCGAGTGCTGTAGCGCGCAGGTGTGTGCCGACTGCCGGTGCGACAGCCCCGGCGAGGTCTGCGGCAACCTGCTCGACGACGACATGGACGGAGCCACCGACGAGGACTGCCCCGCCGTGCTCCAGTACGTCCCGGACCTCCCGGGCCTCCGCCCGGAGGGTGACCCCCCTGCCCCGCTGCCCATCAAGGTGCCGCACGGGGTGCTGATGCCGCTCCCCAAGGTCCCGAACGGGGGCTGATCCGGACGTTGTCACCGGGAGCGTCTCCACCGCGGGATCTTTGTTCGCGCTGCTGTCACGGCGGCGTTACTCTGCCGTCATGACCAGTTCACACACGAAAGCCCCCTCCTCCGCTGACCCCTCGTGGAGCATCTGGTGGCTCGCCTTCGGGTACTTCGCCGCCTACGTGCCCTATAGTGCGCTGACAAAGGCACTCTCGGACGGCCTGCTGCCCGGCCTTCTGCCGATGAGCGGCTTCGCCATCCTCCCCGCCGCGACGTTTGCCTCCATGGTCGGGATGGTGGCGTTCCTCTCCGCTGCGCGCTGGTGGCGCCACGCGACCCAGTGGCGCGTGGGCTCCATCAGCCTGCCCGTCCCGACGCGGTGGACCTTGGCGTCGGGGCTCTGCACGGCGACCATCGTGGCGACGACCACCCTCGCCTACACCTTCGAGGGCGTGTCCATCGTGTTCGTCATGCTGCTGATGCGCGGCGGGCTGCTGATGATCGCCCCGTTGGTGGACGCCGTGGCAAGGCGACGCGTGCGCTGGTTCTCCTGGGCGGGGCTGGCGATGAGCCTCAGCGCCCTCCTCGTCGCCTTCAGCGAGACCGAGAGCTACGCGATCACTGTGGTCTGCGTCGTCGACATCGCCGCGTACCTGGCAGCCTACTTCATCCGGCTGCGCTTCATGAGCCGCCTCGCGAAGTCGGTGGACGGCAGCGCCAACCGGCGCTACTTCGTCGAGGAGCAGCTCGTGGCCACCCCGGCCGTGATGGTTGCGCTGGCGCTGGGAGCGCTCCTCGGGCAGGACGCCTACGCCGCCGAGGTGCGCCGCGGCTTCACCGAAATCTGGGCGACCGGCGCCCTGATCCCGGCTCTCGTCATCGGGCTCTTCTCGCAGGGCACGGGCATCTTCGGCGGGCTGATCCTCCTCGACAGCCGGGAGAACACCTTCTGCGTGCCCGTCAACCGCTCGTCTAGCATCCTGGCCGGTGTGCTGGCCTCGTTCTCGGTGGCCTGGTTCGCCGAGCGCCCCACGCCCAGCGACGCGGAGCTGATCGGAGCCGGGCTGATCATCGGCGCCATCCTGTTCTTGACCATCCCGCCCATGCTCGAGAAGCGCTCCCGCGCGCTCCGCGCCCAGCAGGTGTGATCAGTCGAGGAAGCGGATGCGCTTGTGGATCTCCGTGTTCACGGACAGGTAGGGCTGGTGGAGGTGCGCCGGATCGAAGATCTGGGACCGCAGCCACTCCACGTCGTCGTGGCCCACGGCGTTGGTGAAGATCGAGGTCAGGTAGGCGACGCCCAGCGGTGACGGCTGCATGCGCTCCTCGTCGTAGAAGGACGGGTGCATGAGCCGGGAGTGGATGTTGCCCCAGCGGTCCCGCAGGCGGTTCGCCTCGATGCTGTCGACGCCATACCCGCGCTCCGGGGTCCACTGGAGCGTGGCCACGGCGTTGCGTTGCCCCTCCAGGAGCATGTCCACGGCCTTCCCGCCGAGCTGGGCCGCGTGGAACCGATCGAAGAGGATGGGCCGCCCGCCTCGCTGGGTGTGCCCCACCTGCCGCGCGAAGAACGCCGCCCTGGCGCTCTGGTTGCGGCGCCGCGAGGTGAAGTAGTCGTCGTCGAGCCGCTCGAGGAGCAGGCGCTTCACGGCCGCCGCCGCGCCGCCGTACTTGATGTTCCCCGCCGGATCGACCACCTGCGTCTCGGAGCCGAGGGGGCGTCCCTCCGCGTCCATGACACCCTCTGCCACCACGATGACCACATGCTTCTGGATGTCGTACAGCTCCAGGACCCGCGCCAGCAGGCGCTCCGGGTCCAAGGGAGACTCCGGCACCAGGATGATGTCCGGCTGGCCGTAGGCGGCCCCCAGCGCCAGAAACCCCGAGTGGCGGCCCATGACCTCGATGATGGCGATGCGGCGGTGGCTCTCGGCGGTGGTCCGGAGGCGCTGGATGCCCTGGGCGGACACGTACACCGACGTGGCGAAGCCCGGCGTCACGTAGTTGACCATGTCCTGGAGCCGCATGGCGCGGACGTGCTTGCGCCGCACCCGCATGGCGCCCGGGGCGGGGTTGGGCACCTCCTCCCAGTCCTGCGGCTCGGACATGTAATTGAGGCCCAGATCGTTGTCGATGGTCTTCGGCGCCAGCACCGCCGGGAAGTGGTCGGCGATGGCCTGGACGGCGTTGAGGGTCCCGTCGCCTCCGACGCAGATCACCCCCTCGATGCCGAGGCGCCCCAGCCGGTCCAGGATGCCCCCGATGGCCTCCTGGTCGTCGCCGTCCACGTAGTCGCGGGACGCCCCGAGCACCGTGCCGCCGATGGTCGGGTCCAGCTCCGGGATGGTCTGGAACAGCGGGTTGAGGCGCACGCTCGGGCAGCGAGGGTTCAGCAGGGAGTTGAAGCCCTTGATCAGCCCGACCACCTCGACGCGGCGGGCATTGGCGCGGGTGACCGCGCCGTGGAGGGTGGCGTTCAGCGCGGGCGTGTCGCCGCCCGCGGTCAGGATCGCGATGCGCTTCATTCGTCGGTCGTGGCCTCCGTGGGGTTGCGGCGCCCACTATAGGCCCGATGGGGGGCGGGTTGCCAGAGCTCCACGGGGAGCAGAGACGACCCAGGGTCTGGATTTTCTTGACGCGGGCCCCTGACACCCGGATGGTGCGCACAGCGGAGGTCCCCATGGTCGAGTCGAGCATCCCCTTTGCCATCGGTGAGCAGGACGCCTTGCGCCCCCGGCTGCACGCGCACGCAGCGCTGGGGGTCGCCCCGCTGCCCCGGGCGCGCGTCGAGGGTCCCGGGCGCGACCGCCGGTTCCCCCTGCCCCAGTTCGAGGCGAGCATCCGCGGGCTGCGGACGGCGTTCTTCGACGGCGGGACCGGTCCCACCATCGTGTTCATCCACGGCCTCGCCGGTAACCTGACCCACTGGCTCCACGTGGCGCCGCGCTTCGCCGACCGCTTCCGCGTGGTGGGCCTCGACCTGCCCGGCTGCGGGGAGACGGAGGAGCCGCGCGGCTACAGCCTGCGGAGCTACGCCGAGCACGTGCGCGCCTTGATGGACCTGCTCGGCATCGAGCGCGCCACGCTGGTCGGTCACTCCATGGGCGGCATGGTGTCCACGGACTTCGCGCTCCAGACCCCAGAGCGGGCCGACCGCATCGTCCTCGTCAACCCCGCTGGCTTCCACCCGCTGCCGCGACTGCTCCGGCTGGGGGGCGAGGTGGTGCTGCGGGAGGGGCTGCTCAACCGGGTGCTGCCGTCCGTGTGGCGGGGTATCCTCCACAACGTGTTCTGCGAGCCCTCGGAGCACACCGAGGCGTTCATGCACATGGTCCGCGAGACCTACCGCGACGAGGACGTGTGGATGATCAGCCGCGTCATGGCCGGGCTGCGCAAGGATCTGCTGCACCGCAACTTCACGGCGATGCTGCCCGGCATGGACCTGCCGGTCTGGCTGATCTGGGGCGAGAAGGACCGCCTCGTGCCCGCGCGGGTGTTCCACAGGGCCGCAAGGCGCCTGCCGCACGTGACCGTGTGCGAGGTGCCGCGGTGCGGCCACATGCCGATCATCGAGAAGCCGCACACGGTCGTCGACTTCCTGGAGCGGGCCGTCGCGGGCTGATGCCCGCCCCGCTCCCGGGGCCCGCCTTGACATCGCCCCCCGGTTCGCTATGGGTATCGGGCCAACTTCCACCTGGTGAGGCCCGTGGACGCGCCCCCCTCCGAGCACCGCCCCCCGAACCTGCCAGTCGGCGTCGATGTGGACGCCATTCGCCGCGTCGACCGGGTCATCCGCCCTCTCGGGCGGCTCTGGTTCCGTCACGAGACCCGGGGCCTGGAGCGGGTGCCACCGGGCGCGACCCTGGTCGTGGGGAACCACTCGGGGGGCAAGCTGCCCATCGACGCCATGCTGTTCGTCGGGGACTGGTATCGGCACTTCGAGTGGCGCCGCCCCCTCTACGGGCTGTCCCATGACATGCTCACCGGCTCCATACGGCTCCGCGCCGCGCTGTGGCGGGCGGGAATCGTCCGGGCGTCGCGGCGCAACGCCGAGGGCCTCCTCGGGCGCGGAGACGCCGTCATCGTGCTGCCCGGCGGCGAGTACGAGACCTTCCGGCCCTGGCACCACAGGAACCGCATCGTCTTCGGCGATCACCGCGGCTTCGCCCAGGTGGCGCTGCGCACGGGCGTGCCCATCACGCCCTTCGTGTGCATCGGGGGCCACGAGATGTTCATGATCCTCGCCCGCGGCGAGCGCCTCGCGCGGCGCCTGCTGCCGGCCCGCTGGCGCGTCGAGTCCTTCCCCATCACGCTGGGGCTGCCCTTCGGCCTGTACGTGGGGCCCATCCCTGCGCCGCTGCCCCTGCCCTCCCGCATCGTCGCCGAGGTGCTTCACCCCGTCTATCTGAACCGGGAGGAGGCGGACCACCCGGCGTGGGAGGCACGCCACGCCCATGACCCCGTGGTCGTGGCGCGGGCGGCCCGGGTGGTCACCTCACGCATGCAGGCTGCGCTCGACCGCCTCGCCGCCGAGCGGCGCTGGCCCGTGGTGGGGTGAACCCGTGGCGACGTGGGCCATCGGCGACGTGCAGGGCTGCCACGTCACGCTGCAGCGCCTGCTGCGGCGCATCGGGTGGCGCCCGGGCGGTGACCGCCTGTGGTTGACGGGCGACATGGTCAACCGCGGCGCCGGCTCCCTGGACGTGCTGCGCTGGGTCGTCGCCCACGAGCGGGCCGTGACGACCGTGCTCGGCAACCACGACATCCACCTGCTGGCACGGGCCGCGGACCTCGTGCGGCCCAAGTCGCGGGACACGCTGGAGGAGCTGCTCGCGGCCCCGGACCTGCCGGACCTCCTCGCGTGGCTGCGCCGCCAGCCCCTGGTGCACCGGGAGGGGGAGTGGACCATGGTCCACGCGGGGCTCCTGCCGGACTGGACCCTTGAGCGAGCACAGGAGCTCGCCGTGGAGGCCGAGGCGCTGCTCGCCCAGCCCGACGGCGCCTTCCTGGTCGAGCTGTTCAAGACGCGAGCGGACCAGCCCTGGGACGAGGCGGTCCAAGGCGTGGGCCGGCACGCGGCGGTGGTCGGTGCCCTCACCCGGCTCCGGACCGTGGCCCTGGACGGGGCGCCCTGTGTGACCTACAGCGGGCCGCCGTCCGGGGCGCCCGACGGCTGCATCGCGTGGTTCGATCACCCGCTGCGCAAGAGCAGGGGCCACCGGATCATCTTCGGCCACTGGGCGTCCCTGGGGCTGTATCGGGGAGCCGACGCCGTCGGGGTGGACACGGGCTGCGTCTGGGGCGGCGCCCTGACCGCGTGGCGCCTCGACGACGGCCGCGTCGAGCAGGAGCCCGCCGCCGCCGAGGACCTGACGATGGCGAGGAAGACATGAGGCGCGACGAGAAGCTCCGGCGGATCATGGAGACGCTGGACACGCTGGTGCCCGACCCGGGCGTGCCGCTCGACCACGCGGACCCCTTCACGCTCCTCGTGGCGGTGGTGCTCTCGGCCCAGACCACCGACAAGAAGGTCAACCAGGTGACGCCAGCCCTGTTCGCGCTGGCGCCCACCCCCGAGCGCATGGCCGCGCTCGGCGTCGAGCAGGTGCGGGACGTGATCCGGGAGGTCGGGCTCGCGCCGCAGAAGGCGAAGGCGCTCGTGGGGCTGGCAGGGCGACTCGTCGCCGAGCACGGCGGGCAGGTGCCCGCGGACCAGGCGGCGCTGGAGGCGCTCCCCGGAGTCGGCGCCAAGACCGCACAGGTGGTGATGGCGCAGGCCTTCGGCGTGCCCAGCTTCCCCGTGGACACCCACATCCACCGCCTGGCCACGCGGTGGGGGCTCACCGACGGGCGCAGCGTGCAGCAGACCGAGCGCGACCTGAAGCGCCTGTTTCCCAGGGAGTCCTGGAACCGGCTGCACATCCAGATCATCCTCTTCGGGCGGGGGTGGTGCCCGGCGCTCTGGCACGATCTCGCCGCGTGCCCCATCTGCTCGTGGGCGGCGAGCAAGGCCAGGATCGAGGAGGAGCGGCGGGCCAACGACGCGCGGCGCAAGCGGTGACTGCGCCCCCGGTCAGAACGTCTGGACGTGGGTGCCGAACAGCAGCTTGAGGCCCGCCGTCACGTCGGCGGCGAAGGCCGCCTCCCTCGCGCCCTCCTTGAATACGAACCCGTCGAAGCCGACCGTCAGGGCCAGCGGGCCGGCGATGGCGAAGGCCAGCTCGGCCCCGAGCAGGCCACGCAGCACATCCGTGCCGCCCGTGTCCGCATAGGAGAGGTCGACGCGGGTGCGCAGGGTGGACGGCGCCTCCAGGATGTCGAACAGGGTCAGCTTCTGCACCTCGAAGGTCACGTCGAGGCCGTGGGAGAGCGTGTTGCCCGGGTCGAGCAGCTCGCCGCCCAGGCCGTAGCCGACGCTCAGGGTGACCTTGTCCGTGAACAGCCACTTGATTCCGAGGACGCCGGTGAGCAGCGCGTGGTGGAAGGGGGCGCCCTCGCCGGTGGTCAGCTCGGTCTCGAGGCGCAGCTTGCTGGAGGGGACGGGCACGAAGGGGGACTCATCGGCGACCGCGTTTCGCAGGGCGAGCCACGCGTAGGTGGTCTCCACCACGGCCAGGTCCTTCTTCTCGCCCAGGTCGCCGTCCGCCACCTGGGCCTGGGCATAGGCGAGGTCCAGCATGGTGGTCAGCTCGTGGAGGCGGCTCTGGGCCTCGGCCCGCAGGAGGCTCGTGACCGTGAAGCCGAAGAAGGCGTCCCGCTTGAGCTGGCTCTCGGTGTAGGCGGGGGCGTTGTCGACCGCGGTCTGCTCGTAGCGCAGGCCCACGTCCGCCGAGAGGCCCCAGACCAGGGCGTCGTAGAGCGCGGGGAAGTCGCCCAGCGAGACACCGCGGCCCCCGCTCGGGCGGCCCGCGAGCCACCGCTCCAGGAGGTCCCGCAGGGTCGCGTCGGGCGGCAGCCCGTCCATGGGGAGGTCGTCGAACGCGACTCCGTCGGGGAGCTGCTCCAGGAAGCGGTCGCCCCCGAGCGCGAGGAAGCGGGTCGTCACGACGCGGTACGTGCGGCCCTCGTCGAGGGCGCGGCCGTTGATCTTGAAGCTGGCGCCGTCGCGCTCCACGCCAGCGAAGCGGAGCGCCGAGGGCACGAGGGCCTCCGCGGGCCCGAAGGTCGCCGCCAGCCACCTGCGGAGCTTGTCGCCGCGCAGGGAGAAGCGCACCAGGTGCCCGCCGTAGGGAAGCGCGTGGAAGAGCAGGTCCCGGGTGATGGCGCCAGAGAGGGGCGGCCACGTGGGCAGCGCCATGGCCTCCCGGTTGATCACCGCGAGCTCGGTCCGGGTCTCGAAGCGCATGACCTGGAGGACGTAGGAGAGCAGCTCCTCGGCGTCCAGGGCGCCTTCGACTGCAGCGAGGGGCGTGGCCCAGGCGGCGCAGTAGTCGCGCCGCACCGCGGCAAGGGTGGCCAGGACCGGCGGGTCCGGCGCGGCAGGGGGGAGCGGCGCCGCGGTGAAGCTGCGGGGGCGGAAGCGCCCGGCGTAGTGCACCATGTCGGCAGAGATCCGCAGGGGTGGCGCGGAGGCGCCGCCCTGGCCGAGGACCGGGGGGCGCGTGCCGTTGCCCGGGCTGAAGCGGATCTCGCGGATGTCGTAGCCCCCCTGCTCCGCCCCGAAGCCGTTGACGAGGACCAGGTCCGCCTCGGTGGCCCTCCGCGCGAGCTGGAGCGCTCGGCGCGGCACGCTCGCCCCGTCGTTGACGTGGGCGAGGACGACCACCAGATCCGCGCGGTCCTCCAGGCGGGCGCGGCGGACGGCGGCGCGAGCCGTGGCGAGGGGCTCGCTGAAGGTCAGGCCGGCCACGTAGGCGCGGTTGACCAGGAGCGGCGCGTCGTCGCGGGTGACGGGGACGACGGCCACCCGCAGGCCGGCGCGGACGATGATCGCGTATCCCCGCTCTGAGACGTCCCCGCGCAGGTGGGGACAGAGGGGGGACACCGCGGGGTCGCAGGCCACGTTGGCGGCGGCGTAGTGGAGCTGGCCGGCGGAGAGCACGCGGCGCAAGTGCTCCGGCGGGTGGGCCAGGTCCTCGTTGCCGAGCGTGATCAGGTCCAGGTCGAGGCGGCGGAGGAGGCTCGCGAGGGTCTCCGGGCCGTTGCCGGGCTCGCCCAGGAGGTAGCGGGTGACGGCGGCCGTGCCCAGCAGGTCTCCGGCGTCGAGCAGGATTGGCGGTGGTTGCCCCGCCTTTGCGAGGCGCGCCCGCTCGGCGTCCACGACCCCCACCAGGGTGGAGAGGTCGGGGCCGTCGCCTCCGGCGGCGCAGCGCACGTCGGCGAAGCGCCCGTCCAGGTCCGAGGTCAGGAGGAAGGTCAGCGTCACCTCCGGGAACGAGGGGATCGGGTCGCGGCGCTCCTGGCGGGGCGCGGCTTCCGGAGGGCGCCACGGGTGAGGGGCGCTCGCGAGCGGGCGGCGAGGACGGGGCTCCTCGCCGTCGGGCGGGTGCGCCCTGGCGGGGATGGTCAGGGCGACGAGGGCGAGGGCGACGAGTCGGCACATGGGGGCTCCGCGGCTGGCGCGCAGGATAGCGCCGCGCGTGGCCCATTGCCATGGCGCGTCAGCGGGGACCGGCGCTCTCGCCGGGGGCAGCCGAGCGCCGGAAGCGCGGCGCCCCGGCGGGTTCGCCTCCAACGCGCTCCCGGAGCTGCCGGATGGCCATCTCGCTGCACAGCTCCGTGACCACCTGCCCCCGAACCACGCTCTGGACGCCCTTCTCGCAGCGCCGGCCGACCGCCTCGTCGTAGTTGTACCGATCACAGATGGTGATGGACACGAGCGGCAGGACCGAGCGCGGGATGGAGCCGAAGTCCAGCCGCCGCAGGAACACGGGGAGCGTCTCGAGGCCCAGGCGGAGCAGGGACGGCAGCCGCTGGGGACGCGCGGTCGCCAGCAGATCCGCGGCGAGGGCGAGCGCCTGCCGGGGCCGGCTCCAGGACCGCCACCGTTCCACCCGCCGGTCGAGCCGCGCGTCGAGGGCGTCGCAGTCGACCAGATCGTCGAGGCCCACCCAGCGGTCCCCCACCCGGAACAGCAGCGCCGCCTGCACATAGGCGCAGATCGGGAGGTCGAAGAGCCGCGCCAGCAGGTAGACCAGCTTCTGCGCCACGTACACCTGACGCCGGGGGAACGGCGCCTGGTCGGCGAGGGCTCCGACGACCCGGTCCATGACCGCGTCCACGGACAGCAGTGACGCCGGGGGCGCGTCGCGGGTGCCGCCGAGCGCCGCCGTTCCTTGGAACGTCAGCCCCCGCACGAAGTCGTGACCCTGCGCATAGGCGAGCAGGCGCTGGAGCTGGGCGGCTCCGTAGGACGTCTCCTCGCCAGGCGCGATGGTGTGGCCGAGGACCGTCGAGACGCCGTGCCGCTCCAGGTTGTCGAGCGCAAGGAGCTTGCGCTCGCGGACCCTCCCCACGGGGAGGTGGCGGTAGTCGGCCTCCTCGAAGCCCTCGAAGGTCATGCGCACCTCGACGCGCCCCGCCTCCTGGACGAGCCGCCGCACGGTCGCCTCGTCGGCGAAGGCGAGCCCGTTGGTGTAGACCACGAGCGTCTTGCGGGCGCGGCGCACGGCGCCCACGAAGTCGAAGAAGCGCGGGTGGCTCAGCGGCTCGCCGCCGATGAGGCTGACCTTCTCCCCCGAGTAGCCGCGCAGCCGCTGTTCGAAGTCGACGAGGGGGTAGTCCTCGAAGTATGGGTAGCGGTTGGCCTCCGTCAGGCAGTAGCCGCACCCCAGGTTGCAGGCATTCGTGATGAAGTAGTAGGTGTCGACCGTGGGCTGGGGCGGCTCGTGCGGGGGGAAGAGCGTGTGGAAGGCCCGGTCGAGGCGCAGATAGTCGTCGCCGTTGTGCGACAGGGGGACCATGCGCTCCCCGTGCTCGGCGCACCGCTTCACGAGGGCGACGGTGGTGGCGTCGGAGCGAAGCTCCCCGTCGCCGGGCTCCAGGCACACGTCGCAGAGGGACCGAAGGGGACGGAGGGCGTTCACGGTGCTCCTTCGTGTCGGACAGACACGGTGGGGCATCCTACCTGCGCCGCGCAGCGGGGCCAAGGGCTCGAGCGGCAGGGACCGGGCCGGCCAGTGAAGCCGGGCCTCGCGCGACGAGCTCCTGGCCGCGGGCCGCCTCCCGGTGGACGGGGGGCGCGCGGTGGACCCGCGTCACGGCCGCCCGCTGCGAGCAAGGATGACGTTGACACGCCCGCGCTCCCCCTCCGATACTCCCGGGCACACCAACCAAGGAGGCCGCTTGAGCCCGCACGGTCCCTTCGCCGCCTACCGCCCCCTTCCGGGCACCTTCGACGAGCTGATCGGGCCCGACGGGACCGCGCGTCCCGAGGTGGAGCGCATCCTGGCGCACATCGGCGCGACCTCCACCTCGGAGCTGGAGCGGCAGCAGGGGCTCGCCGAGCTGGCGCTGCTCAACCAGGGCGTGACCTTCTCCGTGTACGCGGACTCCCGGGGGACCGAGAAGATCTTCCCCTACTGCCTGATCCCCCGCGTGGTGTCCGCCGCCGACTTCACGCACCTGGAGCGGGGCCTGGCGCAGCGCCTCGTCGCCCTCGGCGCCTTCCTCGACGACCTGTATGGGGACCAGCACATCCTCGACGAGGGCGTCGTCCCGCGGGACCTCGCCCTCGGGGCGGCCGGCTTCCTGCCGTCCCTGTGCGGGGTGCGCCCGCCCGGGGGGGTGCGCATCCACATCGCCGGCATCGACATCATCCGCAGCCCCGACGGGGTGCTCCGCGTGCTGGAGGACAACCTGCGCACGCCCTCCGGCGTCTCCTACGTGATGGAGAACCGGGTCATCTCGAAGCGCGTGTTCCCGAAGGCGCTGGACGCGGCGCGGGTGCGGCAGGTGGACCACTACCCCGCGCGCCTCGCGGACACCCTGCGCTCCGTGGCCCCCGGCGGCGCCACCGATGCCACGGCGGTCCTGCTGACCCCCGGCCCCTTCAACTCCGCGTACTTCGAGCACAGCTTCCTGGCCCGCACCATGGGCGTCGAGCTCGTGCAGGCGCCAGACCTGTTCGTGGACGGCGACGAGGTCTTCCTGCGCACGACCCGGGGCCGCCGGCGGGTCCACGTGATCTACCGGCGCATCGACGACACCTACCTGGACCCGGACGTCTTCCGCCCCGACAGCGTGCTCGGCGTGCGGGGCCTGATGCGCGCCTGGGCCGCAGGTAACGTGGCGCTGGCCAACGCGCCGGGCAACGGGGTCGCAGATGACAAGGCCATCTACCCCTTCGTGCCGGACATGATCCGGTTCTATCTCGGAGAGGACCCCATCCTCGACCAGGTCCCCACCTGGGTCTGCGCCCGCCCGGACGACCGGGCCTTCGTGCTCGACCACCTGGAGGAGCTGGTCGTCAAGGCCGTGGACGAGGCCGGCGGCTACGGCATGCTCATGGGGCCCCAGGCGACCGCGGCGCAGCTCTCGGACTTCCGGCGCGCGATCCGTGAGACTCCGCGGCGCTACATCGCCCAGCGCCGCATCGAGCTGTCCACCTGCCCCACCTGGATCGGCGAGTCGCGCACCGTCGCCCCCCGCCGCGTGGACCTGCGCCCTTACGTGCTGACCGGGGTCGACGGCCCCTGGGTGCTCCCGGGGGGGCTGACCCGCGTCGCGCTGGTCGAGGGCAGCTACGTGGTCAACTCCAGCCAGGGCGGCGGCTCCAAGGACACCTGGGTGCTCAAGGCCCCCACCCCATGAGGCGACGATGATCTCGCGGGTCGCAGACCACTGCTTCTGGCTCGGCCGCTACGTGGAGCGTGCCGAGAGCACCGCCCGGGTGCTCGCCGTGACCCACAACCTGGCCCTGGACGGGGACCTGACGCCGAGCCAGTGCTGGCAGCCGGTGCTGATCGTCGCCGGCGAGGAGGCGGCCTTTACGGCCCGGCACGGCGCGCCAGCGGACGGCGAGGAGGTCATGCGCTTCCTGACCTGGGACAACGGCGTCGCCGTGTCATTGCGCTCGTCGGTCCTCTGGGCCCGGGAGAATGCCCGGTCCATCCGCGAGGTGATCAGCCTCGAGGTGTGGCAGGAGGTCAACGAGCTGCACCTGTGGCTCGGGTCGCCCGACGCCGCGGCACAGTATGACGACAACCGCTTCGCGTTCTACCGCGCGGTCCGCCAGCGCACCCAGCTCGTGCTCGGCCTCGTGCGCTCCACCATGCTCCACGACGAGGCCATGGACTTCCTCTGGCTCGGGGTGATGCTGGAGCGCCTCGCCCAGACCGCCCGCTTCCTGGACGTCCACCACCACGTGCTCACGTCGCAGCGGAGGCGCCACGAGGTGCAGGACACCGCGCTCTGGATCTCGCTCCTGCGCGCCTGCTCCGGTTACGAGCCCTTCGTGAAGCGCTCCCAGGGCCGCGTCACCAGCGCCGCGGTCGCCCGCTTCCTGGTCCACGAGCGCCAGTTCCCCCGCTCCGTGAGCTACTGCGCCCACGCCGCCCTCGCCGGCTTCCGCGCCATGCGAGACGACCCGGCGCTGCCCGGCGCGGGCGTCCTGGCCGGCCTGGAGGCGCTCGTCGCGCTGCTGGACGCGCCGCTGGACGAGGCCTCGCTCCACACCCTGCTGACCCAGGTGGTCGACGCCACCGCCGACGTGTGCACCACCCTCGGCCGGGAGCTGCTCGGCACCGCCTGACGCGCTTTCAAACCCCCTCCGGTTCCGCTAGGCTGCGCGCCATGAATCTCCTCGCCATGTCCTTCGAAGGTGAGCTGGCCCCGTCCTTCGACCTGCGCTGCCTGCGAGGGGAGCGCCTCCCCGACGGGTGGGGGCTCGGGTACTACCCGGGCGGCGACCCCGCGGCGACGGTGCTCAAGGAGCCCAACCCGGCAGAGGGCAGCATCCGCGGCGACCTGGTCAAGGCCTGGGAGCACCTCGAGTCGTCCCTGTTCATGGTCCACATCCGCACCGCCACGTGGGGGGCGGCGAGCGACGCCAACACCCAGCCCTTCGTGCGGTCCTACGCGCGCCGCGACTGGATGTTCGGGCACAGCGGCAGCCTGCGCCACGGCATCGAGTCGCGCCCACGGCCCCGCTTCGAGCCGGTCGGCGGCACCGACACGGAGCAGGTGTTCTGCGACCTGCTGGACCGCATCGCCGAGAAGGGGTGGCGCAGCCTCGCCGAGGCCGACCCCATGCTGCTGCGCGGGTGGCTCGACGCGTTCAATGAGCACGGGACCCTGAGCGCGGCGCTCACCGACGGCCGCGACCTCTATATCTACGCGGACCGGGACGGGGACCCCATCCACGTGGGGCAGCTCCGCCCCCCCTACGAGCGCCTGGCGCTCGCAGACACGGAGCTCTCCGTGGACCTGACCCGGCGCGGCACCAAGCCCCGCAAGGGCGTCGTCGCGAGCACCGGGCGCCTGGACGTGGACACGGACGGCGCGTGCGCCTGGCGCATCCTGCCGCCCGGGCACCTGCTGGTGCTGCGCCAGGGGGCTGTCATGACCGAGGTGGGGCCCTCCCGCGCCGGACCGGGCGTCACCCCCGTCGCCCGCCACGGCCGTGACGTGACCCGCCTCGACCGGGCCGAGCCGCGGCGCTTCCACGTCGTCCACCGCACGACCTACACCTACGAGCGCCCCGTCGAGCGCAGCCAGCACATCTTCCGCCTGGAGCCCCTCGTCGACCGGCTCCAGACGGTGACGTCGAGCGAGGTCCACTGCTCCGTGGACGGCAAGATGCGCATCTACGACGACGTCTTCGGCAACCGGATCCGCCGCCTGCACCTCGACCGCCCCTACCAGGAGCTGCTCATCGAGGCGCGCTCGACCGTCGACGTGCTGGACGTGGACCCGCTGGACTACCGCCCGCTCCAGGCGCGCACCCTGATCCCGCTCGTGTGGATGCCCTGGCAGCGCCACATGCTCCAGCCCTTCCTGCTGCCGCCGGAGCTGCCCGCCAGCGAGCTCGACGAGCTGCTCGACTACGCCATGAGCTTCGTCCGCCGCAACGACTATGACCTGCTCTCGACGTTGTGCGACATGACGCAGACCATCTACCGGGAGTATGCCTACCGTCCAGGAGTGACGACCCTCTCTACGACGGCCTACGAGGTCTATGTCACGCGCCAGGGTGTCTGCCAGGACTTCACCAACCTGTTCATCTGTCTCGCCCGCCTCCTCAGCGTCCCCGCGCGATACGTCTGCGGGTACGTCTACACGGGTGAGAAGAGCGCGAATCACGCGATGAGCGAGGCCTCACACGCCTGGGCGCAGGTCTATCTCCCGGAGGCTGGCTGGAAGGGGTTCGACCCGACCAACGGGATCATCACCCAGACGGACCACGTCCGGGTGGCCGTGGGGCGAAACTACCGGGACACGACCCCGACCAGCGGCACCATCTACGTGGGCGGTGGCGGGGAGACCCTCGCGGCCGAGGTGCGCATCGAGCGGGAGTGAACTCCTGGGGCGCCGTCAGCGCGGCATCTCGGCCCGATTGAGCGCCCTCAGCGCGTCGTCGATCCTCCGAACGCACCCCGGGCAGGGCTTCTCGTGGGCCATCTCGAAGGCGCTGCCGCAGCCTGTCTCGATCTCGGGGCGGGCGCCGCGCTCCAGCAGCAGGGCGATGGTTGGCTCCGAGCCCTTGTGGGCGGCGGCCATCAGCGCCGTGCACCCGCGCGCGTCCTGGTGCTCGACCGGCGCGCCCGCGTCGAGCAGCGCGCGGACCGTGCCGAGGTGCCCCTTGCTCGACGCCGAGATCAGCGGCGACCAGCCCGCCTTCGTCGCCCGACCCGGGTCGGCCCCGCCGGCGAGGAGCAGCCGGACCGTGGCCGCGTGCCCCTCCATGGCGGCGAAGAGCAGCGCCGTGTAGCCCTCGTCGTCGACAGCATCGACGTGGGCCCCTGCATCGAGCAGGTCCTGGACGGCCTGGGCGTACCCACCGTTCGCCGCCAGCATGAGCGGAGTGAAGCCGTCCTTGTCCCGCGCGTTGGGGTCGTCGCCCGCAGCGAGCTGCGCCGCGAGGGCCTCCCGATGCCCGCGAGAGGCGACGAGCATGAGCCCCGTCCGCCCCTTCTTCGTGCGTCGCCCCGACGCCGTCAGGAGCCGCGCGGCCTCCTGCATGGAGGTCGCGTCCCCCTTGGCGACCAGCGCCTCCACGCGCGCCGGGTCGACGGGGGGCGGCGCTGCGGGGGCCTCCGCCACCGGAGCGCTCGGGGGGCGCTTCCCCATGAGGGCGCTCGCCGCGATCCCCGCGCCGAGCACGAGGAGCGAGACCACCCAGACGTAGCGCCGGCGCGAACGCCGAGGGGGCGCCGGGCTCCGAGGCACCGCCTGGGGAGCCCGCGGCGACGGAGCCCTCGCGGCCGTCGCGGCCCTGCGTGGCGCCGGCGGGCGCGCCAGGTGCGAGCCGGCCTCCACCGCCGCCTGCGAGGGGAAGGGGTCGAGCCCTCCCAGGGCCTCACGGCGAGCGCACCAGGGGCACGCGGTCTGGTGGCCCCCGTACCGGTGCTGGCCGTTGGTCGCGCAGGTTCGCAGCTCCGCCTCCGCGGTGGCGAGGAGCCGCGCCCACCTGGCGGCGTCGGGGCGCGCGTCGGGCCGCTCGTGCCCGTCGACGAAGCACCGGACGAAGGCCGACCGCAGCGCGGGGTGCAGCACCTCCACGGCCACGGCGGTGGGCTTCGGGCGGTAGGGACCGCGCCCGGGGACCCACGGCAGGTGGCCCGCGGCGATGCGCGCGCCGTAGGGGGCCGGCTCCCCAGGGCCCGCGAGCACCCCCTCGGTGGGGTGCGTCCCCTCCAGCAGGAGCTGGAACAGCAGCACGGCGAGGCCGAAGCGGTCGTCCTCCAGGGTCTGGTGCACATCTCCCATGGACCGCCCCTGGAGCTCCGGCGCCGTGAACTCGGGCTTGGCGACAGGCGAGCGGAACAGCTCCCCGGTCAACGGATCCTGGATGCGGAAGGAGTCACAGTCGACGAGCGTGACCCGCATCCCGTCGTCGACCACCGTGTTGGACTCGTTGATGTCGCCCACCACCCCGCCGATGGCGTGGACCGCGTCCATGATCTCCGCCACCTGCCGCGCGACGGCGTGCAGGTCCGCCCAGGTGGTCAGGGGCCGCGCGACCCGCCGGGCGCCGGGATTGTAGAGGGTGAACACCGGCTCGAAGCGCGGAAGCAGGGGCATGACGAAGCCGACGAAGCGCCCCCCCTCGTACAGCGCATCCAGGGGCCAGGCCAGCGCGCGGTGCCCCCCGGGGTCCCTCGGCGGGTGCGCCACCATGACCCGAATCTTGCGCTCCCGCTCCGCAGTGGGCTGGTGATACACCTTGGCGACCACGCCTGGCCACGCCGCCACCCGGAACACCCTCCCCTCGCCCCCCGCGCCGATCTGCGCCTCGGGCAGGAGGTCCGCGGTGCTCCCGTCCGAAGCGCGCCGAACACGGAGACTCACGGGGCTCGCGCCTCGCCGCGCGCCAGGACGGCGACGATGAGGGACCGATCATCGTCGGAGCGGCTCGCGACCCGCTCACTCAAGAGAAAGGTGGCGAGATCCCGCGACCCTGACTCGGGCTCCGCCGTAGCGGCAAACTCGGCCAGCGGCCGAAAGAACGGCGCGTGAGGCTCGCCGGACGGCATGCGGAGCGCGAGGCGCTGGAGCCCATCGGAGAAGACGACGAGTGCAGACACCGCCCCCCGCCAGTCTCCCCGCTGGGCCCGCCCCCTTGCGCCGGGCGTCACGAGAAACGTAGTCTCGTTGACGAACTCTCCGACGGGCGGACGGGTCAGCGCCTGGGGAGACTCCCCGTGACCCAGGACGACCGCGGCCCCGTCGCCAATCTGCACCGCTGCCGCAGCGCCAGTGCCCGCCGCGGCGAGGATCAGCGTCGCCGCCAGCTCACGGGGCGCAACCCCGAGCGCGTCTGCCTCTGCGTGGACAGCGGCGATGGCGACGTCCAGCGCGGCCTCCAGGACGCCGGGCCCGATGGGGTCAGGGGTCTCGCGGAGGCTCGCCATGACCGAGGCGACGGCGACTCGCGCCCCGACGTCTCCGCGGGAGGCAGAACCGGCACCGTCGGAGACGGCGACGACGAGCTGCCCGTCCCCCCGGACCACCCAGGCGCACGCGTCCTGGCAGGGCGCTCCCGAGGCGGCGTGACTCTCCCCGGTGACAGACGCGCCGAGGACGCGCCACGCGGAGCTCATACGGCGGCCCACCCGGGGGGCGCCAGCGAGACCTGGTCGTCGATCCGCGACTGGGACACCTTCTGCATGCTGGACGACAGCCAGACGAACATCTCGCCGAAGTCGAGGCCGTTCAGGCGCAGCGGAGTCCGAGGTACGAGGGTGGAGAGCCGCTTCAGGTTCGCCCCCTGCACCCCCACCGCGAAGAAGGCCACGCGCCGGGCCGTCTCCTCGTCGTGCACCCGCTGCGCCGCGCTCTCGACCACCTCGTCGGGCTCCCCCTGGGGCTCCCCGTCGGTGATCATGAACACCCACGGCCGGTAGTAGGCGACCCCGGACGCCTTGTAGAGGGCCTTTCGCTCGGCGACCAGGTCCAGGGCGCGGTGGATGCCGCCTCCCATGGCCGTCAGCCCCGAGGCGTCCAAGGTGGGGGCGGCGAAGCGATCCGCCGTCACGAAGTCCTGGACGACCTGGACGCCGCTCGCGAACCCGACGACGGCCACCTCCACCCGGCGCGCCGCCAGGGCGTCCGAGGCCAGCTCCTCCTGGAACCGTCGGAGGCCGTCGTTGAGGGCGTCGATGGGCTCACCACGCATGGAGCCCGACGTGTCGATGAGGAGCACGCAGGGGCAGCGCGGCTCCGGGTTCTCGGCGAACTCCACGGCGGCTTCGAGCGCAGCGGCGCCGGCTGGGGGCGTGGTCATCTGGATCCTCCCGAGGTCCCCCCGGGGAGTCGCCATTGTCCGCGGTCAGTCCCCCCACGTCAACGCCCGACCTGCGGTCGAGTCCTGTGGCGCTCCGGCGCTTGGGTTACGCCCCTGGACGCTCCTTCCAGTCGAACGAGGGCCGGTCTGGACGCCAGTGGTTCCTCCCGGCCTGATGGCGTGCTATCGTGACGCAGTGCGTTGCGCGGGGGGCAACGGAGGCGCGCATGGGCGAGAGCCAAGGCGACCCGGGCCCTCTGGACCCCACCGAGCGCAGCGCTGCGCCGCTCGACGCTCTGCTCGCCGCGATCCCAGGCATCGTGTGGGAGATCGAGGGCCACCCCGCCGAGTCCCCGCGCCCCCGCTTCGTCGGAGCCCAGATCGAGCGCATCCTGGGCTACACGCTGGCGGAGTGCATCGCCATCCCCAACTTCTGGTTGACAACCACCCACCCGGACGACCGGGCCCGGGCGGCGGCGGAGGCGCGCGAGGCCTGGGAGGGCGGTGGGCGAGTACACACCGTTCGGTCCACGCACAAGTCCGGCCGGACCGTGTGGCTGGAGCACCACGTCCACCTGGTGCGCGACGGGAGCGGACACCGGGTGGGAATGCGCGGCGTGTCCTTCGACGTGACCGAGCGACGCGCGGCCCTCGACGGACTGCTCGCCAGCGAGGCGCGGTTCCGCGGAGTGCTGGAGTCGGCGCCAGATGCGATGCTCCTGCTGGACACGAAGGGGCGCATCGCCTTCGTCAACGCGCAGTGCGAGGCCATGTTCGGGTGGACCCGGGACGAGCTGGTCGGCCAGGAGGTGGAGCTGCTCCTGCCCGAGGACGCCCGGGACCAGCACCGGGCCATGCGCGCTCGGTGGGGTGCGCTCGCCGAGGCCCGCATGATCGGCCAGGCGGGGGGCGTCCACGGCCGGCATCGTTCGGGCACCCTCGTTCCGGCGGAGATCCGTGTCAGCCCCCTGCGCATGCCGGACGGCGAGCTGTGGCATGTGGCGGACATCCGCGACGTGACCGAGCGGCGCCGCGCGGAGGAGGCGCTGGCCGTCGAGAAGGAGCGCCTCGCGGTCACCCTGCGCTCCATCGGCGACGCCGTCATCGCCACCGACACGGAGCGGCGGGTACAGCTCCTGAACCGCGTCGCCGAGCAGCTCACGGGCTGGACCCAGGACGAGGCGCGGGGGCGCCCGGTCACAGAGGTGATGCGCGTCCTGGACCCGGCCACGCGCGCTCCGGTCGAGAGCCCGGTGGACCAGGTGCTGCGCTCGGGAGAGGCCGTGCAGTTCGGGCAGCGGTGCGTGCTGCTCACGCGGGCCGGAATGGAGCGCATCATCGCGGACAGCGCGGCGCCCATCGGGCACCGGGGCGAGTCCATACAAGGGGTGGTGCTCGCGTTTCGGGACGTCACCGACGAGGACGTGCGCAACGCCGCCGTGGAGCGTGCTTCGCGCCTCGGAGCGCTCGGCGCCTTGGCCGGGGGGATCGCGCACGACTTCAACAACCTGCTGACGACCATCCTCGGAAACCTGGAGCTTGCGCGCCTCGGCTCGGACACCGCGCGCCGCCTGGCAGCCGCAGAGCAGTCGGCCATGGACGCGCGGGCCCTGACTCAGCGCCTGCTGGGGTTCGCGCGGGGAGGGGCGCCCATCCGCCGGCCGGTGGACCTGGGCGACCTGCTGCGGGGGACGACGACCGTGGCCCTCGCCGGCTCCCTGTCCCACCCCGAGTTCTCGATCCCGGCGGACTTGTGGGCAGCCCACGTCGACGCCCAGCAGGTGTCGCAGGTGGTGCGGGCGGTCGTGGAGAACGCCGCCGAATCCATGCCCACGGGCGGAACGGTGCGTGTGTCGGCCCGCAACGAGGAGGTGAGTGGCCCCGGGGTGCTCGCGGCAGGGCGCTACGTCCGCATCCAGGTGGACGACCAGGGCGCCGGGATCCCACCGGAGCTGCTCCCCCGTGTGTTCGACCCCTTCGTCTCGACACGGACGGCTGGGGCCGGCCTCGGGCTAGCCACGTCCTGGGCAATCGTGCAGCGCCACGGCGGCCACATCGCCGTCACGTCCACGCCGGGAGCAGGCACCTCCGTGTTCATCCACCTGCCAGCGGCCGACGGGGCACGACCGGAGCTGTCCGGTCAGCCCCGCTCGACGGGAGGTCGCGTCCTGGTGATGGACGACGAGGCGGTGATGCTGGAGACCATGGCGGCCCTGCTGAGCGCCCTGGGGTACGATCCGGTCACCACGCGGGACGGTCAGGAGGCGGTCACCGCCTGGGAGGAGGCCCGCCGCACGGGGCGACCATTCTGCTGCGCCATCTTGGATCTGACGGTCCCGGGTGGTATGGGCGGGCGCCGCGCCGTGCGGCGGATTCGGGAGCAGGACCCCACCGCGCGGGTCATCGTATCGAGCGGCTACTCCAACGACCCGGTCATGGCGAACGCCAGCGCCTATGGATTTGCGGGAGTGCTCCCGAAGCCCTACACCCTCGACGAGCTGCGCTCGGTGCTGGCCGCCGTGCGCGCATGAGCAGCGCCCCTCGGCCACCGGGCTCTCGGCGGCGGGTCTGAGTCACTCTCGACGTGTGCGTGGTCTGATGGCCCCGGAGCATGGACTTCGGAGAGCTTGAGAGCAGTGGCGGCAGAGGAGTCTGTTGCCCGCCCCCGGCGCACGCCACGAGGCCACTGCGATGCGATCCCGGTGCTGCCCGAGCTCTGTCTCGTGCCGATTGGGCGGGGAGCGAGGGGCAGGCGGGTCTGCGAGATCCTCAGCCACCCACGGCGGATTCTGCTGGGACCCGCAGCCCGGATGCGCCAGGGATCGACGGGATGCACTCCCGTCTGAGCCGATGCGGGCGACCGGCACGAGTCCCGCACTGGGCCCTGCGAGAGTATGCAGATTGCGCTGGAGGGTCCCCGTGGCGCGGCGAGGTCTCAGTGGAGACCTGCGGCGCAGGCAGACACCCCGGAAGGCAACCTGGAGCAGCAAACAGGTCACGGCCCAGCGGCCGGACGAACGGAGGAGCGATGACTCGCGCGTCGAGGCTTTGGATGAGTGTGCGCGTGGCGGTGTCGCTCGCGGGATGTCCCGAGAGCAACACCGGTGGATCGGCCGACGGCACCCTGGGGAGCGACGCTCTCGACACCGGGACCGGCGGGAGCGGGGGCGGCGGGGGCGGCGGGGGCGGCGGGCGCGGCGGGCGCAGCGGGGCCGGCGGGGGCGGCGGGGGCGGCGGCACCCGGGGGCAGAGACACCCGGGGGCGGAGACACCGGGGGCGGAGACACCGGGGGCGGAGACACTGGAGTCGGAGACACCGCGAGCGACGACACCGGGTTCGGAGACGCCGCGAGCGAAGGTCAGGACGTCGAGGCCGACGCCGGCCAGCCCGGATGCACGGCGGATGACCAGTGCGAGGTGCAGGTGACGCTCGAGACCTGCCAGGTGGCGCGGTGCGAGGGCGGGCAGTGCGTGGCCGGCGACCCGCCGAACGACACGCCATGCGACGACGGCGACCCGTGCACCAGCGGCGACTCCTGCACGAGCGGCGCTTGTGCCGGCACCGTGATCGCCGGCTGCGGCGCCTGTGGCGACGGTACCTGCGGCAGCGGAGAGACCTGCGAGAGCTGCGAGTCGAACTGCGGAGCGTGCCCGCCGTGCGAGGACGCGGCCAGCTGCGACGACGGCGACGCCTGCACCACCGACTCCTGCGACGCGGCGCTCGGGTGCAGCCACGCTGACGAGTCGGCCACCTGCGCCGACGGAGACCCGTGCACGTCAGACTCTTGCGACGCCGCCCTCGGGTGCGTCTACACCACGGATGTCTGCGTCGACGGCGACGCCTGCACGGACGACGCATGCGACGGCGCGGGCGAGTGCGCGCACGCCGCGATCGACTGCGGTGACGGGGACCCGTGTACGGCAGACTCCTGCGCCCCTTCCTACTCGTGCGTGTCTGGAGAGCTCGCCGGAGACTCCTGCCTCACGGTCCACTCGCGGGCGTCCACGTGGGCACAAGCCGAAGCGGCGTGCCAGGCCGCGGGCGGGCACCTGGTCACCATCGGCAGCGCAGCGGAGCAGGCGAGCGTCCTGGCCTTGGTCCAGCCCACGTGCGGCAGCAGCCCGTACTTCTGGATCGGCATCACGGACCAGGACGTGGAGGGCACCTTCGTCTGGGCCTGGGGGGACCCGGCCACCTGAACCAACTGGGCCTCTGGCGAGCCGAACGACTCGGGTGGAGAGGACCACACGCTGGTCTACCCGTTCGGCACCTGGAACGACGCCTCGGCGGAGCAGGCCCACTCGTGCTGGGTCTGCGAGACCCCGGCGAGCCCCCCGGGCTGCACCCACGAGCCGTTCCTGGACTGCGACGACGCGGACGCGTGCACGTCGGACCACTGCGTCGCGGCCGGCGAGCGCCCGTTCGGCGAGCTCCACGACGGGAGCTGCCATGAGGCGGCCGTGTCGTACAAGGGGTGGATCCCTGCGGCCGAGGCGTGCGCGAACCAAGGCGGGCACCTCACGTCCATCGCAAGCGCGCACGAGAACGCGACGGTCGCTTCCGTCGTAGCGGCAGGGTGCGGATCCGCGGCGACGGCGTGGATCGGGTTCAACGACTTCGCCGCCGACGGCACCTACGTGTGGGACGGGGGCGACGGGGTGTCATACACCAACTGGGCTGCCGGCGAGCCGAGCAGCTTCAACGACGAGGACGGCGTCCAGCTCTTTGCATCGAGCGGGCTCTGGAACGACGCGGCCACGGGCGCGACCTGCTACGTGTGCGAGACGGAGCCAGCCGGCGCAGGCGGAGCCTGCACGTCGCGCAAGGACGACTGCGACGACGGAGAGTCCTGCACCTACGACACACGCGACCCGGCCACCGCGACCTGCGGCACGACAGTCCCCTCGGCCAACTGCTGCCAGAGCTCGGGGTGCTCGAGCGTCGGTTGCCGTGCGTGCGTCAGCGCGATGGACGGCTACTGCGCGTCCCACTGGGACCTGTACTGCACGTCCTGCGCCCAGAGTGGCCAGGGCTTCAAGAGCTCGTGCCTCGGCGGAGACTGCGCGGACGCCTGCGGCTGCGACGCCGTCCTGACCTGCCAGTAGGCCGACCCCTGCGCACGGAGCAGCAGGACCGGGCACGGAGCGCCTCCCGGGGTTGCCAGGCCACACCCTGCGGGGGCACACTCTCACCCAAAGCGGCACCGAGGGAGGCGGTCGTGGTCGACGGTCTGTCCGCGCTCCTCCCGCGTGGCCCCACTCGTCAGGCCGGCGAGAGGAGCGTGCGATGAGAGCTACGACTATCCGCATGGCCCGGCCCCCGGTGCCGGGGGTTCGATGGCCTGACCCGAGCCCGGTGACGCGGCATGTCACGCTGTGCGTCGAGGTCGCCCTGGCGCTGCTGGCGCTCGCCGCGGCATGTACGGACACCGTGGTGGAGCCCAGGACCGCCGGGGAGGGCGACGGGGGGCCTGGCTACAACGGCGGAGCTCCCCTGGCGGACGCCGGGCAGGGGAGCCCCGATGCCCTCGTCGCAGGAGCAGACGACGCCGCCGACCCTGGAGCACGCGCAGCGGACACCTCTCGAACGCCGTGGAGCCCGGCCGACACGGCATCCGTCGCGCCCGCTGACGGCGCGGCGGCGAGCGACGCACCACCCACGCCGGACACCGGAGCACGCGCTCCGGCGGATGCGGCTGCCCCCGAGGACGCCGCGGCACCGATGGACATCGCCGCACCGATGGACATCGCCGCGCCTGCGGACATCGCCACACCTGGGGAGGACGCCGGTGGCTCGGTGTGCGCCGCCTGCGGCCCCGACCAGGTGTGTGCCGGAGGCGCGTGCGTCCCCGCCTGCCAGGGGAGCTGTGCGTGCGTCCCCGGCCCCGACGACTGCCCCAACCCGCCGGGCGGCGGCCAGATCCCGGGCGCCGTGACGCCCGACGCCTTCGGCACCCTCAAGGCCCTGGCGGCCCAGTCGAAGTTCTGGCCGGCCTGCGAGGGCGGCGACGAGCTCGCGTGTCACCTGTTCCTGCGCGCGGCGACCCGCACCCTCTACGAGCAGGATCCGAACTGGGGGCTGCTCACCAAGGTCCCGGGGCAGAACCAGTGCTCGACGACCGCCTGCGGAGGTGGCGTGAGCTGCGGCTACGCGGTTGACGCCATCATCTACCGCGCCACGAACCAGGTCATCGACATCATCGTCGCCATTGGCTCTCCGGGCGCGTCCGTCTCCTGGCAGCTCGTGGGCAAGCTCGACTACAACCACTGGGCGCCACCGCCGTGCGTGGGCCCCGACGCAGGCCCCACGCCGCCGGACACCCTGGCCTCGGGCGCCTCCCTGGGGCCGGGCGAGTGGCTCCTGTCCGGCGACGGGCGCTTCCGCCTCGAGTACCAGACCGACGGCGATCTCGTGCTCACCTACGTCGGAGTCGGCGCGCTCTGGTCGACGGGCACGAAGGGCGCTCCGGGCAGCGTCTCCATGCAGGGCGACGGCAACCTCGTGGTGTACGCCGCGGGGGGAACACCGGTCTGGGCCAGCGGAACCGGGGAGAGCCCGGGCGCTTCGCTCCTCGTGCAGTCCGACGGCAACGCGGTCCTCTACGCGCCCGGCGGCGAGGCGGTGTGGTCGACCGAGACGTGCTGCTACTGAGGAGCTGCGCAGTCTAGGACTTCAACCACCTCTTCACGCCGGCCCTCGATGACGCGCTGCTGGACCGCCACCCGAAGCACGGCGACTTCATCAACCGCATCTTCCAGGATGAGCCACCAGGCGCCCTCTTCCGCTCCCTGATGCTGGACCGCGTCTACGACCGCCACACGAAGCAGGGCGGCGAGGGCGCCCCGGTGCTGCCGTTCCGCACGTTGCCCCCCCGGGAAGCCCGCCCCTATGAGAACTGCGTCCCCCTCTACGACCTGAAGGTGGCGGCGGGCCTGTTCTTGCAGTCTCAGGCAGTCGACGCCGTGATGGAATCGGGACAGCTCCAAGACACGGACCAGCCCCAGTGGGTCGAGCTCCCCCCGAGATTCACACCGAGCCGCGACCTCTTCGTGACCCAGGTCGTCGGCGAGTCGATGAACCGCCGGATCCCGAACGGGGCGTGGTGCTTGTTTCGGCTGAACCCGGGCTGCGACGGAGAGAGCGGGACGCAGATCGTGCTGGCACAGCTTCGGGACATCGAGGACCCGGAGACGGGGGGGAGGTTCACGGTGAAGGCGTACCGGAGGGAGACCGTTCCGGGTGCCAATGGCGAGGAAGCGAGAATTCGGGTCGTGCTGTCGCCGCTGTCGACGCAGGCGGGACAGGAGCCCATCGTGCTCGCGGACCTGCAGGACGGAGGTCTTCAGGTCATCGCCGCGCTGGTCTCAGGTCTGGCGGTGGCATGACCGAACGCGACACGATCAATTGGTGCTCGCAGGGCTCCGGCCATCATGGACGCTCTCCGGCGGAGGAGCCCTCGTCGCGGTCCACCTGGGCCACCGGGTCGACGCGGGATCTCGACATTCTTGGTCCAGGTCGCCATCGAGGAGTGCATCGCGCTCGCCACCCACCGCATCCGCGAGCGGCAGGCTGGGTCGTGCCATTGCATCATGGCACGCCTGGTGCCATCTTCTCTGTATGGGTTCCGCGACGCACAACCTGCACATCCCGCTCCCCGAGTCGATGAATCGGGAGCTTCGTGAGGCCGCTCGGGAGCTCGGCGAGCCCGCGACCGCGGTGGCTCGGAGGGCTCTCGCTGCCTGGCTCGCTGACCGACGTCGGGCTGCTGTTCGCGCTGACATCGCGGCCTACGCCGAAGCACATGCCGGCTCCGAGAGCGACCTTGACGAGGACCTGGAGGCCGCTGGCGCCGAGCTGCTCGCGGAGGGAGGCCATGCGGAGGGGTGACGTCTACGTGGCGCAGGTCGTCCCCCGCTCGGGCTCAGAGCAGACCGGAACCCGCCCCGTCGTGGTCGTCTCGAACGACGGGTTCAACGCGGTCCCGTCTTGGCGCTCCGTGATCGCGGTGCCACTCTCCACGTCCGCATCTCAGGCAAGGCGAGGCCCGACCGCTGTGCCGATCGCCGCAGGCATCGGAGGCATCCAGCGTGACAGCGTCGCGCTCTGCCACCAGGTGACGACCCTGGACCGGTCAAAGCTCAAGAGCTACGTCGGGTCGTTGCCAGAGGAGGTGCTCCGGGCTGTCGACGACGGGCTGAGGGCCTCACTGGACCTGGGGTAACCACTCTCCTCGTCGCGCTGGCACGACCCGAGCGGTAGACGGAGGGTGCGTGGCCCCCTGAAGGCGCGGCAGGATGGCGCGGAGAGCCCGCCGCCCGCTCACTGCGCCGCGGCCTCCCGCGCCAGCGCCCCCACCCTCTGGTGGTAGGACGCGATGATGTCGCGCCGAGACAACATGCCGAGCAGGTGGCGCCCCGCATCGGAGTCCACCACCGGGATCTCGTCGATGTTCTTCATGGTGACGAGCCCCAGGGCGCGGTGCAGCGTGTCCTCGGGGGTCACGAAGAGCACGCGCTCCGGCGACAGGTCCTGCGCGACGATGAGGTCCGCGAGCTCCTGGTCGTAGAGGACCTCTCTCAAGTCGTTGAGAGAGAACACTCCCGTCATGCGCCCACCGTGGTCCACGATGGGGAAGTAGTGCTGCTGGGTGTGGGTGATCAGGTCCAGGATCTGCCGGAGCGAGGTCTCCGGGAACACGGTGCTGACGTCGCGTCCCCGGTTGAACACGCCCTCCACGCGCATGTCCTCGAGCACGTCCACCATGAACTCCCCGCGGTGCGCCGGCGAGTCGATGCGCGACGGGACCTGCTCCGGGTAGATGGTCCAGCGGTGCGCGATGAACAGGCACATGGACACGACCAGCATGGAAGGCAGCAGAAGTGAGTAGGTGCCCGTCATGTCGGCGACCATGATCACGGTGGAGATGGGGGTGTTGGCGGCGCCCGCGAAGAAACCCGCCATGCCGACGATGGTGAAAGCCCCCACGTGGGGCACCACGTCGGGGATCCACTGGTGGAAGAGTGTGCCAACGGCGGCCCCGAGGCAGCCGCCGATGACCATGGCGGGGCCGAACTTGCCGCCGCTGCCGCCAGAGCCGATGGTGATGCCCGTCGTGAGCATCTTCCCGAAGGCCACGAGGAGCAGGAGGCCGATGGCCGGGGCGGCGGCCCCTGACGCCTGGACCGCCTCACCCAGCACACCGTAGCCCGAACCCATGACGGCGAGGGAGGTGAGATCGCCCGTCGACAGCCACGCGGCGGCCCCGATGGCGCCGACCGCGAGGCCGCCCAGCAGCGGACGAACGGAGGGGCTGACGGGGAGGGCACGCCAGAACGCCCCGACGGCGCCGAAGGTCCGCACGTAGAGGATGGCCGCCAGCGCCATGGCGAGCCCGAGCACGAAGTAGGGCCCGAGCTCCAGGGCGCTCGTGAAGGCGAAGGCCTCCGTGCCCCCGAAGAGGTGGCCGAAGCCGTAGACCGAGCAGTAGACCACGTAGGAGATGATCGACGAGATCAGCGCGGGGATGATCACCTCAGCCTCGATCTCGGGGCCGCTGTAGAGCACCTCGGCGGCAAAGAGCGCGCCGGCCAGGGGGGCGCGGAAGATGGCCCCCACGCCCGCGCTCATGCCGGCCGCCACCAGGATGCGCCGCTCCCGGTCGCTCAGGTTCATGAGCCCGCCCAACACGGACCCTACCCCGGCCCCGATCTGGGAGATCGGCCCCTCGCGGCCCGCGGAGCCGCCCGTGGAGAGGGTCACCGACGACGCCAGCAGCTTCACGAGGGGCACGCGGGCCGGGATGTGCCCACGCTGGCGATGGTAGGCGTGGATGGCGCCGTCCGTGCCGCCGCCCTCGGCCTCGGGAGCGAATCGCACGAGGATGGCGACCACCAGCCCGCCGAACGCAGGCACCGCCAGGAGCGCCAGGATGGAGGGCGGCCCGAGCGCCTCTGCGAAGCCCATGGTCTCGCCCGGCGGGAGCGGCGGGGTGTAGCCGATGAGGTGCGTCCAGAAGAACTGGGTGCCGTTCTCGATGAGCCATTGGAAGACCACGGCCCCGAGCCCCGCCACCGTCCCGACGAGCCCCGCCAGGCCGAACCAGTGCCACACGCCGCGGAGGTTGAAGGTATCGACGAGGTCGTTGACGTCGGCGCGCACCTTGCGCATCTCGGGGAGCTTCGGCTTCACTGCGGACGCTACCTGCCAGCCAGGGTCGGGGGCCCACGCTAGCGGCACCGCCGCGGACATGCAAGACGTTCCGTCCCACGGAGGTGAAGCGCCAGGCTCGACCAGCGCGACGCGGCTGGGTCGCGCGTGCTCGCCCACTGGGGAGTGGACCGAGTCGCGCCCGCTTGCTCGGGCGGGCCACCTGTGGCCAAATGCGCCCGGTACACCCAGGAGCCCGCGTATGACCCTCGCTGCCACCGCCGCCATCGCGTTCGTCGCCCTCCAGCACGTCGCCTTCCTCGTGCTGGAGATGTTCCTCTGGACCACTCCGACGGGGCGGCGCATCTTCCAGATGACCCGGGAGCAGGCGGAGGCCACCCGCGTCCTCGCCGCCAACCAGGGGCTCTACAACGGCTTCCTGGCGGGGGGCCTCGCCTGGAGCGCGGCGACGGGGAACGGCCCGGTCGCCACGTTCTTCACGGCTTGTGTGGTCGTGGCCGGGGTGTTCGGCGCCGCCACGGCGAGCCGGAGCATCCTCTTCGTCCAGGCGCTCCCGGGCGCCGTCGCCCTCGCGCTCGTGATCTGATGTACGTGGTCGCCATTCATGGGGAGCGCACCGAAGACCGCGCGGAGCCGCTCGCTGAGATCACCGGCCGCGCGCTCGCGGAGGCCCGAGCGCGTTTGCGGGTGCCAGGCACGGGGCCCCTGGTGGTCGCGGTGCTGCGGGACAGGGCCCAGGCCGTCGACGTGGGGCGCCGGCTGAAGGCTGCGGGCTTTCGGGTCATCGCGGTCGGGCCCGAGCACGTGGAGACGGACGCGGCGCGCATCGTGGCCCGCACCGCCACCCTCACCGGTGAGACGCTCACGGTGGTGCCGCGCCAGGGCGAGGCGGTCCCCGTGCCCCTCTGGACGGTGACCCTGCTCCTCTTTGGCACGAGCGCCTCCGTCCAAACGGACGTCCGCGAGGAGAAGTCGAGCAAGCTGAGCCTCGGCCGCGCCGCCCTGACCGGCGGCCTCGTGTCCCGCAAGGCGGTCGTGCGCAAGGTGACGACCGAGGAGCAGATCCGGGAGCGCTTCGTCTACCTGCGGGCACCCGGGCTGCCGACGGTCGCCCTGCGCGAGGGGTCGCTCCAGGGCGCCGGGGAGGGAGAGCACGCGACGAGGGTCGGCCGCTTCGCGCAGCTCATGGCGGACCTCCGGCGCCTGTGCAGCGCCGCCCGCTTCGACGACCGCCTGCTGAACCGCGGCACCCAGGCCATGCTCCTCGGCCCCGCGCTCGCCCCGGAGGACCACCTGGACCTCGTCACGACCCTGCTGATCCGCTCGCTCACCTGACCCTTGCGGCGGCCGCGCCGGGGCCGCACACTGCCAGGCCGGAGGTCGGGATGTCGCTGCTGCTGCACATCGAGAGGCGCGAGTACAAGTACCACATCGACGAGGAGATCGCCGACAGCATCCGCGCAGCCATCCTGCCCTTCTGCGAGCCGGACCCCTACGCCGCCGGGCGCCCCGGGGGCGAGTACACCATCGAGAGCCTGTACCTGGACACGGCGGACCTGGCGCTGCTCCGTGCCAACGAGACGGAGAACGTCGACCGCTTCAAGGTTCGCATCCGGACCTACCCCGGCACGCCTGGCGCGCCGCACTTCTTCGAGGTCAAGCGCAGGGTGAACGACGTGATCTCCAAGACCCGCGGCCGCGCCCCGGAGGGGTGGCGCGCCCTGCTGGAGGGCGTCGGGGCGCCGCTCCCCGACCGCGGGGGCAAGGAGGCTCGCGCCATCGAGCGCTTCGTCACCCTGGTGCGCACCTACAACCTGCGCCCCCTCGTCATGGTGCGCTACGAGCGCGAGCCCTACGCGAGCACCATCGACGACTACGCACGCATCACCTTCGACCGGCGCATCCGGTCGCAGCTCGTGGAGGACCTGTCCTTCCAGACCGACGAGGGCGGCTGGCGCGCGTCGGACACGCCGGTGCTCGCCCGCCACCAGCGCTCCCCCCTGGTGCTGGAGCTCAAGTTCACGAACCGCCTGCCAAGCTGGATGATGCACGTGGTCCAGTCCCACGACCTCTGGCGCCGGTCCTTCTCCAAGTACGCGACCAGCGTCTACTCGTGGACGCTGCCGCCCACCGGGCGGCGCTCCACCCTGCGGCGGTTCGGATCCTGACCCGGCTGTTGCGCCCCGACGCCCTCCGGATCTACCCTGCGGCTCCCGCGCCTCCGCGGGCTGCACCCGAACCCGAGCCGCGCGATGATGCACATCCCGTTCATTGACGAGCTCGCGATCATCGTGGCGGTGTCGGTGCTCGTCACGCTGGTCCTCGGGCGCGTGCGGCTGCCGGTGGTCGCCGGCCTCCTCGTCGCCGGCGCCATGGTCGGCCCGAATGCCCTCGCGCTCGTCAAGGTGACCGCGACCGTCGAGGCCATCGCAGAGATCGGCGTCGTCCTGCTGCTGTTCACCGTGGGTCTGGAGCTCCCCATGAACCGGCTCCGGCCCATCATCAAGCAGGTGGTGGTCGGTGGCACCCTCCAGATGGGCCTGACCATCGGGGCGACCGCCGGAGTGGCCCTCGCCCTGGGGGAGCCCCTGAGCCGCGCCCTGTTCTGGGGCTTCGTGGTCGCCATGTCCAGCACGGCGCTCGTGCTGCGCTCCCTCAACGAGCGCCGCGAGATCGACGCCCCCCACGGGCGCTTCATCCTCGGCGTGCTCCTCTTCCAGGACCTGTCCGTGGTCCCCATGGTGCTCCTGGTGCCGCTGCTTGCCGCCCTGCCGGGCACCGGCGACGGCCCTCCCATCGGCCTCGTCATGGTGGAGGCGGTGGTCGTCGTCGTCGCCGTGATCTTCGGCGCCCGGGCGCTCGTGCCACGGCTCCTGCGCCTCATCGACACCAGCCGCAGCCGCGAGGCCTTCCTGCTCGCCGTCCTGTCCCTGTGCATCGGCACGGCGTGGATCACCGCCCAGCTCGGGCTGTCCCTGGCGCTGGGCGCCTTCCTGGGCGGCGTGGTCGTCGCGGAGACCCAGTTCGCCCACCGCGCCCTGGCCGACGTGCTGCCCCTGCGCGACGCCTTCGTCAGCGTGTTCTTCGTGTCCCTGGGCATGCTCTTCGATCCGGGCGCCATCCTGAGTCATCCCCTGCTGTGCCTGGCCCTCTTTGCGGCCTTCGTACTCGGCAAAGGCGCCATCGCCACCCTCGCAGCCCTCGCCATGCGGTTCCCTCCGCGCGCCGCCTGGCTCGCGGGCGTCGGCCTGGCCCAGTTCAGCGAGTTCGGCTTCGTCCTCGCGCGGCTCGGGACCCACCACGGCGTCGCGAGTGACGACGCCATGCGGCCCGTCCTGGCCGCGGGCATCATGAGCATGTTCGTGACGCCGCTTCTGATGCGCGGCGCGCCGCACATCCGCGCCGGCGAGCGGATCCTGGCGCCGCTGGCCCGCCTGCTCGGCGCCCGCAGCATCGCGGAGGCGGGCGTCGACACCCACCGCATCACGAACCACGTCGTGATCATCGGGTACGGGCTGGGCGGGCAGCTCCTCGCGCGGGCGCTCAACGCCTCGGGCGTCCCGCACATCGTGCTGGAGCTCAACGAGGCGACGGTCCGGTCCGCGCGCAAGGCTGGCGAGCCCGTGTTCTACGCCGACGCGACCAGCCCCGAGGCGCTGACCCACGCCCACGTGGAGCGCGCGCGGGCCGCGGTGGTGCTGGTCAATGACGGGCCCGCGTCGGAGCGCATCGTGGACGCCGTCAAGCGAGCCGCGCCGGGGGTGCCGGTGCTGCTCCGCGCCCGCTACCACGCGGAGCGGGAGCGGCTCATGGGCATCGGCGCGACGGACGTGGTCTCGGAGGAGGTCGAGGCCGGCATCGAGATGCTCGCGCGGGTGCTCCGCCGCCTGGAGGTGCCGCGCAACTCCATCGACGGCCTCATCCGCGAGGCGCGGTCCGTCACCCAGAAGAGCGACCGCACGGTGACCATCCCCCGGCGGGTCCTGCCCGAGATCGACAGCCTCGGCGATCTCAAGATCGAGTGCGTGCTGCTCCACGGAGGGAGCCACGCGCTGGGGAGGACCATCGCCACGCTCCAGGTCCGGACGGCGACCGGCGCACTCATCGTGGCCCTCCGCCGGGACGGCGCCCTGCTCGACCACCCGGACCCGCACGCCCCGCTGCGGGAGGGCGACGTCGTCTACCTCGCGGGCACCGGGGAGGCCGTCCGCGCAGCCATGGAGTTGATGGACGAGCCACTGGACGCGACCCAGGCGGGGTGACAGAGGTGGGGTCTGAATCGGTGGACGGTGTTGCGGGCAACCGCCGCTTCCGCTCGACGCCGTGGCGGTGACCGCCTAGAATCCGGGCCCATGAAGAAGCTCGCCCCGCTGCTGCTCCCGCTCGCCCTCTGGGGCTGCGGTGTCGACGCCACCACCACCCCCGCGGGAGACGCCCTGGATGCGGCCGGGAGCGTCGACACCGTCACTGCCTCCGAGACCGCCCCGGGCAACGACGCAGTGGCTGACGCCCCCGACGCGAGCGACCCGATCGACGGGGACACCGCCTCCGGGGAACCAGCGGACGCGGTGGACCCGGTGGACGGAGCCGACGCGGCGCTGGACGGAGCCGACGCAGGTCACGAGCCGCTGGCGTGCACTCCCGGGCTGGCTGGGACCGGAGCCCCGGTCACCGCTGTGATCAACGGCTTCACCGTGAGCGTGAACCCGGTGGACGGCTCCTGGAGCGTCGCGCCCCCGGGCACGCCGTCGCCGGCCCTGTCCGGCCCGGGCACCTGCGCCGACGGGCTCCCGGCGCTGCGAGCCAGCGTGGGCGCTCCGTTCGTGCTCCTGGGCTTCGGCGCATTCCAGATCCGCCTGGAGGGCCCGGACGCCGAGGCGCAGTGGTTCCCGGTCACCGGGGAGCCGCCGGCGGTCGCGCTGGAGGGTGCCGAGCTGGTCGCCCGCTACCCCTCGCACCTGGGCACGACCCTCGACCTGCGCTTCCGCCCTGTCGGCGCCCTGGATCTGGGCATCGCCCTGGAGACCACCGCGGACGTGGACGGCGGCGAGGTGCTGATGGCGGCGAGCCCGACGGAGGCCTGGTTCGGGCTCGGCACGCAGGTCACGGGCATGGACCTGCGCGGCGGCGTCTACCCGCTGTGGACCCAGGAGCAGGGCATCTCCAAGCCCCCCGGGGGCGGGCTCTTCCCCCTGGCAAACATCCCCGAGGCGGCCTACGCGCCCATGGGGGTGCTCCACTCCTCGGCCGGCTGGTCGGCGGTGCTGGACACCGACACCTACGCGGAGGTGGACCTGGGCAAGACCAGGGAGGACCGCCTCGCGCTGCGCACCTACGCGCACCTGCCCGCCCTCGTGCTGGTGCCGGGCGCGACGCCGAAGGAGCGGGTCTCGGCCATCACCCGCTACACCGGGCGCCCGCCGCTGGTCCCGGCCTGGCAGTTGGGCCCCTGGAACGATGCCGTCGGCGGCCCGGACCGCCTGCACGAGGTGGCAGCGCTCCTGCGAGTCAACGAGATTCCCTCGAGCGCCATCTGGTCCGAGGACTGGATCGGCGGCGACCAGGGCCCCAACGGCTTCCGCCTGAGCTATGCCTGGGCCTGGGACCCGGAGACCTACCCGGACCTGCCCGCGGACATCCAGTGGCTCCACGGTCAGGGCTTCGCGTTCCTGGCCTACTTCAACCCCTTCGTGCCCGAGCCCACCGCCATGTGGGCAGAGGGCGTGGCCGGCGGGTGGCTGGTCAAGGACGCGGGGGGGGAGGTCTACGACTTCCTGGATCCGGCGTTTCGGAATGCGGGGCTGGTCGACCTCTCCAACCCCGGCGCGCGGGAGTGGCTGAAGGGCTACCTGCGGACGGCCGCAGGGACTTTGGGCATCGACGGGTGGATGGCGGACTTCGCCGAGTGGCTGCCTCACGACGCGGTGCTCCACGACGGCCGCAGCGGCTGGGAGGCGCACAACACCTACCCGCTGGAGTGGCAGCGGGCCAACGTGGAGGCCATGGAGGACGTGCATGGGGGCGGCCCCGAGACCGGCTGGACCTTCTTCGTGCGCAGCGGCTGGGCCTCGACGAGCGGGGGCACGGCGGGGATCGCGCCCTCCCTGTGGGCCGGCGACCAGAACACCAACTGGGCGCTCGACGACGGCCTGCCGACGGTGCTGCCCATCGCGGCGCACGTGGGGCTGTGCGGGGTGTCCATGTTCGGCTCGGACATCGCCGGCTACACGTCGGTGGGGGTGCCCAACACCACCAAGGAGCTGTTCTTCCGGTGGGCGTCGCTGGGCGCCTTCCACCCGCTGATGCGCACCCACCACGGCTCGGACGAGTGCGGGAACTGGTCCTTCGAGCGGGACGGCGAGACGCTGGCCCACTACCGCCGCATGGCCGTGCTCCACACGCTGCTCTACCCGCTCTTCGCGGCGCTGGCCGCGGAGGCGTCTGCCACCGGCCTGCCCATCACCCGCCACCCCTGGCTGGTGGAGCCCGAGCGCCCTGCCCTGCTCGCGGGACCCTACCAGGTGTTCCTCGGAGACGACGTAGTCGTGGCCCCGGTCCTCGAGGAGGGGACCGTGGAGCGCGAGGTTCGCCTCCCCGGATCCGGGTGGTGGCCGCTGCTCGGCTGGGCGCCGGTGGACGGGGTGGAGAGTGGGGGAGTCTACGTTCACATGGCGGCGGCGGGTCCGGCGGAGATCCCGGTGTTCGTGCGCCCGGGCACCGTGCTGCCCCTGCTCGGCGATCCGGTGGACTCCTTCTATGGTTCGACGGACGTGTCGGTGACGACGCTGGAGGACGTGGAGGGACGCTACCGTGCCGCCCTCTACCCCACGGCACAGGGCGACGCCGGCCCGGCCACGGTGGGCTCGGCCACGGTGGCAGCCGTGGATCTCCCGGCAGCGGTCGACTGGGCGACGGCCACGGTGGGGGGCCCTGTCGCGGAGTGCGGGTCCGAGCAGCCCGGCGCCCACTGTGTAGATGGCGACACGCTGGTGGTGCGAGGTCCCGCGGTCGTAGCGGTGGGGGGCGGGACCGTGACGGTGGAGGGCCCACCCACCCAGGAGACGCGCCTGGGAGTGGGCGGCGCCACGTTCGGAGAGTGGGCAACGCCCACGGTGGTGACCGACCTGGACCCGGACATCCCGCCACCGTGTGAGTGACCCCATGCGAACCGCGGTTGCCGCGCCCTTCATCGCGCTCCTCAGCGCACTCTCGGCCGCCGCCGCCGGCGCCGTCGCGCCCCACGCGAGCTGGACGTCTCTGCCCGTCTCCAACGGCTACGGCGTCGCGGTCTACGACACGGCGCTGCGCCGGCTGACCACCTTCAGCCCCCACCTCTACCAGCAGTGGGACGAAACCATCATTACGCCGGATCTGCTCTACGACGCCTGGTGGGGGGTGCGCATCGACGGGGTGGGCACGTGGCTGAACACGGTGGCGCCATCGTCGGTGGAGGTCCTGGAGGGCACGGGCATCGTGCGCGTGATCACCCACGCGGGGCCGGTGAAGGTCACCGCGTGGGTGTGGGCGCCTTTCGGAGTCGAGGCACCGGCGGTGGCCCTGACGGCCCGCGCCGAGGTCACCGACGGGGCCACCCACCAGGTGGGACTCTACTCGCTGCACAACTTCCACGTGGGCGGGACGGCGTCCCAGCCGGGAGCGAGCGGGGAGTCAGCCACCTGGGACGAGGCCTCGGGCTCGTTCACTGAGACGGGACCGTCGGGGTACGCGATCCACGCCATCGCGCTGGCCCCCCCGACCCACCACGGGCTGAGCCCCGACAACCCCTACGCGGCGCTGCTGGCGGGCAAGGACCTGAGCGACGGCGCCGCGAGCGGCACCATGGACGACGTGGTGACGGGGCTCCAGTGGGAGGCGACGCTGGCACCTGGCGGGGCGCTGGAGGCGGGCGTCCTGCTGACGACGGGCGATGCCCTCGCGTGGGCAAAGGGGGGGCCGGCGGCGCTGCTGGCGCAGGAGCAGGCGCTGTGGTCGGGCTGGGTGGGGGCGCTGCCTCCCTTCGCCGTGTCCAAGCCCGCGTGGGAGCAGCTCGCGCGCCGCGTCCTGCCGACCCTGCGCATGGCCCAGGTGCGCGAGCCCAACGGCCCGGGCGGCACCCCCCACGGGCAGATCCTGGCGAGCATGCCGCCCGGCCAGTGGAACATCGCGTGGGTGCGGGACGGGGCCTACGCCATCACGGCGCTCGCGCGGACCGGGCACCTCGCTGAGGCCCGCGCCGCGCTGGACTTCTTCTACGACGGCAAGGCCGGTGACTACGCGGACCTGGTGGGTCACCCCTACGCGGTGTCGGTCTGCCGCTACTACGGCAACGGCCGGGAGTGGAGCGACGGCGGGGAGACTCCGGCGGGTCCCAACATCGAGTACGACAACTTCGGCCTGCTGCTGTGGGCGACCCGGGCATGGGTGGACGCCTCCGGGGACGACGCGTGGCTGTCGGCGCGGTGGGCGACCCTCTCCGAGGGGGTGGCCGACGTGCTGGTGGCGCTGCTTGACCCGGCGACGGGGCTGCTCCCGGCGGACTCCTCCATCTGGGAGCACCACTGGAACGGCAACCAGAAGCGCTTCGCCTACACCCACGTCACCGCGGCGCGGGGCTTGTGCGACGCGGCGGCGCTGGCGGCGCGGGTGGGCGATGGAGCGCGCGCCGCGGCCTACGCCGAGGCGGCGCACACCCTGCGGGCGTCCCTTCTGTCAGAGTACGTCATGCCCGGGGGCGGGCTGGCGGGCAACCTCGACGAGCCGCCTTCACTGGCGGTGGACGCCAGCGCCATCGAGGCAATCCCGCTGGGGCTCATTCCACCGGGCGGGCAGGTGGCGACCGCGACCCTCTCCCTGCTCGACACCCTCGCGATGAAGGTCACGGGCCACGGCTACAAGCGCAACGACGACCTGGACTGGTATGACCGCCAGGAGTGGGTCTTCATCGACCTGCGGGTGGCGCTTGCCCGGCGCCTCCGAGGCGAGCACGCCCAGGCGGACGCGCTCCTCGACTGGGTCGCGTCCCAGTCCCTGCTGAACCATGGCCTGGTCGCAGAGCTCTACGAGGAGACCACCGCGGACTACGAGGGCGCCGTCCCCATGGCGGGCTACGGCGCGGGCGCGTGGCTGCTGGCGCTCCTCGAGACTGCACCGGAGCCCTTCGACTCCCTGTGCCCGGCTCCCTCCCAACCTGCCGAAGACGTTGGAGGCGCAGACGCAGGCGACGCGGGCGAGATTGGCGTCGACGCGGCGAGCCACGCAGACGTGGGGCAGACTGCGGGCGACGCCAGCGGAGACTCACAGGCCACGGACGACGCCAGCGCCGAACGCGACGCGTCGCCCGAGGACGGCGCGGAGGCCCATGCAGGGGTCACGGACACCACGGCCCACGACGCCTCGACCACAGACACCGCAGACACGCCCGGTGACGCCGCCGGCTCGCCCCGGTCCTCCGGTGGAGGCTGCGCGGTCGGCCCCGGACCACCAGCGTCGCTGCTCCTGCTGGGGTCAAGTATACTCATATCTCATATGGCCAGGCAGCGACGGCGACGACGGGGGTGAGGTCGTAGACAAAGAAAAGGGTGGGGGCCCCGCAAAATAGGTAATGTGAGAACTTTGGCCCCCCCCCC
>BTVJ01000062.1:0-41657 GCA_045863395.1 Myxococcales bacterium
GCCAGTCCCCCTCCGGCGTGCTGTGATTTGCGCGGTTTCCGATGCGCGTCAACACGCGTCTTGCTGAACCCGCGCTGTCGCCAGGCAGGTCGCGTTCACCCCACCGGCCGCGCGGCCGTTCGAGCCAGGGGCTCACGCGGGGCGCAGTCCACCTACGGTCGAACACGCGCTTCGTGCTGACAGCCGGCGCTGCCGACGGGGCCACTCCCGAGATTGCCTCCGCCAGGATTGCCTCCGGGGCTTACGCCCCTACGGCAGTCTTGGCTACGGCAGTCTCCACAGCCAACATCACCGTGAACCACCTCCTGCGAAGTCCCACGTCCGCCAATGGCCTAGGTCACCCCACATGGTCGCGTCGCGCCCCAAGGCATCGGGACCGGCAGACTCATCACACGCTCTCCCTGAGGCTCGACCGGCTCCCCCATCAAGTGCCATATTCCGCGCCCCCTCACCCCCGCCACCAAGCCACGAGCGCCTCCCCCACTGCCGCCAGCACCGAGAAGCGGATCACGCGGCCCAGCATCGTCACCGGCAGAAACTTGCGGAGCGGTATCTCGAAGCCGCTCGCCAGGGTCGCCAGCGCCACGATGGGGGGAATCCCGGTCGTGGCTCCCGCCAGACTCAAGATCAAATAGTTCCTGTCGAGGTGGGTCTGGTACCTCCCCCTCGTCCGGTCGATCTGCCTGGCCAGCCAACCCCACCGCGTCAGCAACACGTGGCCGAAGTGGTAGAGCAGCACGTACATGCCGGCTTGCGCAATCGCCACGACTCCCCCCACCGCCACCGGGTTCCAGCCCAGCTCGCTGCCGTAGTAGATGGCGGCGGCCTCCGGGCTCAGGACCCAGAAGACTGACCCCACGAAGCCGACTCCCATCAGCGTCAGGACCTGGAGGATCACGCCCCGCCTCCCATGATTCGCCCCGTGGTCAAGTGACAGCGCACTTCATGACCCCTCTCCACCTCGACCAGCTCCGGTGGCTCCTGCCGACACAGCTCCTGGGCGAAGGGGCAGCGGGGGTGGAAGGTGCAGCCCGAAGGAGGCGCGAGCGGGCTTGGGACGTCCCCCACCAGCACTATCCTGCGGCGCTGCCTGGCGGCCACCGGGTCCGCGATGGGCACCGCCGACAGGAGCGCTTGCGTATACGGATGCCTGGGCTCCTCGCAGACCGTCTCCGCCGGACCTGTCTCCACGATGCGGCCCAGGTACATGACCGCGACCCGGTCGGCCATGTGGCGGACCGCCGCGATGTCGTGGGCGATGAAGAGGTAGGTCAGCCCGAGCCTGTCCTGGAGGTCCTGCATGAGGTTCATGATCTGGGCCTGGATGGACACGTCCAGCGCGCTGATGGGCTCGTCGCAGATCACCAGCTCCGGGCTCGTCGCCAGCGCGCGGGCGATGCCGATGCGCTGGCGCTGGCCGCCCGAGAACTCGTGGGGGTAGCGGCGCAGGTGTCTCGGCGAGAGGCCGACCATCTCCAGGAGCGCGCCGGCTCGGTCGCCGGCCTCCCTTCGCCCGACCATCCCGTGGGTCAGCAGGGGCTCGGCGACGATCTGCCCCACCGTCATGCGGGGATTCAGGCTCGCGTAGGGGTCCTGGAAGATGATCTGGAGCTTGCGCCGCAGCGGCCTCAGCGCGCGCACACCAAGCCTCGTCAGGTCCTGCCCGCGATACTCCACCACGCCAGCGCTCGGCCGGTGGAGCTGCAGGATGGCTCGCCCCGTCGTGCTCTTGCCGCAGCCGCTCTCGCCCACCAGGCCCAGCGTCTCACCGGCCGCGACCCGCAGGTCCACGCCGTCGACGGCCTTCACGACCCCGACCGTCCGCCGCCACAGCGCACCTCGCCTGACGGGGAACCACATGCGGAGGCCGCGCACATCGAGGATCGTGTTCATCCGCCCTCCCCCGCCCTCACCGCCTCGACCTCCCAGCACCACGACACGTGCCCGCCCCCGAGCTCCACGGGCTCAGGGAACCTCTCCTTGCACACCGCCTGGGCAAACGTACACCGCGGGTGAAACGGGCACCCCGCCGGCTTCCGTGCCGGGTCCGGCGGCTGCCCGTCGATGGTCAACAGCCGCTCGCGCGCCCCGGCCCCCAGCCGCGGCACCGCCCGCAGCAGCGCCCGGGTGTAGGGGTGGGCCGCATCGCCGAACAGCGCCTCCGTCGGCCCCGTCTCCATCACCTTCCCCGCGTACATGACCATGACCCGGTGGGCGATGCCCGCCACCACGCCGAGGTCGTGGGTGATGAACACGATGGCCGTCCCGAACTGCCCCTGGAGCCTCGCGAGCAGCTCCAGGATCTGCGCCTGGATGGTGACGTCCAGCGCCGTCGTCGGCTCGTCCGCGATGAGCAGCTCGGGCTCGCACAGGAGCGCCATGGCGATCATCACGCGCTGCCGCATCCCCCCCGACAGCTCGTGGGGCCACGCGTCGATGCGGCGCTCCGGGTCCGGGATGCCCACCCACTTGAGCATCTCCACGCTGCGCTCCCGTGCCGCCCGCCGAGACACCCCTCGGTGGAGCTGCAGGACCTCGGTGAGCTGCCGCTCCACCCGCAGATACGGGTTCAGCGACGTCATGGGGTCCTGGAAGATCATGGCGATGCGGTCTCCGCGAATGCCCCGCAGCTCCCGCTGCGACAGGCGCAGCAGATCCACGCCGTCGAACAGCGCCCTGCCCCCAGCCACCCTCGCGGGCGGCACGGGCAACAGCCCCAGGATCGAGTGGGTCGACACGGACTTTCCGCTGCCGCTCTCCCCGACGACGGCCAGGGTCTCCCCGCGTCCCACATGGAACGAGACACCGTCCACGGCGCGCACCACCTCGCCGTCCACGTGGAAGTGCGTCTCGAGCCCCTCTACCTGAAGGAGCATGCCGTCCGCTCTCCGCCCAGGAGCGCCACCAGCACCGCGACCAGCACGTTCATCACCCATCAGTCCTTCCCACTCTGCGGGTCCAGGGCGTCGCGCAGCCCGTCCCCGAGGAAGTTCATGCAGAACAGCGTGATGGCCAGCGCGAGCCCCGGGTAGACGATCAACCAGTGATAGTCCTCTATCTTCGTCGCCCCCTCCGCGATCAGGTTGCCCCAGCTCGGGTCCGGGGGCTGTACGCCAAGCCCGAGGAAGCTCAGGAACGCCTCCTCCTTGATGACCGCCGGCACCATCAGCGTGGAGTACACGATGACCGGGCCCACGGTGTTCCGCAGCAGGTGCCGGAAGATGATCGCGAAGCTGCCGACCCCAGTCGCCCGCGCCGCCTCCACGAACTCGCGGGTCTTCAGTGACATGACCTGCCCGCGCACCACCCGCGACATGGTCAGCCACTGCACCGCCCCGAGCGCGATGAACAGGTTGACCGTGCTCCGCCCCACCGTGACGATGAGCAGGATGACCACGAACATGAACGGCAGCCCGTACAGCACGTCGACGATGCGCATCATGAGGTTGTCCGTGCGCCCGCCAAAGTACCCGGCAATCGCCCCATACGAGATCCCGATGATGAAGCTGACCAGCGTCGCCAGGAGCCCGATGGTGATGCTGATACGCGCGCCGTAGAGCATGCGCGTCAAGAGGTCTCGCCCCTTGCTGTCCGTGCCCAGCCAGAACGTGTGCAGCTCGGGCAGCCCCGGAAACTCCCCCTGGTCAATCACCAGATCCCGGTTGCGGTCGAACCTCCGAAGCAGGTCCTCCTTGTCGAAGCGCAGGTGCCGCGTCCCGGCGATCACCTCTTCCCGCGACAGATACTGGTCCCCGTTGGCGTCGAGGGCGCGGAATATCTCCTCTCCGCCTCTGACCCCCAAGGCGCGATACTCCGCCGACAGCTCCCCCGCGACAGGAAACTCATGGACGGACAGGTAATCGTCGGGCTGCTTGCCGAGCCTCTCCGCCGCGCTCACGGGTCCACCATGGGCGACCACGTCCCAGTCCGCGAACAGGAAGTCATAGAATCGAAACGCCTTGTTCAGCCGGTCAATCTCGGGGCAGCGCAGCGTCCCCAGGTCGTTGCGCACGATGTCCCGAAACGGGATGCCCCGGCCCTCGATCTCGGCGACCACCCTCCTCTCCAGCTCCGCATGGACCGTGCCCCCACCCGACAACGCAAACACCTCCAGCGACCGCAGGCTCGGCAGGCTGAATCGCCCGATGGGCTCAAGATGACAGGCGATCCGCCCGTCTCCGTCCAGGTCGACGAGCCCGAAGGCGTCCACGTTCCCATCATACGAGGGCCGGTCGAAGGAGATGTCCGCCACCCCGGGCGGCATGTACGCGAGGCTCGTGTGCTGCTCGTCCAGCGAGAAGTGCGTCACCCACCGCGAGAGCAGGGGCGCGCAATAGCCCAGCACCGCGATGACCAGCACCACCGCCCCGCTCCAGACCGCCAGCCGGTTCTTCCGCAGCCTCCGCCACGCCTCGCCCCACGGTCCCCGCATGTCAGCTCGCCTCCACGGTGACGCGCGGGTCCAAGAGCGTATAGGCGATGTCCACGAGCAGGTTCAGCCCCACCAGCAGCGCCGAGAACAGCACGACGACGCCCATGACCATCGGGTAGTCCCGGTTGAGCGCCCCCGTCACGAAGTACTCGCTGACGCCGGGGATGTTGAAGATGCGCTCCACCACCACCGAGCCGGTCATGATGCCCGCAAGCCCCGGCCCCAGGAACGTCACGCTCGGCAGGATCGCCCCCTTCAGCGCGTGCCGGAGCACGACCGTCGTCTCCGACAGCCCCTTGGCCCGCGCGGTGCGAATGAAGTCCTGGCGCACGACCTCGAGCATCCCGCCGCGGGTCAGCCGCGCGAAGTAGGCCGCGTAGATGAGGCCGAGCGTCAGGACCGGCAGGATCTTCGTCTCTGCGGTGGACCAGCCGCCGTACTCCACCCACCCGAGGTGTACGCCAAAGACCAGGATGAGCACGGGCCCGAGCACGATGGCCGACATGCTGACCCCGACCATGCCGAGGGACATGAGCCCGTAGTCGAGGCCGGTGTTCGGCCGGAGCCCCGCCAGCAGCCCGAGCGTCACTCCCAACAGCACCGCAAAGCCCATGGACCAGAGCCCCAGCTCCATGGACACGGGGAAGGTCTGGCGGATCGCCTCATTGACCGTCCACTGCCCACCACCCGACAGCGACACCCCGAAGTCGAGCCGGAGGTAGCTGCCCATGGACGTGAGATACTGCCTGACCAGCGAAGTCTTGAGCCACGCAACGGTCTGCCCCGCCGCCACGGTCTCCCCCACCGCGACCGCGACGCCCAGGAGCTCCCCGTCAACCACCACGTCCACCCCACTGACGCGCACGACCGCCCCCCGAGCCCCCTTCCCCGCCGGCACGGCCTCCACCACCCCAGCCACAGGCGCCACCACGGCATCTGCCATCCCATACGTCGTGTAGAGGTTGGCCTCCACCGCAAGCGGCAGCTTGCGGTCCGCGTCGAAGGGCCCGCCGGGCGCCCACCGCATCATGAAGAAGCTCAACGTCATGATGGCCCACAGGACCACCACGCCGCTGACCAGGCGCCTGAGTAGAAAGCGCGCCACCGGCCTACCGCTCGAACCAGAGGTACTTGAGCAGGTGATTGTCGCGATACTGCGGCTCAAACCCACGGACCCAGGGCTTGAGCAGGTAGGAGCGCGTGTAGAAGTAGAGGGGCAGGATGGGCAGGTCCCGGTTGATGATGGCCTCCGCCTGGGCCATCAGGTCGTTGCGCTCCCCCACGTCCCCCGTCTGCCAGACCCGGTCGAGCAGCGCGTCATACTCTGGGTTCTTGTACGCCGCGTAGTTGCTCTCGCCCTGCGAGTGGAACACCTGCAGGAAGTTGTACGGGTCCGCGTAGTCCGCGCACCAGGACCCCCGCGCGATCTGGAACTCCCCCTCGTTGAGCCGCTTGAGCAGACTCTTCCACTCCATGTTGGACAGGGTCGCCTGCACCCCCAGCACGTCCTTCAGGTTCCGCTGAATCGACTCGGCGATGAGGCGGTGTCCCTCCAGCGTGTTGTAGATGATCTCCAGCGACGGGAGCCCCTTCCCGCCCGGATACCCCGCCTCGGCCAGCAGCCGCGACGCCTCCTCCGGATCGAACGCATCACCCTCGGGCGACTCGTACCCCATCTCCGCAAACATGGGGGGCACCAGGTGGGTCGCCGGAGTCTGCCCGCCGCGTGTGATGTGCTTGGTGATGCGCTCCTTGTCGGTCGCCCGGTTGAGGGCGCGCCGAAGCTCCACGTCGTTGAAGGGCGGCCTGTCCGTGCGGAACAGGTAGTAGTAGACGCACATGTACGGGTGGGTGTGGAAGTCGGGCCTCCCCGACGCCATCAGCAACGGGATCTTGTCGGTCGGCACCGTCCCCGGCGTCCAGTGCACCTTGCCCTGCTCGTAGAGCTGCCACGCGTTGGTCTCGCTCTCGCTGTGGAGCACCACCGCCCCACTCAACCGGACGCTGGCCGCGTCCCAGTAGGTGGGGCTCTTCTTCATGACCAGGCGCTCGCGGAGCTTGTTCTCCGTGAGGTGGAAGGCGCCGTTGGTCACGATGTTCTCGGGGCGGGTCCAGGCGTCGCCGTGGGCCTCGATGGCCTCCCGCGGAACCGGCGCATAGGCGATGTAGGGCAGCACCTTGGGGAAGAACGGCGTGGGCCCGACCAGCGTGACCTCCAGGGTCCGGTCGTCGACGACCCGGACGCCCACCTTCGAGAAGTCCCGCAGCGCCCCCGTGTTGAACTCCTTGGCGCCCTCGATGAACCAGAGCTGCTGGGCGTTGCGGCTCGCCGTGGCCGGCTCCAGGCCGCGCTGCCACGAGTACGCGAAGTCGCCAGCGGTCACCGTGCGCCCGTTCGACCACCGCGCGTCCCCCCTGAGATGGAATGTCCACGTCCGGCTGTCGCTCGACTCCCACCGCTCGGCGACGCCAGGCCGTGGCGGCCCGTTGTCCGGCGCGTACACCAGCAGCCCTTCGAACAGGTTCATGCCGATGGTGGAGCCCGCGGTCTCGCTGATCTTGTTCGGGTCCAGGTACTCGGCGCCGACCTCGGGCCACACGAAGACGTTGTCGGCCGGCGCCGGGTCCCGAGGCATGGGGAGGTCACCCGTCCCGGTCGCGCGCCCCCCCTCGGCCGCCGCCTCCCGCACCTGCCCGGCCCCAACAGGGTCACCGACCAGCGGCACGGCGGGCGGGGGCGGGTCGCGGCGGCACGCCGCCAGGGCCATCAGAGCCCCCAAGGCCACCAGGACCAAGGCGCGCACAACGGGTCGGGTCCAGTGCTGCACCGGGGCCTCCTGGGTGGAGCGGCTACACTACCCCCGCCGGTTTCAGGGGGTCAAGCGACGGGGGGGTCGAGCGCCCTTGCTCCTTGTGATAGACTCGGCCCGTCGGCGCCTCCCACCAGGCGCCACCCGCGCCCGAGAGGTTGGCCCCATGGCAGTAGATCGCCGCTCAGCTCCCCGGGTCGCCAAGCTGACCCCTGCCACGCTCGTGGGCGACAACCAACGCGACGCCGCGACGGCCGTGGACGTCAGCGGAGCCGGAGGGTTCCTGCGCACGCACCTGCTGCTCCCCGTCGGCAGCATCGTCCAGGTGACCCTCCAGTCCGGGCACGCCAGCGGCTCCGTCGCGCGCCTGCTTGCTCGCGTCGTCCGCATCGCCGAGCCCGGCTCCCGCATCTACCCGGTGCCCGGCGTGGGCATCGAGTGGCTGACGGCGTCGAGCGCTGCCGGAGAGGAGGCCCTGCGCGCCTTCCTTCGCGATACGCTGCACATCCCCGCCGAGCGCCTGGACCGCATCGCCGCACGGCCGGGCGACGCGCCCAACGTGGCCGTGATCCCCCTGCACCGGGACGCGGACAAGCCGGTTGACGACGCCACGACCGGCGAGCTGGCCGTCCCCACTCTGGGCGACCACCTGCCCGCCACGGCCCGCCGACATCAGCCCCCCGAGCAGCGGGAGGCGGACCGGTTCTGGGTCCGCACGGACATCGTCTACACCCTGGACGAGCTCCCCCACGCCGGCATGGTCTTCAACCTCAGCGCCAAGGGCGCCATGGTCGCCACGCAGCAGCGCCTGCCGGACCGAGGCGTGGTCATCAAGTGCCGCATCCCGCTCACGGGCCCCTTCGCGGACTGCTGGCTCCGCTGCACCAGCAAGGTGCTGCGCCACGTCTCCATCAGCGGATCCAGGGGCGAGGGCTTCGTCGTGAGCTTCACGCACATCGACGAGATGGGGCAGCCGGGCGTGTTCCGCGCCTACCTGGACTTCCTGCGCCGCTCCCAGAGCGGAGGTGCCCTCCCTCACGGGTGAGCACTTTCTGCACATGTGGCCGAGTCCCCCAGCCGCGCCCCGTCAGCACCCAAAAATTCAAAATAATTTCAACAACTCACAAGCCAACAATCGGCTCGACATATGCATACCAGTCGAGCGGGCCAACGTGTGGCCACCTGCCACGGCCCCGGAGGTGTGTCATGTTGCGAGTCGGACGGATCGTATGGGCAGTCCTGGCCCTCCCGCTGACCGCCTGCATCGGGCTCGACGGCGGCAACGGAGAGACCGGCGACCTGAACTCCCGAATCCAAGGAGCGATCACGCTCGAGCAGTTCGGGAGCTGCCCGGAGGCGGAGACCTACCTGAAGACGATGGCGGTCGAGCAGATCGACCTCCAGGTCGCCGGCATCAAGAGCGGCAAGTGCTGGGGGTGGAGCTGCGCGATGCGCGGCGGCAAGGACTGGGGAGCGCCGGTCAACGCAGGCGGCGCGACGGGCGGCGCGGCGGGCGGCGAGGCCCCCTCGGGCTCAGGCGCCGCAGACTACAGCAAGACCAACACGCAGGAGGAGGGCGTCGACGAGGCCGACCTGGTCAAGACCGACGGCGAGTGGCTCTACGTGCTGCGCGGCACCAACCTGCTGATCGTCCGCGCGACGCCGGCCGACCAGGCGCAGATCGTCTCGACCACGCCGCTGCCCGGCACCCCGGTCGAGCTGTTCCTCGAGGGCGACACCGTGCTGGTGTTCTCGACCATGTGGGCGTGGCAGGCCGACGGTGCCCAGACTGGCCCCAAGGCATGGAACGACCAGCTCGCCATCATCGTGGTCGATGCCAGCGACCACGCGGCGCCCGTCATCCTGCGCACGAGCGTCGTCGAGGGCTCCTACGTGAGCTCACGGCTCGTGGACGGCACGGCCCACATCGTGGTGCGCACGCAGGTGACGCTGCCGTGGGCGGACGTGTCGGGCCTGAGCGGAGGCGGATCCGTCACCCCAACCGATCCCGATGGCGGGCCGGTCTCGCCGGCGGACGCGTCCGGGCCCAACACGGGTGGTGGCACGACCCCGAGCGAGGGCACGGACCCGGCGAACACCCCCGACCCGGGCAAGGCGGACGTGGCCGACCCGGACCCGCCCATCGAGGTCGGGAGCGAGGAGTGGCTCGCCAAGGTGGACGCGGCGCGCGACGCGGCCGTAGCCGCCGTGAACGCCCTGACCCTGGACGACCTGCTGCCGCTGACCTGGACCCTGGACGCGGACGGCACGAAGGGCACCCCGGAGCGCCTCACCGCGTGTACGGACCTCTACCACCCGAGCGTGGCGCACGGCCCGGGCATCCTGTCCATCGTGAGCATCCCGCTGGCGGACGCACCGCAGACCAGCGCGGCCATCGTCGGCAACGGCGACACGGTCTACGCGTCGACGCAGACCCTGTACGTGGCGAGCGACATCTACAACGGCTGGTACGCGTGGTACCCCGAGAAGCAGGAGGACTGGCAGATCACGGTCATCCACGCCTTCGACATGGGGAGCAAGGTCACCTACACCGCGAGCGGCAAGGTGCCTGGCCACGTGCTGAACCAGTTCTCCATGGGCGAGCACGACGGGCGGCTGCGCGTCGCGACGACCAAGGACGTGTGGACGGGCACCGACGAGAGCGAGAGCGCGGTCACGGTACTGCGCCGCGAGGGCTCGGCGCTGGTCGAGGAGGGCCGTGTGGGCGGCCTCGGCAAGGGCGAGCGCATCTACTCGGCGCGGTTCATCGGCGACAAGGGCTACGTGGTCACGTTCCGCCAGGTGGACCCGCTCTACACCCTGGACCTGTCGGACCCGGCGGCCCCAAAGGTCATGGGCGAGCTGAAGATCCCAGGGTTCTCCACCTACATCCACCCCTACGGCGATGACCACCTGCTGACCGTGGGGCGCGACACCCTGGACAACGGCGAGTGGGTGCAGCTCGCGGGCGTCCAGCTCACCATCTTCGACGTGACCGACCTGGCCGCGCCGACGCAGGCGCACAAGACGGTGCTCGGCGACGCGGGCACCACCAGCGACGCCCTCTACGACCACAAGGCGTTCACGTTCTTCGCGCCCAAGGGGCTGCTGGCCATCCCGCTGTCGAGCTGGGGCTCCGGCCCGAGCGGCGGTGGCGGCGTGGTCCCCGGCGGCGGCACAGGAGTGGAGCTGGACCCGCTCACGGAGCCCTTCGCAGGCGCGGTGGTCTACGACGTCTCGCCGGAGACGGGCTTCTCGAAGCGCGGCACCATCGACCACTCCTCGTTCCTGGCAGGCACGGACGGCTGGCGCCCGGAGCACGTGAGCCGCACGGTGATCATCGGCGAGCACATCTACACCATCGGCGACCTGGGCATGAAGGTCTGCGCCCTGGAGGGCCTCGCCCCCGTGGCATCGGTCGACTTCCCGCAGAGCGCGGGCGGCGACACTCCGAAGCCTGAGCCGGCGATGTAGATCCTGGAGCAGGCGGGGGCGTTGCAGCCTCCCATGAGTCACCTCACCACGCTCCCTCTCCTCGCCGTCCTCGCAGCACTCCCCGCGGAGGTCCGGGCCGCCCCCGAGCCGCGCCTCACGGGTGTCCACGTGGTCGCGCGCCTGGCCGACGAGGGCGTCGCCACCACCAGCCCGGTCGTGGCACGCGCCTCGCGCAAGGCGATCCTGTCCGTCGTGGCCGTCGTGACGGAGGGCGGCCGGGAGCGCATCTACGGCGACGTGCCCGTCCGCCTGCCGGGGCGCCGCGGCGTCATCACGCCCGAGCCCTGGCCGTCCCTCCCGGTACGCATCCGCTGGTGGCGCATCGAACCCGACACCGTCGGGCAGAGCTTCGACAACACCGCGCCCTCGTATCACTATGACCCGATCCCCTACGCCGAGACCGCCATCCTCGGGGCCCAGCAGCAGTGGTCCCTCGTCGCGGACCCTCGCCCCACCCTGCTGCCCTCCACGGACGAGTGGATAGGCACCATGCGGTACAAGGCAGAGGTGACTGCACTTGGGGCGACGCTGGCGACGCCAGGCGCCGAGCGGCGGACTCTCGGGGGCCCGGACCCGGCCGTGCTGCGCGTGTCCTACGAGGGGGAGCGGGGCCACGCCTACGTCAACGCGCTCCTCGCGCACTTCCACCAGCCATACATCTGGGGGTCCATGGGCCCGAGCGACCGCAGGCACCAGGCAGAGCTGTTCATCGGCGCCGACTGTGCGGACCTGTTGACGGCTGCGTACCGCCGCTGGTCCGGCAAGGACGTCGCCTACGGGTGGTCAGCGTCCTTCCTGCCGGGTGGGGCCTACGCGAAGAAGCACGGGCGCGTCGTCGCCCGCAAGGCCAGCCGCGCCCCGGACGGCGTCATCCGGGACGCCGGCGGCCAGCCCGTCACAGTGGGCCCCGGGGAGACCGCGCAGATCGGCGACGTAGTGGTGCTGCCTCGGCACGTGGGAGTCCTCAGCGAGGATCGCGCCCCGCTGGGCGTGCTCGACGACAACGATCTCATCATCCACACGCTGTTCGCCGAGCCTCGCGAGGAGCCCCTGCTCCGGCGCTGGCCGAACGTGCTCGCGATCTTCCGGTGGCACCAGCCATGAGGTGGCGGTAGCGATAATGCGGTGAAGCGGTACAATGGGAGGCGCGGTCTGAAACGTGGAGCCTAGAAACGTCACGCCCGGGAGCGTTGGCGGGGGGGGAGCACCAACGGGTTCCCGGGCGTGACGAGGGCTAATATGCTCAGGTTGCGGGTCATCGTCAACAACTTTTTTTCACCACGGCGAGCAAGCCGCCCCACAGAGGGCGACATGGCTCCAAATCGCCGTCATGGCTGGAATATTGGCGCGCACTGGAGGGGTGGTAGCCGCCATCTGGAGTGCTTTGACCGACTTGACCCCCGCGGCCCACGACACCAAGCTCTGCCGGATTGTGCGGCCCGGCCGCACAGTCAGCGCTTGGCGGGCGGACCGCCAGCCGTGGAGAAGCCGGGGTTCTTCTTGTCGCGGTTTCGCGCCGCGGTGATCGCGCGGTAGGTCTTGACCTTGGGCAGGTCGAGCCATGTCTGGAAGTCGCCCGTCCGCTGCACCTGGTAGTGGTAGCGCCCGTCGCCCTCCGCCGCCCACTCCTGCCCCAGCGAGGCCGTGCGCAGCGTCAGGGAGCGGTCGTCGATGGGCAGGGCCTTCACGTTGTCGCGGAAGGACTGCACGTAGTCGAAGTACAGCTCGGCGTTGGACAGGGACAGCACGCGCACGGCGACTCCTGCAGCCTTCGCCGCCTCGGCGATGCCGCGCATGGCGCTCGTCCCCGTCAGGTCGCCCCGGACGGGGAACACCCGGTTCGCCTTGAACAGCGCCACCAGGTACCCGTACTGGTCGGCGTCGTCGAGGAAGGACGGGAAGCCCTGCTTCTTCGCGAGCTTCTTCGTGGACCCCAGCTTGCCGATCACCAAGCCCCGGGAGATCTTGAGGGCCTTCTTCACACCCTTGTTCTCTTGCGGGTCCGGGTAGTAGCGGTCGAGGAGCGCCTCGACGGTCGCCTGGTTCTCCTTTCGCCAGAAATCGAAGAAAGACGCAGGATCGGGCGATTCCAGGAAGGCCACCTTATAGATCTTGTGAAGATCGACCACGACCTGGTCAAAATCCATGGGAACCAGGATCTCAGGCCGCGCCCAACCTGCCATGAGGTAGAGCTGGTCGGTGCCAACGCCCGTGAGCAGGCCGCCGACGCCGTCGATGGAAGTGCGGTAGAGGTCGTGCCGCTTCTCGTCGGAGACCACGAAGTGAGAGTTGGCGGCGAGCTGCTTCGGCAGCGGATCGGGCACCACGGCCTCGAACGCCGCGACCGCCTTCGCCGGCAGAGGCTGAAGCACCGGGGGCGCGGCGGCGGCCGGGAGGGCCAGAGCGCCACACAGGGCTGCGATGACGGCGATCCTCATATGTTCGACCTCCAAGCGGGGGGAGCGCGGTGGCTCGTGGAACGGCAGAGCGGGACGAGGGCCGAATTCTAGCGCCCACCTCGTCCTTGTCCAGCCCCAGGGCCCGGCCGCCGAGCTGGCCGCGCTGCTCTGGCGCCTGGCGTCCCCCCCGCTCGCCCGGAGGCGCCCGGCGCTGACTCACAACCGATTGGAATCACGACGATTTATCTGACTCACTTTGGCATCCGGGGCCAATCGCGGTAAGAGATGCACGCTGCGCCTCCATCAGTGAACGGCGCGGCACATCGACGTGTACAACCCCAGCAAGGGAGGTCCCCATGGCACAGCTCAACGGAACCAAGACCCACCAGAATCTGAAGGACGCGTTCGCGGGCGAGTCCCAGGCGAACCGCCGCTACCTGTACTTCGCGAAGATCGCGGACGTCGAGGGCTACCCGGAGATCGCGGGCAACTTCCGCGAGACGGCGGAGGGCGAGACCGGCCACGCCCACGGGCACCTGGACTACCTGAAGGCCGTCGGCGATCCGGCGACGGGCCTGCCCTTCGGCGACACCATCCAGAACCTCAAGGCGTCGGTGGCGGGCGAGACCCACGAGTACACCGACATGTACCCGGGCATGGCGAAGGCGGCGCGGGAGGAGGGCTTCCCCCAGATCGCCGACTGGTTCGAGACCCTGGCCAAGGCTGAGAAGTCCCACGCCGGGCGCTTCCAGAAGCTGCTCGACAGCATCGACTGAGAACCCGCTGGCGGGGCGCTCTGAGGGTGTTGCCAGGAGGCCCGTCGTGTCCGCGAGGGCGCCCGCGACGGGCCACCTGGGCTACGCCTTCGTGCTCGCCCCGCCGTTCGCCCCCCTCCAGCAGGCGAGCGTCCCGTGTCCCACGCCAACATCTCCTACCAGCCCACCGACGGCCTGAGCTACGACCCCAACGAGGCCCTCTACTGGGATCCGGCCAAGCTGGACCAGGAGGTCACCCGCGTCTTCGAGGTCTGTCACGGCTGCCGCATGTGCTTCAAGTACTGCGACTCGTTCCCGCTGCTCTTCAAGGCCATCGACGAGCGGCACGACGGCGACGTGCGCAAGATCACGGCGGAAGAGACGGGCGCCGTCATGGACGCCTGCTTCCAGTGCAAGCTCTGCGAGGTCCAGTGCCCGTATACGCCGCGGGACGGCCACGAGTTCCAGCTCGACTTCCCGAAGCTGGTCCACCGGTTCCGCGCGCAGCAGGTAGAGAAGCACGGGGTCAAGCTCCGCGACCGCATCCTCGGGGACCCGGACGGTACGGCCGCCTTTGCGCGCCTGTCCTTCGGGCTCGCCAACCTGATGAACCGGGTGCGGGTGCATCGCTGGTTCATGGAGAAGACCCTCGGGATCCACCGGGACAAGCTGCTGCCGGACTTCGCACGCAAGACCTTCGAGGGGCACGTGCGCGAGGCCGGGAGGCTCGCTGCGGCGCCCGGTGACGAGGAGGCGGTGCTCTTCCAGACCTGCTTCGTCGAGCACAACGAGCCGCAGCTCGGCCTCGACACCCTGGAGGTGCTCGACCGCAACGGGGTGAAGGCGGCGTGCGTCGAGGGCCTGCGCTGCTGCGGGATGCCGGCCTGGGAGCACGGCAACCTGGACACCCTCCGCGAGCACGCCCACCACAACCTGGAGCGCCTGCGACCGTTCGCGGAGGCCGGCAAGAAGGTGCTCGTGATCAACCCGACCTGCGCCATGATGCTGCGCCGCGAGTACCCGGAGCTGGTCGCCGAGGGCGACCGGGCAGCGGCAAGGGTCGTGGCGAGCGCCGTGATGGACCCGAGCGAGTACCTGTGGTCCATCCGCGACCAGCCGCGCTTCAACGCCGAGGTCAAGACGAAGCCCGCGTCGCTCGCCTACCACGCGCCGTGCCACCTGCGGGCCCAGGCGGTGGGCTTCAAGGGCCGGGACCTGATGCGAAAGGTGCTCGGCGTCACCCCTGGGACGGTGCTGGAGTGCTGCGGCCACGACGGCACCTACGCCATGAAAGTGGAGTCCTTCGAGGACTCGGCGCGGATCGGCAAGAAGGCCTTCGACGACATGGGGGCGAAGGGGGCGGCGGTGTGGTCCACGGACTGCCCGCTCGCCGGCATGCAGTTCCAGCAGCACGCGGGCAAGAAGGGGCTCCACCCCATGACGGTGCTGGCGCGGGCCTACCGAGGGGAGTCATTCGAGGAGGAGCCATGAGGCCGGTGCTGCGCGAAGAGATCCTGGACTGGCAGACCTATGGGGAGCAGCGGGCCGCCATGCAAGAGCGGATCTTTCCCGCCAAGGCGGCCCGGCGGATCCACGTGGGGCCGCACCTGACCTTCCTGTTCGAGAACCGGGACACGGTGCGCTACCAGATCCAGGAGATGATGCGAGCGGAGCGCATCGTGCGGGAGGCGGACATCCGCCACGAGATCGACACCTACAACGAGCTCCTGGGGGGGCCGGGCGAGCTCGGGTTCACCCTGCTCATCGAGATCGAGGACGCAACAGAGCGACCCGCGAAGCTCGCCGCCTGGCTGACGCTGCCGGAGCACATCTACGCTCTGACGGGTGACGGCGAGCGGGTGCGGGCCACCTTCGACCCGCGGCAGGTGGGCGACACGCAGGTCTCGTCCGTGCAGTACATGAAGATCGATACGGGGGGCCGGGTGCCCGTGGCCATCGGCGTCGACCACCCGGCGTACACGGCGGAGGCGCGGCTCTCGGACGAGCAGCGCACCGCCCTGGCCGCGGATCTGGCCGACGACTGACCGCTGACGGCGCGGTCGCCTCAGCGCGGGTCGTCGAGGAGCGGCCGCACCCACGAGTGGATCGCCACCGTGGACGGCATCCCGAGCGTGCTCGCGGCGAGCGCGATGACCTGCTCGATGGCCTCCCGCTCGATGCCCAGCGCCAGCGCCTTGCGCACGCTGGACCGGACCGCGCCCTCCCGCATGGCCCCGACGGCGATGCCCAGCTTGACGAGCCGCGCCTGCCGCTCGTCGAGGGGGCCCGCCGACCCCGCGTCGTTGATCAGATCCCACGCCTGCTGCAGCTTCGGGTAGCGGGTCACGAAGTCGTCGTAGGCTTTCGGTGGCTTGGGCTGGCTCATGGTCGTCCCTCCGGAGTGGTTGCCGGGCCCGACCATAGCGCAACCCCGCGAACACCGTCGAGGGGGTTGCGCCCGGGACGCGGTCGATCCTACTCTGCGCCGCTCAGTGTCCACCCAGACAGCGAGGCAGAGGAGATGAGCACCCATGCGGCAGTCGCGACACTCATCGCGGGCGTCATCGTGAGCGGACCAGCGCTGGCAGAGCCGGCCTGGGTCCCGGACGCCAACGCACCCCGGAGCGCCCTCCCGGTGGAGGCGACGTGGGACCTCGGGGCCCTGTTCCCGAGCGACGCGGCCTTCGAGGAGGCGCTGGCGGCGCAGCCGGCCGCCCTCGCAACGCTGGAGGCGCTGCGCGGCTCGCTCGGCACCCCCGCGAAGCTGGCCGACTGCCTCGAGCTCTACTTCGAGCTGCGCATGGCCACCAACCGGCTGACCCTCTACGCGAACCTTCGCTTCGACTCGGCCCAGCGCTCCGACGAGGTGAAGGGCATGTCGGAGCGCGCGCAGAAGGCGCTTCACGACTTCATGCGCGTGGCGGGCTTCATCCGGCAGGAGCTGCTCGCGCCGTCGGACGAGGCGATGGCCGCGACCCTGGCCGGGGAGCCTCGCCTCGGGCCCTTCGCGGCCTTCGTCGAGGAGGTGCGGCGGCGCCGTGGCCACGTAGCGAGCCCGGATGGGGAGCGCATCCTGGGCCTCGCCGGCGACAACCTGTGGGCGGAGGTCGATCTGAACGAGATCCCCAGCGACCACGAGAAGACCTTCGGCGCGCTGCTCTCGGATCTGGTGCTCCCGACCATCCGCGACGAGGACGGCAAGGAGGTCCAGCTCACCCTGTCCAACTACCCGCGCTACCGGAGTTCGAAAGATCGGCGGGTCCGAAAGGACGCGGTGGATGGCCTGTTCGGCGCTCTCAACCGGTATCGCAACGCCTTTGCGTCCACGCTCGCTGGGCAGGCTCGTTTCTCGACTTTTCTCGCCCGATCGCGTGGGTATGATACCGTCCTCGACGCCTACCTGGACCGGGACCAGATCGACCCGGCAGTCTACCGGGGCCTGATCTCCGCCGTGCGCGCCAACCTGGAGCCGCTCCACCGCTACGTGAAGGTGCGCAAGCTGGCCCTCGGACTGGACACGGTCCACATCTACGACCTCTACCCGCCGCTCGTGCCGAGCGTGGAGCTGCGCTACACCTGGGAGGAGGGGCGCGCGGCGGTCCTGGAGGCGCTCGCCCCCTTGGGAGACGCGGCCCTGGCCGTGCTGAAGGACGGGCTCGACCCGGCGAACCGCTGGGTGGACGTCTACCCCCACAAGGACAAGGACAGCGGCGCGTTCTGCGCGGCCATGTACGGGGTCCACCCCTACGTGAAGCTCAACTGGCTCGACGACCTGGACGGCCTGTCGACGCTGGCCCACGAGCTGGGCCACGCCCTGCACAGCCACCTGGCCATGACGCACCAGCCGGTGGCGACGTGGAGCTACGTGCCCTTCATCGCGGAGATCGCGAGCACCATCAACGAGAAGATGCTCTCAGACTGGCTGCTCGCGCGGGCGAAGACGGACCAGGAGCGCCTCTACCTGCTGGCGGAGCTGGCGGAGACGCTGCGGACGACCATCTATCGACAGACGCTGTTCGCGGAGCTGGAGCTCATCGTCCACGAGGCGGTGGAGCGGGGCGAGCCCGTCACGGCCGACATGCTGAGCGACACCTACGCGCGCCTGGTCAAGGAGTACTACGGGCCGGACTTCGAGCTCGGCGAGCACGACGGCATGGAGTGGGCCTACGTGGGTCACTTCTACTACAAGTACTACGTGTTCACCTACGCGACGGGCCTGTCCGCAGGGATCGCCCTCGCGGAGCGCATCAGCACGCAAGGCGAGCCCGCGCGAGAGGCCTTCCTGACCATGCTCAAGGGCGGGTCGTCCAAGCCCCCTCTCGACCTGCTGCGCGACGCGGGGGTCGACCTGACGAAGCCCGACGCCGTCGAGGCCGCCGCGCGCTTGCTAGACGACACCCTCGGCAAGATGGAGCAGCTCCTGGCGAAGCGATCCCGGGTCCGGGGGCGCTGACACCGTAGGTAACGAGGAGCGCAGAAATACGCCAGCGGAAGGTCACTTCGGGTGGTCGGTCGCGCTGCCATGGTGTAGAGTCCTGGCCTCTGGTCACTGAAGGCCACCCCGAACCAACGCGAGAGAGCCATGCGACTTCGAGCAACACTGAGCGCCTCCGCGCTGCTGTCGGCCCTGGTGCTGGCGGGCGCGGGCTGCGAGTCGGACCCGTCGTCCTCCGGGTCCAACAACTCGGGCCAGGACGCGGCGGGAGACACGACAGGCGGCGGCACCGAGGACGGGAGCGTCGCCGGCGACACCGCCGGACCCGGTGGCGGAGACACCGCCAAGCCCGGCGACGACGCCACCACCCCCGGCGATGATGGCGCCAGCACGACGGATGTCCCCGTAGGGCCGAAGCCGGATCGTGTGGTCGACCTGCGGGTCGACACGAACCGAAATGGCGTCATCGACCTCGACGACCCCACGGAGGACGAGGGCGAGGACGAGTGGACCGCCGACCACGGCGCCATCTTCCTGGCGAACATCGACGACGACTTGGTGGCCTGTCCCAAGTCGGGCAAGGGCATCAACGACATCACGCTCCCGGACTGCAACGACGCCGCGGACGAGGTGGTCAACGGCGAGAACGACCTGCTGGACATGGCGCCCCTCCACGTGGTCGCCATCCCCGACGCCCCGGACGGCGCGAAGGGCCACCTCGACCTCGGGCCCTTCGGCACCGACCGGGCCCGGCTGTTCATCGAGCGCGACGGCGAGTGGGTCTACTTCAATCCGCGCCAGGAGGACCTGACGGGCGCCGAGCTGCGCGCCGGCGTCAACCTGAAGCTCGAGGGGCGGGACGTGGTCCGTGACACCGAGGCATGGGACGGCATGCTCCCCATCGAGCTGACCGTCGACTACGGCGACGGGACCAAGGACTCCGACAAGGTGCAGATGCGCGTCGCGCCCATGGTGCTCTACCACCACCTGCTCGAGGGCGAGATCTCGCACGTCACGACGTTCAACTACGCGGCGTCCAAGGTCTTCCGCGACGACCTGAAGAAGGCGAACGCCGCGATGGCGAAGCCCGTGACCTTTGACGAGATCAGCGTCGGCGATCAGTGGACACAGGACTTCTTCGAGCCCGCGTACATGTCCATGCCGTCGCCGAGCGGCCAGCACGCAATCCGCGTGTACCTTCGCAGCGCCAACGTGTTCAGCCCGAGCAACGCCTCCAACCCGCTGCGCCCGGCTGGCAAGGTGGTGTTCACCCACTTCCGCGGCAAGGACGCGGCGGGCGTGCAGCAGTTCGACATCAAGCACAACGGCCAGTCGGACTCGCTGAACAGCTTCGGCAACACGGAGACCATCCCGCCCTACAGCAAGGACGGCGTGGACTACCCGCTGGGCCGCGTCTTCCAGGGCGAGATCCCGTCCTTCGCCATGGACAAGAACTTCGTCAAGATGATGGACTCGCAGGCCGTGCAGCCGCGGGTGACCGTCGACACCTCGTGGCTCCTCGTGGGGCACGTGGACGAGACCATCACCTTCGTGCGGGCGGACAATGAGCGCGGGTGGACCATCGGGCGCAACGACGCCATGATGGCCGTCCACATGCTGGAGGAGCTCGAGGCGGCCGGCCACGGCGCCGTGCCCATGTTCGTCGGCAAGGACTGGGACGAGAACGACCCTGCCGAGGCGACCATCGCCGAGGTGCTCGACGACACGGACGTCATGTCCGAGACCGCCGCGTCCGCCGCGGAGGTGGACGACCAGGTCGAGATCCTGAAGGAGGTCACGGGCGTCACAGACGACGAGATGCTGCTCGTGCCCTACCTGCACTGGAGCATCTACGGGTACTCGGTGGCGTACCAACCTGGCACGATCAACGGCCAGTACCTGGACCACAAGACCTTCGCGCCGCCCGAGACGCACGGCCCGCTGATCGACGGCAAGGACCCCTTCAAGGAGCAGTTCGAGAAGGAGTTCGCCAAGGTGGGCGTCAACGTCTACTGGATTGAGAACTGGGACCTGTACCACGCGCTACTCGGCGAGGTGCACTGCGGAACCAATACCACGCGGGAGATCCCCAGCGTGAAGTGGTGGGAGACCGGACGATGAAGCGACACACGTTGGGGATGTTGTTCCTGCTGGCCGGGAGCCTCGCGGCGGGCCCGGCGATGGCGGAGGGCGTCGTCCGGACGGCGGCGCTCCCACCGGCGACCCGCGCGGCGCTGATCCAGGACATCGAGGCGGCGCGAGTCAGCTCGCCTCAGATCTTCGAGCGCCTGGCGCGGATGCGCAGCCGTGTGGCCGAGCTGGACGCGGCCAAGCGCGGCCGGTTCGCGCCCATCGCGCTCTACCTGAAGCAGCTCGGCCCCGAGACCCTGCTCCCCATGCTCGAGGCCATCGCCATCGACGCGGACGAGCGGGGCGACCTCACCGACACGGCCTGGGCCGCCTGGCGCGCCGGGCTCATCGAGGCGGTGGGCGGCAACCGAGACGTGCGGGCGCAGCCCGTCCTCCTGGCCGTGCTCCAAGGGCCGGAGACGGACGCGATGATCGTCCGCTCCACGGCGGAGGCCGTCGGCAAGCTCGGCACCGACGAGGCCGTGGCAGCGCTGCTGCCGCTCGCGACGACGGCGGGACCCAAGCGGCTCGCCGTGGTCAGCGGCATGGGCGCCTGCCGCCGGGCACAGGTGGCGGAGACGCTGGCCTCGCTTCTCGCGGGCGCCGACGAGGAGCTGTCCCTCGCAGCCATCCGCTCCCTCGGCGACGTCGGCAACAGCCGGGCGTGGAAGACCTCCTCGGTCGCGGTGTGGGCCAATGAGCAGGAGGCCGTGCAGTCCATGGCAGCGACGGCCCTCGTACAGGTCCTCGCAACGACGGAGAGCGTGGCTCTTCGCAAGGCGGCCAACAACGCGCTGATGGTGGTCGACTACGCCGGCACGCCGGCGCTGCTCGCGGCCGCCCAGGCGACGGCGGGCGCCGACACGAAGGCCGTGCTCGAGGCCGCCGCCAAGCGCTTCGCCAGGAACCCCGCCCGCTGAGCCGCGCTGGCTCGCCTCCCCCTGCTCAGCCCGGCTCCACGGGCATGCACGCCCCCAGCTCGATGTGGACCGCGTCGCCCTCAAAGCGCAGGATCACGTAGTTGCGCAGGCCGGGCTCCAGCGGGCCGCGGATCTCCTGGAAGACCGGCGCCCACGTCCCGGTGTTGACGTAGGAGACCCCCCGCCCAAGCGGGACGACCTCCGGCGCGTGGGTGTGCCCGAACGCGACGACACGGACTGGAAGCATCTCCGCGATGCGGCGCGCCGCCGCGCGCAGCTCCTCCGAGACGCCCAGGATCGAGTCCGACCGGGCCAGCGACTCGTAGACCAGCCACAGGAGGGGGAGGCTCGACAGCGGGACCATCAGCTTGACCCAGAGGGGGGCGCCGCTGACGGCCAGGGCCACCGTGCCGATGGTCATGAGCAGCGCAAGCAGGACGCGATCGAGCCAGAGCTCTCGCAGCAGACCGAAGACCCGGTCCACGATGGGGGGCCGCTTCATGGCGTCGATGCGCCGCGCCACCTCCACCGGCACACCCGCCCGCTCGGCGAACTGGTCGACGGCCTCCAGGTGGTCTCTCCGGCGGCGTCGGGACGCTGGCAGCTTGCCGAAGAGCTGCGCCATGACCAGGACGCTGCCCCAGAGCCAGTTGATCACGAGGCTGCGGCGCGTGAAGGCATAGTAGCGCAGCCAATGCGCCACGTAGCGCCACGCGTTGAGGATGAAGTTGGTGGAGTGCGGGTTGAAGTAGCCCATCACGCTGATCAGCGTGCGGTTGGTCAGGTTGCCCATGGGCAGGTCGATGCTCTGCTCCCCGTTCTGGACGATGGTGGGCGAGAGCAGGTTCGGGAAAGAGCTGAAGGGGTCGTACTGGTTGCCGTGCTCGATGAACACCCACCCCGGCTCATGGTAGAACCACGGCTCGAAGGTCACGGCGGTGTGGGGAAAGGACAGCCCCTGGCGCGCCGCGGCCGCCTGCAGCCCACCGACGAGGGCCCTCTGCACCCCCTCGAAGTGAAACTCCCGATCATGGTTGCCCATGACGTAGAGCACGCGATGGCCCGCGACCAAGAAGCGGGCGATGCCGTCCGCGAGGCTCGGGTGCTGGGCCAGGACGAGCTCCACGGTCCAGACGGCCTTCTGCTCCAGCGGGTCGAGGCCCCGCCTGCGCTCCCCGCGGGACACGGGGAAGGGCGCCGGGTCGGGGACACGCGTCACGAGGTCGAAGTCGATGATGTCGCCGTTGAGCACCAGCAGACACGGCTCACCGGGCTCGGCCTCGGCCTGAAATCGCTCCAGCAGCGCGACCAGCTCCTGGTCGTAGAGCATCTCGGAGCTCTTGTAGCGCTTCCAGCCGTCCGCGTGGTCCTCGACGTCGCAGAGGTGCAGATCCGAGACGATGAGGGTACGCCGCCGCCCGGGGGTGCCCCCGGTGACCGCCGGAGCGGGCGTCACAGCTCGCAGCAGACGAAGGCGTCGGGGCCCCACCCTCCAGGAGCGGCCAGGCAGCCGGTCGCGATGGCAGAGCCGTCGTTGAGGAGCTGGTAGGTGCGCGTGCAGGTGGACCAGCCCGCGGCCACGCAGGCGTCGTCGCCCGCGATACCCGAGCCCTCCGTGAGCGTCACGGGCGCGAAGCCGGTGACCGTCCCGACCTGCGGCGCGCACAGGGCGGTGCGGAGGATGTCCGTGCCGACGCCGGTCACGAAGTCCTCGGTGGCCACTCCCGGGGGAGTGACCAGGCAGTCGGCGGCGTCCGCGGTGCCGTCCCCGTTGGCGTCGCCCGTCGCCTCCCAGCAGTTGGCCCCCGCCGGACCGGTGAGGGCCGCGACGGCCACCGGGTCCCCGAGCAGCGCGGTCGCCACGGCAGCCGCCGACGGCGACTCACCCGGAGGCCCCTGCTCGCCCTGCTCACCCTTGTCGCCCGGGTCGCCCTTGTCTCCCTTCGGCCCTGGATCTCCGCCGAAGAGCGCAGAGTCATCCATGGCCGCGAGCAGCGCCTGACGGAGCTCCAGATTGTTGATCAGGCTCGTCGCCACATCCAGGGGCTTCGGGGACTCCCCCGGCTTGCCATCGACGCCGTTCGTGCCAGCCTCCCCCTTGAACTGGCCGCTCTGCGCCATGGCGGCGAGCATCTTCTGCCGGATGCCGTCGTTGTCGATCAGCTCGTTCGCGACCTCCGTCGACGTGGGCGCCTTGCCCTGGAGGCCCTGCTCGCCCTTGTCACCCTTGGGGCCGACGCAGTCCCCCACGTCGAGGCCGCCGCTGCCGTTGACGTCCGTCACCCCGGGGGCGTCGAAGCAGGCCTGGCCGGTCTCTCCCTTCTCGCCCTTGGTCCCCTCGGACCCCTTGAACTTCCCGGAGGCCTCCATGCGCGTCACCAGAGCGTCGAGGAAGTCCGGGTCCCCCACCATGGGAGCCTGGATGCCCTCCAGGAGCCCCTCGGCCTTGAGGCAGGCGTAGAGCTTCCCGGTCTCCATGCCGGCGCACGCCGACTCCTTGGCCTCGGGCGCGCACGCCACCAGAGTCCATGCCAGCAGCGCGGCGAATGCGACGGTCTTCATGTCTCCTCCTTGGCTTCCCTTACTCATGAGATTCAGAAACGCGCGGTCGCAGAGAGGCCTCCCCCGTCCGGGAGGGCCATCGGGGCAACGGTCGCCACGGGGGGCTCCGGCTCGTCGAGGACGAGCATGACGATACCCCCGGCGACCAGTGCTCCCCCCGCCACGTACAGCCCCACACCGGCGTTGTAGAGCCCGCGCCCCTCGTTGTAGACGTCCACGTAGGTGGGAGTCCCCGGGACGTGGTCATCGTTGGCGGTCTGCATCTTGCCGTTTCCCACCGCGTTCAGCGCCGCCGCACCGGCGATGGCCGCCGCCCCGACGCCGACCGCCGTCCAACCCCAGGGCGTCAGGGGGCCCGCGCTCGGGGGAGGCGGCGTCACGGTGAGCGGCAGCGTCTCGACGGGCGTGGGAGCGACCTCCGTGGGCGTGTCGTCGGGGGCCACGGGCTCGATGACGGGCAACAGCTCCGACGGCGCCCTCGTCAAGGCGAGGGTGCGCGCGGCGACCTGCCCCGCGCTGACCTCCTCCGAGGTCTCGAGGGCCAGATAGCGGTCCTGGCGTGCTATCACCGTGTAGCGCCCGGCCGGGAGCCGCACCTCCACGGGGGCCGTCAGCCAGAGATCGTGCGCGCCTGCCGGGTGGCCAAGGATCGCCCCTGCCCTGATGGCGATCTGCCCCCCACTCGGCTTGGTGTCCACCTTGAGCGTGCCCAGAGTGGACGGCATGCGCTTCTCGCACTTGCCGATCTCTCGCTCGAGGAGAGGGCGGTCAGGGTCGCCGGGGCTCTCCACCAGGACCCGCGTGAAGTAGAGGACGGTCGCGGTGCAGTTGCCTCGGCGCACCGCGATGAGCCCCAGGTTGAACAGGGCGCCCGTTCCGGCCCCGCTCGAGTGGGCCGCGAGGAAGTGACGATCCGCGGCGTCCAGATCACCCGCGGCGAGCGCCGCGCGTCCGGACTGCATGAACCCGTCGGCGCCTTGGGCGTTCACTGCGGACGGTACGAGGAGCGTCAGCGCGAGGATGGCTGCGAGGGCGCTACGACCCATCTCGATTCCTCCTCCGGGGGTGCCCCCGGACTTCAGCGCGGTTGGAGCGTCCGCGGGCCGACCTTGCGCTCAGGCTTGGGCTCCGGCTTCAGAGGCTCGACCACGAGCTCCGCCCGGTCCCGCCGGTCCAGCTCGGTTGTCGCCTCCCGCAGCGGCGCGGGTCGCTCGTCGATGCGCCCCGCCTCTTCGGCCCCGCCCGTCTCCCCCACGACCGGCTCGTCCACCGGAGCCTCCGGAGCGGGAGCCACCGGCGGAGCCTTCACCGGCGGCACGGCCTCGGATGGCGGCGCTCCTACGCTGGGCGGGGCGACCGGCGCTGCCCCAGAGGCTGGCACCTTGGACGGGATGAAGCGGTCCACGAGGGTCGGGTCGACGAGCAGCGCTACACCGATGCCGGCGATGACCAGCAGCAGGAACAGCATGGTCACGAGCAGCCAGCGTCCCCGCTCGGGTGGCGGATCCTCGATGCGCACCGGCGCGGCCTCGGCGATGCGAGGAGGTGGGGTTGGGGCGGCAGAGGGCGCCTTGATGCGCGCCCCTGCCCGCTGGGGTGCCGCTGGCCGGGCGGCCTCCGCCTCCCCCCTGGGGGTGGGGTGCACGACCGCCGCGGGGGCCGCGCTCGGGTTCATGACGAAGACGGTAGTGGAGTCCAGCTCCGACGCCTCCTGCACCTCGTCGATGGCCGCGACCACGTCCATGGCCGAGTCGAACCGATCCGAGGGGTTCAGCGCCATGAGCCGCGCGAGGAGGCCGTCGCTCCCTGGTGGCGCCGCGACGCGCGGCGCAGCGACGCTGAGCAGGAGCGGCTCCTCGTAGAGCACGCGCTGAACGGTGCCGGCCATGTTGGCCGCCGCCAGGGGGCGAGCTCCGGTCAGCATCTCCCAGAGGACCACGCCGAGGCCATACAGGTCGGAGCGGGGCGTCGGCTCGTCCCCCGCCACCACCTCCGGGCTCACGTAGGCTGGGTGACCGAAGGTCAGGCCGCCGCCCATCTCCGTCGCGTCCCAGGCTGCGACCTGGGTGAGCCCGTAGTCGATGACCGTCGCCACGTCGATGCGCCCGAAGGCGTCGCGAAGGAGAACGTGCTCGGGCCGCAGGCAGGCGTGGACGACCCCCTGGCCGTGTGCCTCCGCCAGGGAGTCGGCCACCTGCCGCGCGATGGCGAGGGCGCGCTGCGGCGGGATGCGGCCGTCCCGCTCCAGCTTCCGGCGCAGATCCTCCCCCTCGACCAGGTCCATCACGATGAACCCCTGCCCCTGCGGCGTCTTGCCGAAGTCGTGCACGGAGACGGTCTGTGGGTGCTTGAGGCGGCTGATCAGCCGAGCCTGGGCGAAGTACCGGTCCAGCGACTCCGGGTCGGCGGACAGCTCCGGATGGAGCACCTTGACGGCGACGCTCCGTCCCATGGTCTGGTCGACGGCCCGATGGACATCGCCCAAGGCTCCGCCGCCGATGCGTGGGCCGAGGGCGTAGCGGCCGCCGAGCACGGACCCCGCCATCACACCCCGGGGCCGCTCCTCGATGAGGATGGCGCCGTCCGCGGGACAGCGGGCAACGTCGTCGCCGGCACCGGTGCTGCATACTGGACAAAGGCGGGACATCACGGACTCCTCGTGCGCTGCCATGGCCCCTATGATTGCCAGTATTCCCTGGACTTGTCGAGAACGTGTGCGGACCCTTGGCCCATCGACCCGCTCCGGGGTGGCCAGGCGCCCCCCGTTGATCGCGCCAGGCCAGCCGTCTATGGTGTTCGGACCCCTGCAACGCCAGGAGCTTCGTGAGACGCCCGACCCTCCTCCTCACCCTCGCCTGTCTGTCCGCTGCGAGCGGCTGCACCCTCCAGGTGGAAGCCGCAGACTACATCGGCGTGTGCGCTGCGGGCGCCGAGCGGTGCAAGGGCGCCTCGGTCCAGGCGTGCTCGGCGGATGGGGACCGGTGGCTGACCCGCGAGGTCTGCCCGGCCGACCAGATCTGCCGCGACGCGGCCTGCGTCCCGCCCGACGCGCCGCTGCTCGAACCCGACGGCGGCGAGGGGGACGCCGCGGGGGACGCCGTGGTCACCCCCACGGTCGACATCGTGATTCCACCGCTGGCGGATGGGGGTCCACCGACGTTCGGTAGCGTCGTCGACGTGACCGTCCGCCTCCAGATCGTGGCCGCCCTCCCGGGCGGCTACGTGGACCTGGGCTTCTGCGCGGGGCCGCTGGCGGGACCCGTGCAGGGCGGCCCGCCCACCTGCGCTGGCGCCTTCTTCCTGCGCATCGAGCGGACGGGAACGGGGCTGTGGGGCCAGCTCTACGTCCATGACCCGACCGACGGGACCATGGAGCCCAAGCTGTGGGACCAGGAGGCGGGCGTGGCGGCCCCGGTGCTCCTCTTCCCGGGAGAGCTGTACGAGCTGCGCCTGCGCGACTACGCACAGCAGGTGAGTGACGCGGGCGAGCGGACCATGAGCTTCGAGCTGCGGGGCTTTGCGACCAGCGCCTGGGCGTCCCAGGTGGTCAGCGTCCCTGACGCGAGCCTGGCCACGTTCGGGCTGTGGAATCTGGATACGGCGGGCACGGACGAGCAGGCACTGCAGGGCGCCGCGTCGTCCGTCGACATCCGCATCGATCAGGCGCAGTCCTGGGACATCAAGGACTTCAGCACGCTCGCGTCCACCCAGGGCGCGATCCTGCAGTCCAACCGTGGCAACGCGGTGCTCGACTTCCACGTGACTCGGGCCGTCGCGGGGCTCGCGCTCCTGCCGCTCCGGTGAGGGAGGAGGCGGCCCGGCCCCTTCCTTTACATCCCGCCCTCGATACGTTATCCAACGTCCCATGGTCGAACTGCCGGCCATGGTGGACATGCGCCCCACGCGTATCAGTTGATAACACGACCTCGAGCCATGAACCGCCTCTCACCGGCGCGCCGGTTACACGAGAGCGCGCAGGGTCGCTGGTCGTGTGCTCAACTGTTCGGCTCGCGATGCCGTCGACGGTGGGCTCGCGCGGGCTCCCGTGCGGTGGCCCCCGACGTGGCTGGGGCGCTCGGAGGAGGAACGACATGATGTTGCGCGGTTGGTCGATCACGTGGGCGCTGGTCCTGGCCCTCTCGGTGGCTGGGTGCCCAGACGACGACGTCACCGGGGGCGGAGGGGACGTCGACGCCGAGGCAGATGCCGAAGGCGACGTGCCGGACGGGACGTCGGACGACGGCGGGGGCGGCGACGACATCCACGCGGACTCCGGGCCAGGGACGGACACGGGGAGCTCGGCGAGCATCGAGCTCGTCGCCCTCACGGCGGTCGGCGTCCGGGGCCTGGGCGTCGACCAGTTCGCGCTGACCCAGTTCGACGAGCCAGCCGCCTATGTCGAGAGCGCCGGGTATCAGATGGACCTCCAGGCGCGCGCGCTGGGCCTGCCCAAGGCGACCCCCGTGACCCTCACCATCGACGGCGTGGACAAGGGGACTGCCTCCCTGGACGCCAACGTCACCAACTTCCCGGAGGTGACGCTGACTCCGGGCGTCCACCAGATCAAGGTGCGGGCCTCCCTTGGGGGCCAGCTCATCGAGGACGGCAACACAGTGACCGTCGGGGTCGGCCCCTGCGACGTGACCGTCTCTCCTGGCCCTGCCGCCTGCCTGCTGACCGACGTGGATCCCGCCACCGCGGGCCTCCAGGTGACGTTCACGGTCGCGAACCCCAACAAGAGATGCACCCTGGCGTATCTACAGATCAACGGGCCCTCGGGGACCGCGCAGACGGCGCCGGTGGCCCTCGACGGGGACGGGGTGGCGACCATCACCGCGTCGCTGACCACCGACGACGTGCCCGTGAACACCGCCCCCGTGGAGGTGACCGCCGTTGTCACGTGGCCAGGGGTCGACGAGCTGACCTCCGCCAAGGTGAGCACCTACAAGATCGATACGCAGGCTCCCGCACCGACAATCACCACACCCTTCAAGCCGATCCTCACCGCAGCAGACGACGAGGGGGACCCGGCGACTCCCGGCATCTCCATCACCGTCAAGGGGGACGTAGCTGGCCTGTCCGCCGAAGAGCTGGACAGCCTGACGCTGACGGTGAACGGGGAGCTGCGAGGCACGACGTCGCCCTCCACCAACGGGAAGTTCCAGTTCAAGAACGTGCAGTTCGACGCATCCGGCGATTACACGCTGCGCGTCGTTGGTGTGGACACCTGCGGGCTCACCGGGTCCACGGAGCAGGGCGTCACGGTGGACCTGGGCGCGGTGCCACCGGCTCCCGCGGTGGACCTGGTCGCGGTGACGGCGCAAGGCGTCAAGGGCGCCGGCGCTGCGACCATTCCGCTCGTTGCCGCGGACGAACCCGCCGCCTGGGCGGCGGCCGCGGGCTTCCAGATGGACTTCGAGGCACTGACGACCAACGTCCCCGCAGGCACCACGGTCACCGCCAACGTCGGCGGCGCGGTGCTCCAGGCGCAGACCGACGGAGCAGGCGCGGCCCGGTTCGAGGGAGTCAACCTCACCAAGGGAGACACGACGATCTCGGTGGGCCTCACCACAGGTGGGCAGACGGCCCAGGTCACGAAGGTGGTCTCGCTGGACATCGCGGCCTGCGACGTGCTGGTCGAGCCGGCGGGCGGCTGCCTGACCGACGACGCGTCGCCCGCCCCCGGCCTCCAGGCGACGATCCTGGTGAAGAACCCGGACGGGCTGTGCGACACGGCGACCCTGACGGTCCAGACGGACACCGGATCCACCGAGCTGACGGCGACCCTCACGGCCGGACAGGCGAGCTTCCTCGTGACCATCGCCGCGGCCGGGGTGGACGACGTGACCCTGACCGCCACGGCCAAGGTGGAGTCGGGCGGCGACCCCTCACTCACGGCGCAGACCAACGCCATCTCGTTCCTCGGCGACGCGCTGCCGCCAGCGATCACCATCACCGAGCCGGCGAGCGCGACGGTGTCCACGACGGCGGACGCGGACGGCGACCCGAGCAACGGCCTCCAGCTCGACCTGGCGGGCACCGTTGCGGGCAACCACGCCCTGGACGGGCTGGCGCCGCTCGCCGTCTCGGTGGACGGCGTGGCCCAGGGCAGCGCGGCGCAGACCGGCGGCCTCTGGACGGCACAGATCACGGTGGCTGGCTCGGGCACCTATGAGGTGGCGGTCAGCACCGCCGACACCTGTGGCCTCGCGGCCTCGGCCACGCTCAACTTGACCGTGGTGGACGTACCCGCGCCCGCGGTCGACCTGGTGGCAGCGACGGCCAACGGTCCCGTGGGGGAGGGGGTGGACTCCATCGCCCTCGACGCCACCGACGAGCCCGTCACGTACCAGAGCACCCCGGGCTTTCAGATGGACTTCTCCATCCTGACGACGAACGTGCCGGAGGGAGTCGTCGTGACGCTCTCCGTAGGCGGGGCGACCTTCGAAGCGGCGGTCGACGAGAACGGGGTCGCCCTGGTCGGTGGAGTCGTGCTCTCCAAGGGCGCTCAGGTGGTGAGCGTCACGGTCTCCGTGGGCGGGCAGACCGCGATGGTGGAGAAGACCATCACCCTGGACGTCCCGGCGTGTGACATCGTGTTGGAGCCGTCCGTGGCGTCCTGCCTCACCGACGATGCGTCCGCGAACCCCGGCTTCCAGGCGATCTTCACGGTCAGCAACCCGGATGGTCAGTGTGACGTCGCGGCCCTCGTCGTGACAGACACCGATGGGGCAAAGGTCACGCTCGGCGCGGCCCTGGTCGACGGGCAGGCCACCTTCGTGGCGACGCTCGCGGCTGGAGGAGCCGACGGCGAGACGGCGCTCGTCGCAGCGGCCGTGGACAGCACGACAGACCCCGAGCTCGCGGCTCAGACCAACGAGGTGGCGTTCCCCGTGGACACCACGGCGCCGGTCATCGCCATCATCGAGCCCGTCGGCGATCTCACGACGGCGGCGGACCTCGACGGTGACCCGTCCAACGGGGTCCAGGTCACCGTCTCTGGCACGGTCAGCTCCGCGACCGCAGTGACCCTGACGGTGGACGGCGCCCCGCAGGGCGCGGCCACGGTCGACGGCGGGGCCTTCACGGGTGCGGTGACCCTGCCGGGCCTGGGCGAGCACGTGATCACGGCGACCGCGACCGACGGCTGCGGCCTCACGGGGGCAAGCGACGTCACGCTGACCCTGCTCCCGGTGCTGGTGCCGACCATCGAGGTGATCGCCTCCACGGCCAACGGCCCCCAGGGCGAGGGCGAGGGCACAATCACCCTCGGGGCGAGCGACGAGCCGGCCGCGTGGCTCGCGACGCAGGGCTACCAGATGGACTTCGTCATCCTGACCGAGGACGTCGCAGAGGGCACGCCGATCACCCTGCTCGTGGGCGGCGCGGAGGTCCAGGCGCCTACGGGCCCCGGCGGCGTCACGGTGTTCGCCGGGATCAACCTGACCAAGGGCACCCAGGCCGTTGGCGCGTCCGTGACGGTCGGTGGGCAGAGCGCCACGTCGGCCAAGATCGTGATCCTCGACATCCCCGCCTGTGATGTGACCATCGAGCCCGCGACGCCTGCGTGCCTCACGGAGGACGCCTCCGGCGATGCGGGCTTCCAGGCGGCCTTCACGGTGCGTAACCCGGACGGGCAGTGCGACGTGGCGGGCCTGGTCGTGACGCGCACCGACGGGACGACGGCGACCCTGACGGCCCCCCTGGTCGGCGGTCAAGCCGCTTTCGTGGCGACGCTTGCCCTCGGGGCCGCGGACGGCGAGACCGCCAAGGTCGCGGCCTCGGTGGACAGCACCCTCGACGGGGGCCTCTATGCCCAGACCGGCGAGGTCGCGTTCGCCGTGGATGCAACGCCTCCCGAGGTCGCGATCACGACCCCGGCCAGCGACACGGCCTCCACCACCGACGACCTGGACGGCATCGCCGCCAACGGGGTCCAGCTAACCATCGGAGGGACGTCCACAGGGGCGACCACCGTCGAGCTGTTCCTCGGTGGGGCCTCCCAGGGGGCTCAGACCCCGTCGGTGAGCGGCGCGTGGTCCTACGAGGTGACCTTCACGGGAGCCGGGACCTTCGCGCTCGCCGTGCAGGCGAGCGACGGCTGCGGGCTCGAATCGTCGGCGCAGAGGTCGCTGACCATCGCGGCGCCGCCCGTCGAGGTGGCGGTGCTGTCGCCGCTGGGCGCCTCAACCCTGTTTGCCAAGGGCGACGGTGACCCGGGCACGGCCCTCGTCTACGAGAGCACCTTCACGGCTTCGGTGAGCCTGCCAACGGAGGGCGGCGTCCTTCAGATCCAGTGCACGAGCGCCGATGCGCCCGGCCTCTACGTGACGGTGGGCAGCGTCACGCTGACCCAGACCGACATCGACAGCGCCGTCGCCAGCGCGTTCGACGTGCCCGTCGGCATCGACGTCGGGTCCATCGGCACTGCGAACACTCTGTGCCGCGCCACCTACGAGCTTGGCGACCTGTGGCAGAGCGATCCTGTGCTGATCATCGTGGCGCTCCCCGCGCCCAGCTTGGTGATCGCCGCGCCGGTGGCCGGCTGGGCGACCAGCTCACTCGCAGTCCCCGCGTCGCTGTTCGCGCAGCACCTGGACGGGGTCACGCCCGTCGTCGTCCTCGCCGACAGCGACGGGACACCGGTGGGAGACCCGATCACCCCGGACCCCATCGACGGCGGGGCGCTGGCCTTTGAGGTCTCCCTGACGCAGGGCGGCGCGCCTCTGCCCGACGGCGCCTACACCCTGTTCGTGGACGCGACCGACGCCTTCGGGAACCTGGCTTCCGAGCAGGCCGGCGCCGTGACGGAGGTGACCTTCACCCTGGACACGGCGGCCCCGAGCGTGACCATCACGGCGCCGAAGCCGCTCCTCCAGCCCCAGATCGTCGCGGAGGACGCGGACGAGGACGAGGCCAAGCCGGGCTATCAGACCACCGTGACGGTGACGGTGGGCGCGAGCGAGCCGATGGAAACCATCGAGGTGTGCCTGACCGTGGGCGCCGCCGCACCCGCCTGCCAGACGCCCACCGCCGGGTCCAGCGAGGTCAGCTTCTCTGGCGTGACCCTGGTGCCTGGGGCCAACGAGCTCTCCGTCTCCGCCGCCGACCCCCTTGGGAACGTCGGGACGGCAGAGCAGACGACGACCCTGGAGCTGGACGCACCCGTGGTCGTCATCACGAGCCCGGCGGACGGTGTCTTCGTGACGGTCGAGGCCATCGACGTAGTGGTGACGGTCGCGGACGGCGACGGCACGCCGATCCCGGGGGCCGACGTGGAGCTGCTCATCGGCGGAGTGTCGTCGGGCGTCGCCGGCACGGAGGATCCGGCGGGCACCTGGACCTTCGCTGCCGCTCCCCTGGCCGCGGGTCCCAACGAGCTCCAGGTGACCGCCACCGCAGCGGGCGTGTCCGGGGCCAGCGCTTCGATCACCGTCAACCGCAAGACGACGCTCCCGTCCATCGGCATCACCCTGCCGACGGACCTTCAGACCCTGAACCTGGCGTCCACCGTGTGCCAGACCGGCGTCACGCCCTGCATCCTGGACGTCCAGGCGCTCGTGGAGAACGTCGCCGATGGCGTCGAGACCACCCTGACCGTCGACTGTGGCGCCCCGGACACGTTCGTGAGCGTGGTGGCGAGCGGGACGAGCACCTGGGCGGGCATCGTCCTCCCCCACCAGTCCACGTGCTCGCTCAAGGCCAGCGTCGTGGACCTGGCGGGGCAGCCTGCGGAGAGCGCCTGGATCACCGTCTCCGTGGATCGGGTGGCGCCGGTGCTCCTGTCCTTCCCGAAGCCGACCGGCGACGTGATCCAGCCCACGGCGGACGAGGAGGTGCTGGTCCCCGGCGTGCAGAAGAAGGTCCAGGTCAACGTCCGCGGCGTGGAGCAGGGCCGGGTCATCCAGGTCCGCGTGTACCCCGAGGGCACCGACCCGAGCACCGTGGCCCCGACGCTCTTCGGGGCCGCGCAGACCGCCGTGTCGGACACGGGGACCCTCACCGTGGAGGTGGGGACCCTCAGCATCACCACCAACGGCTTCTGGGTCCTTCAGGCGGATGTGATGGACGCGGCGGGCAACCCGGCTGCGTCGCTGTTGCGAACCATCTACTTCAACGTGACGGCGCCGGTCGTCAGCATCGTGAGCCCGACCAACGTGGAGCCGGTGGCTTGCACGGTGAACGCCAACTGCGGCCCGGCGGGGATCTGCAACGACGGCAAGTGCGCCGTCCCCTGGGGCATGAACGCGACGCGCTCGGTGCTCCTGCAGCTCACAGGGATCGCGTTCGGCACCGACAACCTCCGGCTGTGCACGAACAACCCAGGAAACGGCGGCTCCCCCTGCGCGACGGCAGGCTTCACGGTGGCGAAGATCGGCAACGCGACCAGCAACTCGGTCTCACTGGACGCCTCGGCGCTCGGCGATGGTCTGCACCGCATCATCGCGGAGGCAGAGACCTTCCCGGGCGACGGAGACTGGGCCTCGTCGCTGGTGACGGCGGGAGCGGGCCTGAAGGAGCGAACAATCTTCATCGACACCGTGGCGCCCGTGGTCACGCAGATCACCAGCACCTCCGACACGCTGCCCCCGGCGTTCGTGCTCAACCAGGCCGAGCAGGTCTCCCCGAGCACCTTCGCCTTCGCGGTCACGGCTACGGACAACGGCCTCCCAGCGAAGGGCACGCTGGAGGTGTACGCCAATGCCGGGTTCAAGGTGAACCTCCCCATCACGGCGGGAACCGCGTCCGGCAATGTCAACTTCACGGCCGACGGCGTGAAGAAGATGCAGGCGGTGGTCCGTGACACGGTCGGCAACACCAGCCTCCCCATCGCGAACGCCGCCGCATACTCCGTCAACTACACGGTGAAGGTGGCCCCGCTGACGCTCACGTTCCTCGCGCCGACCAAGTCGCCGCTGCTGGCTGGCGACTCCCGCGCCGTGTCACTGAGCAGCAACCAGACCTCAGGGACGGTCGCGATCCTCGACGGCGGGGTCGAGGTGGCCTCCAAGGCGATCGGGGCGGACGGGACCGTCCTGTTCGACCACGCCACCTACGGCATCCTCTCGGACGGGGCCCACGAGCTGACGGCCGTCCTCACCGACACGGCCAACAACACAGCTCAGGCGGCGACCGAGCCGGCGGTCATCACGGTCGATACGGAGCCGCCGACGGTGGCGCTGGCCGCACCAGTGACAGGAGCCCTGACCGACGCCGACGACGCCGCGCCGACCACGGGCGGGTTCCAGGTGGCCGTGGAATTTGCCACGGGCGAGGCGTCGTCGTGGAAGATCCTGCTCCAGAGCGGGTGCACGGCGGCCTTCACCGGCTGCGGCGCCGCAGTGACGGTTGCCTCTGGCGCCATCTCCAACCCGGGCGGGTCGGAGCCGGTCAAGGTGATCACGCTGCCGATCACTGCGGGGGACACCTGGCACAAGGTGACCGTCGAGGTGAGCGACGCGGTCGGCAACAAGGCGACGGCGACCGCGGACGTTCAAGTGACGCTCGCCGCCTGCGTGGTGAGCTTCACGAACCTCCCGCTGGACGGCACCTACAACGGCGACGACTGCGCGGCACCGGGGTGCACGAGCATCGATGTGAACCTTGGCGTGCAGTTCCTGGGCCCCTGCAACGGGGTAGACACCCTGACGCTCTACAAGGATGGGGTGCCCGTGGGCCAGGCGACGGACCTCGCCACCCAGGAGGCGACCTTCCCCCTCACTCTCAGCGATGGTGAGGTGTTCACCATCTGGGCGGAGCTGACCTCGGGTGGGGGCCTGGTCGCTGAGACCGGCAACTTCGATGTCGTGGTGGACCTGATTGATCCGGAGGTGGCCTTCACGGCCGCGACGGTCCTGGGCTTCCAGACGCCGGCGACCGGCGCCTCGATCCAATGGGGCCTGGCGGCCGACCAGACGCCAGGCTCCACGTCCACCCTCGAGGTGCACATGCGGGTGACCGTCACGGGCGGTGCCTCTGGGCAGATCGTCGCGCTCACGGCCACCGGCCCTGGCGGGACGACCGCGCTTGCGGCGGGTGAGACCCCCGTTGCGGTGACGGGCACCCCGTTCGTCCACGACTTCAAGTTCGTCTCCATCCCCGACCAGGGGGTCTACACGGTGGTCGTGACCGTGGCGGACGGGGCAGGCAACCAGGCGTCGTCGTCGTTCCAGGCGACGGTGGACATCTCCCCGCCCGAGGAGGTGATCATCGAGCCCATCGATGCGCTGCTCGACGTGGTGCCGCGCCTGCCCGCGGTGACCCTGAAGTGGCAGCCGCCGTCGTCCAACACTGGTGTCCCGGGCGGGCCGGCCAGTTCCTACGAGATCCGGTACTCCTCCGAACCCATCGCCACGGACGCGGATTGGGCCGACGCGTGCCCCGTCGCGGCGCTTCCCTTCGTCGCCCCGACCCCTGCGCCGGGCGACCCCGACGGCGCCGCATTGGATACCTACGTGGTGAGGGGTCCCGACCCCCGCTCCATCAACACCAACGCCGCGTGCAAGTTCGCGGTGCAGCCCGACGCAAAGGGTTGGTACTTCGCGATCCGCGCTACGGACGCGGTGGGCAACCAGTCCCCGGTGACGGGGACCGGCGCCGCCTTCACGGACGCCGCGAGCCTGAGCTACGCGAAGATCACCCACACCGTGGCCGCGCCCATGGGCAACGAGGTGCGCCTGGAGGACAAGGTCTGGGCCATCGGCGACATCAACGACGACGGCTACGACGACCTGGCGGTCGGCGGCCAGGACATGAGCGGCTTCTGCATCGTCTACGGGCACGACAACGGGGGCGACCCCCTGGCGGACGTGGCGCTCGCGGCGACCAGCGGCACGAACTACCAGTGCATCTTCGACGCAACGCCAACGGCCCTCGGCTTCCCCATCGCGCGGGGTGGCGACATGAACGGCGACGGGCTCCCAGACCTGATCGCGGGCGCGGGCATCAAGCTCGGCGCCAACCTCTACCCCGAGGAGGTGCGGGTGTACCTGGGCGTCACGGGAGGAGGTCAGATCGACCCAGTGCCCGTCCTGACGGTCAAGGGCACCACCAACAACGCGATCTTCGGCCTCAAGAACATCGCCTCGGCGGGCAACTTCAACGGGGACGTCCACAGCACCACAGGACTACCCATCGAAGATCTGATCATTCCGAGCGGCATCGGCAACAAGGTCTTCATCGTGCCCGGCAGCGAGGCCTTCGTGCCCGGATCATCGACGACAATCAACGTGACCAGCGCGACCGACCGCGCGGCGTGGGACGTGGTGACAGTGACCGTGAGCGGCGCCCAGGGGAACTCCTACTTCGGTTGGTGCGTCGAGGGCGCGGGCAACATCCTGACGGATGTGGGCTCGTCCCAGTACGACGACGTGCTCATCGCCATGGCCAAGGATCCAGCCCAGGTCATCCTGCTGAAGGGGCGCCCGGTGAGCGGAGACACGGTGATCCCCCTGTCCAACTCCAACAGCGGCGCACAGGCGGGCGACGCGACCGCCGTGCGCCTGTTGCCCGAGCTGGGCGTCGGCACCAACTCCTTCGGTGCGGACCTGGGCGTCCGCCGCGACCTGGACGGAAAGGGGACGCCGGACATCGTCATCAACCACCAGTACGCGAGCGCGACCGTCGGGCGCATCTACACGTTCTTCGGCGAGAAGCTGACCGGCAAGGAGGGCCTGTCCGTCTCCGTGCAGCCGTCTGGCCCTGCGACGGTGGATGGCGCGCAGGCGGGCCTCAACGGCGTCATGTACCAGAAGCAGCAGCACTACGCCTGGCCGCTCGGCGACTTCGACGGCTCGCTCTTCGGAGAGCAGAGCACGGTGGACCTGGCGTACAGCGTCTACAGCTTCTCGTCCTACGGAAAGGTGACCATCCGCCTCAACCACGCGAGCGGCGCCCCCGGCATGGTGGAGGGGCTGCTGCCCTTCGAGGACGTCGTCATTCGCGACCCCTACACCGAGCCCCCGTCCGACAAGTTCGGCATCACATGGGCGCCCATCGGTGACTTCAACGGAGACGGCCTGCCGGACCTGCTGGTCGGGACCAACGGCATGGGCTGGGCAGTCCTGGTGTACTGACGCGCCGAGGCGCGAGGAGCAGAGAGAGCATGGAGCAGGAGCAGACCAGGCAGGACGACGGGAGCGAGCGGGAGGCCGACGACCGCCTCCCGTACACGACGCCACGCATCGAGTCGTCCGATGCCTTTGAGTCCTTCACACTCAACTCGTGCGGGCTCATCCCGGGCGGCTGCATGGACGGCACCAACCCCTGACCGGGTGCGTGTTCGGGCCCGAGACGACACCCATGGACCGAGCGCGACGCGTGCTGGACCTGGGCCCGCTGCATGCGGAGGTTCTCGCTCCACCGGCGCTCGTGGCGGCGCTCGCGAGGTACGCGGCAGCACCACCAGGCGGCGGGTCCCCGATGCGCGTGGAGCTGCTCGATCCGAGGGCCGGCGATGGCCATGTGCCGCCCCCTCTCCCTTGCACGCCGGCGCCGGACGACCCCGCGACGCTGGTCGTCGACAGCCCGTGGTTCCGAGGTCACGTACGCAGGGGCGCCGATCCTCTGACGCCCCCCTGGTCGGCATCCATGCAGCCCCTGGATCCCGAGGTGCCGCCGACGGGGCTCGAGCGGCGCGTGTTCGCCATGCTTCGGATGCTGACGTGCATGAACGTGACCGCGCGAGGGGGCGTCGCGCTGCACGGCGCGACGGTTGAGCGCGACGGGCGGGCTATCGTCTTCGTCGGGCGGCGACGCGCGGGCAAGACCACGTTGGTGAGGAGGCTGCCGGAGGGGATGCGTTCGCTGGGCGACGACCTGGCCCTCCTGCTGCCGACCGGCGACGGCTTCGTTGCCCACGGGAGCCCGTTCACAGGACGGGAGCGTACGGCGGCCGAGCTTGGAGCGGCGCCTCTCCATCGAGTGTGCGTCATCGAGCAGGGGGAGCGCACCATCGCCACGCCCCTCGGCGCACGGGACGCGACGCGAGAGCTGCTGAGGCGGGCGTTCCTTCACGTGGACGCGCCGAGCGAGCGGCAACGGGTGGTGGACGCCACGCTACGCCTTGTGGCAAGAGTACCCGTGCTGCGAGTCACCATACACCTGGAGACGTCCCCGTGGACGCTGGAGGCCTTGTCATGAGCCGGGTCTACGACATGGAGGACAAGCTCCGCGCGCTGTACGTCAAAGACCATCGCCTGCTGAGCCTGCACATCGACCTTGCGCTCAAGTGCGACCTCGACTGCTGCCACTGCTACCTGGACGACAAGCGGACGCGCGAGATGTCCACCGCCCAGGTGGTCACGCTCTTCGACCAGGCGAAGCGCATGGGCGTGCTGAAGCTCGCGCTGGGGGGCGGCGAGCTCTTCTTGCGCCGCGACGTGCCGGAGCTGCTCGAGGAGGCCCGCAGGCGGCGCTTCGCCATCGTGCTCAAGACCCATGGCGGCACCGTGTCCGACCGCATCGCCGATGCGGTCCGCGACGCGGGCGTGGTGCGGGTCGACGTGAGCGTCTACGCGCTGGACTCGAGCATCCATGACGCGATTACCCGGCGCGAGGGCTCCCTGTCGCGGACGCTTCGCGGCATCGAGCGCCTGACCGAGCGGGGAGTGCGCGTGCGGGTCAACTGCTCGGTGATGCACAGGAACCGCAACCACTACAAGGACCTGTACCGGGAGATGGTCCGTCGCGGCGTCGAGTGCCAGCTCGACGGGTCCATCCACGGCACCCACGGCGGGACCATGGAGACCGCGGCCCTCAACCTGACGGTCGCGGAGAAGGCGGACCTCGAGCGCTTCAAGCACGACGAGATGAAGGACAGCCCGAGCCTTGGCGGGGCGGATCCCGACTTCCACATCTGCTGGGCGGGGAAGATCAGCGGCCACGTGGCCCCCGACGGATCCCTCACGCCCTGCGTAGCGTGGCCCATGCCCGTCGGCAACGTGCTCGACACGCCGCTGGATCTGCTATGGAAACACGCGCCACTGCTGCAGGAGATTCGAGGGGTGCGGCGCAAGGACCGCGGCTGCGGCGGGTGCAGCTTCGAGCACCAGTGCAACTTCTGCCCAGGCAAGGCCTACGTGGAGAACCGCGGCGAGTGGCTGGCGCCCGCGCCGCTCCAGTGCGCCGACACCACGGGCAAGGTGTGGGGGATCCTCGCGTTCAACGCCTCGCAGGTGCACCCCGAGCGGCGGGTGGAGTTCCCCATCCTCAAGCCGGGCGCCCTCCACGCGGGGCCGGCGCGCGCAAAGGGGCAGCCCCGGCCCAAGCTCACGCCGGAGATGGTCGAGCGCGTCCCGCGTGAACAGACCGGGCGCCCACGGTCGAGGCTCTTCCGCATCCTGAGTGACACCGAGGTGCAGGGCGCCCGCGGCGACGGGTCCGCGGGGACCATGGAGCACGTGGCGCCGGTGCCTCGGGCGGCCGGATGAGCCAAGAGCACGCGGAGGAGCACGCTCGGGTTGCACCCGCTGCGCTGGGAGACCTCGCCCGCCAGCGCCTGTCGCGGGGCGGCCCGTTCCGATTCTACGCCCGGGGGCTCAGCATGCGCCCGTCCATCCCCGACGGGGCCCGGGTCACGGTGGCTCCACTTGGGAGCCGCAGCGTGAGGCCGGGCGACGTCGTGCTGCTGCTCGTAGGCGAGCGGGCGAGCGTCCATCGGGTCGTGGCGCGGTGGGCGGGCCTGGTGTGGACCAAGGGCGACCTGAACCCATGGACGGATCCTCCTGTGTCCACGGCGTCGGTCCTCGGGCGCGTCGTGGCCGTGGAGCACGGCGGGAGCCACCGACGTCTGGACCACACGGCCGATGGCCTGTGCGGGGTGGGCTGGGCAGCGCTCGCCCTCCTGGCGGGCCTGCGGGGCAGCCGATGGCCCGGTTTTGTTTGACCAGCCGACGGCGGCTGCCCATAATCGAGCGCTGCGCCGACCTCTCCCGAGATGGGTGCGCCCACGGGGGCGCCCGGGCGACCAACCAACGGCAAGAGTGAAGATGCCCTGCCGCTCGCCCATCGCCGCTGCGCTCGCCGTGCTGATCGCCGGGACGTCAGCGTGCGCCACCCAGGACGAGCAGATCCAGCGCCAGATGGAGCAGATGAGACGGGAGCTTGCCGAGTCGCGGCGCTCCAATGAGGCGCTGGCCGACCGCCTCCGCCAGATGGACGGCCGCCTGTCGCTCCAGGTGGATGCCACTCGGACGCCACCGCCGAGCGCTCCGCAGTACACCGGCGCTGTCCCCACACTGCCCGTCATCAAGGCGTCGCCGGCGGCCCCGGCACCAGCCGCAAAGTCGCTGGCACGCCCCAAGGGGGGGGCCCGACGCGTGGGCTCGAACATCCACGTCCCGGGCCAGGAGCCCTTGACGTTCCGGAACATCGACGGGGAGGGGCGAGTGGTGGGGGAGGACGGTGAGCCCGTCGAGCCGCGCCGATCCACGCTGCCTCCCCGTGAGCTGGATCTGCCTCGCGCCACGGACCTGCACGGCGCAGCGGCGGATGACGCGGACGACCCGCGGGAGGAGCCTGCGATTCAGGTGGCAGACGTCCCCCCGCTGCCGGTGGTCCGCGTCGGAGACCACGATGCGGCACCTCGCGCCGGTGGAGCGGTCGGTCAGGGTGCGACGAGGCGCACCCCGGGGAGCGCGGACTCCACGCCCCTCCCCATCGTCACCGCGCCACGGGAGGAGCCCCTCCCCATCGTCTCCGCGCCACGGGAGGAGCCCCT